>NZ_FWFJ01000042.1 GCF_900172365.1 Roseovarius gaetbuli
AGTGCCCCCGTCAGCACCTTATAAAGGTACTTGGTCGACCAGACGATGTGGTAGCGGTGATAGAAAACGCAGTGTTTGCCGGTGTCATATTGCATGATCGTACCCTCAGAAAAATGAGCCTCCGACCCGGCTGCGGCTCATTTTTCTGAGGGTACGATCATAAAGCGATTCTTTCACGCTGAAGCGGGTCCGACTGGAAGTCGGAGGGTTTGCTCCACGGCGTGGATACTAAAACTTAGGTTAGATCAAAATCTTTAAAACACTACTAAATTCTCTGAAGATTCGGCTAAAATCCGAGCAGGCATCGCGCCAGCCGGGGAATTTGCTTTCAACGACCAATAACGTGACGTGGCATTCAGGGCGCTGTCAAAGCCAATCGCGCAAAATTGGAATGAGAGGGATATCCGCAGGGGGCATCGGATAGGACTTGAGATCCTGCGCGCGCACCCATTTCAGGGTCTGGCCCTCGCGCCCCTGTGGCGTGCCTTCCCATTTGCGACAGGCAAAGAGCGGCATCAGAAGGTGAAAGTCGTCATAGGAGTGGCTGGCAAAGGTCAGCGGCGCCAGACAGCTTGCCCAGGTGTTGATGCCAAGTTCTTCTTCCAATTCGCGGATCAGGGCGTGCTCGGGGCTCTCGCCCGGTTCGACCTTGCCGCCGGGAAATTCCCACAGCCCCGCCAAGGATTTACCGGCAGGGCGTTGGGCAAGCAAAATACGGCCATCGACGTCGATCAGGGCAACGGCAGAGACAAGAACGATCTTCATGGGCGCACTTTCGGGGCCAATATCACGACCGGTAATCGGCGTTGATGTCGATATACCCGTGGGTCAAATCGCAGGTCCAGACCGTGGCGGTGCCGCCGCCGAGGCCAAGATCCACATGAATTTCGATCTCCTGATTCTTCATGTAGGCGGCGGCGCGATCCTCGTCATAGTCGGGGCTGACCCAGCCATCCTTGGCCACAACCATGTCACCAAACCGTATCGACAGAGTATCGCGATCGGCGCGCGCGCCGGATTTGCCCACCGCCATCACGACCCGGCCCCAATTGGGATCTTCGCCTGCAATCGCGGTCTTGATCAGCGGCGAATTGGCGATGGATTTGGCATGCACATGGGCCTCGGCGTCGCTTGCGGCACCGGTGACGGAAATCTCGACAAACTTGGTCGCGCCTTCACCGTCGCGCACGACCTGATGGGCAAGGTCGAGCATGACACGGCGCAGCCCTTCCATGAAGCCGATGTTATTCTCGGTCACCCGGATGCCCGAGGCGCCGGTTGCGGCCACCAGAAGGGTGTCAGAGGTCGAGGTATCGCTATCGACGGTGATACAATTGAACGTGGTCCGGTTCAGCGCGCTGACCGTGCTTTGCAGGATTTCCTGATCAATCGCGGCGTCTGTGAAGATATAGACAAGCATGGTCGCCATATCCGGCGCAATCATGCCAGAGCCTTTGGCGATCCCGGCGATATGCACCGCCTGACCGTCGATCACCACCGTCTCGCACGCGCCCTTGGGAAAGGTGTCTGTGGTCATGATCGCGCGGGCAGCGTCACCGATACCATCATGGCTCAGGGCGCCTTTGAGCGTGTCGATACTGTCGATGATGCGCTGATGCGGCAGCGGCTCACCGATAACGCCGGTCGAGGATGAAAACACCCGCGCCACCGGCACGCCAAGCCGGTCGGCCACCGCGCCGGTCACGGCCGCGACCGAATCCGTGCCAAGACGCCCGGTAAAGGCGTTCGCATTGCCCGAATTCACGATGATCGCCGCGCCCTTGGCCGGGTCGCCGCCAATCTTGTCCTGGCAATCAAGCACCGCCGCCGAGCGCGTGGCAGAGCGCGTAAACGCCCCCGCTATCGCCGTGCCGGGTGCAAGCGTGACAAGCATCACATCGGTGCGGTCCTTATAACGCACGCCTGCCGATGTGGTGGCAAAGCTCACTCCGCCAATGCTCGGCAGATCGGGAAAGGCGGCGGGTGCAAGCGGGGAAAGCGGCGGGGTGGCGCCCATGGCTTATTTCTCCAGAAGAGTGGTGTTGTTGATCAGCGCCGGATCATAGGCGCTTATGTCTGTGCGGGTGACTTCGGTGGCGTCTTCAAGATTTGCGACATAGGCGTCAAAGGCCTCTTGGCGGATGCCATCGGCCAGTTCATCGCGCACCTCGTTCAGCGAGGGGCGTTCCTTGACGCGGGTCTCATTGAGCTTGATCACATGCCAGCCAAATTGTGTCTGCACCGGGGGCGACACCTGTCCGGGTTCAAGCTTGGCCACGGCATCAAAGAACTCCTGAACCATGACGCCATCGCTGAACCAGCCAAGATCGCCACCACCGGGGCCTGAGGGGCCGGTGGAATGCTCTTGCGCAAGCGCGGCGAAATTCGCGCCGCCTTCAAGCTCGGCCACGAGGGCCTTGGCCTCGTCTTCGCTCTCGACCAGAATATGGGCGGCCTTGTATTCGGTTTCCTCATCGCCGCCAATGTACTGGGCATCATAGGCAGCTTGCAGCGCCTCATCGGTCAGCGCGGCCTCAAGTACGCGGTCGATCACGTCACCGGCCGTCACGGCGCGGGTTTCGTTCTCAAGACGCCATTTGGCGGCCTCCGACAGCGGGCCTTCATGGGCGCGCATCAACAGGGTTTGCTGGATCAGCTGATCCAGAACGCCCTTGAACAGAACCTCTGGCGGAAGCTGATTGTAATCCGCAGGCAGGCCGTTTCGCAGGGCAAGCATGTGCCCAAGAGTGATCTCGCTATCGCCAACCGAGGCCATCACCGTATCCAGCGTCGGCGCGTCTTGCGCGACGGCGGGGGTGGTGATTGCGAGGCCCGTGATCAGGGCTGTGGCGGACAAAAGGCGTAGGCGTGCGAACATGAAGATATTCCTTTGTCGATACTGCAATGGCGGCTGCGCGGGTGCGCAACGTTGACACTCTTCCGGCGGCCCCTTACATCGCCTTATGGTAAAGGCAAAGCCGCGCTCTTTGGCCCGTTGTAGGGTGGCCGGGGATGCGGGGCAAGTAATTGCCTTTCACGGATAGTCAAAACACCGGAACGGATAAAAAATGCTGGGTATTTCAACGGTCGCCAAAAAGATCTTCGGAACGCCGAATGACCGCAAGATCAAGGCGACACGGCCGCTGGTTGACAAGATCACCGCGCTTGAACCCGAGTTTGAAGCGCTCAGCGACGCCGGGCTGATTGAAAAGACCGAAGAATTTCGCAAGCGGATTGCCGAGGGCGAAACGCTTGACGCGCTTTTGCCAGAGGCTTTTGCCAATTGTCGCGAAGCGGCGCGCCGGGCGCTCGGCCTGCGGGCGTTTGACGTTCAGTTGATGGGCGGCATTTTCCTGCATCAAGGTAACATTTCCGAGATGAAGACCGGTGAAGGTAAAACGCTTGTGGCGACCTTTCCGTCATATCTGAATGCGCTGTCGGGGCGGGGCGTTCACGTGGTTACGGTCAACGACTATCTTGCGCGGCGTGACGCCGAATGGATGGGCAAGGTGTTTGCCGCCCTCGGCATGACCACCGGTGTCGTTTATCCGCAACAGCCCGAGGCCGAGAAACAAGCCGCCTACGCCGCCGATGTGACCTATGCCACCAACAACGAGCTTGGATTTGATTATCTGCGCGACAACATGAAATCCTCGCTCGAAGAGATGAACCAGCGCGGCCATAACTTTGCCGTGGTCGACGAGGTGGACAGCATCCTGATCGACGAGGCGCGCACGCCGCTTATCATTTCCGGCCCAAGCGAGGACCGCAGCGAGCTTTACCTGACAATCGACGCGCTGATCCCGGAATTGCAGGACGCGCATTTCACGATTGACGAAAAGACCCGCAACGTCACCTTCACCGAAGAGGGCAACGAGTTTCTTGAAGAGCTTCTGCTGACGCGTGGCGTTCTGGAAGAGGGGCGCTCGCTTTATGACCCTGAAAGCACCACGATCGTGCATCACGTCAATCAGGGGCTGCGCGCGCACAAGCTTTTCCAGAAGGACAAGGATTACATCGTGCGCGGTGGGGATGTCGTTTTGATCGACGAATTTACCGGTCGGATGATGGCGGGGCGGCGGTTGTCCGAAGGGCTTCATCAGGCGATCGAGGCCAAGGAAGGCTGTCAGATTCAGCCCGAGAACGTGACCCTCGCACAGGTGACATTTCAGAATTATTTCCGGCTTTACGATACCCTCTCGGGCATGACCGGCACCGCGGTGACCGAGGCCGAGGAATTCCAGGAAATTTACGGTCTTGGCGTGGTCGAAGTGCCGACCAACCGGCCGATTGCCCGGATCGACAAGGATGACGCGGTTTATCGCACCACCACCGACAAGCTTAACGCGATCATCGAAACAATCCGCGAAGCGCATGACAAAGGGCAGCCGACCCTCGTTGGCACCACCTCGATCGAGAAATCCGAACTGCTGAGCAGGCTTCTGACCGAGGCGAAAATTCCGCATAACGTTCTGAACGCGCGCCAGCATGAAAAAGAAGCCCAGATCGTGGCTGATGCCGGCAAGCTTGGCGCGGTTACCATCGCCACCAACATGGCCGGGCGCGGCACCGACATCAAACTTGGTGGCAATGTCGAGTTCAAGATCATGGAGGCGATTGCCGCCGATCCCGAAGTCGACCCCGAAGAGATCCGTCAAAAGATAGAAGAGGGCCATGCCGCCGATGAAGAGGCTGTCAAAGCCGCAGGCGGGCTTTTCGTGCTGGCCACCGAGCGCCACGAAAGCCGACGCATCGACAACCAGTTGCGCGGTCGCTCCGGCCGTCAGGGCGATCCGGGCATGTCGGCCTTTTTCCTGAGCCTCGAAGACGACCTGATGCGCATCTTCGGCAGCGAGCGCCTTGAAAAGGTGCTCTCGACGCTGGGGATGAAAGAAGGCGAGGCGATCATTCACCCTTGGGTGAACAAATCGCTTGAGCGCGCGCAGGCCAAGGTCGAGGCGCGCAACTTTGATATCCGCAAGCAGTTGCTCAAGTTCGACGATGTGATGAACGAACAGCGCAAGGTGGTCTTCAAGCAGCGGCTTGATATCATGCGGGCCAAGGACCTGTCCGAGATCATCGAGGACATGCGCGGCGAGGTGATCGACGATCTGGTCGATACCTACATGCCACCCAAGACCTATGCCGACCAATGGAACACCGAAGGGCTTTACGCGGCGGTGATCGAGCGTCTTAACCTTGATCTGCCGGTGATCGACTGGGCCGCCGAAGAGGGCGTGGACGACGAGGAAATCACCGAGCGCCTTGAAAAGGCCGCCGATGAGATGATGGCCGCCAAGGCCGCGGCCTTTGGTCCTGAAACCATGCGCATGATCGAAAAGCAGGTCTTGTTGCAAACCATCGACACCAAGTGGCGCGAGCATCTTCTGACGCTTGAACATCTGCGCAGCGTCGTCGGCTTTCGCGGTTATGCACAGCGCGACCCGCTGAACGAGTACAAGAACGAGGCGTTCCAGCTGTTCGAAACCATGCTCAACAGCCTGCGTGAGGATGTGACCCAAAAGCTGGCCCAGATCCGCCCGATGACAGAGGCCGAACAAGAGGCCATGATGCAGGAAATGGCAGCACAGCGCGCAAAAATGGAAGCGCCTGCCCATGATGCAACGCCCGCTGAGGCCCCCGAAGCCGCCGCGTCGGGGTTTGTCGAATCTGATCCTTCGACCTGGGGAAATCCGGGCCGCAACGAGGTTTGCCCCTGTGGATCCGGAAAGAAATTCAAGCATTGTCACGGGCGGTTGGCCTAAGCGCCCCCGCCGGAATGACTCCGTTTCTTTGCCACAAGACAGCCTTGTTTAACCAGTACTCTCTCACTTGACCCTTAAAAGGCATGGGAGAGTGTTATGTCCAAGTACAGACGTTATATCACCGCTGGCGGCTCGCTCGCATGTGCGCTTGGCATCGGTTATTTCATGCAGGCAAGCCATAACGGCCCCGTCAACGTTCGCGCGGCGGGCATGGTGGATGCCGGTGAACCCAAGATCGAGATTTCACAGATCACGCTGACCTCTGCGGCCCCGACGCCGCCGGTGGCCATGGCGGAACCTGCGGCTTTGCCTGCGGTGCCGGTCACATTGGCCGTGGCACAGGATGCGCCGCTTGCCGATACCCTTCCCTCCGAAGAGGCCGCGCCGGGCTTTTCCTGCGAGTACAGCATGACCGCAAAACCGCTGGCCGCCGCGATGGTCGAGGTCACCCTTGATGCGCCTTGCATGATCAACGAGAAATTCACGCTGCACCAGAACGGCATGATGTTCACCGAGGCGACCGACGATAAGGGCCAAAGCGTCCTGACCGTGCCCGCGCTTGCCGAGAACGCGGTTTTCATTGCCTCCTTTGGCAATGGAAATGGCAATGGCGAGGGTGCGATTGCGACCGCGTCGGTCAATTCATTCGCCTATTACGACCGCTTTGTCGTGCAGTGGGGTGGCGCCCGTGGCGTGAAAATCCACGCCTTGGAATATGGCGCGGATTTTGGGGATGAGGGGCACGTCTGGGATGATGCGGCCCATGATATGGCGCGCGCCGCGCGTGGCGAGGGTGGGTTTCTGACCCGCCATGGCGCGCCCGATATGGATAACGCCCTCTTGGCCGAGGTCTATACCTTTCCGACCGAGACCGCGCTGCGTGCCGGTGACATCAGTCTGCGGGTCGAGGCCGAAGTGACCGCAGCCAATTGTGGCCGCGATCTAGAGGCCCAAACCATTGCCACCGATTCTGTGAGCGGGTTGAAAGTTCAGGATATCGTGCTGGCCATGCCCGATTGCGATGGGATTGGTGACTTTCTGGTGTTGAATAATCTGTTCAATGACCTGAAGGTTGCGCGAAACTAATTCCGCAGCATTCGGGGGTCATTCCATGACAAAGGTGCGTGCGGCGATTGTCGCCGCACTTTTTGTATTTGCCTCGGTGTTGCCCGTGGTGGCGCAGGATGTGACCCTGCGCTCTTATGACGGGGATGTCGAAATCTCCGGCAATCTGCTTGGATTTGATGGCGAGTTTTATCGCCTCGACACGGTTTACGGCGAGCTGACGGTCGATGGCTCAGGGGTTGCCTGTGACGGCCCCGGTTGCCCCAATCTTGAAAATTTCGTGGCGCGGCTTGCGTTTTCGGGCGCACCGACGATTGGCAAGGTTTTGATGCCCGCGCTGATCGAGGCCTTTGCCATTCGTGGCGATTACGATGTCACCCGGCGCGACGAGGGCGATAATGAAATCAGCTATGCCCTGAGCAGCCGCAAAACCAGCGACCTTGTCGGCGAGTTTACCTTTCGCCTGACCAATACCGATGAGGGGTTTGCCGATCTTTTGGCCAATGAGGCCGATATCGCCATGACCCTGCGCGAGGCGCACACAGATGAGGTGAGCCATGCCAAGGCCGCCGGGCTTGGCGACCTGACGGCGCCGGGGCGTGCGCGGGTGCTGGCGCTTGATGCGCTTATCCCGGTCGTGGCGCCCAGCAATCCGGTGCAGGGGATCACCATGCCGCAACTGGCCGAGGTACTGGCCGGGCGGCTTGCCAATTGGAACCTGCTTGGTGGCCCGGATGCGCCGATTGACGTGCACCTTTGGGATGAACGCACCGGCATCGGGCAGGCCAGTGTCGATCACCTGCTCGGGCCGGGTGGGTTGCCCGAAAACAGCCGCGTGCGCCGCCATGACAACGGCGACGCGTTTGCAAAGGCCGTCGCGCGCGATCCTTTTGCGCTTGGCCTGACCATGCGGTCCGAACAGGGCAATACCTGGGAACTTGCGCTGACGGGGGACTGTGGCTTTGCCCTGACGGCGACCCGCCGTGCTGTCAAGACCGAGGATTACCCGCTGACTGCGCCGCTGTTTCTTTATCTGCCGGCGCGGCGTTTCCCCAAGTTGGCGCGCGAATTTCTGGCCTATCTGCGCGACCCTTCGGCACAATTGGTGATCCGCCGCGCCGGCTTTGTCGATCAGGCCCCCGAAGAGATTGACATCAACGCGCAGGGCGACCGCTTTGCCAATGCGATCGCTCAGGCCGGACCCGAGGTTGGCTTGCAGGAGTTACAGCGCATGGTCGGGGTGCTGTCCTCGCTTAAACGGCTGACCACCACCTTTCGGTTTGAACCGGCGTCGGTCCGCCTTGACGCGCAATCGCGCTCGAATGTCGAGCAACTGGCGCGCGCGCTTGAGCTGGGGTTATACGATGCGCGGCGGTTGGTGTTCGTGGGGTTCAGCGACGGGGATGGGGCGGCAGGGCCGAACCGGGATATTGCAATGCGCCGCGCCGAGACCGTCGCGCGCGCGGTCAAGCGGGCCGCCGAAACCGCCAACTTTGACCGGATCGCGGTTGAAATCGACGCCTTTGGCGAAGCGATGCCAATGGCCTGCGACGATACCGCATGGGGGCGACAGGTAAACCGCCGGGTCGAGGTCTGGGTGCGCTAGTTTGCGAGACCGACGCGCAAGGGCCGGATGAGCGTCACAGGTGGCCTTCCGAGCGAAAGCTGATTTCGCAGGATTTTCCGATGATGATATGGTCATGCAGAGTGATGCCCATCGTCGTCGCCGCGGCCTCGATCTGATGGGTCATGGTAATATCCGCCTCTGACGGCGTCGGGTCGCCCGACGGATGGTTGTGCACCAGGATAAGCGCGCTGGCATTGAGCTGAAGCGCGCGTTTCACCACCTCGCGCGGATAGACCGGGACGTGATCGACCGTGCCCTGGGCCTGCTCTTCATCGGCAATCAGGATGTTCTTGCGGTCCAGGAAAAATACGCGAAACTGTTCGGTCTGGCGATGGGCCATGGTGGTGTGACAGTAATCCAGCAGCGCATCCCAGGATGAGATCACCTGACGGCGCAATACCTTGGCCCGTGCCAGACGATGTGCGGCGGCCTCGACGATCTTGAGCTCGGTGATCACCGCCTCACCGACGCCGGGCAGCGCCGAAAGTTGATCTGGCGCCGCCGAGAGGACGCCGTTGAAATCGCCGAATGCCTCAATAAGCTGATGCGCGAGCGGCTTCACGTCGCGGCGCGGAATGGCACGGAAAAGCACCAGCTCCAAAAGCTCGTAATCCGGCATGGCCTGCGCGCCGCCGCTTAGAAACCGCGTGCGCAGCCGCTGGCGATGGTCACGGATGTAAGAGGGCTGTTTTCCGCCGCCAGGCGGCGCAGCCTCGATCGCTTCGTCGCCGACAAAAAGCGGCAGGGGCATTTCGGAAAAGGCGCGTGGATCACTCATGGCAAAACCCTGCCTGATCAGGGTTAGCGAATGGTTAACCACGGCGGAGTGGAGCGTGCAAAAGGAAAAAGGTGCGCCGCTAAGCGCACCTTTTCAGGGTCGTGCTGTGGTTTTCGGGCCTAGCTTTTCATCGCATCCCAAAAGTTTTTGACCGACGAAAAGAAGGTTTTGCTTTCGGGGTTGTTGTCTTCCGACAAGGCCTCGAACTCACGCAGAAGCTCTTTTTGCTTGCTGGTCAGGTTCACCGGCGTTTCAACCGCAAGTTCGATGAACATATCACCGGTGCCGCCGCCACGCAGAGCGGGCATGCCCTTGCTGCGCAGACGCATCTGACGGCCGGATTGGCTTCCGGCGGGGATTTTCACACGGCTGCGCCCGCCGTCGATGGTGGGCACCTCGATATCACCGCCAAGCGCGGCCTTGATGACCGACACGGGCACGCGACAAAAAAGATTCGTCTCTTCGCGCTCGAACAGGTCGTGTTTGGCGACATCAATGAAGATGTACAGATCACCCGACGGACCGCCGCGCATGCCGGCCTCACCCTCACCCGCAAGACGGATGCGGGTGCCGGTTTCCACGCCGACGGGGATGTTGACGCTAAGGGCGCGCTCTTTTTGGGTGCGGCCTTGCCCCTGACAGGATTTGCAGGGGTTCTTGATGATCTGACCCAGACCGCCACAGGTGGGGCAGGTCCGTTCAACGGTGAAAAAGCCCTGTTGCGCGCGGACCTTGCCCATACCTGAACAGGTGGGACAGGTGGTCGGCTCGCCGCCACCTTCGGCGCCCGAGCCGTTACAGGCGTCACAGCCAACAGCCGTGGGCACCTTGATCGTCTTTTGCAGGCCGGAATAGGCCTCTTCCAGCGTGACACGCAGGTTATAGCGCAGGTCAGAGCCGCGCGAGGCCCGCTGACGGCCACCGCCGGGGCGCCCGCCGCCACCCATGAAATCACCAAAGAGGTCATCGAACACGTCGGAAAAGGCGCTGGCAAAGTCGCCCTGACCGCCGCCACCCATGCCGCCACCGGGGCGTGGGCCACCCATACCCCCTTCAAAGGCGGCATGACCAAACCGATCATAGGCCGCTTTCTTGTCGGGGTCCTTCAGGGCATCATAGGCTTCGCCCGCCTCTTTGAACTGGCGTTCAGAGTCGGGGTTGTCGGAATTGCGGTCGGGGTGAAGTTCTTTGGCCTTCTTGCGATAGGCTTTTTTGATCTCTTCCGCCGAGGCGCCCTTGGAAAGCCCAAGCACTTCGTAATAGTCACGTTTGGCCATCGGGGATCTCCTTTTGACGGATCATCAGGGCGCGGCCCGGCATACTGCCTGACCGCCCCTGATCAATCCTTAACGTGCCTTAGGCGCGTTTGTTGTCGTCGAGATCCTCGAAGTCGGCGTCGAGGATGTCATCTTCGCCAGCATCGGCACGATCTGCGGCTGCGGGCTCTCCGTCGGCCTCTTCCTGGCTCGACTTATAGATCGCCTCGCCAAGCTTCATCGCCGCTTCGGTGACGTTCTGGATGCCGGATTTGATCTTGCCGGCGTCTTCGCCTTCAAGCTCATCCTTGAGCGCCGCGATGGCAAGCTCGATTGCCTCGATCGTGGTCGGGTCAACCTTGTCGGCATGCTCTTCCATCGACTTTTCGGTCGAGTCGATCAGGCTTTCGGCCTGGTTTCTGGATTCGACCAGCTCGCGGCGCGCCTTATCGGATTCGGCGTTCTCTTCGGCGTCGCGGACCATTTTCTCGATGTCATCGTCGCTTAGACCACCAGAGGCCTGGATCGTGATCTTTTGCTCTTTGCCGGTGCCCTTGTCCTTGGCCTGAACCGAGACAATGCCGTTGGCGTCGATGTCAAAGCCGACCTCGATCTGCGGCATGCCGCGCGGTGACGGCGGGATGTTTTCAAGGTTGAACTGACCCAGCATCTTGTTGTCTGCGGCCATCTCACGCTCGCCCTGGAACACGCGGATCGTCACGGCCGACTGATTGTCTTCGGCGGTCGAGAAGATTTGCGATTTGTTCGTAGGGATCGTGGTGTTGCGGTCGATCAGACGGGTAAAGACACCGCCAAGCGTTTCGATGCCAAGCGACAGCGGTGTCACGTCGAGCAGAACCACATCCTTGACGTCGCCCTGAAGAACGCCGGCCTGAATGGCGGCACCCATGGCGACAACTTCGTCGGGGTTCACACCCTTGTGGGGCTCTTTGCCGAAGAACTTGGTGACTTCTTCAACCACGCGGGGCATCCGGGTCATCCCGCCGACAAGAACGATCTCGTCAATCTCGGAGGCTTTCATGCCGGCGTCTTTCAGAGCGGCGGCACAAGGCTTCATCGAGGCTTTGATCAGATCACCGACCAGGCTCTCAAGCTTGGCACGGGTCAGCTTGACGACCATGTGAAGCGGCGAGCCATCAGAGCCCATCGAGATGAAAGGCTGGTTGATCTCGGTCTGCGAGCTGCTGGAAAGTTCGATCTTGGCTTTCTCGGCGGCTTCTTTCAGGCGCTGAAGCGCCATCTTGTCCTTGGTCAGGTCAACGCCGTGCTCTTTCTTGAACTCGTCGGCGAGGTAGTTGACGATGCGCATGTCGAAATCTTCACCGCCAAGGAAGGTGTCGCCATTGGTGGCTTTCACTTCGAACAGGCCGTCGTCGATTTCAAGAATGGTCACGTCGAAGGTACCGCCGCCAAGGTCATAGACCGCGATGGTGTGGGTGTTTTCCTTGTCCAGGCCATAGGCAAGCGCGGCCGCGGTCGGCTCGTTGATGATGCGCAGCACCTCAAGACCGGCGATCTTGCCGGCGTCTTTTGTTGCCTGACGCTGAGCGTCGTTGAAATAGGCCGGAACAGTGATGACGGCCTGCGTCACCTCTTCGCCAAGATAGCTCTCGGCGGTCTCTTTCATTTTCCCGAGGATGAAGGCCGAAATCTGGCTGGGCGAATATTTCTCGCCGCGTGCCTCGACCCATGCATCGCCGTTGCCGCCGTCAATGACGTTGAACGGCATGTTCTTCTTGTCCTTGGCCAGGTCCGCATCATCGGCGCGACGGCCGATCAGACGCTTGACACCAAAGACGGTGTTTTCGGGGTTGGTCACGGCCTGGCGTTTGGCGGGCTGGCCGACAAGGCGCTCGTTCTCGGTGAACGCGACAATCGACGGTGTCGTGCGTGCGCCTTCGGCGTTTTCAATCACCCGCGCCTGGCTGCCATCCATGATGGCGACGCAGCTGTTCGTGGTTCCAAGGTCAATACCAATAACTTTGGCCATGTGTTCGATCCCTTCATACTTAGGCGATGTGGCGGAAACCTGACCCGTTTCGGCATCAGATCCCCGGTTGGGTAACGGAGCAAGACAAGACTTGTCCCGTGTTTCTCGGCGTATATAGGCAGGCCTATGTAACCCTGCAAGCGGTGCAAGGGTGTGGATTCCGCAAAATTGGACTAAATTGCACATAGCCCGGCAAAAAAGAGGCGATCAAGATGGCAGAACCGACGCTAAACGTGCGCGGGTGCGAGATTTACGAAGGCTGGCTTGATGGTGATGCACAGGCGGCCCTGGTGCAGGATTTGCGCGATGTCGTGGCGCAGGCTCCGCTTTTCACGCCCCGGACACCGCGTGGAAAGCCGATGAGCGTGCGCATGACATCGGCGGGTAAATATGGCTGGTATTCGGACCGGCGCGGCTATCGCTACGAGGGCGCGCACCCCAAGGGCGGGCCGTGGCCGACGATCCCGCCTGCTGTGCTTGATATCTGGCGCGCTCTGGTTAGCCCCGCAAGGATGCCCGATTGTTGTCTGATCAATTACTACACGTCTGACGCGCGCATGGGTTTGCATCAGGATCGCGACGAGGCCGATTTTGCCTGGCCGGTTTTGTCCGTGTCCCTTGGGGATGATGCGCTGTTTCGTATTGGCAGCGACACCAAGGGTGGCGCGACCTCTTCGGTCTGGCTCAACTCTGGTGACGTGGTGGTGATGGGCGGCGCGGCGCGGCTTTGCTATCATGGGATTGACCGGATCAGGCCGGGCACCTCGGCGCTGTTTCAGGGGACCGGGCGGATAAACCTGACCTGTCGGGTGGTGGATTAGCGCCGGGCGTTCCAGCTGCTTGATGCATATTGCCGGGTATAGAATTCACCCATCAACCCGATCACGAGAAAGGCAATGGCCACGTAGATCGGATATTCAAGCGAGGTCTTGTGCGGCATATAGTTGATGAACACAAAGCCGCGCGTCTGATCGATGATGTGAAACAGCGGGTTCCAGTCAAACAGGCTTACCATAAAGGCGGGCAGGGTGTTGACCACGAACATCTTGCCCGAGGCGATCATGTTGGCGCGCTGATAGATTGTGGCGAACAGGGATACAAAGGTCGGGAACCAAGGTTTGATCGCCAGCAGGACAAGGCCGATTGCGACGCCGCTGAACCATGACAGCAAAAGCATGCCGAAGGCCGCGATCGGGCGCTCGATGTCAAACGGGGTAAAGCCGACGTGATACACGAACAGGATCACGAACATCGACAGCGCCTGAATGTAGAGCGCGCCGATGGCGGCGGCGCTGATCGAAATGATTGTGTTCATTGGCGCATGCTGCATCATCGGCGACGATGGCCCCTCGGCTCCGACCACGGCGCTCATGGCCTTGATGTGGGTCAGGTACATGAAAATGCCCGACATCATGAATAACAGGAAATCGCCCCGCATTTTAGCGCCGCGCAGGCCAAGCACCGAGAACATGAGGTAGAACGACAGCACCATGATCACCGCAGTGGTGATGTTCATCACCAATGCCATGACGGCATTGCTATGGCCCTTGCGGATACTGCGAACGACCGAATGATAGATCAACTCGGCGATACGAAGCGCCGAATGAAGCGTCGATGTGGGTCTGGCGGTTCTGAACATGGTCGAATGTGCCTGATTGCCTGTGCTTTTCTTATGTGGGTTTCTTGCTGTCCCGTAGAGAGCGTATCATAAGGGGCTGCAGGTAATCTATCTATTAACGGCGCAGAATTGTGTCGCGCACTAAAGGAGCGGTGTTTTGGACTATGACAGGCTTGTCTCGGTAATCCGGAAGTTGGCCCTTGAGGCCGGGGATCGGATCATGGAAATCTACGAGGCTGACGATTTTGACGTAAAGGTCAAATCCGACGATAGCCCGGTCACCGCAGCCGATGAGGCCGCCGATGCGATCATCTCGGCCGGTTTGCGCGCGGCGTTTCCCGATGTGACCCTCGTGACCGAAGAACAGGCCGCGTCGCATGCCGAGCGCGCCGAGACGTTCCTTATTGTTGATCCGCTGGATGGCACCAAGGAATTCATCAACCGGCGCGGCGATTTCACGGTCAACATCGCCTATGTCGAAAACGGCGTGCCGACGCGGGGCGTGGTCTATGCGCCGGCCAAGGAGCGGATGTTCTTTACCCTGGCCGACGGCAGCGCAGTCGAAGAAGACGGCCCGTTCCAAAAGGACACCACGGGTAACCTGCGCGCGATCCGCGTTTCAGAGCCGGACAATGCCGCCCTTATGGTGGTTGCAAGCAAATCGCACCGCGATCAGGCGACGGATGATTATATCGGCAAATACGCGGTCAAGGACATGAAGAGCGCCGGATCGTCGCTCAAGTTCTGTTTGATTGCGACGGGCGAGGCCGATATTTACCCGCGTGTCGGGCGCACGATGGAATGGGATACCGCCGCTGGGGATGCGGTGTTGCGCGGTGCAGGTGGGCGCGTTGTGCGTTTTGATGATCACCAGCCGCTGGTTTATGGTAAAGACGGCTATGCCAACCCGTTTTTCATCGCCTGCGCCCCGGCCGTTGAGTTGAAGGAAGCCTGATTTGAGCGTTCTGATCGTCATTCCGGCGCGTTATGCGTCGTCTCGCTATCCCGGCAAACCGCTGGCCACGCTGACCGGCGCCACCGGCGAGACCAAGAGCCTTATCCAGCGTTCCTGGGAGGCGGCGTGCCAAGTGGCGGGAGTTGACCGGGTGGTCGTGGCCACCGATGACGCGCGGATCAAATCGGCGGCGGAGGCGTTCGGCGCCGAGGTGGTGATGACCTCTGAAAGCTGTGGCAATGGCACCGAACGCTGCGCCGAGGCCCTGCAGAACCTTGGTGGCGGGTATGACATCATCGTGAACCTGCAAGGCGACGCGCCGCTGACGCCGCATTGGTTTGTCGAAGATCTTGTCAAAGGTCTGCGCGCTGATCCCGAGGCCGAGGTCGCCACTCCGGTGCTACGCTGTGAGGGGCGTGCGCTTAACGGGTTCCTGCAAGACCGCGCCGCGGGCCGTGTCGGCGGGACGACGGCGGTTTTTGGCACCGGTGGTCGCGCGCTTTATTTCTCGAAAGAGGTGATCCCCTATACCGGCCAAAGCTACGGCGATGATGCGCTGACACCGGTGTTTCACCATGTCGGGGTCTATGCCTATCGCCCTGCGGCGCTTGCCGATTATGCGGGCTGGGACATGGGCCCGCTTGAGGCGCTTGAGGGCCTGGAACAGCTTCGCTTTCTTGAGCGTGGCCGCCCGGTGCTTTGTGTCGAGGTCGAGGCGCGGGGCCGCCAGTTCTGGGAGCTCAACAATCCAGAAGATGTGCCGCGCATTCAAACGATGATGGCCGAAATGGGCATGGCTTAGGCGCTTAGGTGCCACAAGACCCGGCAAACACACCAATGCCGTGGTTGATTTGCGCAACCTATCCTAAATTTCCCCGCTAAACCCTATGCATCGCATGATGTTTTTGTATATGAGGGTGCCAACGGTGAAAGATTTATTAGGAACGGCTTATGCGTAACAAGGTAACAAAGGCGATTTTCCCTGTGGCAGGGATGGGCACACGGTTTTTGCCGGCGACCAAATCGGTTCCGAAAGAGATCATGACGCTGGTGGATCGCCCGCTTGTTCAATACGCGATTGACGAGGCCCGCGCGGCCGGAATTAAAGAATTCATTTTTGTCACCTCGCGCGGCAAGGGCGCGCTTGAGGACTATTTTGACATTGCCCCCCAGCTTGAGGCCGAGCTTCGCAAAAAGGGCAAGACCGAGCTTCTGGAAATCCTGAAATCCACCAATATGGACAGCGGGGAGATCGCCTATACCCGCCAGCACAAGCCGCTTGGCCTTGGGCATGCGGTCTGGTGCGCGCGTCGCCTGATCGCGAATGAACCCTTTGCCGTGATCCTGCCCGATGACGTGATCGCCGCCGAAAAGCCCTGCCTTGCACAGATGGTCGAGGCCTATGAGGAAACCCAAAGCAATATCGTGGCCGCCATGGAAGTGCCGGATCACATGACAAGCTCTTACGGTATCCTTGACGTCAAGGATGACATGGGCTCGATGGTGTCGACCAAGGGTATGATCGAAAAGCCGGGGCCGGGCATGGCGCCGTCGAACCTTGCGGTGATCGGCCGTTACATTTTGACGCCGACGGTTTTGCAGAAACTGAACCGTAAAGAGGCCGGCGCAGGCGGTGAAATCCAGCTTACCGATGCGATTGATGCCGCACGCCAGGATGGCGAAGAGGTTTATGGTTTCCGCTTTCAGGGTCAGCGGTTTGATTGTGGATCCAAGGCGGGCTTTCTTCAGGCGACAGTGGCCTTTGCTCTGGCGCGTCCTGAGTTGCGCGACGAGTTGTGGAATTACATCTCGGACGTTGTGCATTCAGAGAAAGCCGCGCAATAGCGAACCTTAAAAGGGGCTGGCGGTGACGAATATTCTGGTGACTGGCGGGGCGGGCTATATCGGCTCGCATGCCTGCAAGGCGCTCAAGGCGGCGGGCTATACGCCGGTGACCTACGACAATCTTAGCACGGGCTGGCAAGAGGCGGTGAAATTCGGGCCTTTCGAGCAGGGCGACCTGACCGACCGCGCCCGTCTTGACCAGATTTTTGCCGCCTATCAGCCGGTTGCCGTGATGCATTTCGCCGCCCTGAGTCAGGTTGGCGAAAGCATGCGCGAACCGGGGCTTTACTGGCATAACAACGTCGCCGGGTCGCTCAACCTGTTGCAGGCCGCGGTGCAGGCGGGATGCAAGAATTTCGTCTTTTCCTCGACCTGCGCGACCTATGGCGATCAGGATAACGTGATCCTGGACGAAACCAGTGCCCAGCATCCGATCAACGCCTATGGCGCCAGCAAACGCGCGATCGAGGATATGCTGCGCGATTTTGAGGTGGCCTATGACCTGCGCCACGTCATTTTCCGTTATTTCAACGTCGCGGGTTGCGATCCTGCCGGTGAAGTGGGCGAGTTCCACCAGCCCGAAACCCATTTGATCCCGCTGATGCTTGACGCGATCGAGGGCAAGCGCGATGCGTTGACGATTTTCGGCACCGATTACGACACGCCCGATGGCACCTGCATTCGCGATTACGTGCATGTTTGCGATCTTGTGGATGCGCATATTCACGGGCTGAAATGGCTTGAGGATGACAAAGGCAGCCGGGTTTTCAATCTTGGTACCGGAGCTGGGTTTTCGGTGCGTGAAGTGATTGATCAATCGGCCGCGATCACCAACCGCCCGGTGCCGGTTGTCGAGGGGCCGCGTCGGCCCGGTGATTGCACCAAACTCGTCTCGGGCTCGACCCGCGCCGAGGCCGAACTTGCCTGGCGGCCGGTCCGCTCGAGCCTTGATCAGATGATTGCCGATGCCTGGCGTTGGCATCAAACTGGACATTACGAGAAATAGCGCCGACGCTGTCTTGGGCGTGCGATAAGGACGGGCATGGGCAGGATGGACAGGCTTAACGACTTGGCGATGGCCTATCGGTTGCGATGGAAGCGCCGCCGGTTGTTGCTGCGCGCCTTTCGCAAACGCCAACAGCTAAGCCCGGTGATGGATCGCACCGCGAACATCGCGGCGGACGATATTCTTGCCGCCAGCACCGTGCGCAACGAACGCGCGCGCCTGCCGTTTTTCCTTGATCACCACCGACACCTTGGGGTGCGCCATTTCCTGTTCGTCGATAACGGCAGTGATGACGGCACCGCCGAGTATCTAGCGCAGCAGCCCGACGTGTCGCTTTGGGCCACCAAACACAGTTACAAGCTGTCGCGTTTCGGGGTCGATTGGCTGACATGGCTTCAATACAAACATGCGCATGGCCATTGGTGCCTGACGCTCGATGCCGATGAAATCCTGATCTACCCCTATCACGATAGCCGCCCCTTGTCGGCGCTGGTGGAATGGCTTGAACGACAGGGGCGACAGTCGTTTGGCGCGCTGATGCTGGATATGTACCCCAAGGGTCGCCTGTCGGCGCAGGCGTATCGCGCAGGCGATGACCCGTTCGAGACCCTGTGCTGGTTTGATGGCGGTAACTACATGATCCGGCGCAAGCCCGACCTGCAAAACCTGTGGATTCAGGGCGGCGTGCGCGCCCGGCGCTTTTTTACGGCCGAGCCAAGGCGCGCGCCGACGATGGGCAAGGTGCCCCTGGTCAAATGGAACCGCCGGTTCGCCTATGTAAGCTCGGCGCATTCGCTTTTGCCGCGCCGTTTGAACCGGGTTTATGATGGCTTGGGCGGCGAAGCGGCCTCTGGCGTGCTGCTCCATACCAAGTTTCTGAGTGCCGTTGTCGAACGCTCTGCCGAGGAAAAGCAGCGCCGGGAGCATTTTGCCAATAGCGCGCTTTATGATGCCTATTACGACGACCTTACCCAGGACCCCGATCTTTGGTGCGATCAGTCGACCCGCCTGACCGGCTGGCGCCAGCTCGAGTCGATGGGTCTGATGTCGCGTGGCGGTTGGGTGTGATCCGCTAGCCAATTTCGGCAATGAGAGCGTGATGTCGCGCGGTGTAATCGGCGCGCACAAGGGTGGGCGGGCGCAGCTCAATCGCCAGATCGCCAATCACCTCGGGGTCGGGTTTGCCAAAGAAACGATCCGCCTCGGCGGTGCTGAAACCGGCGATTTCGATGGCTTCCATCCAGGCGCTTATCTTGTCGGCCTTCTTGATCTGTTTCTTGACCGCAGGCGGCAGGGATGCCGGCAGGCCAAAGCGGATATGGATCGCCGCGACAAGCCGCTTGTCCAGCTCGTCATAGCCCGGCCCGACGGCGGCTTTGACCGGTGAAATCATGTCGCCGATCACATATTCCGGCGCGTCATGCAAAAGCGCGGCGAGCCGCCATTTCGCAGGCGCGCGCGGGTTCATGCGATCAAACAGGCGCTCGACCAAAAGCGAATGCTCGGCCACCGAATAGGCGAAATCGCCCACCGTCTGCCCGTTCCAGCGGGCGACAAAGCTAAGGCCGTGGGCGATATCCTCGATCTCGATATCGACCGGCGTCGGGTCCAGCAGATCAAGCCGTCGGCCTGACAGCATTTTTTGCCATGCGCGGGGTGGGGGCAAGGGCGTGCTCCGGTTGGTGGCGGGTTTCGCCCTTGCTAGCGGCTTTGGCCGGGCATTGCAAAACCTTCGATCATCGCGGCCAGAAGGGGCGAGCCTGCGCGCGCCACCAAAAAGTTATAGCCTTTGTAGGGATCGGTTTTCAGCGCGCGGATCGCATTGATTGAGGGCATGGCCGCAATCCCACCCTCGATCGCAAACACGTGCATGTCGTCAAGGCCCAGCAAATGCGCGCTCGGGGTACAGGCCGGATCGTTGCCGTGATCCTCGTAGATCAGAACGCTGCCCTCACTTAACGCGCGTGCGGCGCCGTCGATTGCTGCCACCTCGGCGCCCTCGACATCAAGCTTGATGAGCGCGGCGGTGCCCGCAGGCACAAGATCATCAATCGCCAGAGTGGTGACGGTTTCGGTCTGATCGCCATGCCCGGCATCCTCAGCCCCCAAAAGCCGCGCCGAAGCGTGGCTGAGGTGGGTGTTGAGAAAGGTCAGCGTTTCGCCGGACCGCGCATGAATGGCGGCGCGGTGCAGGGTAACATTGGGCAGTTTACCTGCGTTCTGATCGAGCGCGGCGTAGGTGTTCGCTGAGGCCTCAACCGCGATCACGCGCTCGAACTTGCCAGCGGCTTGCGTCGTCCAATAGCCCTTGTTGGCACCGAGATCACAAAACAGAGGGGTACGGCCGCGCGCGGCCTCAAGGGCGGCGGCGACCTCTGGTTCATAGGGGAAATGATAAAGCGCAAAGCGTGTCCAATAGCCGTCGTTGAGCGCGATGCGATAAGGCGGGGCATCGCCAATCTGCAAGAACGCCGCATTGTCCGGGCTGAACACCCGTCCCAGACCGCGCGCAAAGCGCCCATAAAGTGCACGGGTCACCGCAAGCCGGAACAAGCCCATCAACATCCCATATTGCAAACGGGCGGCGGGGCCGGTGAATGTGAGAGCGCGCTGAGGTATCATACGGCACAGGTAATCGCGCCGATGCTCAAGCGCAAACCCAAAACACCGGGTCCTTGCGCACCTCTGTCGCCCGTGGCGTTCACCAAGTTGTGGATTGAGGCCACACAAACGCGGTGCGGTTGGGCGGCAGGATAATCGCGCATTGCCCAATAGGGGGGTGAGTGCTATCTGGCCTGCAAATTAGTTATGCAAGGAGCCACCCCAAAATGGCACAGGATTATATCGTCAAGGACATCAGCCTGGCAGCCTATGGGCGCAAGGAACTGAACATCGCCGAAACCGAAATGCCGGGCCTGATGGCGCTGCGTGCCGAATATGGCGAGGCAAAGCCGCTTAAGGGCGCGCGCATCGTCGGTAGCCTGCACATGACGATTCAGACCGCTGTTCTGATCGAAACGCTGGTTGATCTTGGCGCCGATGTGCGTTGGGCGTCGTGCAACATCTTTTCGACGCAGGACCACGCGGCGGCGGCGATTGCCGAAGGCGGCACCCCGGTTTTCGCGATCAAGGGTCAGTCGCTCGAAGAGCATTGGGATTACCTCGACAAGTCGTTCATGTTCGAGGATGGCCCCAACCTGATCCTTGATGATGGTGGCGATGCCACGCTTTATGTTTTGCTTGGCGCACGCGCCGAAGCCGGTGAAGAGATCATCCCGGTTCCGGCCTCTGAAGAAGAAGTGGCCATCAAGGCCCAGATCGCCAAGCGCATGGCGGCAAGCCCCGGCTGGTTCACCAAGATTCGCGATCAGATCGTTGGTGTCTCCGAGGAAACCACGACCGGCGTGCATCGCCTTTATGACCTTCACAAAAAGGGCCAGCTTCCGTTCCCGGCGATCAACGTGAACGACTCTGTGACCAAGTCGAAGTTCGACAACAAATACGGCTGTAAGGAATCGCTGGTTGACGGCATCCGCCGCGCCACCGACACGATGATGGCCGGCAAGGTTGCCGTCGTTATGGGCTATGGCGATGTTGGCAAGGGCTCGGCCGCGTCGCTGCGCGGTGCCGGCGCACGCGTCAAGGTGACCGAGATTGATCCGATCTGTGCGCTTCAGGCTGCGATGGACGGCTTCGAGGTCGTGTTGCTTGAGGATGTCGTATCCTCGGCGGATATCTTCATCACCACCACCGGCAACAAGGACGTGATCCGCATCGAGCATATGCGCGAGATGAAGGATATGGCGATTGTCGGCAACATCGGCCACTTCGACAACGAAATTCAGGTTGCTGCCCTCAAGAACCACAAGTGGACCAACATCAAAGAACAGGTCGACATGATCGAGATGCCGAATGGTCATCGCCTGATCCTGTTGTCCGAGGGTCGCTTGCTCAACCTTGGCAATGCTACCGGCCACCCGTCGTTCGTGATGTCGGCCTCGTTCACCAATCAGGTTCTGGCGCAGATCGAGCTTTGGACCAAAGGCGAGGAGTACAAGAACGACGTCTACATCCTGCCCAAGCATCTGGATGAAAAGGTCGCGCGCCTGCATCTGGATCGGATCGGCGTAAAACTATCTAAACTGGATGCCGAGCAGGCCGCCTATATCGGCGTGTCGCCCGACGGCCCGTTCAAGCCCGAGCATTACCGCTATTAATAACGGATAAATGCCGTGCAAACGCCCGCTGACCCTTTGGTTGGCGGGCGTTTTTTGTTGGCTTTTCGCCTAAGGGGAGATCTCTGGCGATTTTCCCTTTGAGCGGGCAAAATCTATCGTTATCGTGCCCAAAGCTTCGGTGTCGGGGCGTGGAGAAATGACAAGCGGCCAAAGCGCCGAAAACTTGGGAGAGATTTGATGGGAAAGCGTGACGATTTGATTGCTCAGTATGCGGATGACCTGCGCAATAAATGCGGGATGCAACCGGATATGGACCTGCTGACGAAAGTGACGATCGGCTGTGGTCCGGCAATCTACAACGCTGATGCGTCGACTGTGGCTGGTAGCCAGCCTGCCGAGATCGAAACGGTCAAGAACAATTTCCTCATCAAGAAGCTGGGCCTTGCCGATGGTCCGCAGCTTGATGATGCGATTGCTCAGGTGATCGAGGTTTACGGCAAGTCCGAGCGCAACAAATATCGCGCGGTCGTCTATTACATGCTGACCAAACATTTCGGCAAAGAAGCCGTCTACGGCTAAGCCGCCCTATAGCGTCAAAATCAAAGCGTCTGCCCGATGTGGCGGGCGTTTTTCGTTTGCGCCGGGGCGCACCCTCAGGATGCGTTGCGCAGATCGCCCACGTCAAGCACCGGCGAGGCGTCGATCATCTCGGCATCAAGCATCAGGGCCACCCGTTCAAGTGAGGCCACAAGCTGTGCCTGCTCCCAATCTTCCAGTGCCTCGAACTTGCGCACATAGCGTTGTTGCAAAGCGTCTGGCGCGCGGCGAATGGTTTCGCGCCCGGTATCGGTGATCACGATATTGGTCTGGCGGCGGTCAGTTTCGGATTTCTCGCGCACGACCACGCCATGCTTGACGAGCTTGTCCACCAGCGACGTCACCGTCGCCTGTGAAACGCGCATCTGGTTGGCAATCTCGGTCGCCGTGCAACTATCGCGCTCGGCGACGATTTGCAGCACGCGAAACTGTACGGCGGTCAATCCGGCGGCATTGGCAAGTTTGCGGCCATACATTTCAGTCGCGCGCAAGATGCGGCGCAACGCGATAAGGCTTTGGTCTGTGCGGTCCATACGTGCCCCTTTGGTGATTGAGGTTATGGTCGCAAAGCTGTCACTTAATTGCAATTTGAATTCCTCCAGGACAAATAATTTCAATGGCTAAGTAAACATATAGCGCAAAACCACCTTAATAATAAGGGAAATAGGCTAAATGTCGCAGTAAAAGCGATTTTTAGGGGCAGGCCTTGATTTTTTAGAGCGCCCAATATACTTAGCAATACGAAGTAACAACGAGGTCATGCACAGATGCGACATGCTATGGAAATGTTTCGAAAAGCCCTGCCCACCCTGCGCAAGCCGACTGCTGCGGATGGCGCCGAGATTTGGGAGCTGATCCAGGAGTGCAAGCCGCTTGATGAGAACTCGATGTATTGCAACCTGGTGCAATGCGACCATTTCCGCGACACCTGTGTCGTGGCCGAAATGGACGGCGACATCGTGGGTTGGGTGTCGGGCTATACCCTGCCTGACGATCCCGAAACTCTGTTCGTGTGGCAGGTTGCCGTGTCTGAAAAGGCGCGCGGCACCGGTCTTGGCACGCTTATGCTGCGCGGTCTTCTGTCGCGTGAAGAGTGCAAGGATGTGACCCGCCTTCAGACCACGATCACGCGCGACAATGCGGCCAGCTGGGCGCTGTTCCGCAAGTTTGCCATCCTTCAGAACGGCGAACTTTCAAGCGCGCCCTATTTTACCCAGTCGCTGCACTTCAAGGGGCTGCATGACAGCGAATACATGGTCACCGTGGCCCTGCAAGAGCGGATGAAAAAGGCGGCCTGAACAAGGCCTGCCTGCCCGCTCTGCCCCCCCCCGAACTCACCGAAAGGATATCCTTATGTCGACTGACATGTCAGGCGAATTTGCTATTTTCAACCGTCGTGAATCCGAAGCGCGCAGCTATTGCCGCAGTTTTCCCAAGTCGTTCGTCAAGGCGACCGGGTCTGAGCTGACGGATTCCGATGGCCGCAGCTATATCGACTTTCTGGCCGGGTGTTCTTCGCTCAACTACGGCCACAACGACCCGGATATGAAGCAGGCGCTGATTGATCACATCATGGCCGACGGGATCACCCATGGCCTTGATATGCACAGCGATGCCAAGGCCGCGTTTCTGACCGCGTTCGAGGATATCATTCTCAAGCCGCGGGGCATGGATTACAAGGTGATGATGACCGGCCCGACCGGCACCAACGCGGTCGAGGCCGCGATGAAGCTGGCGCGCAAGGTCACGGGGCGGCGCAATATCATCGCCTTCACCAACGGGTTTCACGGCATGACCATGGGCGCGCTTGCCTGTACCGGCAATGCCAGTAAACGTGCCGGCGCCGGGCCTGTGTCGCTGAACGATGTGTCGCGCATGCCGTTCGAGGGCGCGTTTGGCGCCGATATCGACAGCCTGCGGATTGTCGAGGAAATGCTGTCGAACCCCTCAAGCGGGATCGACGCCCCCGCCGCATTCATCATCGAGCCGGTGCAGGGCGAAGGTGGGCTTAACGCCGCCTCGACCGAGTTCATGCAGGGCATTGCACGGCTTGCCCGCGAGCATGGCGCGCTGTTGATCGTTGATGACATTCAGGCAGGCTGTGGGCGCACCGGCACCTTCTTCAGCTTTGAAGAGATGGGCATCGAGCCCGATCTTATCCCTATGGCGAAATCGTTTTCGGGCATGGGCCTTCCGTTTGCGGCGCTGCTGATCAAGCCAGAGCATGACATCTGGGGCCCGGCCGAGCATAACGGCACCTTCCGGGGCAACACCCACGCCTTTGTCACCGCACGCGTCGCGCTTGAGAAGTTCTGGAAAGACGACAGCTTTCAGCACGAGATTGCCGAGAAGGCCGAGATGCTGCGCGAGGCGCTGCAACGGATCGCGGATGAGATCCCCGGTGCCTCGCTGAACGGGCGCGGAATGATGTTGGGCGTCGACGTCGGATCCGGCGACCTGGCGGGCGCGATCTGTGCGCGAGCGTTTGAGATGGGACTTATCATCGAGACATCCGGCGCCAACGACGAAGTGGTCAAGGTGCTTGCACCGCTGACCACCCCGAAAGATACCTTTGCCAAGGGTCTGAGCATCTTGCACGATGCCGCCCGCGACATCAGCGCAACACATAAAATCGCAGCGGAGTAACACATGATTGTCAGAGACTTTAACGAGATCGTCAAAAACGAGCGCGACCGCGTCGTATCGGATGCAAAGTGGTCGTCCGTGCGGATGCTCTTGGCCGATGACGGGATGGGGTTTTCGTTCCACATCACCTTTCTCGAGCCGGGATCGGAACACACGTTCGAATACAAGAACCACTTTGAAAGTGTCTATTGCATGCAGGGCAAAGGCTCGATCACCGATCTTGCCAGCGGCGAGACCCACGCGATCCAGCCGGGCGTGATGTATGCCCTGAACGAGCATGACCGCCACGTCCTGCGCGCCGAAGAAGAGCTTGTGATGGCGTGCGTGTTCAACCCGCCGGTGACCGGCAAAGAGGTTCACCGCGAAGACGGCTCTTATGCGTTGGAAGACGCCTGAGCATGTCACTCAAAAGTGGGGACCGGTTTTGAGCTTCTCGAACATGCGACACGCCCCAAGACAGAAAGGCCCATTGTCATGACAACCGCAGAACATACCGTTGAAAAGATTGGCGGCACCTCGATGAGCCGTGTTCGCGAATTGCTGGATACGCTGTTTATCGGTGATCGCAGCGGCGACGCTCTTTATAACCGGGTGTTCGTGGTGTCCGCCTTTGGCGGCATCACCAACCTGTTGCTGGAGCACAAGAAATCCGGCACGCCGGGGGTCTATGCTCTGTTTGCCAATGCCGATGACGATCACGGCTGGCTTGATGCGTTGACCGAGGTGGGGCGTGCCATGGGCAAGGCCCATCACGAGGTGCTGGAGCATGCCGGCGATCTCAACATGGCGGATGAATTTGTGCGCGAGCGGATCGAGGGCGCGCGCTCTTGCCTGTTTGATCTGCAGCGGTTGTGTTCTTACGGTCATTTCCGCCTGTCCGATCATATGCTGGTGATCCGCGAATTGCTGTCCGGCTTGGGCGAGGCGCATTCGGCCTTTGTCACCACGTTGCTGTTGCAGCGCGCAGGTGTGAACGCGCGTTTCATCGACCTGAGCGGTTGGCGCGACGATACCGAACACAGCCTGTCCGAGCGTATCGCGAGCGGCCTTGAGGGCGTTGATCTTGCCCGCGAAATGCCGATTGTCACCGGTTATGTGCAATGCACCGAGGGGCTGATGCGCGAGTTCGATCGCGGCTATTCCGAGGTGACATTTGCCAATATCGCCGCGCAGACCTCTGCGTGCGAGGCGATCATCCACAAGGAATTTCACCTGTCTTCGGCCGATCCGAAATTGGTCGGCGAAGGCAAAGTGCGCAAACTCGGGCATACCAATTACGATGTCGCGGATCAGCTCTCGAACATGGGGATGGAGGCGATCCACCCCAAGGCCGCCAAAACCCTGCGTCAGGCGGATGTGGCGTTGCGGGTGACCAATGCGTTTGATCCGGGCGACCCCGGCACCCTGATCGACGATCAGCCGACCAAGACACCCGATGTCGAGATCGTGACCGGTCTTAAGGTTGTGGCGCTAGAGCTGTTTGAACAGGATATGGTCGGCGTCAAAGGCTATGACGCGGCGATTCTCGAGGCGCTGCGCCGTCACAATGTCTGGATTATTTCCAAGACGTCCAACGCCAATACGATCACGCATTATATCCACGCCTCTCTCAAGGCGGTGCGCCGCGTCGCGCGCGATCTGGAAGAGCATTATCCCGCCGCCGAGGTCAACGTGCGCACCCTGTCGATCGTTTCGGCCATCGGGCGCGACCTGAGCGGGCTTCGGGTGCTTGGGCGTGGATTGAACGCGCTTGAAGAGGCCGGGCTTGGCGTTATTGCCGCCCATCAAACGCCGCGCAATGTCGACGTGCAGTTCGTGCTTGGCAGTCAGGACATGGATAAGGGGGTAGCCGCGTTGCACAGCGCGCTTATCGAAGCGCGCCCTTTGGCCCCGGCGGCTGAGGCCGAGCAAAAGGCCGCGTGACGTCGGCCCCTGTGACGCCGTCAATTTGAACCATATTCGCGGCATTCGCCGTTTGGTAAATCGGCGGCGTTGCGGTACAAAGACAGTGTTCGAGCCAGTAGGCCGATACCTAATTCAGTTACACGTGTGGTGCTTTGGGAGCACGTGGGGTGGCGGAGGGTGTTGGCATTATGGCTGGCACCCTTCGTTTTTTTGCGAAGGTGTGCGATCTAGCGCGCAAGCCCCGCCAGATCGCAGATGATGCGCCATTCCTCTTCGGTCACGGGTTGCACCGACAGGCGTGAATTTTTCACCAGAACCATATCGGCAAGACGCGGATCGGCCTTGATCATGTCAAGCGTCACAGGCGTCTTCGCGCCCTCGACCGCCTTGATATCCACGCATTCCCAACGCGGATCATCGGCCTTGCTATCGGGATGGGCGGTGGCGATCACCTCAACCGTGCCGACAACCGCCTTTTCCTTTTGGCTGTGATAGAAAAATCCGCGATCACCAAGCGCCATTTCGCGCATGAAATTGCGTGCCTGATAGTTGCGCACGCCATCCCATTCCTCGCCCGCGTCGCCCTTGGCAACCTGATCATCCCAGCCCCAGGTCGAAGGTTCGGATTTGAACAGCCAATAGCGCATTGCTCAGATGACTTTCTTCCACGGGATCAATTCAACGCCTGAAAACAGCCCGGCCTTGGCATAGGGGTCATTCGCGGCCCAATCTTGGGCAGCCTGCATATCCTCGACCTCGAGAATGACCAGCGAGCCGATCATGCCGTCGTCGTCATCCAGAAGCGGGCCGGCCTGGCTTACCACGCCGGTGGATTTGAGATAGGCGATATGGGCGTCGCGATTATCAAGGCGGGTTTGCAGGGCACCGGGTTTGTCACGGGCAATCAGGGCAATCAGCATCATTCTTCCTTCAATGGTCTGGAGAGCAGCATATCCATCGCCTGATCGACGCGCAATTCGCCATTCACAAGCGCGGTCACGGCATGGGTGATCGGCATGTCGATCTTCATTGCGGTGGCGCGGGCAAGAACGGCACGCGCGGTCGCGGCGCCCTCGACGGTAACGCTCGGGTCAAAATCGGTGCCCTGCCCGATGCTAAGGCCAAAGCGGTAATTGCGCGACTGATCCGAGGTACAGGTAAGCGCCAGATCGCCAAAACCGGCAAGGCCCGCAAGCGTGCCCGGCTGCGCGCCCAAGGCGTGGGCCAGCCGGTTCATTTCGGCAAACCCCCGCGTCATCAGGGCGGCACGCGCGCTTTCGCCAAGCCCGGCGCCGATGACCGCACCACAGGCAATCGCGATCACGTTCTTGAGCGCGCCACCCAGCTCTGCGCCGATGGTGTCGGTGGTGCGGTAAAGCCGCAGATTGGGTGTGGTCAGCGCCGATTGAAGCGTCTTGCCGGTGCTCTCATCCGCGCAGGCCAGCGTCAGCGCGGTCGGCAAGCCAAGCGCGATATCGCGGGCAAAGCTTGGCCCGGTGAGGATGGCAGCGGTTGATCCGGGGCAGGCCGCATCAATAAGGCCGGTGGGCCCAAGCCCGGTCGCCAGATCAACCCCCTTGCAGCAGGCCACCAGCGGGCGATTGGCCAAACTGTCGCCAAAACCCGTCAAGAACCCGCCCAGCTTTTGCATCGGAATTGCCAAAAGACAGGGGTCGGTGCCCGCCGTCAGCGGCCCGCTGATCACGGTGATGTTTTCGGGCAGATCAATATCGGCAAGGCGGCGTGCGTTTCGGCGGGTGGCGCGTATTTCGGCGGCGTGATCCGGGTCGCGTGCCCAAAGCGTCACCGGCTCGTTCTTTGCCAGCGAAACCGCCAATGCGGTGCCAAAGGCCCCTGCGCCACAGATGGTAATCATGCCTTGGCCCCCTTCTTGCCGCTGCCAAGCATTGCGGGGCTGCTGCGATCCAGCGGCCAGCGGGGCCGGGCGGCCAACGTCATGTCATCGCGGTGCCCGGCTAGATAAAGCTCGGCCCCCGCATAGGCGATCATCGCCGCGTTGTCGGTACAAAGCGCCAGCGGCGGCGCGATGAAACGCGCGCCGACCTCTGCGGCAACCTGTTCAAGACCGGCGCGAATGCTGGCATTGGCGGCGACACCCCCGGCCACGGCCAAGACCGGCGTGGCCGGGCTTTCCTCTAGATAGAGGGCGAGGGCGCGGGCGGTTTTTTTGGCCAAGACATCGCTAACGGCGGCCTGAAACCCGGCGCAAAGATCGGCGCGATCCTGAGGGGTCAACCCTGATTTCTCGGCGATGATCGCATCGCGCGTGCGCAACAGCGCCGTTTTCAGCCCCGAGAACGAAAAATCACAACCGGGGCGATCCAAAAGCGGGCGCGGAAAGCGAAAACGTTTGGCGTCGCCCGCGCGCGCCTCGCGTTCGACCGCCGGGCCGCCGGGTTGCGGCAGGCCCAAAAGCCGCGCGGTCTTGTCAAAGGCCTCGCCGGGGGCGTCGTCTATGGTGCCGCCAAGCCGGGTAAAATTATCCGGGCCGCGCACGATCAGAAACTGGCAATGCCCGCCCGAGACAAGCAGCATCAGGTAAGGATAGGCGATCTGATCGGTGAGGCGCGGCGTCAGGGCGTGCCCGGCCAAATGGTTCACCCCGATCAGCGGAAGGTTCGCCCCCGCCGCGATCCCCTTGGCGCACATCACCCCGGCGATCACCCCGCCGATAAGCCCCGGCCCGGCGGTGACCGCCACCGCATCAAGATCTCGCAGCGTGACACCTGATTGCGCAAGCGCGTCGCGCACGCAAAGATCAAGTTTTTCGGTATGCGCGCGCGCCGCGATTTCGGGCACCACGCCGCCAAAATCGGAATGCAGCGCGGTTTGACCGAAGACCACGGACGACAGGATTTCAGGCGCGCCCGAGGGCGAAATGCGCAAAATGGCGGCGGCGGTATCGTCGCAGCTGCTTTCAAGGCCCAGAAGGATCAACGGCTCTGTCATAATCCTGCCCGTTGCGTGATGGTTGCGAGGCAGGTAACACCTTATCTGTCAGGCAACAACTCTGGACAGCAGATGACCGTGACGATCCTGATCACAAGGCCAGAACCCGCCGCGACGCGCTTTGCCGATCAGATTGGTGCGCGTCTTGGGGATAGGGTCGTGACGCACTGCGCGCCGCTGATGCGGATCGAGTACGGCGGGGTCTTGCCCGAAATTGGCGATGACGAGGTGTTGGTTTTCACATCGGGCCATGGCGTTGCCGGGTTTTGCCGCTTGAGCGAGCGGCGCGATGTCACGTGTTACGCGGTGGGCGATGCCACGGCCGAGGCCGCAAATCGCGCCGGGCTGCGGGCGATTTCGGCGGGCGGCGATGCGGGGGCGCTTTTGGCGCGGATCGCGGCGGATGGGGTCAGGGGCCCGTTTCTCCACCTGCGTGGCGCGCATGTCGCGGGCGATATCACCGGCGCCCTGAGCGCCCGAGGGCACAGCGCGCACGAGGCCGTGGTTTACGATCAGGTTGATGTCGATCTTGATGATCGCGCGCGCGCGATTTTGGCGGGCGACGCCCCGGTGATCGTGCCGCTCATGTCACCGCGCAGCGCGCAGATCTTTTTTGAGCGCACAAAAGGGGCGGTTGCGCCGGTTTTTGTTGCTGCAATAAGCCGCAACGCCGCCGATGCGGTGCCCGCTGGTGGCGCGGAAGTGGTTGAAATCGCGCAAACCCCTGACGGGACGGGCGTTTTGAATGTGCTGTGTGATCTGGTCAACCGCCTTGAGGGTGGAAACCCGGCGCAGTAAGGTCAGGTTGACAGATGTGGATCACAAGATTCGAAAAGGTGGTGTGACGTGGCTGAGAAAAAGAAAACATCAAAGGATCGGGCCAAGGCGGATGAGGCCTCGCCAAGCACCGACGCCGTGACCGATGTTGATCTCACGTCAGAGGATGCAAGCCCGGATCAAGAGACCGCCACCGCAGAGGCCACAGCCGACAGCGCGGAAGATACGCCAAGCACGCAAGATGGTGCCGAGGAGATGACCGCAGACGGCGCGGGTGACGCCCCGCAAACGGATGAACCCGTAGCGCAGGACACAAACGACGACAGCGCCCCGGAAAAACCGGCAGAGCCGTCTTCGATGGTGACCACCGAACAGGTTGTGGTGCGCGAGGGTGGCTTTTGGTCGATGGTTCTGGGCGGGATCGTTGCGGCGGGTGTTGGCGCTCTGGCCGCGCCTTATATTTTGCCGGAGGCCTGGTTTTCCAAGGGTGATAGCGCGCTTGAGGCGCGGATTGAACAGGGCCTCGGGGCGCAGGATCAACGGATCAACGCCCTTAACGCCCAGATTGACGGGCTGGCCGTGCCGCCAGATCGCGTTGATGAGATCAACGGTCTTGGCGAAACGCTGACCGCGCTGACCGGCCAGATCTCGGGACTTGAAGAGCGGATAATCGCCCTTGAAAGCCGCCCCGCCGCGCCGTCGGGCGGCGGTGCCCCGATCGCCGAGCTAGAGGAATTGCGCACAGCGCTTGACGCACAACGCGCCGAAATCCAAGCGCTGAGCGCCGAGGCACAGGCGCAAGACTCGGCCGCGCAGCAAAGCGCGCTTGCCGCGCTGCGCCGGGCCGCGATGACGCGTATCCTGACCGCGCTTGATAGCGGCAGCGATTTCGCTCCGGCATTGGCCGATCTGCGGGAAACCGGCGCCGATGTGCCCGACGCGCTTGCCGATGTGGCCGACACCGGCGTGCCGACATTGCCCGCTCTCATGGAGACCTTTCCCGCCGCCGCGCGATCCGCACTTGCCGCCGCGCGCGCAGATAGCGATCAGGGCACAGCGGGCATCGGCAGCTTCTTCAAGAACCAACTTGGTGTGCGCTCTCTTTTGCCGCGCGAGGGGGATGACCCCGACGCGGTTCTGTCACGGATCGAGGCCGCCGTCGGCGAGGGACGGCTTGGCGATGCCATGGCCGAGATTGAAACGCTGCCCGAGGTGGCACAAGACAAGCTAAGCGGTTGGGCCGCAGATGTCTCGCGTCGCAAAGAGGCCGTTGCCGCCGCCGAGGCGCTGGCCGACACATTGAATTAAGTTTAGAAAAGGCGGGCGTCATGCTTTGGTCGATTATCAAGATTGTAGTTTTCATCGCGCTTGTTGCCGCCGCGACCCTTGGGGCAAGTTACCTTCTGGAGCTTGAAGGCGGTGTGCGCATCGTCATGGCCGGCTTCGAGATCAACCTGACGCCGCTCAAGGCGGTCTTGGCGCTGGTGGCTCTGGTTCTGGCGATCTGGATTTTCATGAAACTGGCGGGCATTCTCGTGGCGGTTCTGAGATTCATCAACGGCGATGAAACCGCGCTTTCGCGGTATTTTGACCGCAACCGTCAGGAAAAAGGCTATCGCGCGCTGTCCGAGGGCATGCTTGCGCTTGCCTCGGGCGAGGGCGACGTTGCGATGAACAAGGCCGCGCGCGCCGAGAAATACCTTCGCAAGCCTGCGCTGACCAACCTGATTACCGCGCAGGCCGCCGAGATGTCGGGCGACCGCCGCAAGGCCGAAGAAGTATACAAACGGTTGTTGCAGAACGACAAAACCCGGTTTGTCGGGGTTCGTGGTATTCTGCGCCAAAAGCTTGCCGATGGCGATACCGAGACCGCGCTCAAGCTGGCGCAGACCGCCTTTGCCCTCAAACCCCGCCACGCCGAGGTGCAGGATACGCTGTTGGAATTGCAAGCGCAGAAATCCGATTGGAAAGGCGCACGCGAGACCCTGAATGCCAAGCTGAAGTACGGCAATCTGCCGCGCGATGTGCATAAGCGCCGTGATGCCGTTCTGGCCTTGTCAGAGGCGCGCGATGTGCTTGACGAGGGCAAGACAATCGAGGCGCGCGAAGCCGCGATCGAGGCCAATCGCCTGTCGCCCGATCTTATCCCGGCGGCGGTTTTGGCCGCGCGTGGCTATATCGAGCAGGGCAACAAACGCAACGCGCTTCGGGTGCTGAACAAGGCCTGGGTTGTGCGCCCGCACCCCGATCTTGCCGCGACCTTTGCCGCGATTGAACCGGATGAGACCCCACAAGAGCGCCTGAAGCGCTTTGCCAAGTTGCTCAAGGTGCATCCCGAGAACCGCGAAACCAAGCTTCTCAAGGCCGAGCTCAACATCGCCGCCGAGGATTTCCCCGGTGCGCGTCGCGCGCTTGGTGATCTGGCCGAGATTGAACCCGATGCCCGGTCGCTGACCATCATGGCCGCCATTGAACGCGGCGAAGGATCGTCTGATGCGGTTGTCAAAGGCTGGCTTGCGCGCGCCCTTTCGGCGCCCCGTGGCCCGCAATGGGTGTGCGACAAGTGCCACCATATCCATGCCGAATGGGTGCCTGCCTGCGAAAACTGTCAGTCGTTTGACACTCTAAGCTGGACTGCGCCGCCCAACACGACAATGACCACGCCAACGGGCCTTGAAATGTTGCCGCTGATCGTGGGCGCGCTTGACGATCCGGAACCTGATACACCCGACGAGGAAGACGACACCGTTCTGGACGCCGAAATCGTCGAAGAGGGCGACGTGGACGAAGAGGAAAAGGCCGAAAAATAGGCCTTCCCCCGTTTTTGTCAGAGTGCTATAGCGCCGCAACAGGGGGCCGCTGTAGCTCAGCTGGTAGAGCACGTCATTCGTAATGATGGGGTCGGGGGTTCGAGTCCCTTCAGCGGCACCACTTCCCCGTTTTATAATGCCCAGTGACATCCGATTTGACCTTGTTTACAAGGGTGATCATGAACGATTTTGTCCAGCGCCGTTTTCTACCGTCCAACGAAATACCCCCAGATTGGGGGTATCAGTGGGGGTATTTTGAAAGCGGGATAAACACGATACCCCCAACATGCCGTTAAGTATCCACGCCGTGGAGCAAACCCTCCGACTTCCAGTCGGACCCGCTTCAGCGTGAAAGAATCGCTTTATGATCGTACCCTCAGAAAAATGAGCCGCAGCCCGGTCGGAGGCTCATTTTTCTGAGGGTACGATCATGCAATATGACACCGGCAAACACTGCGTTTTCTATCACCGCTACCACATCGTCTGGTCGACCAAGTACCGTTATAAGGTGCTGACGGGGGCACT
>NZ_FWFJ01000033.1 GCF_900172365.1 Roseovarius gaetbuli
TCGTCGATTGGTACATGAACGGCAAGATCGAGATCGACCCGATGATCACCCACACCCTTGCCCTCGACGATATCAACAAGGGCTTCAAGATGATGCACGCAGGCGAATCAATCCGCAGCGTCGTGGTTTACTAAACCAAGCCTCTGCACTCTGAAAAGTACAACGCCGCACAGCCCCCTGTGCGGCGTTACGCATTGCGCGCGGGCCAAGACCGCTTAAATTCTGCCCGAAGCCGAGGAAGGATCATAGATATGAGCGACACTTACACACCCCCCGAGGTCTGGACATGGGAGGCAGAATCAGGCGGCAAGTTCGCCTCGATCAACCGCCCCATCGCCGGGGCTACCCATGACAAGACCCTGCCGGTTGGCAAACACCCGTTCCAGCTTTATTCCCTGGCGACGCCCAACGGCGTCAAGGTGACGGTGATGTTCGAGGAACTGCTGGCCGCAGGTCATGACGCTGAATATGACGCCTGGCGCATCGATATCGGCGAGGGTGATCAGTTTGGCAGCGGCTTTGTCGAGATCAACCCCAACTCGAAAATCCCCGCCCTGATGGATCGCTCTGGCGATACCCCGCTGCGGGTGTTCGAAAGCGGCTCGATCCTGATGCATCTGGCCGAGAAATTCGGGGCTTTCCTGCCCGCCAGCGGCCCGGGGCGCACCGAGGTCTTGAACTGGCTGTTCTGGCAAATGGGCAGCGCGCCCTATCTTGGCGGTGGCTTTGGTCATTTCTACGCCTATGCGCCGGAAAAATGGCAATACCCGATCGACCGCTTCGCGATGGAAACCAAGCGCCAGCTTGACGTGCTGGACCGGCAATTGGCCGAGCGCCCCTATATCGCGGGCAATGACTATTCGATTGCCGATATGGCGATCTGGCCGTGGTACGGACAGCTTGTTCTGGGTCGCCTTTACAGCGCTGCGACATTCCTTGACGTGACCAGCTATACCCATGTCATGACCTGGGCCAAAAAGATCAACGCACGCGAGGCCGTGCAACGCGGTCGAAAAGTCAACCGGAGCTTTGGCGAGCCGCATATGCAGCTGCATGAACGCCATAACGCATCCGATTTTGACACCAAGACACAGGACAAGATTGCGCCCTCGACGTAAGGCCCAAGAAAATTCGGCGAATTTTCTTGGCTGATTTTCTTGGCAGAAGAAAATCCACACCGCAAACGGGTTTCACACCCGGCCTGGATCGGGCATGACTGGGCCGAACCAAGGAGGCTGACCATGCCCGACTCCAAAACTCCGCTTCTCGCGGTATTGATCGACGCCGATAACGTGCCGGCCAAATACGCCCGCGCGATCCTGAAAGAGGTGACAAGCTATGGCGAGCCGGGCCTGCGCCGGGTCTATGGCGACTGGTCCAGCCAGCAGCTGTCCGGCTGGACCAAGACCGCACAGGAACTGGGTCTTGTCCAACACCAGCAGACCGCCAACACCAAGGGCAAGAACGCCAGCGACATCGGCCTGGTGATTGATGCGATGGATATCCTGCACGCGGGCCATTTCAACGGCTTTGTGCTTGTCTCATCGGACAGCGATTTCACCCGTCTCGCAAGCCGCATCCGCGAACAGGGCCTGACCGTGATTGGCATAGGCGAGGCCAAGGCGCCGGATGCGCTCAAGAATGCCTGCAACCGTTTTGTCGCCATCGAAAACATCTATCAAGGCACCGAGAACACCCCGCAGAGCGCGCCTGCGCCAAAGATCGACGCGCAAACCATGACCGCCGCGCGCGACCTAATCTTCGAGGCGATGGAAAAGATCGACCTTGACGATGAATGGTATCCGCTTGGCCGTATCGGCCAGCAGATTCAGGCCGACAAACCCGATTTCGATACCCGCAGCTATGGCAAGAAAAAGCTCAGCGATCTGATCAAGGAACTGAAGGTCTTCGAGACAAAATCAGGCCCCGGCAATCAGCTTTTGGTGCGTCGGGTCGACTAGACAAGACCGTTAGACCTCTGACGCCAGCCAAGCCCTTATCTCGTCGCTCTGCGCCCCGCGCGCAGGCGGCGCGGACACGGCGCGCACGTGACCGTCGAACCGCGGCGCCGGGGCGGGTTCTAGCCCGCCATCGCCTTTACGCCAAACCGCACGTGCGGTCATGTGGGCCTCTTTCGCGGCGTCTTTTGGGGCCAGAACCGGCGCCACGCAGGCATCCGATCCGGCAAAGATCGCGGCCCAATGGGCAAGCGGATGTTGCGCGAAGATCGCCTCAAGCGCGGCGCCCTGCGCGCGCCATTCAGAGCGCTCATGCTGGTTCGCAAATGCCTGCGTTTCCTCAAGCCCCAACAGGCGCAGGAACTCGGCATAGAACTGCGGCTCAAGGCATTGCACGCTCAGATACCCGCCACAGCGACAGCGATAAACACGCGACCAATGCGGACCGTCCAACAGGCTTTGACCGCGCTCTGTGCGCAAATGCCCAGATGGGGCCATCGACATCAAAAGCGCCATCATATGGGCCGAGCCATCGACAATCGCCGCATCAACCACCGTACCCGCCCCGCTACGCGCGGCCTGCAAAAGACCTGCAAGAACACCGGCCACAAGGTACAGCGCGCCACCGCCCACATCGCCGACCATCGTCGCGGGTGTCTGCGGCGGGGTGCCCGGCGCGCCGGCGTACCAAAGCGCCCCAGAGGTGGCGATATAGTTGAGGTCATGCCCGGCCGTTTGCGCGCGCGGCCCCTCTTGGCCCCAACCGGTCATGCGGCCATAGACCAGCTTGGGGTTGACGCGCCGCATCTCTTCGGGGCCGAGGCCAAGCCGCTCCATCACGCCGGGGCGGAACCCCTCGATCAAAGCATCCGAACGCGCGATGAGTGCCTTTGCAACGTCAAGATCGTCCGCGTCCTTGAGATCAAGCGTGATCGAGCGTTTACCCCGATCCAGAAGGTTACGATCCCCGGCCACCAAATTCGCCTTGCCGGGGCGGTGGATCACGATCACCTCGGCACCAAGTTCGGCCAGCATCATCGCCGCAAAGGGCGCAGGCCCCAATCCTTCGATCTCGATCACACGGATGCCTGATAACATGCTCTGCCCTTTCCCGATTTGCCCCAGAGTACAAAGCCGGGCGCAAACCCGCCAGCCACCTTTGCGCGGCTAAGACTTTCTGCTCTCTTGGCCTGAGCGCAACCCTGCGCTAGGCTCTGTGCAATCCCCGCAAGGCAAGGAGCGATACCAATGCAGATGAGTGACGAGCGCGATATCAAGGCGGATCGCGCAACGGTCTGGGCGGCCCTGCTTAGCCCCGAGGTTCTCAAGGAATGCGTGCCCGGCGCGCAAGAGGTGACCGGCACGCCCGAAGACGGGTTTGATGCGTTGGTCGTGCAAAAGGTCGGCCCGGTCAAGGCCACCTTCAAGGGCACCGTGACCCTGTCGAACATGGTCGAAATGGAAAGCCTGACCCTGACGGGTGAAGGCAAGGGCGGGGCCGCAGGCTTTGCCAAGGGCGGCGCCAATGTGCGGCTGGAAGATAGCGAGACCGGCACCCGCCTGATCTATGAGGTCGAGGCAAAGGTCGGTGGCAAACTGGCCCAGCTTGGAAGCCGGATCGTCGATGGCTTTGCCAAGAAGATGGCAGAACAGTTCTTTAGCCGCTTTGAAGAAGTGCTTGAGGGCCCCAAGGATGAAGACGACGCACCCGAGGCGGAAAAGAAAGGCTGGCTCAAGCGGTTGATCAGCTAGCGACGCGCCTCGGTCTGCGCAATGATCCGGGCAATGCGTGCGCCAATGGCAGCGCTTGCCTTGGTCGAGGGGTGGATAAGGTCAATGCCGTGATAGCTTCGGTCGCCATGTGGCACCAGATCGGCCAGCGGCACGAAATGCACGCCCCGGTCAAGCGCGGCCAGACGCGCGACGCGGCGGTCCATCTCGTCGCCCTCATCGGCGCATCCCTCAATCGGCGAGGTCACGCCCGGCGTGCGCATGTACCCCACGTAAATCACCTGCGCGCCGCTGGCCCGCATCCGCGAGGCAAAGCCGGGGATCGCGCCGCGCTTGCCGTCTTTGCTGACCAGCTGATCAAGTTTGGGGCCGCAGGCACCGCACCCACAGCCAAGCCAGATATCATTGCCGCCACCATTCAGCACAACCCAATCCCAATCCCCGGCGCGGTATTGCTTGGGGATGCTAAGCCCCGCCGCCCCGGAAATCGGCAGGCGATAGACAAACCGTGCGCCCGACACGGCACGATCGACGACCGGCTCCTTCAGCGCGCGTTCAATCCCGTTGGCCACCGATTGCCCCGACATCCCATGCACGGCAAATAGCGAATCGCCCATCAGCAAAATCCGCGATGGCGTGTCGCGGTTAACGCTTTCGGTGCACCCAAGCAGCGCGAAAACGAACAAAATAAGGGCGAACACAGGTTTGAACATGTCAGGGGCACTTCATGATCCGGGGGGACGGGCGATGCCGTCTAGGCGATTGGTGGCAAAAGACCAAGACTTGCTGTTTGAAATTGGTCGAAACCGCGACACCGGCAAGGCATCTCGCGCAAATGTGCACAGATCACTCTGCGCCATGGGATGTTGCACATGCCGGGCAAAGGCCTAGGTTTGCCGGGACTGCGAAAGAGGGGCAGAATGGCACCGATTGTAAAAGTAGACGACCTGCGCAAGGTTTATAAAGGCGGGTTCGAGGCGCTTTCTGGCGTGTCTCTGTCGATTGAAGAGGGCGAGATCCTGGCCCTGCTTGGCCCCAATGGCGCGGGCAAGACCACGCTTATTTCGGCGCTCTGCGGCATCACCACCCCGACCGGCGGCAGCGCGACGATTGGCGGGCACGATATTGTGACCGGCTATCGCGCGGCGCGTGCGATGATCGGGCTTGTGCCCCAGGAACTTGCGCTTGAGCCGTTTGAAAAGGTGATCAACACCGTGCGCTTTTCGCGCGGTCTTTTCGGCAAGTCCAATGACCCGGACCTGATCGAACGCATCCTGCGGCAATTGTCGCTTTGGGACAAACGCAACAGCCGCATTCGCGAACTTTCCGGCGGGATGAAGCGCCGGGTGCTGATTGCCAAGGCGCTGTGTCACGAGCCGCGCGTTCTGTTTCTGGACGAGCCGACCGCCGGCGTCGACGTCGAATTGCGCCGCGATATGTGGCAGGTGGTCGAGGGTCTCAAGGCGCAAGGCGTGACCATCATCCTGACCACCCATTACATCGAAGAGGCCGAGGCCATCGCCGATCGCGTCGCGGTGATCAACAAGGGTGAAATCCTCTTGGTGGAAAACAAGGCCGACCTGATGGCCCGGATGGGCCGCAAGACCCTGCGCATTGACCTTTCGGAGCCGCTTGATCGCGTGCCCGAGGCCCTCAAGGATTACGACCTTGAACTGGCCGGGGACGGTGAGGCGCTCAAGTATCATTACGACACCCGCGGCGATGGCACCGGCATCACCCGCCTGCTTCAGGCCCTGGCCAAAGAGGGCTTGTCGCTGCGCGATATCGAAACCCGTCAAAGCAGCCTCGAAGAGATCTTCGTCGGGCTTGTGCACGAGGATACCCCATGAACCTGCATGCAATCCAGGCGATTTACATCTATGAAATGAAACGGTTTTTCCGAACCATCATGGAAAGCCTCCTGTCGCCGGTGATCTCGACATCGCTTTATTTCGTGGTTTTCGGCGCCGCCATCGGAAGCCGGATAGAACAGGTCGAAGGTGTGCCCTATGGCGCCTTTATCGTGCCCGGTCTGATCATGCTGAGCGTGATGACCCAGGCGATCAGCAATGCCTCTTTCGGGATCTATTTCCCAAAATTCATCGGCACCATATTCGAGCTTTTGTCGGCGCCGATCAACTTTCTTGAGATCGTGATCGGCTATGTCGGCGCGGCGGCGACCAAGGCGTTATTGATTGGCGTGGTGATCCTTATCACCGCGAACTTTTTCGTCGATCTCGACATTCAGCACCCGGTCGCGATGCTCGCCTTTCTGGTGATGATCTGCCTGTCGTTTTCTCTGTTTGGGTTCATCATCGGCATCTGGGCCGAGAATTTCCAACAGCTTCAGCTTATCCCGCTTCTGGTGATCACGCCGCTGGTGTTCTTGGGCGGGTCCTTCTATTCGATCTCGATGCTGCCCCCCGCCTGGCAGACGGTGACGCTGTTCAACCCGGTGGTCTACCTGATCTCGGGCTTTCGCTGGTCGTTCTTTGGCACGGCGGATGTGGCCATCGGCTATAGCCTCGCGGCCATCGCGGTGTTCTTCGCGCTCTGCCTTGCGGCGGTCTGGCTGATCTTCAAGACCGGGTACAGGATCAAATCCTGACGCCTCTCAGCGTGATCTTTTTACCCCGCCCCCGCCGCAATTTTGGCGGGTGACGCGGCGGCTGTGCTGCCCTGCCTTGTTTGTCGTGCCCCGGCACTCTACATCGGGGAATATGAAACATTTGATCCCCTTTCTGAAGCGCAAACCGATGGTCTCGGTCATTCGACTTGTCGGCACGATTGGTGCGGGCGGGCGCAGCCAGCTGAATGACGAGGCCCTTGGCCCGGTCATCGAAAAGGCGTTTTCCAAGGGCAAGCCGGTTGCCGTGGCCCTTGTGATCAATTCGCCGGGCGGCTCGCCGGTGCAATCGTCGTTGATTGCCGCGCGCATTCGGCGGCTGGCGGATGAAAAAGACATCCCCGTGCATGCCTTTGTCGAGGACGTTGCGGCCTCTGGCGGCTATTGGCTGGCCACCGCCGCCGATGATATCTGGGCCGATCCCTCGTCGGTTCTTGGCTCGATCGGGGTGATTTCGGCCGGCTTTGGCGCACAGGTTCTTCTGTCGCGCCAGGGGATTGAGCGGCGGGTATACACATCCGGCAAATCCAAGAGCATGCTTGATCCGTTCCTGCCCGAAAAGCCCGAGGACGTGACCCGGCTCAAGGGCATTCTTGAAGATATCCACGAGGCCTTCGTCGCCCACGTCAAATCCCGGCGCGGCGCAAAGCTTGCCGATAACCCGGATATTTTCACCGGTGAGTTCTGGCTTGGTCAGCGCGCGATTGATCTTGGGCTGGCCGATGGTATCGGCCACGTGGTGCCGAAATTGAAAGAGCTTTACGGCGACAAGGTGCGCTTTGCCCGCTATGGCCGCAAACGCGGGCTGTTTCAGCGTTTTGGCGCCGAGATCGCACAGGACGCCATGACCGCAATCGAGGACCGGGCAAGCTATGCCCGGTTTGGGCTCTGATATGGTGGTCAAGATCGTCGTATTGTTTCTGGTCGGCATGGGCGTGATGGCGATGTTCGGCAAGCTCAAGTATCCGGGCCAAAAGCGCCTTGCGCAGGCCAAATGCAAGAGCTGTGGTCGCTACCGGATCGGCAAAGGCCCCTGTTCTTGCCAAAAGGGTAAGCTTAAATGATGCCATGGATTTTATCCGGGCTTGGCCTGGTGATTTTGCTGCTTGCCGGCGATGCCCTGGTCAAAGGCGCCGTCAATCTTAGCCTTCGGGTCGGTATTCCCGCGCTGATCGTCAGCCTGACTATCGTGGCCTTCGGCACATCTGCGCCGGAACTTTTGATTTCGGTCAACGCGGTTCTGTCGGGCAAACCCGGCCTTGCGCTTGGCAATGTTGTCGGCTCGAATACGGCGAATGTGCTTTTGGTCCTTGGTATTCCGGCAATGATGTCGGTGCTTCACACCAGTAGCTGTCGCTGCTCCAAATCCTACCTCCAGATGCTGTTCGCCACCGCGCTTTTCATCGCCCTGGCGTTTCGCGGCGAATATGATGCGCTTTCGGGTATGGTGCTTTTGGGGGCGCTGTTCCTGATGCTGGGCGATGCCTTTCGCGATGCGCGCAACCACCGGCGCGACGCCGCGATCAAGGCCCTTGCCGACGCCGACGAAAACGCCGATGTCGAAGGCGCCGACCCCGATATGCCGTGGTGGCAGATCATCACCTTTTTGCTGCTTGGCCTCATCGGCCTGCCGCTTGGGGCGGATATTCTGGTCGATAACGCCTCGATCATCGCCGAGCGCTATGGCGTCAGCGATTCCGTGATCGGCCTGACGCTTGTGGCGGTTGGCACCTCGCTTCCGGAACTGGCAACCACGGTCATGGCGGCCCTGCGCAAACAGGCCGATGTGGCGCTTGGCAATGTCATCGGATCGAATATGTTCAACCTTCTGGCCATTATCGGGGTAACACCCCTTGTCGGAAGCGTTCCGGTGGATCCCGAGTTCTTGAAATTCGACCTCTGGGTCATGCTCGGGGCGTCGCTTGCGCTTATTCCGTTTGTGTTTTTCCGTCTGGATATCGGGCGGTTTTGGGGCATTGCCTTGACCTCTACCTATGTGGGCTATGTCACGATTGTGTTGATCTAACCGGAGACAGGACATGACACGGGCATTGGTAACAGGCGCCGGAAAACGACTTGGCCGCGCTATGGCGCTTGAACTGGCACGGCAGGGCCATGATGTGGCCGTGCATTACGCAAGCTCGGCTGAGGCCGCCGAAGACGTCGCCAACGAGATCCGCGCAATGGGCCGCAAGGCGGTCACGATTCAGGCCGACCTCTTGGATGAGGGTCAGGTAACGCCGCTTGTAGGGCGCGCCGCAGAGGCGCTTGGCGGGCCGGTTACCACGCTGATCAACAACGCCTCGATCTTTGAATACGACAACATCGAAAGCGCCACGCGCGCGGGCTGGGACCGGCATATCGAAAGCAACCTGCGCGCACCATTCGTTCTGACGCAGGCGATGGCACGCGATATCCCCGGCCCGGTGATGGATGGATTCGGCGAGCCGGTGGCGCAGGGCCTTGTGATCAACATGATAGATCAGAGAGTGCGCAAGCTCACGCCAGAGTTTATGACCTACACCATCGCCAAGATGGGGCTTTGGGCCTTTACTCAGACCGCCGCACAGGCGCTTGCCCCGAAACTGCGGGTGAATGCGATTGGTCCGGGGCCCACGCTTCAGGGTCATCGCCAGAGTGATGGCCATTTCCAGAACCAGCGACAGGCCACGATCATGGCCCGCGGCGCCAATGCCGGTGACATCACCAGCGCGCTTGTCTATTTCCTCTCGGCGCCCGCCGTGACGGGGCAATTGCTCTGTGTGGATGGCGGTCAGCACCTCGGCTGGCAGACCCCGGATGTCCTTGGGGTTGAATAGCCAACGGGGCCTTATGGCAAAAGTTTTGCACTGGTCGCCACTCTGTAATGTAAGCGTTACAAAAACTTCAACGTTTTCAACATTTTGCAGAGGGTTCATTATTTTATAAAATAAAATCAATGGGTTAAGAAAGCGCCTATTTTTTAGGCAAATCAGCGAAGACAGCCAAATGCAACGGAAATTTCCGGTTCACTGAAACTTATCAGCAGAGTTATCCACAGGAATGGTGGAAAGCTTCCCTCTTGCCCTTGGTGCCGTATCATTGCAGCACACCCAAAGAATCAAAAGTTAATGCCAATGACCGAGCCCGATCAGGAAATGCCGCAAAAATCCGGCCATGAGGTGATCCGCGATTACCTGCGCACGCTAGATGCCTCGCCGGGCGTCTACCGCATGCTCGATGCACAGGCGCGGGTGCTTTATGTCGGCAAGGCGCGCAATCTTCGGGCGCGGGTGTCGAACTATGCCCGCCCCACCGGGCACACCGGGCGGATCGCGCGAATGATCTCTGAAACCGCGACGATGATGTTTTTGACCACCGCCACCGAGACCGAGGCGCTGTTGCTTGAACAAAACCTGATCAAGCAACTCAAGCCGCGCTACAACGTGCTTTTGCGCGACGACAAGAGCTTTCCCAACATCCTTGTGACCAGCCACGATTTTCCGATGATCAAAAAGCATCGCGGTGCCAAGCGCGAAAAGGGGTCTTACTACGGCCCGTTTGCAAGCGCCGGTGCGGTCAATCGGTCGCTGGCCCAATTGCAGCGGGTGTTCCAGTTGCGCAATTGTTCTGATGCGATGTTTGAAAGCCGCACGCGCCCCTGCCTGCAATATCAGATCAAGCGCTGCACCGCGCCTTGCGTGGGCCAGATCAGCAAGGAAGATTATCGCGCGCAGGTCGGCGATGCAGAGCGCTATCTGTCCGGCAAATCCACCGAGATTCAGGAAAAGCTTGCGGCCCAGATGGCCGAGGCCTCGGACGCGATGGAATTCGAGCGCGCCGCCGCCCTGCGCGACCGGATCAAGGCGATGACACAGGTGCAGACCGCACAAGGCATCAACCCGCGCAGCGTGGACGAGGCCGACATCGTCGCCCTGCATCTTGAAAAGGGACAGGCCTGCGTGCAGGTATTCTTTATTCGCGGCGGGCAAAACTGGGGCAACCGCGATTTCTATCCCCGCGTTGGCGCGGATGTGGAAGAGGCCGAGGTACTCGAGGCTTTCCTTGGTCAGTTCTACGACAGCAAAGACCCGCCCCGGCAGCTTATCCTGTCGCACGAGATCGAAAACCCCGATCTCATGCAACAGGCGCTCTCGGACAAGCTTGGCCGCAAGGTCACGCTGGCGGTGCCGCTGCGTGGCGAAAAGGCCGAATTGATCGACGGCGCCCTGCGCAATGCCCGCGAAAGCCTCGCGCGCAAGATGGCCGAGACCGCCACGCAGAGCAAACTGCTCAAGGGGCTGGCCGAGGCGTTCGATCTGCCGAGCCCCCCGAAACGGATCGAGGTTTATGACAACAGCCACATTCAGGGCACCAATGCCGTCGGCGCGATGATCGTGGCGGGGGCCGAAGGCTTCATGAAGAACCACTATCGCAAGTTCAACATTCAGGGCGAGGGCCTGACCCCCGGCGACGATTTCGGGATGATGAAAGAGGTGCTGATGCGCCGTTTCAAACGCCTGCTCAAGGAATATCCGGATCGCGATCAGGGCACCTGGCCTGACCTCTTGCTGATCGACGGCGGCGCCGGTCAGGTTAGCGCGGTGGCCCAGATCATGCGCGAAATGGGTGTCGAGGACATCCCGATGGTGGGCGTCGCCAAGGGCGTCGACCGCGATCACGGCAAGGAAGAGTTCCACCGCACCGGCAAGCGGGTCATGGCGCTCCGTCACAACGACCCGGTGCTGTATTTCGTCCAGCGCCTGCGCGACGAGGCGCACCGTTTTGCCATCGGCACCCATCGCGCCAAACGCGCCAAATCCATGGGCGCCACCCCGCTTGACGAGGTGCCCGGCGTCGGCGCGGCGCGCAAACGCGCGCTTTTGGCCCATTTCGGAAGCGCCAAGGCCGTGAGCCGCGCCAATCTTGCCGATCTGCGGGCGGTTGATGGCGTGTCGGACGCTCTGGCGCAAAAGCTCTACGACTTTTTCCACGACAAAGGCTGACCCCTGCGCGCCAATGTGTGGTTGACAGCAGCCTTTCAATCCTGAATATGACGTCAGTTTCAGGTTTAGGTCGTCCAAATGCCCCAAGTTTCCAGAGCCCGCATCGCAGCCCCCGAATTTCACGACTACGCCCGCGTTCTGGCCGCCCGGAGCGCGGCCGAAACCAAAGGACAGCGCACCGCGCAACAGATCAGGATCGCCACCTGCTTCTTGCTGCAAACTGAGGCGGTGCAGGATTTGACCGTTGCGGCGATCTGCAAGGCGGCGGGTGTCGCCAATGGCACCTTTTACCTTTATTTCCCGGATCAGACCCAGCTCTTGAACGATCTTCTGCTCGGCTTTGCCCGCTTTCTTCAGGCCAGCATGATCCGCGCCGCCCATGCCGCCCCGGATCAGAGCATTCGTGCCACGACACGGGCCTATGGCATGCTGTTCGAGCAAAATCGCGGGCTGATGAAATGCCTTGTACATCACCTTGATCACTTCGCGCAGGCGCGCGAGGTGTTTCACGCCCTCAACCGCGACTGGATCGAAACCGTCGTCGGCGCAACCCAACGTCGGCTGATCCGCGAGGGGCGCTATGATGCAATTTCCGGCGCGGAATTGCGCCGCCGCGCCTATGCGCTTGGCGGCATGACGGATCAATATTTCTCAAGCCTTTATCTTTCGGGCGAAGCGGGGTTGATCGCGGTCTCGCAAGACCACGAGGCGGTGATCGACACGCTGACAACCATTTGGGAACGGGGATTAGAGCCATGAGCCTTTTGGAACGCGCCGAATTCGCCGACGCCAAGACCCTGCGCGCCCATCAACAGGGCGCATGGGCCGCGCAGGCAGAGTATGTCGCCGAAAAATCCGCGCTTTACCGCGATCTGTGGCAGGGAAAGACGCCACCCAAGGACCTATCCGATCTGGCGCAATTGCCGCTGTCGGACAAGGCGCAACTGCGGCTGTCACAGGCCGCGAATCCGCCGTTTGGCGATTATCTTGCCGCGCCCCCGCGCGCCGCCGTGCGCCTGCACCGGACATCGGGCACCACCGGTCAGGCGATGAACCTCGCGCTCTCGGCGCGTGATTGCGCGATCACCGAGGCCGTCGGCGGGCGCTGTCAGTCGGCGGCAGGGCTAACGGCCGATCATACGGTCGTGCATTGCCTGAACTATCAGATGTGGATGGGCGGGTTGACCGATCACATGACCCTTCAGGCGACTGGCGCGCTTGTGGTGCCCTTTGGCGTGGGCTCGACCGAGCTTTTGGTGCGCACCATTCAAGAGGTGGGGATTACCGCGATTTCCTGCACGCCGTCCTATCCTTCGGTGCTTGAACGGGTGATTGCCGAGAAATTCCCCGGCCTCAAGCCGCGCGATCTTGGGCTGAAGCTTGGCCTCTTTGGCGGCGAGGCCGGGCTTGACGATCCGGCCTTTCGCGAACGCCTGCGCCGGGTCTGGGGGATGGAGCCGCGCAATGCCAATTACGGCGTCTCGGATGTGTTTTGCAATTTCGCGGCGCAATGCGAGCACGACAGCCGCCTTCATTTCATGGCCGCCGATGTGCTTTATCCAGAGTTGATCGACCCCGAAACGACCGCGCCTGTGCCGCTTGAGGCCGGGCAAACCGGCGAATTGGTCCTGACCCATCTTGCGCGCGACTGTCAGCCGCTGGTGCGGTTTCGCACAGGCGACATCATCACGGTGGATGAAACCGATCCCTGTACCTGCGGGCGCACGGGCTTTCGCTTTCGCGTGGTCGGGCGATCGGATGATATGGTGGTGGTGCGCGGGCTGAACCTGTTTCCGACCATGGTCGCGGCGGTAATCAACGGCTTTGCCGCGCTCTCGGGCGATTACCGCATCACGCTTGACGCGCCCCCGCCCTATGACGCCCTGCCGGTCTCGGTCGAGCTGGCGCCGGGGCACGCGCCATCTGACGCGCTTGCCCAAGAGGTGGCGCAGGCGATGAAAACCGCCCTTGGCGCCACCGCCCGCGTCACCCTTTTGGATAACGGAAGCCTGCCCCTCACCGAGGGGAAAACGAAACGCGTGATACGGGAGTATTAGATGACCGATTTTACATATCAGACCGTGCTCAGCACCCTTGGCGAGGGCGGCGTGCGCACGATCACTCTTAATCGCCCGCAAAGCCTTAATGCGATGAACCGCCAACTGATCGACGATGTTGCGCGTGCGTTTGAGGATGCCAATGCCGATCCGGCCACCCGCGCGATCATCTTTACCGGCGCGGGCAAGGCATTTTGTGCAGGCGACGACCGGCGCGAGCATGTGCATCCGGAAACCGAGGAAGAGGCCCGCGATCTTGTGCAGGCGATTCAGCGCGCGACCCATGCCATCACCCTTGGCGCCAAGCCGGTGGTCGGCGCGATCAACGGCTGGGCCGTGGGCGGCGGGTTTGAGTGGGCGATAAATTGCGACTTCTCCGTTTGGGCCAAATCGGCGCGCGGGTTCTTTCCCGAGGTCTCGCTGAACCTGTTCGTGACCGGCGCAGTCACAAGCCTGTTGCCCGCTTTGGTGGGCCTCAACAAGGCGCGCGAAATGTTGTTTTTCGGTGATCGCTATGGCGCGGAAGAGTTGCACGACATCGGGCTGGCGTGGAAAACCGTTGAAGATGAGGTCCTTATGAGCACGGCCACAGAGACCGCGCGCCGCCTCGCCGATCTTCCGATCCTTTCGGTGCGCGCCATGAAAAGGGTGCTGAACGCCGCCGCAGTGCCCGATCTGCACCGCGCCCTGCACCTTGAAACCGACGCCACGGTGGCCGGTTTCATGGACCCCGAAACCACCCGCTTGCTTAGTGATTTTTGATCGCAGCGTACCGTGCAAGGGCGCTTTCCCTCGGCGTTGTGACAGGATAGAACCGACATCATGACGTGGAACCTGCCAAATATCCTGACCACGCTCCGCCTGCTGGCCGCCCCGGCAGTTGCGGTGATGTTCCTCTATTTCACAAGGCCCTATGCCGATTGGTTCGCCCTGATCCTGTTTGTCAGCGCGGCGATTACCGATTGGTTTGACGGCTATCTTGCCCGAAGCCTCAAGCAGGTCACGAAGCTTGGCACCATGCTTGATCCGATCGCGGATAAGGCGATGGTGGTGATCGCGCTGATGGTGATCGTGGGATATTCAAGCATGTCGCCCTGGCTTGTGCTGCCGGCGACGGTGATCCTGTTTCGCGAGGTCTTTGTGTCTGGCTTGCGCGAGTTTCTGGGCGATACGGCGGGCACGCTCAAGGTCACGCAGCTGGCCAAGTGGAAAACCACCGCGCAGATGTTCGCAATTGCCGTGCTCTTTGCACAAGGCGTGTTCGAGCATTACTTTGGCATGTCGGTCATCGGCATGGATAATGAGATTGTGATCGGCATTCTGGACGGGCGTGAAGAAGATGTGCACGGGCTGCACTGGAAATACACCGGCATGATCTGGGCCGGGCATGCGGGGCTCTGGCTGTTGTGGCTGGCGGCGGCGCTTACTTTGATAACCGGGATGGATTACTTCAAGAAATCCATCCCACACCTAAAGGATACCCAGTGATGGATGTGCTTTATTTTGCCTGGGTGCGCGAACGCGTCGGGCACCCGAAAGACCGGATTGAAACCAACCCGGCCACGGTGATGGACCTTGTGAACGATTTGCGCGCCCGCGAGCCGCGCTATGAGGCGGCGTTTTCCGATCTCGGCGCGCTGCGCGTGGCGATTGATCAGGAATTGGCCGATTTTGACGCCTCTCTGGCCGGCGCACGCGAAGTGGCGTTTTTCCCGCCGATGACAGGCGGCTAGGCGATGGATATCCGGGTAGAGGATGCGGCCTTTGATTTGGGCCGCGAAACCAACGCTTTCGCGACCCGGCAAGCGGGCATGGGCGCGGTGGTGACCTTCACCGGCATCGTGCGCGATCTCGACAAGGGCGCGCTAAGCGCGATGGAGATCGAGCATTACCCCGGCATGACCCAAAAGGCGCTTGAGGCCATCGCGACCGAGGCCAAGACCCGCTGGAATTTGGGCGATGTGCTTGTCATTCACCGCTATGGGCGTCTGCACCCTGACGAGATGATCATGATGGTCGCCACCTCTGCGCGCCACCGGGTTGATGCGTTTCAGGCGGCCGAGTTCCTTATGGATTTCCTGAAATCCCGCGCGCCGTTCTGGAAAAAAGAGGTCACGCAGGAGGGCGCCGAATGGGTGGCTGCCAAGGACATCGACGAAGACGCGCTCAAGCGTTGGTAAGGAGAGCGGAATGGACAGCGTCATTAACGATTACATCGCCAATCTGACCCCCAAGGCCAAAGGCCAGATCAGGGGCACGGCGAAACTTGAGATCACCGATCATGGCAGTGTCATGCTTGACGAAACCGGCGCAAGTGTCGGCAATGACCCCGCCGATGTGGTGCTAAGCGCCAGCGACGAGGTGTTTCGCAACATCCTCTCTGGGGCGCAAAACCCGATCACCGCTTATATGTCCGGCAAGCTCAAGGTTGAGGGTAACGTTCAACGCGCCCTCAAGGTCAGCGCGATCCTGACGGCTTAAATCCGCAGGAACGGCTGGGCCAGTCGCGGGATCAATCCGCGAAAGCGCAGCGGCGCGTCGGTCGCGGCAAGACAGATGCAATCGGCGCCGATATCGGCCACCGGCGTATGGTTGAGATCCTCGTTGGCAATCTCGATGTCGCCGGGCCCGAAGTGATCGACCTCATCGACAAACGCACCTTGCAACACAAGCGTCAACTCGGTGCCGCGATGGCCGTGATCCGGCACCGCCGCCCCGGCCGGAATATACAAAAGCCGCGCTGTCGCCGCGCGTGACGTGGGCAGGATCGCCTGTTTCACCCCCATCCCGACCGAGCGCCACTTTACCGCATCAAGATCGCCGCCGATGTAATCCTGCAACGGCTGCGGCAGGCTACTCTTGCGGCGCGGGGCGGGCGCGGCCAGCGGACCGGCAGCACGAATACGTTGCATCGTCGCCTCAAGGCTTCCGTCCTTCATTGCAACGCTGTCACAGCGCTCTACCATCGCGCCGCCCATGGCATCGAACGCCCCAAGCCGGGCGCGACAGTCGTCACACATCGAAATATGCGTGGCCACAGTCAGGCTGAACGCCTCAGGAAGGCTGCCTGCGGAATAGGCCATCAAAAGCGCGTCGCTCAGGTGATGCTTGATTTGAATATCGGTCATAACGGTCACTTCATTGCGTGGCGCAAACGATCGAGCGCCAGTCTAATACGGGATTTGATGGTGCCAAGCGGCAGGCCGGTCTGATCTGCGATCTCGGAATGGCTGAGATCGCTGAAATAGGCCTTTTCGATCAGCACCCTTTGTTTCTCGGGCAGGGCGGCAATCGCGTCGCCCAGCTGGTTGCTTTCCTCTTGCAGAGCCAGAACATCGGCCTGATCCGGCTCGGGCTCGTTGCCCCAGGGAAGATCCTCGGGCTCGGGCCGCTTTTGTTTGCGCAGCGCGTCGATCTTGCGATTGCGCGCGATGGTGAAAATCCAGGTCGCGGCACTGGCGCGGGAGGGATCAAACATATGCGCCTTTTGCCAAAGCGTCGCCATCACCTCCTGGGCGCATTCCTCGGCCAGGGTGGCATCCGTCCCCGAGCGCATCAAAAACGCCTTAACCCGGGGCGCAAAGTGGCTGAAGAGCCGCGCAAAGGCGGCCTCGTCCTGCGCCTCTCGGATGCGGGCGATGCACGCCACCCAATCCTCGTTTTCCTTTTGCTTCTTATCTTTTGTCGGTGTCACGTGCGCCGGTCCTGACCGTTTGCCTGCCAATTGCGATGTTCTAGCACGCGCGGCAGTCACCGGCGAGGGGGCAGGACGATCAACGAGGGCGCAATCCGTGAACATGAACCTGTTACGCGGCCCATCACCGATCGGATCACTGTTTTGAAAAATTATTCTTTCTAATCCGTTCTCGCCGCCCCTGCGTATACCGTTCGAAACAACAAGAACGGGTTCGGACACTTCTTATGCCATTTGAAACAAGCGCCGCGGCGCGCAAGAACATTGCCGTGATCGGCGCGGGTATCTCTGGGATGGGGGCGGCGCATCGCCTGGCCGACACCCATAACGTGACCCTGTTCGAGGCCGAACCGCGCCTTGGCGGTCACGCCCGCACGATCATCGCCGGCAAGCGCGGCGATCAGCCGGTCGATACCGGGTTCATCGTGTTCAACTATGCCAACTACCCAAATCTGGCCGATCTGTTTGCCCGCCTTGAAGTGCCCGTCGTCAAAAGCAACATGAGCTTTGGCGCCTCGGTGTGCGGCGGGGCGCTTGAATACGGGCTGGCCAGCGCCGGGGCCTTTTTCGCACAGCGCCGCAACGCGCTCAACCCGCGCTTTCTGCGGATGCTGCGTGATATTTTCCGCTTCAACGCGCGCGCGCTTGACCACGCCAGCGACCGCGACCTGACCATCGGCCAGTTCCTCGACAAGATCGGCACCGGGTCATATTTCCGCGATTATTACCTGTTGCCATTGTCCGGCGCGATCTGGTCGACGCCGACCGAACAAATCCTGGATTTTCCCGCCCATGCGATGATCCAGTTTTTCGAGAACCACGCCCTGTTGAATTACTCCGGCCAGCATCAGTGGTACACGGTTCAGGGCGGCTCAATCGCTTATGTCTCGCGCCTTGAGGCGGCCTTGCGCGCGCAAGGCGCAAACCTGCGCCCCGGCACCCCGGTTCAGGGCGTGCGCCGGATTGACGAGGCCGTTGAAATCCGCGCCGAGGGCGGCGAGTGGGAACGCTTTGACGAGGTGATCTTTGCCACCCATTCCGACGATGCCCTGCGCCTGTTGAGTGATCCAAGCGAGGCCGAGCGCACCAACCTTGGCGCCATCGCCTATCAGCCGAACGACATCATCCTGCACGCCGACACAAGCGTGATGCCCAAGCGGCGCGCGGTCTGGTCGTCGTGGAATTATACCGAAGCCGCCGCCAAGCGGGATGGGCAGATCGACCTCACCTACTGGATGAACTGTCTGCAACCGATCCCTGAGGATGACCCGCATTTCGTCACCCTCAATTCCACCCGCGAGATCCGCCAGGAGTTGATCTATGATCAGGTGACCCTGCGCCATCCGGTCTATGATCTGGCGGCACTAAAGGCTCAGGATCGCGTGCGCATGACCAATGGCGCGCAAAACACCTGGTTCTGCGGGGCCTGGATGCGCCACGGGTTTCATGAAGACGGCCTTACCAGCGGGCTTGAGGCGGCCGAGGCGCTTCTTGACCGCTCCGCGCTTTCCATGGCGGCCGAATGAGGGCTGTTGACCATATCGTCGGCCACACCTGGCATGGGCGCAAGGGAGCGGTAGAAAACGCCTTTCGCTATAGCATCGACTATGTGCTGCTTGACGCCGAAGGCCCGGTCGGTGCGCCGCGCCTGTTTGGGCGCAACAAGGGCGGGCTTGCCTCGGTCTGGGATAGCGATCATGGCGGCCCGCCCCGGCATGGACATGGCGCGGCTTGGGTCCGCGAGGTACTGGCGGCGCATGACCTTCCGGCGCCCGAGCGGATCGAACTTCTGGCGCAACCGCGCATCCTTGGGCATCTGTTCAACCCGGTTGCCTTCTGGATCTGCCGCGACGCGCAGGGCGACATTCCGGTCATTATCGCCGAGGTCACCAATACCTATGGGCATCGCCACTCGTACCTCTGTCACCGCAACGACCTTGCCCCGATCACCGCCAGTGACCGCCTCCGGGCCAACAAGGTTTTCTATGTCTCGCCGTTTCAGCGCATCGAGGGCAGCTATGAGTTTCGTTTCGATCTGCGCCCTGACCGGATTGGCGTCTGGATTGATTTTACTGGCGGCAACGGCGGCGTGATTGCCACGCTGGTGGGCCCGCGCAAACCGCTTAGCAACATGGGCCTGATCCGCGCCATCCTGCGCCGTCCCTTTGGCTCGCGCCGGGTGCTTGCGCTTATTCATTGGCAGGCGCTCAAGCTTTGGTGGAAGGGCGCGCGCTTTCGCTCGCCGCCCAAGCCCCCGGCCGAAGAAATCAGCCGATGAGCCACGCAATCACAGCCCCCGCCACCGCGCCGCGCCTGCCCGGTTTTGCGGTCTTTGCCGCGCTTCTGGCCTCGGCCGGCCTGCCGCTTTATATCCACGCGCCCAAGTTCTACGTGGATGAATACGGCGTGTCGCTGGCAGCGCTTGGTACGGTGCTGTTCGGCTTGCGGCTGTTGGATGTGGTGCAAGACCCGCTTTTGGGCCGACTCTCGGAACGGCTGCGCGCGCATCGCGCCACAACGGTGTGGGTTGCGGTTCTGGCGATGGCCGGGGCGATGCTTGGCCTGTTTGCCGTGACCCCGCCGATGGCGCCGTTGTGGTGGTTTGCGCTCATGCTGACGGTGGTGTTTTCCGCCTTCAGCTACCTCACGATCTGTTTTTATGCACAAGGCGTGGCAAGCGCCGATGACCTGCCCGGACAGGGCCATTTGCGGCTGGCCCGTTGGCGTGAAACCGGCGCCCTTTTGGGCATCTGCGCGGCTGCGGTCGCGCCTTTGGTGCTTGGCGGCTATGCCGGGTTTTCACTGGCCTTTCTGGGCCTTGCCCTGGTCGCGATCTGGGCCATGACAGGGCAGTGGCAGGGCGCGGACCTTCCGCCAAGCACCGGCTTTGGCAGGGTTCTGGGCGATCCCATCGCGCGCCGTTTGTTGCTGGTGGCGCTGATAAACGCCGCCCCCGTCGCCGTCAGCTCTACTCTGTTTCTGTTCTTCGTTGAAAGCCGCCTTGCCGCACCGGGATGGGAGGGGCCGTTCCTGTTGCTGTTCTTCCTCTCCGCCGCCGTGGCCGCGCCGTTCTGGGGCCGCCTCGCAGAAAGCCGGGGCGCAAAGCCCGTGTTGCTTGCGGGCATGGTCTTGTCGATCGCGGCCTTTGGCGGGGCGATCCTGCTTGGGGCGGGCGACCTTTGGGCCTTTGGCGTGATCTGTCTGGTGTCAGGCGCGGCGCTTGGCGCGGATATGACCCTTTTGCCGGCGCTCTTCGCCACCCGCATGGCCGTGATTTCACCCAATGCCGCAGAGGGGTTCGGCCTCTGGTCCTTCGTGTCGAAATTCACCCTCGCCCTGGCCGCCGTATCGCTCTTGCCGCTCTTGCAGGCGGGCGGTTTTCAGGCCGGTCAAGACAACGACAGCCAAGCGCTCTGGCTGTTGAGCCTGCTTTATGGCGCCCTGCCCTGTGCCCTGAAACTTTTGGCCATCACGCTTTTGGCCATCACCCCGATTGACGAAAGGAACTGATCCGATGGAAGCCCTGAGCTATATCCTTGTCGGCGCGCTGTTGATGCTGGCGCTTGCCCTGTTGCGCGAGCGATTTGCCGATTTTCGCGCTCAACGCCCGGATGATTACGCAAGCGAGTCCAACCAGATCGACCTGCGCGAGCATCTCAGCGGCGCGATCAAATGCGATGGCGTGATCTATGGTCCCACCGGGCGCGTCGTGTCGCGTTTCACCGGCGATTTCATGGCGAAATGGCAGGGTAATCGCGGCGTCATGCAGGAGCATTTCGACTATGACAGCGGCAATAGCCAGGATCGCGAATGGCGCCTTGAGCTTGGCAATGATGGGTCCATCCGCGCCGAGGCCGATGATCTTGTCGGCATGGGGCATGGTCGCCAACTTGGCTCGGCGACGAGGCTTTGCTATCGCATCCGCCTTCCCAAAGAGGCCGGTGGTCATGTGCTTAGCGTGACCGACTGGATGTACCTTACCCCGAACGGCGCGGTGGTGAACCGAAGCCAGTTTCGCAAATTCGGCATCAAGGTGGCAGAGCTTGTGGCAACCATGCGCCGGGTGGATGCATGATGCAGTGGCAGGGCAAGAAATACTGGCTTGTCGGGGCCAGCGAAGGCCTTGGCGCGGCTCTGGCCCATAAGCTAAGTGCTGCCGGGGCAGAGGTCATTGTCTCGGCGCGCAGCGCGGATCGGCTTGACGCCCTGGTGGCCGAGCTTCCGGGTCGCGCCCGCGCCGTAAGCGTCGATGTGACAGATGCGCAAAGCGTGGCCACGGCCCTCGCCGAAATCGGCGAGATTGACGGCACGATCTATCTCGCCGGGGTCTATTGGCCGATGGCTGCGGGCGAGTGGAACGCCGAACACGCTGTCGCCATGGCGGATGTGAATTTCACCGGCGCCTTGCGGGTCGCCGGGGCGGTCCTGCCCGAAATGGTGGCGCGGGATGCGGGCCACGTGGTGATGACCGGCTCTCTCTCGGGCTTTCGCGGCCTGCCCGGCGCAATCGGTTATGGCGCGTCCAAGGCCGGGGTCATGTCGCTCGCCGAATCGATGCGCGCCGATTTGTGGCGCACCGGCGTGCGGGTGCAACTGGCCAATCCCGGCTTTATCAAGACCCGGCTGACCGACAAAAACGACTTCAAGATGCCCTTCATCATGACACCCGAGGCCGCCGCGCAAGAGATGTTCGAGCTGATGTGCGACGACACCGCCTTCGTGCGCCATTTCCCGCGCGGGTTCAGCTATCTCTTCCGCCTCTCGCGGTTCTTGCCGGACTGGGCCTATTACCGGCTATTTGCGTAAGATCAAGGACGCCGCCTCCTGTCCGCGCCATTCCTGAGAAGGACACGCGCAACAGGAGACACCTCATGCTGGAAATTTCAGTCTATAAAATCGCACAGATCATCCTTATGTCCCGCGAACTGGACCGGGCCGAAGCAGAACTCAGGGCTTTCATCGACCAGCTCACGGACGAGGAAAAGGCAAGCCTTGTCGCCGTCATGTGGATCGGGCGCGACAGCTTTGATGCCTCGGATCTGGAAGAGGCGAAGCGCACCGCCTTTGAAGAGGCGACAACCCCGACCGCCGATTACCTGCTCGGCTCGCCGCACCTTTCGGATCACCTTGAAAACGGGCTTGAGGCGCTTGGCCTCTCGGCGGCGGACGCCGAAGAGGACCTGATGCGCTGATGCCATTTATGCCCGACAGGCCGCCCCGCGAACGAGGCGGCCTGTCAGGGCTGACGAGTGGCCAACAACGCCTCAGGCGAGATGATCAACCACCTGCAAATGCTGCGCAAGGCGGTCCACCTCGGCCAGAAAGCGGTTGACCAGTTTCGGGTCATGCGGCGCCGGGCTCACCCCGGCGGGGATTTCGCGGTTGAGAACGGCCTCGACCGCCAGCGATACCGGCACCGACACAAGCCGCGCCATCGCGGTGCTGCGGGCGTCACCCCAGGCATCCATGACATAGGTCTTGTGCCAGACCGGCACGCCCGCCTTTTCGGCCTTGAGGCCGACGCACATCACAACGCGATCCGGCTCGCCCTCGTCATAGGCATTCTCGTTCCAGAAGGTATCCGACATCTCTTTGAGACGCGCGTCGCCCTCTGGCCCCTCCAGCGTTTCGATCTCGGCAAAGACATCGCCCCAGGCCTCCGCCCAGCCGTTCAGCCGCAGCGTGCCGCGCACGAATTCCTTGACGCGCCAAGCCGGATCAAACCGGTAATCCTCGATGAACGGCAGGGAATCGCGGTTCGGATAGACCTCGAAGGTCTCGGGCGTCGGCAAGGGCGCACCATAGCTGCTGATCGCATCCCAGGGGCGCGCAACGTTCAACTCGCTGTAATCGCGGATCGAGCGCGACGGCGAGCGCAGCGCCTTGAGCACGCCAAGCGGCGACCAGCTGAATTTATAACGGAACGGATTGGGGCGTTTCGGAATGCCGCCGCAATAGGAAATGAACGAAATGTCATTGCCGACGTCATAGGCCTCCGAAGCGCGATAATCGGCCACCAGATGATGCGCCATCAAATGATCAATGCCCGGATCAAGCCCGATCTCGTTGACCAAGCTCAGCCCCTTTTCGCGCGCCGCCGCGTCCAGCGCCCGCATTTCCGGCGCGATATAAGACGAGCTGACGAAATGCGCGCCTTTTTCAAGGCAAAGCTCGGCCAGCGGCACATGCCAATCCCCCGGCAGCATCGACACCACCAGATCACCGGCCCTGAGATCGCCCGCCAGGGCATCACGATCAAACGCCTTGATCGCCTGTGTGAGGTCACCAACGGCGGCCTCGGCCTTATCGACCGAACGGTTCCAGACCGTCACGGGATGCCCCGCCTCGATCAAGCGACGCAGGCCGGGAATGGCCGAAAGCCCTGTGCCGCACCAGTGAATAGTCATCCTCAAATTCCCTTCATGTTGTCGTCAAACACCGCCTGCGCCCGCCCCCAGACACCGGCATCAAGCCGGTCCAGCGTCGCCAGCGAGGCCAAAAGCTGTCCGGCGTAATCCTGCGAGGCTTCGACCGGCAAAAGCGAGGGCAGGTTGTCGATTGCCATCACGTCAAGCGCCGGATCGCTCGCCACCCGCACCACCGGCTCTTGCCAGGTGGTGGCACGGTCATAGACCGGCACCGGGTTGTAATCGCTATCAGGATCACAGGCCACATCGCCAATCACCGACAGGCGGCGCGGCGCCTCAAGCGCCGATTTCGGCACGAAGACCGGCGTTCCGGGGCGCGCAAAGATACAGTTCAGGAACAGGTCATGGTCAAGAATTTCCGGGAACGGCCCACCCGTGGCGGTCTCGGCCATGTCCCATTTGGTGGTGCTCACCTCAAGCGCCTCGCAGAGGTCGGCCGCGCCTGTGCCAACCCGGCCAAGCGCGCCGATCACGATGGCGCTTGGGCGTGGCTTCCCCGTGCCATCAAGCCGCGCGCGCAGGTCATCAAGCAAGGCGTCGCGCCCGCCAAAGGTCGCCACCGGCGCACAGGTCTTGCCCGCTTGGGCCGCGCCCCACGCCATTAGCGCCACTGCCGCCCCGGCATAGCCTGCCCAATACCCAAAGGCGGCAACGCGGCGGCCATCCTCGTCGACAAGGTATTCCAGATCATAGAGCGTGCCGCCCCCCGCCTTGAACCGCTCAAGCAAGCGACGGCCAGAATGCTGCCCCTTGAAGGCATGGCCAAACATGATGTGGCGATGTGGCAGGGGGGTGCCATCCTCGGGCAATTCCTTGAGGCCAAAGATGATTGCATCGGCGGGCGCATCGGGCCAGCTGTTCTCGGGCGCTATCGCACAGCCCGCCGCGCGATAGCCCTCAATCGGGATCGCGCGGACATGGCTTTGCTCGACCGTGACCTTGATGCCCTTGGCAATCAGCGCCACCGCCCCTTCGGGCGTCAGGCCGACGCGTTCTTCATTTGGGCGCTGCTCGGCCCTGACCCAGAGATGTGTCATGTGACCCCCTTAGAGCATGCCAAGACTGACGGCGCGTTCGACCGAGGGACGCGCGCGCATCGCCGCCATGAAGGCCTGAATTTTCGGGAAATCGGCGACATTGACGCCATCCCCCTCAAGCCAGTTGCAGGCGATGAAAAGGTAAGGATCGGCCATGCAGATCTTGTCACCCAAGATATAGGGCCCGGTCAGCACGTTGTTTTCGATGAAAGTGGCGCTGTCGGTCATGGTCTGCACCATCTTGGCCTTCATATCCTCGATCGAGCTTTGCTGATCCGCCCAACGGGTGCCGCGCGCACCATGCGCGTGGTTCACATGCATGGTCGAGGCAATGTAATACATCACCGCACGCACCTGCGCGACCTCGTAGGGATCGGCGGGGCGCAGCTTCGCCTCGGGCGCAAGATCGGCGATGTAATCAAGCAAAGCGCCGGTTTCCGTCAGAATGCCCCGGTCGGTCACAAGCGCGGGCACGCGGCCCTTGGGGTTGACCTTGTGATACTCGGCCTTGGTCTGTTCCGCGTTGCGGAAATCAAGCCGGATCGGATCATACTCGATCCCCGCCTCGTGAAGGGTGATCGCCACGGCAATCGCGATGGTCTTCGGCGCATAGTAAAGTTTCATCCTGCGTCCTTTCAGGCTCAGACAAGGGTCAGATAAAGGTGCGGGCATGGGCCCGGTCCGGCGTATCAAGATGCGGCGTGGCGTTGAACGCCCCCAGCATGAGCATATCGTGAACATGCTCCAAACGGTGCATCGAGCTGTTCATGATCTGAAGCATGACCTTGGCCATGCCCGGCGTTTCAAGCCCAAGCGCGTGGCGCATCACCATCCCGATCACCCCGCCCGAGGTCACCACAAGGATACGCCCATGGCCGTCGCAAAGCTCGTCGATCACCGCGGTGATCCGGCCCGCGAACTCTTCAAAGGTTTCGGGCACATCGCTTAGCGCGCCGCGCGCCCAATGGTCGATCACCTGCGGCAGGTAGCGGGCAAATTCGACCGCCTCTCGCGGGGCCGGAATGCCATGCTCGGCCTCAAGCGCATGGGCAAGCGCGAAATAGCTAAGCTCGTTCAGGCGCGGGTCATGCGTGGTGATGCCATAGCCCATCCCGATCGCCGTCTCGACCTGCCGGTTGAGCGTGCCGGTCAGAACCTGATCAAAATGCGGGTTGGTGGTGGCGAGATGCTCGCCAAGCCATTTTGCCTGACGTTGCCCAAGGGCGGACAGCTGATCATAGCTGGCCTCGCTGGTGGCGTGGCTATTGGCCTGCCCGTGCCGCACCAAAATCAACTCTGCCAAGGTTCGCGTCCTTCCCTGCCCCACTTTCGCGCGACGTTAGCGCCGGGAACGCCGGGGTTAAAGGTGCGCGGTGAAATATTTGCAGGCGCGGCCAAGCGCGCGCCTAGCCCTCGTCGCCCCAGGGGGCAGGCACGGCCGATCCGTTGACCCGCACCTCGCCGATCTCGTTGTCAAGCACGACAGGACTGTCAAACAAAGTCAGCGTGGGGCGAACGCCAAAGCGGCCCTCCATCCAGTCGGCCCAGCCCGCGTTGAACCAGGCCTCGGCCTCTGCGCGCGTGGCGAATTCATAAACGCCTCCGCCGCCCGCCTCGCTGTTGAGATAATATTTCCGACGCAGGCCTTTGACCTTGTGAAAGATCTTCGTCGACTCAAGCGATTGGGCGATCACATCAGACTCGGGCCGTTTGGGCCCCTCCATCGGGATTTGCACAAGGGCGATGATCATGATTCTCTGGCTCCAACTAAAGGACACATGGCGTTTGCACGCGCTCAGGTGCACGATAGCCGAGGCGCGCCACCCTGAAAATGCCCCTGAAACGCCCGTCCCCACAATGATCATCCGGCGCGCCGTGTTGCGGATACGAAACTTCTGCTCATCCAGTGGCGTAAAAATGCGGTGAGGTGTCGGGATTAGCGGACTCACTTTTCGCATCGCATGCTCTAACATCGCCAACAAAGGAGACACGCGCATGTCTGACAGGATCACATTCACCCTTGATGGCAATCAAGTCGAGGCCGAGGCCGGTCTGACCATCTGGGAAGTTGCCAATGGCCGAGGTCTGGTCATTCCGCACCTCTGCCACAAGCCCGCCCCCGGCTATCGCCCGGATGGCAACTGTCGGGCCTGCATGGTCGAAGTCGAAGGTGAGCGCACGCTTGTCGCGTCCTGCATCCGCGAAGCCCGCGACGGCATGGTCGTCACCACCAATTCCGCGCGCGCCGAAAACGCCCGCAAGATGGTCATCGAAATGCTCGTCGCCGATCAGCCCGAGCGCGCCGAGGCCCGCGATAAATCAAGCCACCTCTGGGACATGGCCGATGCAAACGGCGTCAGCCAGAGCCGCTTTCCCAAGCTTGAAGAGGGCCGCATTCCGCTTCTCGACGACAGCCATGTAGCGATGCGCGTCAACCTTGACGCCTGCATTTCCTGCGGTCTTTGCGTGCGCGCCTGCCGCGAGGTTCAGGTCAACGACGTGATCGGTATGTCCGGGCGGGGCCATGATGCCTATCCGACCTTCGACATGGCCGACCCGATGGGCGCCTCGACCTGCGTCGCCTGTGGTGAATGCGTTCAGGCCTGCCCGACCGGCGCGCTTATGCCCGCCACGGTTCTGGACGATGCGCAACAGGGCGATAGCGCCGATTTCGACAGCGAAACCAAGAGCATCTGCCCGTTCTGCGGTGTCGGTTGCCAGATCAGCCTCAAGGTCAAGGACGGCCGCGTCAAATATGTCGAGGGCCTCAATGGTCCGGCCAACGAAGGCCGCCTTTGCGTCAAGGGCCGCTTCGGCTTTGACTACATCCACCACGCACATCGCCTGACCAAGCCGCTGATCCGCCGCGAGGATGCGCCCGCCAAGGGGCTCAACGTCGATCCCTCGAACTGGCAGGAATATTTCCGCGAGGCCGAGTGGGACGAGGCGCTTGACCTGACCGCTGGCAAGCTCAAGGGACTCAAGGACGATCATGGCGGCAAGTCGGTTGCGGGCTTCGGCTCGGCCAAATGCACCAACGAAGAGGCCTATCTTTTCCAGAAGTTCATCCGTCAGGGCTTTGGCCACAACAACGTCGACCACTGCACGCGGCTGTGCCATGCCTCCTCGGTCGCGGCGCTGATCGAAAACGTCGGCTCGGGCGCGGTGACCGCCACCTTCAACGAGATCGAAAACGCCGATGTGGCGATCGCCATCGGCTGTAACCCGATTGAAAACCATCCCGTCGCGGCCACCTATTTCAAACAGTTCACCAAGCGCGGCGGCAAGTTGATCGTGATGGACCCGCGCGGCGTTGGCCTGCGCCGGTTCGCCACCCACATGCTGCAATTCCGCCCCGGCGCGGATGTGTCGATGCTCAACGCGATCATGCATACGATCGTCGAAGAGGGTCTCTATGACCAGCAATACATCGACGCCTACACCGAGAACTGGGAGGCCGAAAAGGCCCACCTCGCCGATTTCTCGCCCGAAGCGATGCAAGGCATCTGTGGTATCCCGGCCGAAACCCTGCGCGAGGTCGCCCGCACCTTTGCCGGCGCCAAATCGGCAATGATCTTCTGGGGCATGGGGATTTCCCAGCATATCCACGGCACCGACAATTCCCGCTGCCTGATCAGCCTCGCCTTGATGACCGGTCAGGTCGGGCGCCCCGGCACCGGGCTGCACCCGCTGCGCGGTCAGAACAACGTTCAGGGCGCGTCGGACGCCGGCCTCGTGCCGATGTTCCTGCCAGATTATCAGACCGTCACCGACGACGGCGTGCGCCGCGCCTTTACCGAGGTTTGGAAATCAGAGGACTTCAGCGCCGAAAAGGGCCTGACCGTCACCGAGATCATGGATGACGTGCATGCGGGCAACACCCGCGGCATGTATATCCTTGGCGAAAACCCGGCCATGTCCGATCCGGATGTCGAACACGCCCGCGATGCTCTGGCCAAGCTCGAACATCTGGTGGTGCAGGATATCTTCCTCACCGAAACGGCGAACTATGCCGATGTGATCCTGCCCGCCTCGGCCTTTGCCGAGAAATCCGGCACCGTGACCAACACCAATCGTCAGGTGCAAATGGGCCGCCCGGCCCTGCCGCCCCCCGGCGATGCACGCGAGGATTGGGCGATCACCACCGCGCTCGCCAAACGGATCGGCCTCAACTGGGATTACGCATCCCCCGCCGATGTCTTTGCCGAGATGAAGCAGAACATGCGCTCGCTTAACAACATCACCTGGGAGCGGCTTGAGCGTGAAAACGCCGTGACCTACCCCTGCCATGGCCCCGATGAGCCGGGCAAGGCGGTGGTGTTCGGCGACGGCTTCCCGCGCCCCGAGGGTCGCGCGCGCTTCACCCCCGCCAGCGTGATTGCGCCCGACGATGTGCCCGATGAGGATTACCCGATGATCCTCACCACCGGGCGCCAGCTTGAGCATTGGCACACCGGCTCGATGACCCGCCGCTCTGCGGTCCTTGACGCGGTCGAGCCTGAGGCGAACTGCTCAATGCACCCCGCCACCCTGCGCAAGCTCGGCGTCGAACCGGGTGGCATGGTGCAGCTGAGCACCAAGCGCGGCACCATTCAGATCATGGCCCGCGCCGATCGCGCGGTCTCGCCGGACATGGTGTTCCTCCCCTTCGCCTATGTCGAGGCAGCGGCGAATATCCTGACTAACTCGGCGGTCGATCCCTATGGCAAGATCCCCGAGTTCAAGTTCTCCGCCGTCAAGGTCGAAGCCGCCCCGGCACAGGTCGCCGCAGAATAAAACAACGGGGGCGGATCATACTCCGCCCCCTGCTTCTTCTTGGCATAAATACTGAACCACTACCGGCTGGCGCCGGTAGGATCAGCGATGTGCTGTTCCAGGTACTGAAGTACGATGTCTTCCGTAATGGCACCGTTGGTGGTTGAAAAGTATCCTCGGCCCCAAAATCGGCAGCCCCAGTAGCGCTTTCGGATGGCTGGAAACTCCCGTTGCACCTTGTGGGACGAACGGCCCTTCATCTTGCGCACCAGATCCGAGATGGCGAGCTTCGGCGGCACCGAGACGAACATGTGGACGTGATCGCTCGACAGCACCCCGCGCAAGATGTCGACCTCGTTCTCGCGGCAGACCTGCCGACAGATGTCGCGCACCCGCAGTCGCAGTGCCCCCGTCAGCACCTTATAACGGTACTTGGTCGACCAGACGATGTGGTAGCGGTGATAGAAAACGCAGTGTTTGCCGGTGTCATATTGCATGATCGTACCCTCAGAAAAATGAGCCTCCGACCCGGCTGCGGCTCATTTTTCTGAGGGTACGATCATAAAGCGATTCTTTCACGCTGAAGCGGGTCCGACTGGAAGTCGGAGGGTTTGCTCCACGGCGTGGATACTAAAATTCCGCCCTATCCCCCATAGCGCCTGACGAAGTTGCGCAAGATCCGCTCGGGGGCATGCACATCCGCCGCCCGGCACATTGCGATAAGATCCTGCGCGGCCTCGGGCGGGAAATAGCCCTTGTGGCGATAGATGTTGATCCGGGTCTCAAAACCCGCGCCATCGGCCTCGGGGTGAAACTGCGTGGCATAGACATGCTCGCCGAACCGGATCATCTGATAGGGACAACTCGGGGAACTGATCAAGTGCACACACCCCGGCGGCAGCTCCTGCAACGCTTCCTTGTGGCCGACGAAAGCCTGAAACGCGGGCGGAAGCCCAGCCAGAAGCGGATCATCACGCCCCGCCTCGGTCAGAGCACAATCGGCGGTGCCGACCGGCTCGCCATATGCCGCCTTGCTGACATCACCCTTTAGATGCTTGCCCAGAATGCCAATGCCATAGCAACAGCCAAGATAGGGAAAATTCTCTGCAGTGATCTGTGGCATAAGCGACATCACCTGCGCCTCGATCCTTGCTTCGACCGGGGGTTTATCCCCGGGCGCATCGCTGACACAGCCCGGACCGCCGCCCACGATCACCCCGGCATACTCGGCAAGACAGAGATCGGGCGGCAGCACCTCTTGATCAAGGCGAATGCGGTGCGCGCGCTCCGCCGCTAGCCCGCCTTTGCGCAGGATCGCGGCAAACTCGTCATCGGCGGCCTCGGTTTCGGGGCGCAGTTGCAGGATCAGGAAAGGTTTGGTCATGGGCACGGCCTTTGCAGGGATGCCTCTGTGCTTGCCCTGCGTCCGCCGTCGCGTCAACCCGGCAACCTGCACCGTGACAGGCGTGCCATCGCTTGACCCTGCGGCGCAATAGAATACCCTGCGCGCATCCGCAGCCTTTCCAAGGAATACCCATGACCCCACGCCTGCACCTGGTTCTTGGCGGCAAATCGACCGCGCCAGCCGAACGGTTGGGGTGATCGGACATGAGCCGCTCGCTCAGCCTTGCGGCTTATCTTGCCTATGCCCGCCGCACCGGCAAGCCCGGCGTTGCGCCTGACATGCCGCGACCCGAGGGGCCGCTGATCTGGGCCCATGCGGTGGATGCGGCGCGCGCCGATACTCTGGTGCATCTGGCCGAGCGCCTGGCACAGCAACGTCCCGGCGCGCATATGGTCCTGACCACTTCCGGGCCTGCGCCCGAGCGCCTAAAGGCCGGGGGGCCGGTGATCTGGCAACCCCTGCCCGAAGATTCGATCCCCGCCGCCGAGGCCTTTCTTGACTATTGGACACCCGATATCGTGCTCTGGACCGGCGGCGACCTTAAACCTGCGCTGCTGATCTCTGCGGATAAGGCGGATATCCCACGCTACCTTGTTGACGCGGATGAGCCGCTTCTGGAGCGCCCGGCCTGGCGCTGGTTCCCGGATATGCCGCGTGCCGTTCTCGGCGGGTTTGTCACCATCCTCGCCCGCTCCGAGGCCGCCGCGCGCGTTTTGCGCCGCTATGGCGCGCCGGAAAGCATCGTCACCGTGACCGGCCCCTTTCAGGAGGGCACGATGGCCCTGCCCTATACCCATGCCGAGCGCGAAGAGCTTGCCAGCCTGCTGCGCAGCCGCCCGATCTGGCTTGGGGCGATGATCCAGGTGGCAGAGCTGGACACCCTGCTCAGCGCCCATCGCGACACCAGCCGCCTTGCCCACCGCAGCCTTTTGATCATCGTCCCCGACGACCTAGAAGACAGCCCCGCGATCCGCGAGGTGCTTGACGCGCAGGGCTGGCGTTATGTGGTCTGGTCCGAGGGCGAACTTCCGACCGAGACGACACAGGTCATTCTGGCTGATACGCGGGGCGAAATGGGGCTTTGGTATCGGCTGTCACCGATCACCTTCATGGGCTCGTCGCTTGTCTCGGGGCAATATGGCCGCGATCCCAATGAACCGGCGGCGCATGGCTCTGCGATACTTTACGGCCCGAACGTCGGGCGATATCTGAACCGCTATTCGCGCTATGCCGAGGCGGGCGCGGCGCGGATCGTGCGCGATACCGGAACATTGGCCGCAGCGGTGCAGCGGCTGATTGCACCCGATCAGGCGGCAACCATGGCGCATGCGGCATGGGATGTGGCATCAAAGGGCGCGGCGGTGACGGATAGCATCCTTGATCTGTTGCTTGACCGGTTGGATTTATTGGAGGCGAAGCGATGAAAACACCCGCATTCTGGTTTCGGCCCCGCAAGCGGCCCGGCCTCAAGGCGCGCCTCTTGGCACCGCTCGGTGCGCTTTATGCGCGCGCCACCCGGCAAAGGCTGGCGCAGGGCGAGGGCTGGCGCGCGCCGGTGCCGGTGATCTGTGTCGGCAATATCAACGCGGGTGGCACGGGCAAGACCCCGACCGTGCTTGCGGTGATATCCCGTCTGCATGCGAGGAACAAAGAGCCGGTGATCCTGTCGCGCGGCCATGGCGGCGCCCTGACTGGTCCGATTGAAGTAAACCCGCGCACCCATACCGCCGCCGATGTTGGCGACGAGCCGCTCTTGGCGGCGGCCTTTGGCCCGACCTGGATATCGCGCGACCGCGCGGCGGGCGCGCGCGCGCTTTTGGCCGCAGCGCAAGACGAAGACAGCGACGAGGTCGATTGCATCGTGATGGATGACGGGTTGCAGAACCCCGACCTGATCAAGGACATCTCGATTGTCGTGGTGGATGCGATCAAGGGCTTTGGCAATGGCCGTTGTATCCCCGCAGGGCCACTGCGCGAGCCGGTCAAGGCGGGCATGGTGCGCGCTGACCTATTGCTTTCGATCGGCCCGCAGAGCGCGCAGGAACGCTTTGTCGAAGAGTGGGGCAGCGAAATCACCGTGCCGCACCTGAGAGGGCAGCTTGAGCCGCTCAAGACCGGGATGGACTGGAAAGGGGCCAAATTGCTGGCCTTTGCGGGCATCGGGCATCCGGGCAAGTTTTTCGCCACCCTGCGCAGCCTTGGCGCGACGCTGGCCCGTTGCGAGGCGCTTGAGGATCACCAACCGCTGACGCCCGCCTTGATGACGCGGCTTGAACACGAGGCCAGCGTTCTTGGTGCACAGCTTGTGACCACGGAAAAAGACGCGGTGCGCCTGCCGCCCGATTTCCGGCGCAAGGTTCTCACCCTGCCGGTGCGTTTGATTGTCGAAGATTGGGGGCCGTTTGATGCGGCCCTTGCGCGTGTCGGGCTAGACTGACCCGACACGCAGGGGGCCGTTTACTCGGCCAGTTTTTCGTCGATGATCACCTTCAGATCAGCATAGTTCATGTTGCTGTATTTCTTGCCGTTGATCACCAACGTCGGGGTCGAGGTGACATCATCGGCCTCGGCGTTTTTCTGATACCACGCCACCAGCGCCTTGGCCTTTTCGCTATCGTTCATGCAGGCCTCGACCTGCTCGGGCGCAAGCCCGGCGACCTTGCCGATGCGACGCAGGTTATCGGCGATTTTCGCCGGTTCGCCATCGGTCCACTCGCGCTGTTGCGTATAGATCATGTCGGAAATGCCAAAGAATTTCTCGGGCCCGGCACAGCGCGCCACCATCGAGGCCCAGAGGCCGAAGCGGTCAAAATAGACGTCGCGATAGATGAAGGTCACCTTGTCGGTATCGAGATACTCGGCTTTCAATTCCTTGAACGGGCCCTTGTGAAAGTTCGCGCAATGCGGACAGGTAAAGGACGCGTATTCGACGATCGTCACCTTCGAGGTTTCCGCGCCAAGCGTCATTTCGACGATGCCCGAGGTGTCGACATCCGCCGCCTCTTGCGCCGAAACCGCGCCAAGCGGCAGGTCGGCGGTGGGCGTGCTCCCGGTGCTGCCCCAAAAGGCCGCGCCTGTCACCACGGCAAGGCCAACAGCCCCGATTGCAATCAGTTTATTCATCACTCTTCCCTTTGCAGTTCAGCGTTTCGATTTGGATATAACGTTTCGGCCCAGAGATTCCAGCGCAAGGCGCAAACCTTCGTCGCCCACGGGGGCGGCAAGCTCGGCGGCGACCGCTTGTGCCTCGGGGGCATGGTCGGGGCCGGATTTGGCCTTGGGGCGGTGGGTAAAGTCGACCTGACCCTCGGCAAAGCCGGTCGGCGCGGTCTGGGTGATGCGCAGCCGGGAAATGGCGTTATAGCCGTAAACCGCATTCACCTTTTCGCGCAGTTTCTCCTTTTGCATCTCAAGCATCGGCGCCTGCGCGCCCGTGGTCAGCACAGAAAGCGTCGCGCCCATCCCCTGACGGCCATAAGAAACCTCGACCGGGCGGGCGATGGCAGCGATATCCTCGCCCACGATCTCGGCCCAATGGGTCAGAAGCCGCGATTGCGCAAAGCCACGCGTCTCCGAGGCACGGCGAATGCTGTGCTGAAGAAGCGACGAGGTGCGTTTGAACCCCGTTGATTTCGCCTTGCGGCCGACCATGGCTGGACTCCTGTTCAGATGCTCTATTTTAGGGCATGTAACGGGGCATACCAGCCCCAAACCCTTGGCGAGGATAAAACATGCGTGACACCGCCGATCCGCTGGACTTGCTGCACTGGTATGACGCCAATGCGCGCGATTTGCCGTGGCGCGTGTCCCCGCGCGCGCGGGCCAGCGGCGTGATGCCCGATCCCTATCGGATCTGGCTTTCCGAGGTGATGTTGCAGCAAACCACCGTCGCGGCGGTGCGTACCTATTTTGAGCGTTTTACCACGCTCTGGCCAAGCGTCACCGATCTTGCCGCCGCCGAAGATGCAAAAGTGATGGGCGAATGGGCCGGGCTTGGCTATTACGCGCGCGCCCGCAACCTGTTGAAATGCGCCCGCGCCGTGGTGGCCGATCATGGCGGGATTTTCCCGGTGACGCGCGAGGGCCTGCTTGGCCTGCCCGGTATCGGGCCCTACACGGCGGCGGCGATTTCGGCGATTGCCTTTGACCGGCCCGAGGTGGTGGTTGATGGCAATGTCGAGCGGGTGATGGCAAGGCTGCATGACATTCACACGCCTCTGCCCACCGCCAAGCCGGAACTGACCCGCGCCGCCGCCGCCCTTACGCCAGAGACCCGCCCCGGCGATTACGCGCAGGCGGTGATGGATCTTGGCGCGACGATCTGCACGCCCAAATCCCCGGCCTGCGGGATTTGCCCGTGGCTGCGCGCCTGCGCGGCGCGCGCGACGGGGACACAGGCCGAGTTGCCCAGGAAACTGGCCAAAAAGCAAAAGCCCACCCGGTTTGGCATCGCCTATGTGGCCCGGCGCCACGACGGTGCGCTCTTGCTTGAACGCCGCCCCGACAAGGGGCTTCTGGGCGGCATGCTCGGCTGGCCCGGAAGCGATTGGAATGGCGCCCCCGCCCCCGCCCCGCCGCTTGAGGCCCCCTGGCAGATGCTTGACGAAGAGGCGCGCCACACCTTTACCCATTTCCATTTGCGCCTGAGGGTCGCGGTGGCGCATGTCGGCAAGGATGCCACCCCCGAATTGGGGGAATTCATGCCCAAACATGCGTTTCGACGCAGCGACCTACCCACCGTCATGCGAAAGGTGTTTGACCTTGCGCAAGGCACACTGACAGATAGGGCCTAAGTTATGCGCAATCCCCCATGTCGGAGCCTGTCATGATCCCCGCCGCCCAAGTTTCCAGATTTCAGCGTGCCCTGCCCTTTGCGATGTCGCTTTTGCTGGTGCCGATTGCGCTGATCGGGGCGTTTTACGGCGGATGGACGGTGATCCTCTTGCCGCTGGTCACATGGTATTTCTTTTCCATTCTAGACGCCTTTCTCGGGCTTTACCTTGAGAACGCAGACCTTGAGACCCGCGAAGATCAGCTCAGCTGGTACAAGGCGATCACCCTGATTTGGGCGCCAGTGCAATTTGTGCTGTTGTACTGGATGATCTGGTACGTGACCGGGCCGGGCGATGCGCATCTTTCGACCCTCGAAACGATCCTGCTGTTCTTTGGCGTCGGGGTGATCACCGGCACCGTTGGCATCAATTACAGCCATGAATTGATGCATCAAAAGGACAGGAGCGAGCGGTTCATGGGCGATGCCCTATTGGCGATGGTGCTTTATTCGCATTTCCGCTCCGAGCATCTCTTGGTGCATCACCGCTATGTCGGCACGCCGCGCGATCCGGTGACCGCGCGTTATAACGAGGGGTTTCACCGCTTCTTTCCGCGCGTCCTGAAGGGGTGTTTCGTCTCGGCTTTCAAGGCGGAAAAGGCGATGTTGGCGCGGCGCGGCAAGCCCTGGTTCGACCTGAAAAACCCGTTTTTCAAGTACTGGGCGTTGCAGGGGTTCATGCTTTTGCTGGCGCTGCTGATCGGCGGTTGGATCGGGCTTGGGCTTTTTGTCTGGCAGGCCTTTGTCGCGATCTGGCAGCTTGAACTGGTCAATTACGTCGAGCATTACGGCCTGACCCGCAAACACCTTGGGGACGGCAAATACGAGCACGTCAAACCGCAGCATAGCTGGAACGCGGCGCATAAGGCGTCGAACTGGCTGCTGATCAACCTGCAACGCCACTCAGATCACCATTACAAGCCCGACCGCCGTTTTCCGCTATTGCAGAACTACACAGAGGCGGACGCGCCGCAATTGCCCTATGGCTATCCGGTGATGACCGTCGCGGCGATGTTTCCGCCGATCTGGCGGCGGGTGATGAACCCGCGCGTGCGCCGCTGGCGCCAAATGTATTACCCCGAAATCACCGATTGGCGGCCCTATAACAAGGCGCGCAATCCGTTGCCGCGCTAGGCGACCTGATCCGGCAGGTGCCCGGTTTTCATGTAGATAAGACAGCCCTCGTCGGAAAACGGCGTGTGCTCTGACATATCCGGGCTGCGCAGCCATGTGCCCGCCGGATAGGTGCCGTGCTCATCGGCAAGGGTGCCTTCGAGAACATAGATTTCTTCGCCGCCCTTGTGCGCATGCGCCGGCGCGCGCGCACCGGGGGCAAAGCGCACGAGGCGCACCTCTTCGTTGACGGCGCTGTGCAGCGGCAGGACCGAAACACCCTCGCTGGCGCTTGGCGCAAACTCGGCGGTCGTCGTGTCGATGTGAAACTGCACTGTGTCCGAAGCGGCGAACTGATGCAGCTTCACAAGGATGGTACAGCCCTCTTTGGTATGCGGCTTATGGCTTGTGCCGATCGGGTTGCGCACATAGGTGCCAGCCGGATAGTCGCCGGTTTCATCGGAAAACACCCCCTCAAGCACGAAAAACTCTTCGCCGCCGCCGTGGGTATGGGCGTCAAAGTATGATTCAGGCGCAAACCGCACGATGGTGGTGGCGCGGGCCACCTCCTCGCCGATCCGGTCAAGCATCATCCGCTCGACCCCCGCCGCAGGGGATTTGACCCAGTCGTAATTATCGGGCCGGATCACGACCCGCTTTGAAAAATCGGCATTGATGCGCATTTCAGTTCCTTCGGCTCAGACCTGTAATCTTGTAGGTTGGCCCCCGAAAATCAAGCCTGGCAAAAGAAAAAGCCCCACAGGCAAAACCTGCGGGGCCTTTATATCTTATCGCCAGACGCGGGATCAGTGGGTTTTCTTGCCCTTGATCGGGGCCCAGATCCGCTTGTTGGTGAGATAGAGCAGCACCGACAACAGCGTCAGGAAGATAACGCCGACAAGGCCGGCATGCTGACGTGCCATCATCTTGGGTTCGGCGGTCCACATCAGGAAGGCGGCGACGTCTTCTGCCGACTGCTCAAGCGTCGCTTCGGTGCCGTCGTCGAATTCAACGTCGTCCCCCCAAAGCGGCTGACCCATGGCGATCCAGCTACCGGGAACGGTGTGGCCGCCATGATCGTCCTTGCAGGACTCAGGGAAACCACCGGCGGCGAAGGCCGCGTTATAGCTGCCGGGGAAATCCTCGGGGGCGCATTCGGGGGCCTCGTGATAGCCGGTCATCAGCGAATAGATGTACTCGGGGCCACCCATACCGTTGAACAACTGGCTCAGACCAGAGCCGTAGGGGCCGTGAAAGCCCGCACGTTTCTTGGCCATAAGCGACAGGTCCGGCGCATTCTCAAGCGCCGAGCCGGGGAAATGATCGGCCGGGATCGCCGGGCGAGTATCGTCCAGCTCCTTGTCGAACACTTCGAACTGCGAGGAATAGGCGCGCACCTGATCTTCGGGAAGATGCGGGCCACCCTCATCGCCAAGCGTGCGCAGCGGGACATATTGCAGCCCGTGGCAGGCCGAACAGACCTGAGTATAGATCTTGAGGCCACGCTGAAGCTGGTTCTGGTCGAATTTGCCAAACGGCCCCTCGAACGAGAACGCGATGTCTTCGACATGCGCTTCGGCACCTGCGGCCCATGCGCCACCGGCGGAAAGGGTCAGGGCAGTCAGCGCTGCAATGCCTGTTTTCTTGAACATTGTCCTGTGTCCTTTCTTATTCAGCGGGCGTTTCAGCTTTGCCATAATGCGCATCGAAATCGTCTTCGATGGTGGCAGGCTGAGCCTCGGGTTTCTCGATCACACCCAGAAGCGGCAGGATCACAAGGAAGTAGGCGAACCAATAGGCAGACGCGATCAGCGAGATCGTCGAATAGGGCGGTTCCGCCGGCATCGCGCCGACCCACATCAGGACGACAAAGTCGATGGCCAACAGCCAGAACCACCACTTGAACATCGGGCGATAGCGGCCCGAACGGACCGAAGAGGTATCAAGCCAGGGCGCCAGCGCCATCACGGCAATCGCGCCGAACATCGCCAGGACACCGAAGAACTTGGCGTCAACGATGCCGCCGGTGATCCAGCTGGCGAACATCACCACCCAAACGTCGGCGGTAAAGGCACGCAGGATCGCGTAGAACGGCAGGAAGTACCATTCCGGCACGATATGCGCTGGCGTCACAAGCGGGTTCGCTTCGATATAGTTGTCGGGGTGGCCAAGATAGTTGGGCATAAAGCCAACGATGGCAAAGAACACCACCAGGATCACCGCCAGGGCGAACAGATCCTTGATCACGAAGTAGGGCCAGAACGACACGGTATCCTTGTCCGCTTCGGCCTTGGAGCTGCGGCGCACGTCAACACCGGTCGGGTTGTTGTTGCCCGTGGTGTGGAACGCCCAGATGTGAAGCGCGACCAGCGCGGCAATCACGAAGGGCAGCAGGTAGTGCAGCGAGAAAAAGCGGTTCAGCGTGGCGTTGCCAACGGCCGGTCCGCCCAAAAGCCAGGTCTGGATCGATTCGCCGATGAACGGGATCGCGCCGAACAGGCCGGTGATCACCGTGGCACCCCAGAATGACATCTGGCCCCAGGGCAGAACGTAACCCATGAACGCGGTGCCCATCATTGCCAGATAGATCAGCATGCCGATGATCCATGTGATCTCGCGCGGGGCCTTGTAGGACCCGTAATAAAGACCACGGAAGATGTGCAGATAAACGGCAACGAAGAACAGCGAGGCGCCGTTCATGTGCAGATAGCGGATGAAATGCCCGCCATTCACGTTGCGCATGATGTGTTCGATCGACGCAAACGCCATATCGACCTGCGGCGTGTAATGCATCGCCAGGACAATCCCGGTAACGATTTGCAGCGCCAGGCAGAAGGTAAGAACGATGCCCCAGATCCACATCCAGTTCAGGTTCTTGGGTGTGGGGATCATGATGGTGTCATAAAGCAGCCCGACGATGGGAAGGCGCGAATGCAGCCATTTTTCACCGTTCGTCTTGGGCTCGTAATGATCGTGCGGAATGCCGGACATAATTGTGTTTCCTTATCCCAGTTTGATCGTCGTCTCGTCGACGAATTCGGCCAGTGGCACCGGCAGGTTCTCGGGTGCGGGCCCTTTGCGGATCCGCCCGGCGGTATCATAGTGCGACCCGTGACAGGGGCAGAACCAGCCGCCGAAATCACCGGCGCCATCGCCGATCGGGACACAGCCCAAGTGGGTACAAACACCCATCTGAACCAGCCATTCGCCGGCCTCGTCCAGAGTGCGGTTTTCGTCGGTTGCGGGCACTTCACCGGCAACATTGCCGTTGCGCGCGATCGGATCGGGCAGGCTGTCGACGTCGACGGCGCGGCCGGCTTCGATGTCTTTTTCGGTACGGCGGCGAATGAACACCGGCTTACCAAGCCACTTGACCGTGATCTGCGTGCCCGGCTCAACGCCGCCCACATCAACGCGAATAGAGGCGAGCGCCTGCACATCGGCCGAAGGATTCATTTGATTGACCAGCGGCCAGATGGCCGCACCGGCGGTGACAGCACCAGCGCCTGCGGTGGCGTAGTAGAGGAAATCCCTACGGGTGCCTTCGTGATCGTCTGCGTGGGACACGAGGTTTACTCCATTTATCAGCGCCGCTATCGGCCGCATACGGGTTTCAGGCCGCAGGATTCCCGCAACCAGTCTGGGCCGGTATTTAGCTGGGCTTTCAAGGGCAGTCCAGTGCGCAATGCCGCTGATTTGATCAAGGCGCGCAAGTGTCGCGCTTGTGATGCAACAAATCCGGGTATAAGTAACCTGAAAAACCCGCATTTTTGGTATCCAGAGGGCCTTTGACATGCTGAACAACCTGAAATTTGCCGCTGTGGCGATGATGCTGACCGCCGCACCGGCCGCGGCAGAGCTTGAAATCAGTCTCTATACAGGTGTCCAGAACGCCGAAAGCTCGACCGACTCGGTCCGCCTTCCCGGCTCGGCCACGACCGTGAAGCGTGACATCACCTGGAAGGCAAAGCCGCTCAGCAACCCGTTTTACTATGGTGGCCGCGCCACATGGTGGACGGACAAGAACATCGGCTTCGGCATTGAAGGCACCCACACCAAGGCCGTGGCCTCGCCCGCCGACCGCGCCGCCCTTGGGGTCGACAAGCTTGAATTCACCGATGGTCACAACATCATCACCGCCAACATCATGAAACGCTGGCCCGGTGCCTTCGTCAAAGCGCCCAAGTTCACGCCCTATGTCGGTGCGGGCCTCGGGATCGCAGTGCCGCATGTCGATATCAAGGTCACCGGCGCCTCGGGCCGCACCTTCGGCTACGAGACAACCGGTCCCGCAGTGCGCGGCATCGCAGGCGTGAAATACAACATCAACGAGAAATGGGCGCTGTTTGGCGAATATCAGATCGTCTATTCCGACAACGATGCCACCATCGACGCCGATCCCGCAGTCGCGGGCCAGACCGATGGCAAGCTCAAGACCGAACTGCTGACCCAGGCCATCAACGTCGGCTTCAGCTACAGCTTCTGATCACCGCTTCACCGCGATCGATCCACCAAGACGGCGCCGGTTATTCCGGCGCCGTCTTTGTCATGCTGTCACGCTCTGAAAAAGCCGCGTACCAATCGGCCAGGGCCTCGTTGCCAACCCGCCAGCCACGCGCGTCATGGCGAAAATCAAGATAGCCCAGCGCACAGCCCATGGCGATGTGGCTCATGTCGAGCGGCCCCGCCAGATGGCTCATCCAGCGGGCATTGACCGCCGCCAAGGCGCGCGAGGCCTTTTGCCACTGGCCCTCGACCCAAGGCGCATATTGCATCTCTTCGGGGCGAAACCGCGCCTCATAGGTCATCGACAGGGCGGCCTCCATGATCCCTTCGGCGGTCGCCTCAAGCGTCAGCACATCCCAAAGCCGCGCCTCCGGGTACATTTTGCCGCCCGCGCGATGATCCAGATAGCGGGTGATCACCCGACTGTCATAGAGCGTCGGCCCGTCGGCGCGCACCAAGGCCGGGATTTTGCCCAACGGATTGGCCGCCGCCGCCTCGGGGTTGGTATCAAGCGGCGTGGTGGCCACATCCACCACCTCGACATCGCCCAACTGCCCGGTCTCATGCAACAACACATGAACCTTGCGTACAAAAGGTGAAAGCGGCGAGAAAATCAGTTTCATGTCGGCGTCCCCTGCTAAACGGTCACCGCGACGTTAGGCACGCCTCCGGCTCCTGTCCAGTGCCCGCGCACTGAACCACTACCGGCTGGCGCCGGTAGGATCAGCGATGTGCTGTTCCAGGTACTGAAGATGGGGTGGTTGCCGCCCTCCCCTGACGGCATCGCAATGTGCCAAGATGGTGGTCTGTAGACCATCTAACGGAGAGGACGGCAAAATGAAGGATACAATGATTGGTGTAGATCTGGCGAAGAGTATTTTCCAGGTTCACGGGGCATTGCTGTCGGGGAAGGAACAATTCCGCAAAAAACTGACACGGCCCCAGTTCTGGAAATTCATGT
>NZ_FWFJ01000004.1 GCF_900172365.1 Roseovarius gaetbuli
ACATGAATTTCCAGAACTGGGGCCGTGTCAGTTTTTTGCGGAATTGTTCCTTCCCCGACAGCAATGCCCCGTGAACCTGGAAAATACTCTTCGCCAGATCTACACCAATCATTGTATCCTTCATTTTGCCGTCCTCTCCGTTAGATGGTCTACAGACCACCATCTTGGCACATTGCGATGCCGTCAGGGGAGGGCGGCAACCACCCCATCTTCAGTACCTGGAACAGCACATCGCTGATCCTACCGGCGCCAGCCGGTAGTGGTTCAGCGCCGATGATCCGAGCCCAAAGCTTTTCTTTCATTCCAATCCCGGCTTCATCCCGCCGCCGCATGATGTGGAGACCGCGTCAAAGGCTGACCTGGGTCAGATATTCTTTGCCGGTGATGTGGCGATGGCCGCCAATGCGGTTGTCACGCCGCAACTTGGTCGCCCCTTTGGCCTTTATGTGGTGACGGAAATGCCGCGCGACGCCCTTTTTGCGGCGGCGAACAAGATGCTGGTTCGGAATGCGGTTGTGGCGTTTGTCCTGATTTTTCTTGCCATCGGTATCGCGGGGATCATCGGCGCGCATCTTTCCGATCCATTGCGCCAACTCGCCGATGCAGTGCGCAGGCATGTCGACGACGAACCTTTTGATCTTAGGGTTTCGAGCGATGACGAGATCGGGGAACTGACGCTTGCCTTTGCCTCCCTGGGAAACTAGCTTTTGGGTCAAACCCTGCGCGCCTGCGCGATTTTCGATAGCGCCGGTGACGGTATCATCACACTCAACGAATACGGTCAAATCGAAGAAATGAACCCTGCGGCAGGGGCGATTTTCGGGTCTAGGGGCGACGAGCTTGCAGGCAAGGATATTTCACTCTTGATGCAGGAAAACGGGACGCCAAGCGGTTCCCCGATTCCGTGTATGTCGCAAAAGCGCGAGGGTTTGGGGCGGCGCAAGGACGGATCAACCATACCGATTGAAATTTCAATGAGCCGGAACGAGACAGATGGCGGATGTCATTTTATCGGCGTCGTCCGCGATGTCAGCGCAAGACATGCTGCGGAACTTTGCCAGCAAGAGCTTTTCGAGGCGCTTGAGAGATCGAATGCGGAACTCGATACATTCGCCTATATCGCCTCGCATGACCTCAAGGCGCCGCTTCGGGTGATCGAAAACGCGTCGCGATGGCTTGAAGAGGATCTTGAGGCTCATCTGACCGATGACATCCGCGAGAGCATGCAGCTTTTGCGCAACCGGGTGTGCCGGATGGAACAGCTTTTGGATGACATGCTTTTGCATTCCCGGATCGGTCGTGTGGAAGAGCGGGCGGTGCTGGTAAATGGCGCCGACCTGATTGCGGAGATCGAGGGGCTTGTGCATCTGCCGTTGGGGATGACGCTTGTGGTGGATCCCGGATTTTCCAAGATAAACCTGCCCAATATGCCGATCACCACGGTGCTTTTGAACCTGATCTGCAATGCGGTGAAACATCATGATCGTGACAAGGGTCGCATTGAGGTGGGCGTTGTCGCGAAGGAGCCTGGGTTTGGGTTTACCATAAAGGATGACGGCCCCGGCATTCCTGAAGAATACCAATCCAGGATTTTCGAAATGTTCCAGACCTTGAAGCCGCGCGATCAGGTCGATGGAAGTGGCATGGGCCTCGCCATTGTCAAAAAACATGTCCAGCTTGCGGGCGGGCCCTGGCGCGCGCAAAAATCGCCAACCCGGTTATTCGCGTGATTGACGGGGTCGAGGCGCTTGGGCTGTTGCGCGGCGAGACCGGATCGCCGCCGGATTCCTACATTCTTTTGATTGATCTCAACAGGCCGCGGATGAATGGAATCGAGTTGTTGGAGGAAATCCGGAAAGACCCTCTGCTCAAGGAGGCGGTAGCGTTTCTGCTGACCACATCAAGCGATGAACGCGACAGGGCGGCGGCCTATGCGCATAATGTGGCGGGCTATATTCAAAAGCAGAACGCGGGCAGCGATTTTGTTGATTTGATCGGCACGCTTGATCACTTCTGGCGGATTGTCGAACTGCCGGACATGAGATTGGATAGAGTTGGATGGTTGGTATGAGTTTAATTGATGTTTTGGTGATTGATGATGATCTTGGCGATCTCAAGCTGATCCGGCGCTTGCTGGCGGGGCGCCCGGAGGGGGCCAATGTCTATGAGGCCAAGAGTTACGAAGAGGCGCTGTCGTTTTCCGACATGGTGCCGGATGTTGTCCTGCTTGATTATCTGATGCCGGATCTCACCGGGCTTGAGATGCTCAAGCGGCTCAAGGAAAAGTGGCCGGGTGCGGCCTATATCCTGATGACTGGGCATGGCGATGAAGAGATTGCCAAATCGGCGATTCAGCTTGGCGCATCGGATTATATTTCCAAGCGGTCGCTCAATCAGAACGCGCTGTTCCGGATGCTGGATACCGGGATTGCCCTGACGCAGATGCAGGCCAAGATTGATCTGCAACGTCAGGAGCTTGAGACTTTTGCGCATATGCTTGTGCATGATTTCAAGGCGCCGATCCGGGGAGTCAGCTTTCTGGCCGAACAGATAAAAGAGGGTCTTGAGAACGGGGATATGGCGGATGTGCAGGTCAGTCTTGGCTTGTTGAACCGCTCCACCCGGCAGATGTCAGAGTTGATCGAGAGTCTTGCCATGTTGACCAGGGTCGATTCCGATGAGCCGTTTTGCGAGGCCTATCTTGGGGAGCTTGTTGATCGTGCGATCATGGCCAATGAGCGCGACATTTCGTTGAGTGGCGCGCAAGTACGGACCACCGACGTCGGGGCAAGCGCGGTGTGTTCCGCCCCGCAGGTGGCGCAGTTGCTTCAGAATCTGATTGCCAATGCGATCAAGTATCGCGGTGAGGAGAAGCCTGACATCGTCGTATCGGCGCAGAGTGTTGCAAAAGGGCTCCGGGTTACCGTCTCGGACAATGGTCAGGGTATTCCGTCGGAATTCCGCGACCGCATATTCGAGCCGTTTCGTCGGATCAATGGCCGAAATTCAGCGCAGGGCACGGGGCTTGGGCTTGCGACCTGTCGCAAAATTGCCCTGCGCCATGGCGGCACAATTTGGTGCGAACCCAATGTTCCAAGCGGCACCTCGTTTCATTTCAGCCTTGACGCGGGCGAGCCGGGCGCGCGCCCGCAGGCCTAGGTTTCTGCCATTCTGGCACGAAACCGCGGTAATGATGTCACGGGGCATGTTCGTGCCCGCTTGCATTCGCTAGTGTCGATGGCGATACGTGCGCCTGCGCGCATCGACAACGACTCTGAGGGACCAGAATGCAAGGCGAGGCTGTCATTTCAAGATCCGGCGATCCGTCTGTGACGTTTGAAATGGCCGGGGTATCCTTTTCCCGCGAGGGCCGAGCGCTTTTGACGGGCCTTGACCTTTGCGTGCCGGAACGGCGTGTCGGGATCGTCGGGCGAAACGGGTCGGGCAAGACCACTTTGGCGCGGGTTCTGTCCGGGCTGGTGGCCCCTGACCAAGGCGAGGTTCGGGTGTGCGGTGTCGATATTGCCAAGGATCGCAGGGCAGCGATCGAAACCGTGGGCATCCTGTTTCAAAACCCCGATCATCAGATCATTTTCCCGACCGTGGAAGAAGAGCTGGCCTTTGGGCTGCTTCAGGCCGGCGCGTCAAAGCCCGAGGCGGAACGACAAGTCGCCGATATCCTTGCGCGGTTTGACAAATCCCATTGGGCATCGGCGGCGACGCATCAGCTCTCGCAGGGGCAAAAGCAACTGGTCTGTTTGATGGCAATCATCGCGATGGCACCCAAGGTGGTTATTCTCGACGAGCCGTTTTCAGGGCTTGATATTCCGATCCGCGCCCAGTTGACGCGGTATTTTGAGCGTATTGATGCGGCGCTGATCCACATCACCCATGACCCGCAGGCCTTGCGCGGCTATGAAAGGGTGATCTGGCTTGAAGAGGGGCGGATCAAACAGGATGGTGAGGCCGGGCCGACGCTTGCGGCCTTTGGTAAACATATGACCGATCTTGGGGGGCATGATGATATCTCTGACCTCGCCGGTTGAAACGCGCGCCCATCGCTGGCCGGCGGGCGTAAAGCTTGCGGCGCTTTGCGGCGCGACGGTTGTGTTGTTTTCGCAAGAGGGGCTTGGCTTTCATGCGGTGGTATTCGCCGCTTGCCTGCTTGTCTATCGCCTGCCGGGGCGGCGGTTTTTCCGCGCCGGGGTGAAGGGGCTTGTTGCGCTCTGGCCGTTCATCGCGGTGGTGCTGGTCTGGCATATCGTGATTGGCGCGCCGGTTGAGGGGTTGGTGGTCGTGCTGCGGCTGTTATCGGCGGTGGCGCTTGCCAATCTGGTGACGATGACGACCCGGCTTTCGGCGATGATCGAGGTGGTTCGCTGGCTGGCGGCGCCGCTCAGACGGGTGGGGGTGAACACCCGCGCGCTTGAAATCGGGATTGCCCTTGTCGTGCGCTTCACCCCGACGCTGGCCGACAAGGGCGCGCAGCTGGCACAGTCGTGGTCGGCCAGATCGCCCAAAAAACCCAGTTGGAGGATCGTCATGCCGTTCACCGTGCTGGCGATCGACGACGCAGAACATGTGGCCGAAGCGCTCAAGGCGCGCGGCGGCCTGACCCGTTAAAAGGAACTCGACTCATGGAACGTAACCTTGCCCTCGTGGCGCTTTTTGCCGCCCTCATCGCGGCGCTCGGGCTTATCCCGAAATTCACCCTCGGGTTTGGCGTGCCGATCACGGCGCAAAGCCTTGGGATCATGCTCTGCGGGACGGTGCTTGGATCGCGGCGCGGGGCGATGGCGGTGTTGCTGTTCTTGCTGCTGCTTGCGCTTGGCCTGCCGCTTTTGGCGGGGGGGCGCGGCGGGCTTGGCCTTTTCGTGTCGCCTTCGGCGGGCTTCCTCATTGGCTGGCCGGTCGCGGCTTTTGTTACCGGCCTTGTGGTCGAGAAGTGGCGCGGGGCGTCGCTTGCGGTCGTGGCCGGGATTGCCTCGGTGATCGGCGGCATTCTCGTGCTCTATGTTTTCGGCGTTGCGGGCCTCGCCGTGACCTTGAAGAAATCCGGTTATGAAGCCGCCTTGCTGGTGGTTGCCTTTGTGCCCGGCGATATCGTCAAAGCGGTGCTTGCGGGTGTGATCACCGCAGCCCTTGCCAAGGCCCGCCCGCAAAGTGTTCTATCGCGCGCATGAGCATTTCGCCTCTTGAGCAGCTTTTGGCGTCGCGGCGCTCGGTGCGCAAATATCACGCGACGCCGGTGCCAAGGGCCGATGTTGCCCGCATTCTGACGGCGGCGCGCCGCGCACCAAGTGGCGCCAACCTTCAGCCGGGGCGCTTTCACGTGCTCTGTGGTGCGCCGCTGGAGGGGTTGAAATCCGCGCTGCTTGACGCGGTGGCGGTGGCGCGCCCGCAGGTGTCGCAATTCTCGTATTTCCCCGATCCGATGCCGCCGGGACTAAAGGCCAAGCAACGCGCGGCGGGCTATGCGCTTTATTCCGCGCTTGGGATCGAGCGACGGGATTTGGCAGGGCGCAAGGCACAGTTTGATCAGAACTATCGGTTCTTTGACGCGCCGGTCGGGATTGTCGTCACGATCCGGGCGGACATGGGCAAGGGCTGTTTCATGGATCTTGGCATGACCCTCATGGCGCTGTTTCTGGCGGCCGAGGATATGGGCTATGGCACAAGTGGGATCGGTGCTTTGGGCAATTACGGTGATCTTGTGCACGAGATCTTGGACCTGCCCGAGGATGAGCTTGTGGTGTGCGGCATTGCTCTTGGGCGCCCGGATAGATCGGCGCCGGTGAATAGCGTCAGGACAGAGCGCGACGCGCTTGAGGAGTTCGCGCGATTCAAAGGGTTTGACGGTTAGGCGCGCAGCAAGAGCGCTGTGCCGATCCCCCCGGCGGCGGCAATCGCCGCGATCCCGATGCCGCCCCGCGCGACCAATTCATGATAGAGCCGCACGGCATTGATCGCGCCGGATGCGCCGATGGGGTGTCCGCGCGCAAGCGAGCCACCGCCGGGGTTGACGATCTCGGGGTTGAGGCCGCTTTCGGTGACGCAGGCGATGGCCTGCGCGGCGTAGGCCTCCATTATCTCGGCCACGGTAAGGTGATCGGGGGTGATATTGGCCCTGTCGAGCAGGGCTTTGATCGCCGCGACAGGCGCAAGACCGGGAAGGTCCGGGCAACCGCCCAGGGTACAGCCGCCGATAATCCTGACCGCTGGCGCGTCAAGACAGCGCGCGATCCGCTCCGAGACCACAACACAGAACGCCGCGCCATCGGCCGCGACCGATGTATTGGCGGGCGTGATGGTGCCGACCATCGCGCGGCTTCGCGCACAAAGGCCGGGCGACAGGGCGCGGGTGAAGGGGTCTTTTGTGATGCCCCCAATTGTGACCAGTTCGCGCGCCAGCCGGGCGCGCGCCTTGAGCGCGCGATCATGGCTTTGTACGGCCCAGGCATCCTGCGCAGCGCGGGTGATGCCATGCTCTGTGGCAAGGGCATCGGCAGCGACATGCATGTCGGGATCGCGATCTGGCCATGGGGTAAACCGGGCCTGGGCATAGGGCAGGGCAGGGCGGCCATCGGCAAAGGTACGGGCGCGCTCGGGGCGGCGCGAATAGCTCTCGGCGCCGCCGACCACGACGATCTCGGCCTGACCGGAGCGGATCATCGCATCGGCGAGGTTAAGCGCGTCCAGCCCGCTGGCGCATTGGCGGTCAATCGAAAGCCCCGCCACTTGCTCGGGCAGGCCCGCCGCCAGGGCACAGAGCCGCGCAGGATTGCCGCCCGCGCCAAGGGCGTTGCCGACAATCACTTCGCCAACCTTCTCGGGGGCGAGGCCACAGCCGACAAGACAGGCGCGGATCACCGGGGCGGCGATATCAAGAAACTCCAGATGCGCAAAAGCGCCGTTCAGGGGCACGACGGCGGATCGTTTGGCGGCGACAATATAGCTATGCGTCATGCGGTGGCCTCGACCCATTGGGTAAGTGTGCAATAGTCGGGTTTGCCTGCCGCCAGCATCGGCAAGGCGGCGACAAAATGCACCCGGCGCGGGGCGCGCAGCGGGCCAAGGGTTTGTCGGCAAAGCACCAGCAGGTCATGCTCGCTCATCGTGGCATCGGCCCCGGCGACGACCGCGATAAGGCGATGACCGCGCTTTTCATCGGGCAGGGGGAGTACCGCGACACTGCCGGTGCCAAGGGTTGCGGCCAGAAAACCTTCGATCTCTTCGGGAAAGACATTGATGTCAGAGATTGTCACCATTCGGCTTTTGCGCCCAACGACAAAGAGGTTGCCCGCCGCATCCAGCCGCCCCAGCTCGCCAATCGAAAGATACACGCCATCCCAGCGGGTATCGGCGCTTTGACCGCCGGCGTAGCCGTCAAAGAGATAGGGGCTCTTGACCCAGATTTCGCCGATCTGATCGGTTTCATGACCCGCCGCATCGCGGATCGAAATCGAGACACCGGGATAGGCGGCCCCGACCGAACCGAGCGGCGTGGTGTCGTTTGCCCAGCTGACAAAGCTGGTCTCGGCCGCGCCATAGAAATGGATCAGCCGGGCATTGGGAAAGGTCCTTGCGGCGTCGGTCGCGATCCTGTCGCTAAGCTGGCCACCGCCGACCAGAATATGGCGCGTCGATTGAATCGCGGGGGCGTCTTGTGCGCACAGCAGGCCAAGCTGCGTCGGGGTGATATAAAGGACCGTCGCCTGCTCTTGTTCAAGCGCGGCAAGCTGTCGGTCGGGGCGCAGGCCATGCAGGCCAAGAATGCGCGCACCGTGATGGGCGGCCTCTAACGTGCCATAAAGCGCCAGCGAATGCGCCAGCGTTCCGAACACCGCGGCGCAATCGCGCGATGACAGGCCAAGCACCCGCCCGTTGACCGCGAAACTGTCTATCCAGGAGGATTGCGTGCGCCGGATAATCTTGGGCTCTCCGCCAGAGCCCGAGGTCGCGCAGTGAAGATAGCGCGCCGGGTCAGACGAGGGGCTGTCGAGCGGCGCAACGCCCGAGGCGGAAACCGCAATCGAGGCGCGCGCGCGCACCAGTGCGCAGAGGTGCGACATCGCGACGTCCGATCCAAGCACCGTCGCGGAGTCCCGCCATTCAAAGGAGTTCTGGTTCAAACGCTAAGCCCCGATCTGCGTTCTAGTCTAATAATGCGATACATACCCGCCATCAACCGCGAGCACTTGCCCGGTGACATAGGACGCCGCCGGAGATGCCAGAAACAGCACGGCCGGGTTAGCCCAACGACCAAGCGAGGTGTTTCGCGCCAACATGTCGGCGATCTTGGGGTCCGCCGCCGCCTGTCGGTTCGGTTCTGTCTTGAAAAAGCCCGGCGCGACGGCATTGACATTAATGCCCTTGGGGCCAAGTTCGGCGGCGAGCGCCCGAGTCAGACCGATAAGCCCGGATTTGGCCGTTGTATATGCCGCATCGCCGGATTGCGCGATGAGCCCGGCAATCGACGAGATGTTCACAATCCGCCCTTTAGATTTCTTTGCAGTCATCATTTTGGCGGCATGTTGCGCCAACAAAAATGGCGCCACGAGATCGACATCCAGCAAGCGGCGCAGATCTGCGCCGGTGAAGTCCTCAAAGGCGCGGCGATCTCTGAGGCCAACATTGTTGACCAGGATATCAAGCCCGCCCCCGGCGTTTTCGATCGTATCGAACGCCTGTGCAACCGCATCCTCATCCGCCACATCAAAGACCAGAGCCCGCGCCTCGCCACCGTCGCTGGCAATCTCGTCAACGGCTTTTTGCACAGTCTCGCCCCGGCGCCCATTAACCCAGACAATGGCCCCAGCCGCGGCCAGAAGGCGCGCGATTTCAAAGCCCAACCCACTGCTGCTGCCGGTGACCAGGGCCTGCTGGCCGGTGAGGGAAAACGGTCCAAAATTCTGCAACACGCATCTCCCGTTGAAACCTTTGCGATGGGGTGCTTTGGTGTGTAACGCGCAGGAGGGGCTAACCATAGCGCTTTGTTTGCCCGGGTCCGCATGCGAGTATTCTAACGTGCGGGCCAACTAAATGCGCATAAACATAGTTATGTTAACAAAGGTGGCGTGCCCCGAGAAAGTTGATCTTACGTAACCAGAGACGTCGGATGCTTGCCGTTGTTAGGTCAAACGCCTTGCATAATCATGTCGATAGCTATCGCGATTTTAAAAACCACCTCAAGCCTTCGCAAGGCAGGACACCCGATCAGGCCCGTAGGGCCGTTTCGATGGCACCCGAGAGCTTTTGCACCAACTCGTCGATCTGATCGTCGTTTATGATAAAGGGTGGCGCGAGAAGAACGTGATCGCCGGTTTTTCCGTCAATCGTGCCGCTCATCGGGTAACAGATCAGGCCGGCCTCGAACGCCGCCGTCTTGATTCGCCCTGCAATCTTTCGCGCGGGATCAAACGGCGCTTTGGTGTCGCGATCCGCCACAAGCTCGACCCCCTGAAACAGGCCCCTGCCCCGAATATCGCCGACATTTGGATGCTGGCCAAATTCGGCCTCAAGCGCCGCCATCAATTTTGCGCCTTGGGTTTGCACCTGCGGGATCAGGTTACGCCCGATCAAGGCGCTGACCACGGCAACACCTGCGGCGGCGGCGGTGGGGTGGCCAAGATAGGTATGCCCGTGCTGGAAAAACCCGCTGCCGTTTTCGATGGTCTCATAGATTTTCCGGCTACAGAGCATCGCACCAATCGGCTGATAGCCCGCGCCTAACCCCTTGGCGATACAAAGGATATCGGGGGTGACGCCGTCTTGCTCACAGGCAAAGAGGCTTCCGGTGCGGCCCATGCCGCACATCACCTCGTCAAGGATCAAGAGAATCCCGTATTGATCGCAAATCTCGCGGATGCGTTTGAAATAGCCCGGCGCGGCGGTCAAAGCGCCGACGGTGGCGCCGACAACCGGCTCGGCAGCAAAGGCCATGACGTTTTCCGGCCCGACCCGCAGCAATTCTTCTTCCAGAAGGTTGGCGGCGCGAAGACCGTACTCCTCAAGGCTCTCGTCATCGCGCTTGAGACGGTATTCATAGCACGGGTCAATATGGCTCATGTCGATGAGAAGCGGGGCGAACTGCGCGCGGCGCCATTCATTGCCCCCCGCCGAGAGCGCGCCCATGGTGTTGCCATGATAGCTTTGCTTGCGGGCAATCAGGCGGCCGCGCTTGGGCTCGCCCTTCTCGACAAAATACTGGCGCGCCAGCTTAAGCGCAGCTTCCATCGCCTCGGAGCCGCCCGAGACAAGATAGACCCGATCTAGATCGCCCGGCGCATGGGCGATCAGAAGATCGGCCAGCGTCTCGGCCGGTTCAGAGGTGAAAAACCCGGTATGGGCATAGGCCAGTTTATCTAGCTGGGCCTTGACGGCCTCAATGATCGTCTTGTCGCCATGGCCAAGACAGGACACCGCCGCCCCGCCCGAGGCGTCAAGATATTGCTTGCCGCTGGTGTCATAGAGATAACACCCCTCACCGCGCGCGGCGACCGGGGGCAGTTGCTTGGTATGGCGTGGGAAAATATGTGACATCAGTCTCTCCTATGCGGCGCCCGGTATTTGTACATGGCGCCCGCCCTCTTGAAAATGATCCATCGTTTGCGACCAGACGGTGCCCGGCCAACGGACCTCCATCTGTTGCAGGCGTGGGCGATAAACGGCGGTGTAAAGCGTGCCAAACCCGGCGGAAAACGCTGTAGAATAGAGCGGCGGGCGCAGGAAGGCGTTGATGAACTTATCCTCTGGATCGCGGTGCAGGGTCAGGCGTTGCAGCAGATACCGCTCGCGCTCGACCGTGGCGGTAAAGCGCGCATGGCTGACCCATTCGACGTTTTCCTGATGGTTGGTGGCCACGGCGGCATGGGTGATCACCGCCGGGCGATCCGGCGCCATCATCGCGGTCAGGTACTTGCGCTTGGCATCAAGCACGGTGACGTTATAGCTCATATGCGTCGGCAGGCGGGCCAGGGCCGCGCCGGCCTCTTTCGCCGTTTCGCAGGTTTGCAGCACATAGCGCAGGATCAGCGGCACGCCGAACCCCTCGCCGACCACCCGCCGCCCGCCAAAGGTAAGCGAGATCGCCAAACCTGCATCGTTCATCCCGTCAACAAGCCCCCAGAGCCCGTCAGAGGTGCCGATAACGCGCCGCCCCTGCCAGCCGGTTTTCAGGATCAGACTGTCAAAGGCGTTGGGGTTATAGTCGTAATTGCGCACAAGAACCGGTTCTTCACCGGTCCAGATCGCCTGGCTACAGCCCGAAAGATAAGGCGGCGGGCAATAAAAGCTAAGAAAGCGCGCGGCCTGATCGCCCCCGCCGACCAGTTCGCACAGGGTGTCGTAAAGCGGTACGATCTCGGGCATGTGCTGCTCAAGGGCGCGTCGGCTTTCAAGGTATTTCGGCCGCGCCGCGTCGCCCTCTTTGAGCCACCAGCGTTTGTAGTCGGGCCAATATTCGGCGAAAAGCCCGGCCCATTTCGGGCCGGGCAGGTCTTCGCTTAATGCGCGCCAGAGCATCGCAACTTCCTTACATGATCTTGAACGCCGGATCCGCCAGGGCAGGCCCCGCATTGGCAACCGGCAGCGGTTTGCCCGCGACGGTCTGCTTGATGCCGTGGATCCACTTTTTCGCGCGCTCGTTGAGCTGAAAGCTTTTCGTCATCGAGCGGCCCCGCGTCACGAGAATGCCGATATCGGCGCCCTCGTAGCGATAATCGCCCGGCTGAAGGATGCGCAGGAAGAACGCCTCGTTTTCCGATTCAACCGCACGGCGGTGATAATCGAAGCGGTCAAAGACCACGCGGCCATCCTCGAGCATCTTGTAGATGCCGGTTTCGGGTGCGTCGGTGCAGATATCAACGCTGTCCTCGGTGTGCTTGATCACCATCTGCGACCAGCTGTCGATCATGTCGGGGTTGGCCCAACGATTGTTCAGCTCGGTCGTATCAAGGGTGAATTTTTTCTTCGAGAATTCAAGCAAGTGGAACAGGAACAAGGGCGCATCCGCATGGGCAAAGGCGGCGTGATTGGTCATCGACGACGCCCCGGTGATGCGCGGGTTCAACTCGCCCAGCCAAAGATCGCCGGTCTTCTTGTCGATCAGGAAATCAAGTTCGAAGTAACCGCGATAGCCCTCTTTGCGCAACTGCTCGCCGAACTTGAAGGTCAGTTCGCGCGCCTGTTGGCGGACTTTGGGCGGAAAGGCGGTGGACAGGATTTCATTGCCACACCAACCGCCGCGATAGGGCGTGAGATCCTTGAAACCGACAAGCTCGGTCATCAGCGGGCCAACGATGGTGCCCTCTTTGGTGGCGCAGGCCTCGATTGCGGAACCCCGGCAATCAATCCGCTTCATGATCTTAATCTCGCCCTCGCCGATGATCTCGTGCTCGTGACGGCGGAAATCGGCCTCGGACTTGATAAAGAACGTGGTATGGCCGCTATCGCCAAAGGCCGATTGCAGCACCAGATCATGACCGATCCCGGCCTTTTCACAGGTCTTTTGCAGATCCTCGTAGGATTTCACCTCGGCCAGAACATTGGGCACCGAGGGCACGCCGGCCTTGTTGCCGATGCGCACGGTTTCGATCTTGTTGTCCATCGAAGTGCGCAGCTTGGCCTTGGGGAACCAGACTTCGGCGCCAAGCTCCTTGGACAGACGCTCGGTTTCCTCGTCAAACATCAGGAAGACGAATTTCGGCTTGCCGCCCCGGCGCTTGATGAAATCAATCACCTCTTTGTGCTGCAAGAGATAGTTGTTGATATCCTCGATCGACTGAAACTCGGCATGGGGTTGTTCCGAGGGGCAGAACACGTTCGGATGCTTGCCGCCGTAACAGTCGATATAGCAGATATATTTGAAGTTCTTCACCCACTCATCAAGACCCAGAAGGTTAAAGTTGGTGGCCGAAATAAAGTAGATCGGGTCTTCGTTGCGGTGAAAGAACCGGCGGATTTCCGAGATATTCTTGAGCACAGTTGCCATTATAGTTTCCCTTCCTTATTCGGCTGCAGTCTTGATGTTCTTGGCCTTGGGCAAGGCGGCCAGGGCCTCTGGTGTGAAGACGCGCAACCCAAGATCCGCGCGGTAGCCGTGGATTTCATTGACGTCGAGCGCGCGCATGAAGGCAAGGATTTCCTTGCTGATCACCTGCCCCGGCACCAGGATCGGAAAGCCCGGCGGATAGGGGATGATAAAGCTGGCGGAAACCACCTCTTTCCCGGCCTCAAGCGCGTCCTTCAGCGATCCATCCAGTTCAAGATAATCGCAGTTGTTGAGGTCATAGCTCAGGTAATAGGCGGTCCTGATATCGCCCTCAGGCGTCAGGTTGTCGGGCCGGAACGCATCGTGAAAGCGGCTGAAATCCGGCAGCGGCGGGTAATTCTCGGTCAGGTTCTTGACCCGGCGATCAAACGACATCCGCTCCATGTTCGAGGCATCGTCAAGCAGATCGTCAAGATCCTTGGCAATTTCGACCAACACTTCGATAAGATAGGCGACCGACGACCGGGTGGTGCCGATATTGGTCATGAACAAGACGGTGTTGCGCGAGGTCTTGTTGATCTGAATGCCGTACTTGTCCATCAGGATATCGGTCTTGAAGGTATCGCCATCCCAACCGGTGCCGCCAACGGCAAGGGTCACGCGGGTGGCATCAAGCACGAAATCATCCTGCTCCCAGCAATCCCACATATCGGTCCAGCCCTGATCGTTGTCAAAATAGCTGGTGACGCCGCTTTGGCGGTGATGTTCGGGAATCATGTCGCCGGCGGTCAGAACCTTGAAGTACTTTTGCAACAAGGGATGGGTGCTGATGGCCTTGCGCATCGACATGGCCGCTTCGATCTGGCGTTGAACGAATTCAAACCCTTCCAGCTCGACCTGACGGCGGCCGACATCAAGCGAGGCGATGATCTGATAGTTGGGCGAGGTAGACGTGTGGGTCATATAGGCTTCGTGGAACGATTGCTCGACCTCGCCTTTGAAATCCTGATCGTTGACATGGATCATCGAGCCCTGCCGCAGAGACGTCAGCGTTTTATGCGTCGATTGGGTGGCATAGACCCTTATTCGCGCATCGGGTGGCGCGACAAGGCGGGTGTCTAGCCATTCTTCATCTGTGGCATCGGCAAGGGCCTCTTGCTGGGCCTCATAGGTGCGGCGATGCGCATCGGTGCGCAGGCGGCGGCGCAGGTTGTTGGCGGTCCGCATGCCGGTGCGCTGACGATAGGTCGGGCTGAAGCGGGCAAAGGCAAACCAGGCCTCATCCCAGAGGAACACGAGATCACGCTTGATCGCCAGACATTCCTCCATCACGCGCTCGACGTTATAGACCAGCCCGTCAAAGGTACAGTTGGTGAGCAAGAGCATGCGCACCCGGTCAAGCTTGCCGGCGGCCTTCAGGGCCAGAAGCTGATGCTTGATTTCGCGCAGCGGCACCGCGCCATACATCGAGTATTCATTCAGAGGGTAGCTATCGAGATAGACCACCTCGGCGCCGGCAAGAACCATGCCGTAATGGTGCGATTTATGGCAATCACGGTCGACAAGCACGATGTCACCGGGGCGCACAAGCGCCTGCACCACGATCTTGTTGCAGGTCGAGGTGCCGTTGGTGGCAAAGAAGGTCTGTTTTGATCCGAACGCCCGGCTGGCAAGTTCCTGCGCCTCTTTGATGGGCCCATGCGGTTCCAGAAGGCTATCAAGCCCGCCCGATGTGGCAGAGGTCTCGGCCAGAAAGATGTTGGGGCCGTAAAACGCGCCCATATCCTGAATCCAATGGCTGCGGCTGATGGATTTGCCGCGGCTGATCGGCATCGCGTGAAACACGCCGGTGGGCTGTTTGGAATAGTTCACAAGCGCGGTAAAGAACGGCGTCTTGTTGCGGGCCTCGACCCCGCGCAGGATATTGAGGTGCAGCTCCATAAAGTCTTCTTGGTTGTAGAAAACCCGCCGACAGATACCAAGATCAAGGCCCGCGATATCCTCGACCGAACGTTCGGTGACAAGATAGGCGTCAAGTTCGGGGCGGACCCGGTCGATCAGGCGGCACAACTCCGGGCCGTAATTCTCGGGCAACAGCGCCTCAAGCTCATCGGCGCCGCTGGCATTGCTCAGGTATTTGCTGAGAATTTCATTTTCGTTCTTGGACTTCAGAACAAGACCGGGGCGCACGACAATCGCCTGAATGTTATGGTTGAACAGCACCGCGATAAGCGCGTCCTCAAGGCTTGGCACAACAACCGCCTCATAGTGAAACGGATCTTCGGCGCGGCGCATCCGGGTGACGTTGGACTTGAGCCAGCGTTCTTGCTGCTCGCTGACATTGTCAACGATCAGAACCTCGAAATAGGGCCGCGCCATGGCGCGCGCCTCGGGCGACAGCATTGCCTCGTCGTTATGCTCTTCGTCATCCATGCTGTCGCGATCAAGCGGGATCGTGCGGCGCCGATAGGCCCCGGTGGTCAACGCGCGGGTGACCCGGTGCACGCCAAACGACAGATCGTCGAAATTGCCATGCTCGAACTGGCGGCGCATGTGATCAAAGGCGGCCATGCCGGGAAAGGCCCAATAGGGTTCGATCACGGCGAGGGCCTCAAAAAGCTCATTGACCCGCAATTTGAGGGTCGCAATCTTTTTGGCGTCCCGCTCGCGGCATATAGAGGTTGTTGCCTCGCGCAACGCGCTCCACCGGTCAGAGCGGAGCTGCGTTGCGGAATAATAGTCGCTTACAGAATCCATCAATCATTCTCCCGCTTATTGGGCCGGAACGCGATCAACGGATCAGGGGCACAGGGCCCCTGCGGTCCTGCGTTCTAGCCGACTGTTGTTCTGCCCTCGAAAGGGGTGGTTCCATACCCAAGAGCGCGCTTGTGATTGCGCTCTTCGGCTTCGGCATCGGCGGGCACGTCCACATGCAATCCTGCACGTGATCCCTGTTGCGGGATTTCAAGCGGCCCAAGTGTTTTCAGATAGTCGTTGGTTGTGCTGGTGCGATCGTAAACCGAGAAATCAACCGAGCGGTCACGGAAGCTCTTGAGCACCTGGCCCAAGCCCTTCATTCCGGTTTCGCGTTGACGGCGCACCATCGAAAGATCGACCTCGATCGGGAACATGTCCTCTTGTCCGGCGGACTGGTGCAACACCAGAGATGTCGGATCGACCACCAGCGATTTGCCGACGCCGCCGGCGCCAAGGCCGTTCACGTCAAACACATAACACTGAAACTGCGCGGCCGTGGCGCGCGCGATGGCAAGTTCTGCGTCGCGGTCGGTGGTGCCGGTCAGAACCGGGTGAAGCAGCACTTCAACGCCTTGGCTGGTCAATTCGCGCGTGGTTTCCGGGAACCACATATCGTAACAGATCGACAGGCCAAAGCGGCCCACATCCGGCACGTCAAAGACGCAAAACTCGGTGCCCGCCGCGATCCCCGCCTCGTAGGGCAGGAAGGGGAACATCTTGGCATAGCGCCGGATCACCTCGCCATCGGGGTTGATCACCAGAGCGGTGTTGTAAATCCGCCCATCAATCGGCGAGGTCAGGAACATCGAGCCGGGGATCAGCCAGACCTTATAGCGCCGCGCCGCCTCGCAGAATTGGTCGATCACGTCGTTTTCATGCGGCAGGGCATATTTGTCGAGCGGGCCAAACGGCGACAGTTCGCTGAACATCACCATCTGCGTCCAGGGAAACCGCGCCATAAGCACGTCAAGACGATGCAGCATGCCCTCGACATTGGGTTGCAGGGCGTTGACGTACATTTGTACGCCGGCAATTGCGAAAGGGGTCATAATGTCAGCTCTCCGTGCTGGCAGAGCGGCCCGGATCGGGCACAAGGATTCTCTGCTTTGACCACCTATTACGCCCTTACCACCAGAACGGAAACAGGTGATCTGCGCACGATTCTATCAGCATTGGAGCCGACAAGAAACTCCCTTACCCGGTCGGGTTTGGGCGAGGCCATGATCACGAGATCACAGTTGATTTCATCAATGACCTTGAGAACTTTCTTGTGAATCTTACCAAAAGCCAAGTGTTGCTTTACGTCCACATCATCGGGAACTTCGGCGGAAACCAGCGTATTCAGGGCCTCGCTTGCGGCGGCGACGGCCCTCACCTCGAAATCCTCGGGGAAGAACCCTTCGACAAGCGGCGTGCCCATATCGGGGACCACCGACATGATATGCAACTTGCCCTTTGAGGCACGCACAAGCTCTATCGCCTGGGGCAGGGCCAATTTCCACGAGGCCGGCGCGTTAAGATCAATCGTGAGCAGGACTGTTTTGAACATTCTCTATCTCCTCAGGCGGCGGCGGATTTGCGCGGCGCGCGCGCGTTGCGGCCCCGCTGAAGGAACACGACCAAGCCCAAGAGCAAGAGCGCGGGAATGAACATCAGGTATTTGCTTGGCTGACCCACCGGGCGCAGCACGCGCAACACTTCCTGATCCCAGTCAAGGCCTGCCGTTGCCCCGGCGCTTCCAAAGGCGACGTCGTCAATCAACAGGGTCTCGCCTTCGTTGCGGAACGCCAGACCGGCGTTTTGCAGCCGCTCTTCGCCGGTCGCCCCCTCCTTGATCGGCAGGACGGCGACAAACTCGATCGGATCGCCAAGATCATTCACCCCTGCCACCCGAAGCCGCAGGTCTTCGCCCACCGGTGTCGCCATGGCCGCGGCGGCAATCTCGGTCGGGTTTTCCTCGCTATAGGGCGGCGCGACCATATCCATCCAGAAGCCCGGACGGAACAGCGTGAAAGCAATCAGCAAGAGCGCCAGGGTTTCGTAGATACGGTTTCTGGCAATGAACCAGCCTTGGGTTGCCGCCGCAAACAAAAGCATGGCAACCGTCGCGACAATAAAGACAAAGACCCCCTGCACCCAGGTCACATCAATCAACAACAATTCGGTGTTGAAGATGAACAGGAACGGCAGGGCGGCGGTGCGCAGCGAATAAAAGAACGCCACGACCCCGGTCTTGATCGGATCACCGCCCGAGACGGCGGCGGCGGCAAAGCTTGCAAGGCCGACGGGCGGCGTCACATCGGCCATGATGCCAAAGTAGAACACGAAAAGATGCACGGCGATCAGCGGCACTATAAGGCCGTTCTGCTGACCAAGGGTGACGATGACGGGGGCCAAAAGCGCCGACACAACGATATAGTTCGCCGTGGTCGGCAGGCCCATGCCAAGGATCAGCGACAGGATCGCGGTCAGGAACAGAATGGCAAGGATATTGCCGCCCGAGAGAACCTCGACCACATCGGCAAGCGCCGAGCCGACGCCAGTCTGGCTTACGGCGCCGACGATGATACCGGCGGTCGCGGTGGCGATGCCGATGCCGATCATGTTGCGCGCACCGGTTTCAAGGCCGTCGATCAGATCGGTCAGACCTTCTTTAAGAGCGCTACCAAGCTTGCCCTCGCCGCGCATGATCGCGGTCAGCGGGCGTTGGGTCAGCAGGATGAACACCATATAGGCCGTCGCCCAGAAGGCCGAGAGACCCGGCGACAGGCGATCCACCATCAGCGCCCAGACCAGAACCACAACCGGCAGGATGAAATGAAGCCCCGAACGAACCGTCGGCCCCGGCAGCGGAAGCGCGGTCACCGGCACATTGGGATCATCAAGCTCAAGTGGCTCTTCTTTGGAGGCGACATAAAGCAGGGCGATATAGACCAGCGAGATGAAGGCAAAGATGATGTAACCCGCCGCATTCGGAAACGCCGGGCGAATCCAGCCCATGCCATAATAAACCGCAAAGGAAATTGCGCAGATCGCGGCGATGGTAAAGGCGATGCCGATCAGGCGCTGCACGATGGGTTTGGGCGTATAGGCGCGCGGAAGACCTTCCATGCCGGCCTTGAGCGCCTCAAGATGCACGATATAGACCAGAGCGATATAGCTGATCACGGCGGGCAAAAAGGCGTGTTTGACCACGTCGAAATAGGGAATGCCGACATATTCCACCATAAGGAACGCCGCGGCGCCCATCACCGGCGGCATGATCTGGCCGTTGACCGAACTGGCCACCTCGACCGCGCCGGCCTTTTCAGAGCTGAAGCCGACCTTTTTCATCAGCGGGATGGTAAAGGTGCCGGTGGTCACCACGTTGGCAATCGACGAGCCCGAGATAAGCCCGGTCATCGCCGAAGACACCACCGCCGCCTTGGCGGGGCCGCCCTTCATGTGACCCATCAGGCTAAAGGCGACCTGAATGAAATAGTTGCCCGCCCCTGCCCGGTCGAGCAGCGAGCCGAACAGCACGAACAGAAAGACAAAGGATGTCGAGACACCCAAGGCGATGCCGAACACGCCCTCGGTGGTGATCCACTGGTGGTTCACGATTTCCGACAGGCTGTTGCCCTTGTGGGCGATGATGCCGGGCATATAGGGGCCAAGCACGGTATAGACGAGAAAGACCGAAGCGACGATCATCAAGGCCGGCCCAAGCGCGCGGCGCGTGGCCTCTAGCAAGAGCATGAGGCCGATCACGGCAACGACGAAGTCCTGAAGGATCGGCGCGCCGACGCGACCGGAAATATCACGGTAATAGACGTAGAGATAAAGCGCGGCCATGGCGCCAAAAACCGCCATTGCCCATTCCCAGACCGGCACCTTGTCCTTTGGCGAGCCAAGCAGGATCGCCGCGACAAGAGCTATCGCGATCAGCGGAATCCACCATGTCGAGGTGCCGTCCTTGGCACCGACCATGAACAGAAACGCCAGAACCACCGGTACAACAACGCCAAGCCCAAGCTGAAACTTGGTGCGCGCCGCCGGAAAGGCCGCGAAGGCAAGGAAGATGGCAAAGGCCAGATGAATCGACCGGCTCTCGGTGTCGTTGAACACGCCCCAGCCGACGATAAACGGGATCGGCGAGGCAATCCAAAGCTGAAACAGCGACCATGCAAGCGCAACGCAGGTCAGGAAAATGCCGACTGTACCCGTCGTGCCGCGCCCGCCTGTATCAGAGGAGGCAACCAGCGCGTCGAGTTCTTCCTGCGATAGCCCGCCACGATCTTTGGTTTGCTGTTGGTTTGGATTGTCCGACATGTCAGTCCCCCGCGGCCCGCTTTGCAGGCGCTTGATTGCTGTGTCTCAAGGTCGGTGCGGCAAACCCTCTTGCCGCACCGATGTGTCAGGTGTCGAAAGGCGAGGTGCCTTACTTCCAGCCACGCTCTTTGTAATAGCGGACCGCACCGTCATGCAGAGGCGCCGAGAGACCGGCACTGATCATGTCTTCTTCTTTCAGGTTCTCGAACGCCGGGTGCAGGCGCTTGAAGCGGTCGAAGTTATCGAAAACCGCCTTCACAACCTCGTAGACAACATCGTCATCCACCGTGGCCGAGGTCACGAATGTCGCCTTCACACCAAAGGTATGTGTCTCATCGGGCGAGCCGTCATACATGCCGCCTGGCACCGTGGCCGCCGCATAGAACGGATTGTCCGCGATCAACTTGTCGATCTCGGGGCCGGTCACAGGAACAAGAACCGCATCGACGGTCGAAACCGCTTCTTGGATCGAGCCATTGGGATGGCCAACCGTATAGATGATCGCATCGACCTTGTTGTCGCCAAGTGCGGCGGCCTGTTCTGCGGGCTTGAGTTCCGAGGCGAGGGCGAAATCGTCCATTGTCCAGCCAAGCGCGTTCATCACGACCTGCATGGTGGCATACTGACCCGAGCCGGGGTTGCCGATGTTCACGCGCTTGTCCTTGAGATCGGCAAAGGTTTTGATCCCGGAATCCGCACGCGCAATAACCGTGAAAGGTTCGCCATGCACCGAGAACACCGCGCGTTCGTCGGTAAAGGCCTTGCCCTCGAATTCGGAGGTGCCGTTATAGGCGTGATACTGCCAGTCGGACTGGGCCACGCCCATGTCCATGTCACCCGCCTGAATGGCGTTGATATTGGCGATTGAGCCACCGGTCGACGGCGCGGTGCATTTAAGCCCGTGATCCGCCGAACCGCGATTCACCAGACGGCAAATCGACTGGCCAACCACAAAGTAAACGCCGGTCTGGCCGCCGGTTCCGATGGTGATGAATTTTTCTTGTGCGAAGCTTGCTGTACCGGCCAACATGGCGCTGGCAAAGGCAAGAGATTTGAAAATCTTCATAGTGTTCTCCCGATTATCTTGGTTAGGATTGCCACCCTTCAAGGATGGTCTCGTTCATTTTCGTATTAGATCGGAACTTGGGTGCGATATGTCGCACGTCACAGGCTCGCGAGCGTAAAATTGCGTTTGGACAGGGAGCCCGTTCATGCGGTCTTTCCGCGTCTCATTCCTGTCCGACATAACCAGTCTGCATTGTTTTCGCTTCTTATCAAGAGGCTAGTAGTGTTTAATATTTTGATCAAGTTATATATGCTGGAAAAACCAAGACGGCGTCGCCGACAGGTAACAACTGCTCGTTAAAGTGGCACAAAGCCATGATCAGGGAATGCGATGACAGATCGCAGAATTACCCGTCTCAACAGGCCGCAAGATGGCACGCACCAACAAGGAAACTCATCATGGATGCCCCCCTGATTGACAACGAAATAATTGAAAATATTGATATTTCCGATGATGTTAGGGCCGCCTTTGATGCCGCTGACGGTGACCGGCTTGACGCGCTTCTTGACAGCGTAACCATTAGCGAAGCCCTGCGCGAAGTGTTGACGTTTTCGCACACGGAACGGGACGCGCTGATCGCTTTGCTCTCGCCTGAAATGGCCTCGCAGTTGATTGACGAAGCCCCTCTTGAACTTGCCGGCGAGCTGATCGAAGGCCAGGAAACGGCCAGGGCGGTTGAAATTTTCGACGAACTTGATTCGGACGTTCAGGCCGATGTTCTGGCCGAGCTTGACCAGGAAGATGCCGATGCGATTTTGGCCGGGCTTGACCCGGAAGACGCCGCCGGGGTGCGCCGCCTGGCCGAATATGACGCCGGAACCGCGGGTGGACTGATGCTGGCGGATGCCTTTCAGTTCCGCCCGAACCAGACGGTCGGCGCGGTTTTGCGCAGCCTCGCCAGTGACGACGAAGACCTTGAACGCTATCACGGGCAGCACCCCTATATCGTCGATGAGATGGGTCATCCGGTCGGCGTTGTGTCCCTGCGCGGGCTTTTGACGGCCAAGCGCAGCGCCAAACTTGAAGACATCATGGTGACGCCGCTCACGGTGGATGCGCAGGCCTCGCTTGATACACTTCAGGACCTGTTCAACGACTATGACTTCCTTGGGTTCCCGGTTGTGGACGAGGCCAAGACCCTGGTCGGTGTGATCTCTCGCACCGCTGTCGATGCCGCCATTCTTGCGCGCGCCGAGGGTGATAACCTGCGCCTGCAAGGCATCGTCGGGGACGAGCTTCGCACCATGCCGCTGGCGATACGCTCGCGGCGGCGCCTTGCCTGGCTGTCGGCCAATATCGTGCTCAACATTATCGCGGCCAGCGTGATTTCGGCCTATGAAGAGACCCTCGCCGCCGTCATCGCCATCGCGGTTTTCCTGCCGATGGTGTCGGACATGAGCGGCTGTTCCGGCAATCAGGCGGTCGGCGTGACGATGCGCGAGCTATCGCTTGGTCTTGTGCGCCCCAAGGATGCGATGCGGGTCTGGCTCAAAGAAGCCTCTGTCGGGGTGATCAACGGAATCGTGCTTGGTATTCTCATCGGACTTGTCTGTTGGGCCTGGAAAGGAAACCCCTACCTTGGCCTCGTCATCGGCCTTGCGCTTGCTCTCAACACCCTGATCGCGGTGTCGATTGGCGGTGTCGTGCCCCTGCTTTTAAAGCGCGTCGGCCAGGACCCGGCAGTCGCCAGCGGCCCGCTTTTGACAACCATTACCGATATGGCCGGATTCTTTTTGGTTCTGAGCCTCGCATCGCTCATGATGCCCTTACTGTTGCAGTAAGGCAAAAATTTAGACTTGCCGTCGTATAGATACCCAGAAGTTGAAAGGACGACCATATGCCAAAGATGAATGAAATGGGGCGCTTCGCGGCTTTTGCGCTATCGGGGCTTTTGGCGTTTGTGTCTCTCATTGGCCTGTTTTGGTCGGTCTGGATGCTGATCCCGCTGGTGTTTTTTGCGGGGCTGACGGTGCTTGGCATCCTTGATGTGACACAGAACAGCCATTCGATCCTGCGCAATTATCCGGTCATCGGCCATATGCGGTTTCTGTTTGAGGGTATTCGCCCGGAAATTCGCCAATACCTGATTGAAAGCGATCAGGACGAAGAACCCTTTAGCCGCGATGCGCGCTCGCTTGTCTATCAGCGCGCCAAGGGGATGGAGGACAAGCGCCCCTTTGGCACGCGCATGCGGGTTTACGATGCGGGTTATTCCTGGGTCACGCATTCGGTGATGCCGAAACACCTTGAGGATACCGATTTTCGCGTGCGCATCGGCAGTGATGACTGCACCCAACCCTATAATGCCTCGATCTACAACATTTCCGCCATGAGCTTTGGCGCGCTGTCGGCCAATGCCATTCTGGCGCTCAATACCGGCGCAAAGATCGGCGGCTTTGCCCATGACACCGGCGAGGGCGGGGTAAGCCGCTATCACCGCGAGGGTGGCGGCGATCTGATTTACGAGGTCGGCTCGGGCTATTTTGGCTGTCGCAACGAGGATGGCACCTTTAACGCCGACCGCTTTGCCGAACAGGCCGCAAGCCCGCAAATCAAGATGATCGAGGTCAAGCTAAGCCAGGGTGCCAAGCCCGGTCATGGCGGGATGTTGCCCGCCTCGAAAATCAGCCCCGAGATCGCCGAGGCACGCGGCGTGCCGATGGGGCAGGATTGCGTCTCGCCCGCTTCGCATTCCGCCTTTTCCACGCCCATCGAGATGATGCAGTTCCTTGCGCTGTTGCGCGAACGGTCCTGCGGCAAGCCGGTCGGCTTCAAGCTTTGCATCGGTCACCGTCGCGAATTTATGTGCATGGTCAAGGCGATGATCGAAACCAGGTTCACCCCTGATTTCATCGTGGTCGACGGCACAGAGGGCGGCACCGGCGCCGCGCCGCTGGAATTCGCCAATCACATCGGCATGCCGATGGTCGAGGGGCTGACCTTTGTGCACAACACCCTGCGCGGCGCGGGGCTGCGTGATCAGCTCAAGATTGGGGCGGCAGGCAAGATCGTCTCGGCCTTTGATATCGCGCGCGCCCTCGCGCTCGGGGCCGATTGGTGCAATTCGGCGCGCGGCTATATGTTTGCCATCGGCTGTATCCAGGCGCAGGCCTGTCACACCAACCATTGCCCCGTCGGGGTCGCCACCCAAGACCTGCTGCGCCAACGCGCGCTTGATCCGGTCGGCAAGAGTAAGCGCGTCGCCAATTTTCACCGCAATACGCTGGCGGCTTTGGGCGAAATGACCGGCGCGGCCGGCCTGTCCAATCCGGGCGAGTTTTTGCCGCGTCACCTTATGATCCGGCAGAGCGATGCGCAGATGGTCACCGGTGACGAGGCCTATTCGATCCTGCCGGTCGGCTTTTTGCTGAAGGACGGCAAGGAAGACCCGGGTGGCTATCGCACAAGATGGGCCCGCGCCAAAGCGGATCAGTTTGCGCCGGTCGACTGATCCCAAGCCCGCGCTTAGACACAAAAAAGGGGCAGGCAACCGCCCGCCCCTTTTCGCAATTCTGGTATCGCTTAGCCGTGCAGTTCGGCCATCGCGTCAACCAATGCCGCATCGAAGATGGCCAAACCTTCTTCGATGATCGCATCCGACGCGGTCAGCGGCACCATGATGCGAACCGCGTTGCCATGCATGCCACAGGACAGCAGGATCAGACCGCGCTTGAGCGCATGCGCGACAACCGCCTTGGTCAGCGCGGCATCGGGCGCGGCACTGTCAAAGTCGGTGACGAACTCAACTGCCAGCATGGCGCCAAGGCCGCGAATATCCCACATCCGGAACGGCGCCACGCGCGCGCCAATCTCGGCAAAGCGGGCGCGGAAATGCTCGCCAAGTGCGGTCGAGCGCGCTAAAAGCCCCTCTTCCTCGATCGCCTCGATTGCGGCAAGTGCCGCGGCGCAGGCCACAGGGTTGCCTCCGTAAGTGCCGCCCAGACCACCGGGAATCATCGCATCCATCACCTCGGCGCGACCAATCACACCGGCAAGAGGATAGCCGCCGGCCATGGATTTGGCGACGGTGATCAGATCCGGCACAACGCCCGAATGCTCAACCGCGAACCATGTACCTGTACGCCCAAAACCGGCCTGAATTTCATCAGCGATGAGCATGATGCCATGGGTGTCACAGATGTCGCGCAGCGCCTGCATCATCTCAAACGGCACCGGCGTGTAACCACCTTCGCCAAGCACCGGCTCGATGATGATCGCGGCAACCCGCTCGGGCTGTGCGTCGGTGAGGAACAGGTTCTGAAGCCCGGTCAGCGCGTCCTGCACGGTGATGCCGTCACGCACACTCGGGAAGGGCGCGCGGAAGATATCCGACGGGAACGGGCCGACATCCTTTTTATAGGGAGAGATCTTGCCGGTCATGCCAAGCGTCAACAACGTGCGGCCGTGGTAGCCGCCGGTAAAGGCGATAATGCCCGGACGGCCGGTGGCGGCACGGGCAATCTTGACCGCGTTTTCAACCGCTTCGGCGCCAGTGGTGACCAAAAGCGATTTCTTGGCGTGATCGCCGGGGGCCAGATCGTTCAGCTTCTCGGCCAGGGCAATATAGGGCTCATAGGGCACAACCTGAAAGCTGGTATGCGTGTAATGATCTTCCTGTGCCTTGGCGGCAGCGACCACTTTGGGGTGGCGATGCCCGGTGTTCAGCACGGCAATCCCGCCAACGAAGTCGATATAGCGGTTGCCTTCGACATCCCAGAGCTCAGCGTTTTCGGCATGGCTTGCAAAGACCGGGGCCGCAGAGGCCACACCGCGCGCCACAGCCGCCTCGCGCCGCGCAAGCAGTGCGGCGTTGGTTTGCACTTCGACCCCAACATCCGGCACAACCGAGATGTTGGCTTTGGGCTTGGGCGCCGCCTTGCGGGGCTTTTTCTTCACGCTATTGGACATTTCAATGTTTCCTTGTTCAGACGAACACCGGTCCCATCCTGGGCTGTGTTTAAAATTCTCATAATACGTTTAATTTACCTGTCAATCCCGTTTCCGCCAAGCCATTATCGCTGAGCGACAGGTACGAGCAATGCGTCGGATTTAATTTTAAACTGGGTTCCGGTGCGGGGTTGCGTGTACTACATTGTTCTCGCAAAAGATTATCCCAAAAGCGCAGAAGGAATGAGACGTGGACATTGGCAACAGGCTCCAGGAAATCCGCAAGGCGCACGGCCTGTCTCAGCGGGAACTTGCCGCACGGGCGGGCCTTACCAATGGAACGATCTCGCTTATCGAGCAGAATAAGACCAGCCCTTCGGTGGCCTCGCTCAAAAGTCTTCTGGATGCGATTCCCATGAGTATCGCGGAATTCTTTGCCACCATCGAGGAAAATCGCGACATCAAGTATTTCTATCGCGCGGATGAGTTTACCGAGATCGCGCCGCAATCGGATCAAACGGCGGTGTCCCTGCGCCAGCTTGGAAATGCCAGCAATCATGCCCTGCAAATTCTGGATGAGACCTATCCGCCCAATGCCGATACCGGGCCGGAACTGATTAGCCACATTGGCGAAGAGGCGGGCATCGTGATCGCGGGCATGATCGAAATCACCGTCGAGGACCAGGTCAGAGTGCTACACCCCGGCGACGGATACCTGTTTGATAGCCGCCTGCCTCACCGGTTTCGCAATCCCGGCAAGGAAGTCTGCAAGATCATCAGCGCCTGCACGCCGCCGTCATTCTGATCCGGCCTCAAGGGTCATCTCAACAGCCCCGAGCCCGGCAATCTCGCCCTTGGCAAAAAGACCCGGTTTGACCCAGGGCAACCCGTTGAGCGATCCGGTGATCACCAGCTGACCGGGCTGCAAGCCGCCACAATGGGTGCCGATCGCAAGGGCAAGCTTGCATAGGGTCGCAAAGGCATCGCCGCCGGGCACCTGCGCCGCGCCACTCAGATGCACCGCCTCGCCAATTGTCAGGTGCGCCGTGGCCTGCGTGACATCAATGTCCTGCCAGTCACGGATCGGCGCGCCAAAGACAACCGCGCCGTTCAACTGATTGTCGAGCATCTTCAACAGACCGCTGGCGCCTTTGGGGTCGTCAAGGCGGCTGCGCACCAGTTCGAACACCGGCAGCAATTCAACGCAAGTGCGCAATTGAGCGGCAAAGTCAGGCACGTCGCGATCCGGCAGAGGCGCGATCAGGCGAAAGGCATATTCAAGCTCGACCCCGACCTCTTCATCGGCAGGCAATTCAAGGCTGGCGGGGCTGGCGTGAATATCGCTGGCATAGATCGGTGCGATGATGATGGGCGCGTCGGGTGGACAGGCCACCTTGAAACCGCCAACCGGGCCAAGCGTGGCGGCAAGCGCCTCTTGCACGGCAAAGACACGCGCGCGGGTCAGCCCCTCACCCGCATTTTCAGGCAGTCTCGCGCCACCGTCGCGCGCGGCCTGCAACAGCTGGATCAAGGGATCATTCATGCGGCAATCACCGCGCCGGTGGCGATCATCGCGTCAATCGCGGCGCTGTCATAGCCCGCTTCGCCCAAAACCTCGCGGCTATGCTGGCCCAGAACCGGCGCTGCGCTGCGGATGCTCGCGGGGGTCTCGCTAAACTTGATCGGGTGGCCGAGGGTCTCAACGCTGCCCGCCTTGGGGTGCGCCACCTCGACGATCATGTCGCGGGCAAGGGTTTGCGGATCACGGTGCATTTCAAGGATATCAAGCACCGGCCCTGCGGGCAGGCCCGCCGCCTCCATCCGGTCAAGCCAGACCTGCGTTGTTTCATGGCCAAGTTTCTCGTTCAGGATGCCTTCGAGGGCATGCAGGTTCTGCATCCGGTCCTGATTGCTGGCAAAGCGCAGATCATGACCAAGCTCGGGCGCGTCGATCACTTCGAGAAACCGTTCCCAGTTGCGTTGATTGGCCGCCCCCACGTTGATCCATCCGTCAGAGGTGCGAAACGACTGGTAAGGCGCATTCAGCGGATGCGCCGAGCCAAGCGGGCCGGGCGCCGTGCCGGTGGCAAAGGCGATGGCCGATTGCCAATAGGTTTGGGTGATCGCCGCCTCGAACAGCGAGGTATCGACCTTTTGCCCTTCGCCGGTTTGCAACATCCGCGCATAGGCCGCCGAAACGCCCATGGCGGCGATGATCCCCGCAGTGATGTCCGAAATCGGCGCACCGGGTTTGACCGGCGGGCGACCGTGCCCTTCGCCGGTGATCGACATCAGGCCAGACATGCCTTGGGCGATAAGGTCAAAACCGCCGCGCTCTGCATACGGTCCCGTACGGCCAAAGCCGGAAATCTCGCAATAGATCAGTCGCGGATTGATCGCGCGCAGATCATCATAGCCAAGGCCCAACCGCTCCATCGTGCCCATGCGATAGTTTTCTATCACCACGTCGGCCTCTTCGAGCAACTTGTGCAGTGCCGCCACCGCATCCGGTTGCTTGAGGTTAAGCGCGAGCCCCCGCTTGTTGCGGTTCATCATCATATAGGCGGCGGATTCGCCCTCGATCGCGGGGGGCACAAAGCGGCGGCTGTCATCGCCATCGGGCTTTTCAACCTTGATTACATCCGCGCCCATATCGGCCAGCATCAGGCCACAGACCGGCCCGGCCATGATATGCGCAAGCTCGATCACCTTCATGCCCGCCAGCGGGCCGGTGGCTTGGGGGGCTATTTTCCGCTCCATTTCGGGGCCTCCTTGGCAAGGAAGGCTTCCATCCCGTGGCGGAAATCCTCGCTCATGTAACACATCTCGATCAGGTCTGCGTCATCAACGGCGGCGGCGGCGCCAACGCGACGCATCGCCTCTTTGGTGGCGCGCAGGGTCAGGGGGGCCATCTCGCCAAGTGTCTTTGCAAGGGCTTCGGCGCGCGCCATAAGAGCGGCCTCATCCTCAAGCACCTCGGAAATCAACCCACAGCGCTGCGCCTCATCCGCCCCCAAAAGCCGCGCGGTAAAGATCATCTCGCGCACGCGCCCCGCCCCCATCAAGGCCGAAAGCCGCGCCAGGTTGGCCGCCGCAAGGCAATTGCCAAGGGTGCGCGCAATCGGAAAGCCGAACTTGAGGCTGGCACTTGCAATGCGGATATCGCAGGCCGCCGCAATCGCCGCCCCGCCTCCGGTACAGGCCCCGTTGAGCGCCGCGACCGTCGGCAGTGGACAGCGTTCAACCGCATCAAGCACGGCGCCGATCTTGGCCTCGTAATCAAGCGCATCCTGCGCCGTCTCGAACGCCCGAAACTGGGTCATGTCGGTGCCCGCCGCAAAGGCCCGCCCGCCGGCGCCGGACAGAACCACGGCGCGCAGGCTTCCGTCCGTCGGCACGCCGCGACAGAGATTCGCAAGCCCCTCGTACATTTCAAAGGTCAGCGCATTGCGCGCCTGCGGCCGGTTGAAGGTGATCCACAGCGTCGCGTCGCGGATGTCATGGGTAAGTTTGCTCATCTTGCCGCCTTATCTGTAGAAATATTCGACCAGGAACAATGGCACCGACGGCACATAAGTGCAAAGCATCAGCACCGCCAAGAGCACCATCACGAACCAGACGTTGACCTTGGACACCTCCCAGATATTGGCCCGCGCTACCGCACATGACGTGATCAGAACCGAGGCCACCGGCGGGGTCTGTTGACCGATGGCAAGGTTAAGCGTGACCACAAGGCCGAAATGCACCGGGTCGATGCCAGCCGCCGTGATCAGCGGGATGACAATCGGCACCACAAGGATGATCGCCGCCGCCGAGTGCAGGAAAAAGCCGATGATCAGGAAGAAGAAGTTGAGGATCAGAAGGATCGCCCACTGCTTGTCGGTGATCGACAGGATGCCATTCGCAAGCTCCTGCGGGATCTGCGCACGGGTCAGGAACCCGCCCATAAGGACCGAGGCCGCGACCAAAAGCATGACAACGGCGGTCTGCATGCCACCGTCAAGCATGGCGCGGCGCAGGTGGCCAAGGTCAAGGTTGCGATACCAGGCCGAAACCGCAAGCGCGGCAATCACCGCAAGGCCCGCGCCTTCGGTCGCGGTGACAAAGCCGCCAAAGATGCCGCCAAGGATGATCACCGGAAGGGTAAAGGCCGGCAGAGCATCGACAAAGGTCTCGCGCAGGCGCGGCATGTTGAACGCCTCTTCGGTCGGCAGGTTGTAGCGGCGCGCAAAGATATAGGCGACCAGCATAAGCCCCGCCGCGCCCAAAAGGCCCGGCACAACGCCGGCGACGAAAAGCTGTTCCACGGATGTATTGGCCGAGGCCGCGTAAAGGATCATCGGGATCGACGGCGGGATGATAATCGCCAGCGAGGCCGAGGATGACGTGACCGCCGCAGAGAGTTCCTTGGAATAGCCGCGCTTCTTCATCTGCGGGATCAGGATTGAGCCCATCGCCGCCACATCCGCCACCGCAGAGCCCGAGATTTCTGCAAAGAACAACGAGACTCCGATGTTCACCATCGCCAGCCCGCCGCGCACAAAGCCGACAATCGCCGAGACGAAATTGATAAGCCGGTCGGTGATGCCACCGGCATTCATGATCGCCCCGGCCAGCACGAACATCGGGATCGCGATCAGCGAAAACTTGGTCGACCCGTCGTACATATCAAGCGCGATGGTCACGAGGCTGTCGGGCCCCTCGGTGACCAAAAGGCCCAGAACACCCGACATCGCCAGGGCAACGGCAATCGGCACGTTGATGCAGATCATCGCCACGAGGGCTATAAAAATGGCCAGCATAAGCATCAGACGCGATCCTTGTTCTTCTGAAGTTCGGTCTCGACCTCTTCTTCGATTTCGGCGTGTTCAAGCGATATGCCCTGCATGGTCTTTGACCAGTACTCCGGCAGGCTCAGCAATTGGCAGACCACGAAAAGAGTGGCGCCAATCGGGATCACGGATTGGGTGAATTGAATGGGTACCCATGTCAGCGACACGAGCATGTCGCCCTCAAGCACCTCAAGCACCTGAAGACCCGCGCGGGCCATCAGAACGAAGAACAACAGCACAAGCCCCTCGGCAAGCAAAAGCGCGACAAGCCGCGCATGGGGCGGCAGGGCCAGCAACACCGTATCAAACCCGATATGGCGGCGATGCAGCGCCGCAAGCGCCGAGCCGTAATAGGTGATCCAGGCCAGCATGATCGCGGCCACCTCGTCGTACCACGAAAAGCTCTGCCCCATGAGACGGGCCAGAACGGCGATGATCACGATCGCGGTCAGACCGACCATCAACAGGATCGTAAGACTTTCCAGAATACGGCTCAGGATGTGGTTGGCGCGCGACAGAATAGTCATGAGGGCCTTCTTTTGCATGCATCCGAACGCCCCTGCCCGATTGGAGGTAACAGGATAATCCGGGGGGTGTCTGATCTTTGAAAAACGGGGGTCGGCGGCCCCTTGACGGGACCGCCGGATAGTGCAGTTTAGCTCGACTGAGCGAGGCCCATGACCGTGTCGATCAGCTCCTGACCGCCGTCGACCTCAGCGGCAAAGCCTTCATAGATCGGCTTGGAGGCTTCGATGAATGCGGCCTTGTCGGCCTCGTTCACCTCGACACCGGCATCCTTGATCACCGTCAAAAGATCGGTTTCAAGCTGGGCCGCCTTTTCATAGGTAAAGGTCTGGGTGTCGTTTGCGCAGTCGGTCAGCATCGCCTGAACATCCGCCGATTGCTTGGCAAAGGTCTTGGACGAGGTCAGAATATACGCAGGCGTATATACATGGCCGGTGATCGAGAGGTACTTTTGCACCTCTTGAAACTTGGCCGAGGCGATCTGTGCATAGGGGTTTTCCTGGCCGTCGATCACACCGGTCTGAAGCGCGGTAAAGACGTCGGAAAAGGACATCGGCGTGGGGTTGGCGCCGTATTGCTGGAACATCTTCACACGCCACGCACCGTTCGGCGTGCGCAGCTTGATCCCCTCAAGATCCTCGGGCTTGTTGATCGGACGGGTGTTGTTGGTGATGTGGCGAAAGCCGTTCTCGGCCAGCCCGACAATGTGATAGCCATTGTCGTTGGCCGCACCCTGGAACTTGTCCATCATCGCGCCTTGCACGCGGCGCATGTGGTCGCGGTCCTTGATGATATAGGGCATCTCGAAGACGCCGAACACGTCACTGACCGAGGACATCACCGAAGACGGCAGAGCAAAATCGACCTGCCCCAGCTTGAGCTTTTGCAAAAGCTCCTTGTCCTTGCCAAGCTGCGACGAGCCAAAGGTCTGAACCTCGATCTTGCCGCCGGATTTGTCACCAACGCAAGCGGCGAAGTTGTTGACCGTCGCCTCGAACAGCGAGCCGGGCGCGCCGACATGGCCGAATTTCATTGTGACGTCGGCGGCCATTGCCGGCATGGCAAGCATCGAGGCCACAGCGGTTGCAATAAGTGTCTTTTTCATCTTGATCCTCCCTGGATATCTGAATGATGCGTCGGCGTTTCGGGTGGGCGTTCCGCCTTTTTTCCGGTCGTGCCGCGCGATGGTGATCTTGGGTCTCGTCAGGTTCCTCAGTGTCCGGTCAGGGCGGGCTCCTCCGTCCGCCGCGATCGGTTTTTCCGGGTCAGGCGGCGGCGCGCGCCGCATCGAATTTCTGGCCCAGCACCTCAAGCGCGGCCTGAACGCCCCCGGCGCGATAGGGAATGCCCGCATCGCGAAGCCCCATTTCAACGCCCGACAGGGTGCCGCAGAGCATGAGATCGTTGAAATCCCCCAGATGCCCGATCCGGAACACCCGGTCGGCGACCTTGGACAAGCCGTTGCCAAGCGACATATCGTAATTGCGCAGGGTGACAGCGCGGAAATTATCCGCCGAATGCCCCTCTGGCACCATCACCGCCGTCAGAACCGGCGAGCGATGTTCGGGCACCTGGCACAGCACCTCAAGGCCCCATGCCTTGACCGCGGCGCGGGTGGCGGCGGCGTGACGCTGATGGCGGGCAAAGACGTTATCAAGCCCCTCTTCATGCAGCATATCAATCGCCTCGTTGAGGCCATAAAGCAGGTTGGTCGCGGGCGTGTAGGGGAAATACCCGGTGTCATTCGGCCCCGCCATGTCCGCCCAACTCCAATAGGCGCGCTTGAGGCCTGCGGCCTCGGAGACCTTCATCGCCTTGTCGCTGATCGCGTTGAACGACAGGCCCGGCGGCAGCATCAGGCCCTTTTGCGAGCCCGACACCGTGACATCGACACCCCAGTCATCATGCTTGAACTCGACCGAGGCCAGCGAGGAAATCGTATCGGCCATAAGCAGCGCCGGGTGACCCGCCGCATCCATCGCGCGGCGCACGTCGGCCACCGGCGTGACCGAGCCGGTGGAGGTTTCATTATGCACCACACAGACCGCCTTGATCTCGTGGCCCTTGTCGGCGCGCAGCCGCTCTTCAATCGCCGCCGGGTCGGCGCCGGCACGCCAGTCGCTTTCGATAAAGACCGGGTTAAGGTCAAGTTTCTGCGCCAGCGATTTCCAGAGCGTCGCGAAATGGCCGGTCTCGTACATCAAAACCGTGTCGCCGGGCGACAGGGTATTGACCAGCGCCGCTTCCCACGCGCCGGTGCCCGACGAGGGGTAGATCACCACCCGGCTTTCGGTTTTGAAGATTGATTTCATCCCCTCAAGCGCCTTGCGGCCAACATCGGCAAAGGCCGGGCCGCGATGGTCCATTGTCGGGTAATCCATCGCGCGCAAAATACGATCCGGCACGTTGGAAGGCCCGGGAATTTGCAAAAAGTGGCGTCCGGCAGTCATGGTGATCCTCTCCCCGATACGATAGCCCTCGGCGGCAAGACGCAAGGGAATTTTGTTGAATTGAATTCTGAATTCAATATTCTGTCAAGAAATATCGCAAAGTTTTTTAGGGGATCGGGCCGCATGCTGGATGAAACGATACGCTCACGGCTGGCGCGTGACATCGAGGGTGAAACCCGCTTTGATGCCTTCACCGCCGGGCGCTATGCGACCGATGCCTCGATCTATCAGATCATGCCCGCCGGGGTGGTGATCGCCAAAAGCGCCGCCGATATTGCCGCAGCGCTCGACGCCGCGCGCGAGGCCGATGTTCCGCTTACCATGCGCGGCGGCGGAACATCGCAATGCGGGCAAACGGTGAATTCCGGGCTGATCGTGGATTGCTCGAAATACCTCAACCGGATCATTGAGCTTGACGTGCCGGGTCGTCGCGCGGTGGTCGAACCGGGGATCGTGCTTGATGATCTCAATCGCGCGCTCAAGCCGCATGGCCTGTGGTTTCCAGTCGATGTTTCGACCGCCTCGCGCGCCACGATTGGCGGCATGGTGGGCAATAATTCCTGCGGCTCGCGGTCGCTTCGCTATGGCACCACGCGCGATAACGTCGCCCGAATCGAGGGGCTCTTGGCCGATGGCACAGCGTTTGATTTCGGCCCCGGGTCTGGCAATCGCGTGCCTGAACCCTTGCTGCGGCAGATGCTTGATCTCGGCGCCCGTGAGGTGGGTGAAATCACCGCGCGTTTCCCCAAGGTTCAGCGCCGCGTTGGTGGCTATAATATCGACGCGCTTGTGCCCGGTGATGGGCCGATCAACCTTGCGCATCTTCTGATTGGCTCCGAGGGCACGCTGGCGATTTCGACCGCGATCGAGATCAAGCTCTCGCCCCTGCCCTCGAAAACCCGCGTGATGGGGGTATGCCATTTTCCGACCTTCCGCGCCGCGATGGAGGCCGCAAAACCGCTTGTCGCGCTTGGGCCGACATCTGTGGAACTGGTCGATTCGACGATGATCGACCTTGCGCGTTCGATCCCGATCTATGCCAAGACGCTAGAGGGGTTCGTGCGCGGCACCCCCGCCGCGATGCTCTTTGTCGAATTCGCCGATAGCCCCGATGAGAACGCGGAAAACATGCGCCATCTTGCCGATACCATGGCCGATCTCGGCTTTGGGTTCGGCAAGGGCGGCGATCACGAAGGTGGCGTTGTCGAGGTCTGGGATATGGGTCTTGCCGCCGATATCGGCGAGCTGCGCAAGGCCGGTCTCAATATCATGATGTCGATGAAAGAGGCGGGCAAACCTGTGTCATTTGTCGAGGATTGCGCCGTGCCGCTGGATCATCTGGCCGATTATACCGACCGGCTCACCGAAGTGTTTCATAAACATGACACCACCGGCACATGGTATGCGCATGCCTCTGAGGGCTGCCTTCATGTGCGCCCGATCCTAAACCTCAAGCTTGAAAAAGACGTGCGCGCCATGCGTGAAATCGCCGAGGCCGCGTTCGAGATGGTGCGCGAGTACAAGGGTTCGCATTCCGGCGAGCATGGCGACGGCATCGTGCGATCCGAATTTCACGGGGCGATGTTCGGCCAACGCATCCTGAGCGCCTTTGAAGAGGTGAAAGCAGCGTTCGATCCCGGTGCGCGCCTTAACCCCGGCAAGATCGTGCATGCGCCGAAAATGGATGACCGGAGCCTGATGCGCTATCCGCCGGATTACGCGTTTGACGACCTCAAGACCGGGCATGACTGGTCCGACTGGACCGGCGCGGGCGGTGGATTTCAGGGCGCGGTCGAGATGTGCAACAACAACGGCGCCTGTCGCAAACTGGCCGGGGGTGCCATGTGCCCGAGCTATCGCGTGACCCGTGACGAACGCGACGTGACCCGCGGGCGCGCCAACACCCTGCGCCTTGCTTTGTCTGGGCGCTTGGGCAAAGACGCCCTGTTTTCGCAAGATATGGCCGAAACGTTAAAGCTTTGCGTCGGCTGCAAGGCCTGCAAGCGCGAATGCCCCACCGGGGTGGACATGGCCAAGATGAAAACCGAGGTTCTTTATCAGCGCGGTCAGAAACTGGGGTATGGCACGCGCGAGCGGCTGATCGCGGAAATGCCCCGCTATGCCCGCCTTGCGGTGGCGCTGCGTGGGGTGATCGCGCTGCGCAACCGGGTGCCGGTTCTGGCGCGTCTGGGAGAAAAACTTCTCGGGCTGGCGGCGGCGCGCAGCCTGCCCTTGTTTCGCGGTGATTTCTTTCGCGACAGCGAGGTCAACCAGGCCAAGGCGGGCGGCACGGCGGGCAAGGTGATCCTGTTCACCGATACGTTCAACCGCTGGATGGAACCCGAAATTCCGCGCGCCGCGCTGCGGGTTCTGACCCGCGCGGGATATGAGGTGATCACCGCCATGGCCCCCGGTCGCCCGCTCTGTTGTGGGCGCACGTATCTGGCGGCGGGCATGATTGACCGTGCCCGCGCCGAGGCCGAGCGCACGCTTGACGCCCTGATGCCGCATGTGCGCGCAGGCACGCCGATTGTGGGCCTGGAACCCTCCTGCCTTTTGACGCTGCGGGATGAGTTTCTCACGCTGCTACCTGGCGAAGATGCGCGCGCGCTTGCCCAAAACGCGTTTCTCTTTGAGGAATTCATCGCGCGCGAGGCCAAGGCCGGGCGCTTTGATCTTGCGATGCATGACATCGGCCAGGGCGCGCATGTGCATGGTCATTGCCACCAAAAAGCCGCCGGGATCATGAGCGATATGGGCGCGGCGCTTGACCTTTTGCCGGGGCTTGCGGCGCAGAACATCGAAAGCAGTTGTTGCGGCATGGCCGGCGCCTTTGGCTATGGCGCAGAGACCCATGACATCTCGATCCGCATGGGCGAGCTGTCGCTTTTGCAGGCCGTGCGCGCCGCCGCGCCCGATGATCTTGTGATCGCCAATGGCACCTCTTGCCGCCATCAGATCGCCGACGGAACCGGCCGCCGGGCCTTGCATATCGCGGAAGTTTTCGACAGAGCCTCGTCAGAGACAGAAGGAAAGGGCCCAGAGCATGTATAGTGACCCCGAAAAGGCGCCCGCCATGTCCGAGTTGAAACCAGAGCCGATTGGGCGCACCGCCCTTGCCGTCGAGATCACCAACCGGCTGCGCCAGATGATCCTTGAAGGTCAGCTTGAGCCCGGTGGAAAGATCAACGAAAAGCTTTTGACCGAACAGTTCGGCGTGTCACGCACGCCCCTGCGCGAGGCGCTCAAGGTGCTGGCCTCCGAGGGATTGCTTGACCTCATTCCACATCGCGGCGCGGTCATCACCCGCCAGAGCGAAGCCGAGTTGGCCGAGGTGTTTCGCGTCCTCGCCGCGCTTGAGGGGCTGGCCGGAGAGCTTGCGGCCGTGGCGGCCAGCGACGGCGATCTCAAAGCGATCGAAGCCATGACGCAAGAGCTGCGCCGCTCTTATGAAGAGACCGACAGGCCGACCTATTTCCGCATCAATCAGGCCATTCACAAGTCGATCCTCGCGGCGGCGGATAACGAGACCCTGCTGCGCTCGCACGAGCTTTTGGCCTATCGCGTGCAGCGCGCGCGCTATCAGGCGAACCTCACGCCGGACCGCTGGCGCGCGGCGGTTGAAGAACACGAGGCGATTGCCGAGGCGCTTTGCGCGCGTGAGGCCGCCAAGACGGCAGAGCGGATGAAAGACCACCTTTTGAAAAAGCTCGCCTCGATTTCGGCCAAAGCCTAACCCGCCCTCACGTTGCAAACCGCTCTGGCGAGAGCGCCACGATGACCTCTGGCGCAAGCTCGGGGGTGTGCCCCAGAACAAGCGCCGCCGTCAGCCGCGACAAGGCCGGGGCGGTTTGCACGCCATAGCCCCCCTGCCCCGCCAACCAGAAAAATCCGGGCTTACCGGGCGCAAAGCCGGCCACCGGCGTGCGGTCGGCGACAAAGCTGCGCAGGCCAGCCCAGCTATGTTCGACCCGGGTCACCGGCACCGTCACCGCCTGTTCAAACCGGTGCAATCCTTCGGCCAGAACCATATCATCCGCCCAGGCATCATGCGGATCAACCGGGTCTTCATCGGCAGGCGAGATCATAAGCTTGCCGGCCTCGGGCTTGGCGTACCAGGTCTCGGCGATAGAGCCGAACACAGGCCAATCTGCGCAATCATACCCCTCGGGCTCAGGGATGATCGCGGCCGAACGACGTAGCGGCTGCAGGCCGACCCGCGCCACGCCCGCGCGCCCTGCCACCTCATCGGCCCAGGCCCCGGCGGCGTTGACGACGATCGGCGCGGTGAAGGTGTCCAGCGGCGTTTCAACCTGCCAAAGCGCGCCATCATGGCGGATCTCGCCCACCGGCGCGCCGGTGATGATCTGGCCGCCATGGCCGCGTAAAAACCGGGCATAGCCCTGCAACATCCGGTCGACATCAATGCCCTGTGCGCCATGTTCGATCATCGCCCCGGCAATCCGCTCGGGGCGCAGGATCGGCACGATCTCGGCGGCCTCGGCCCCGCTTAGCCGTTCGATCCCGGTCGAGCCGTCAAGATAGGCCTCAAGCTCCGGCATTTCATCCTCGCTCGCGATCAGCAATTCGCCGCGCGGGCTAAGCAGCGGGCCGTCGCAAATGTCACCGGGGGCCTCGAAAATCGGCTCTGCGGCGGCATTGAGCGCACGCAGGGTGGCATTGCCGTAGTTGCGGATAAAGATCGCCGCCGAGCGCCCGGTCGAGTGATAGCCAAGCTGCGGCTCGCCCTCTAAGAGGACAACCTCAGCCCCGCCGCGCGCAAGCTCTGCAGCGGCACTGACCCCGGCGATCCCGCCGCCGATCACGATGATGTCGGCGCGGCTCATGCGCCTTCGAACCCGGTCAAGGCGGCGGTCAGGTTCTCGCCAAGCTCGTCACAAAGATAGCCGCCTTCCTGCACGAAAAGCGTCGGCAAGCCGAGGCCCGCAATCGCCGCCCCGATCCGGCCAAACCCCGGCGTCGTGATCGCCAAGCCCTTGAACGGATCGCCGACGTAAGCATCAAGCCCAAGCGCCACCACCACCACATCGGCGCCAAAGGCGGCCACCCGCTCAAGCGCCGTGTCGAGCACCTTGAGATAGGCGTCATCGCCAGTGCCGCGCGCCAGCGGCAGGTTGAGGTTATAGCCAATTCCGCGCCCCGCGCCGCGCTCGTTGCCGTGCCCCCAGAAGAACGGATAAAATCGCGCCGGATCGGCATGGATCGACACGGTCAGCACATCGTCGCGGTCATAGAAAATGCCCTGCGTGCCGTTGCCGTGATGCACATCGACATCCAGAATGGCGGCCCGCAGGCCGCTAGCGCGCAACCGCTCGGCGGCAATCCCGGCATTGTTGAGAAAGCAAAACCCCCCCGCCAGATCGCCGTAAGCGTGATGCCCCGGCGGGCGGCACAGCGCATAACCCGCGCGCGCTCCATCCGCCAAAAGATCGGCGCCGGTCACCGCCGATTGCGCCGACCAATAGGCGGCCTCCCAGGTGCCCTTCCCGATGGGACAGGCGGTATCGGCCTGATGAAACCCCGCCTGCCCGACGGCGGATTTCGGGTAATTGTCGGATCGGTTAGCGGGGTGAATATTGGGGATCACCTCTTCGCCCGCGCCCTCGATCCGCTGCCAGCGGGTGTAGATATTCTTGAGAAACGTCACATATTCCGGCGAATGCAGCGCCGCAATCGGGCCAAGCCCGGCATCCTTCGGCGCGATGAAATCACAGCCCGCCGCCTCGGCCCCGTGGCGTAGGCGGGTGATGCGCTCTGGCTGTTCCGGGCTTGGCAGGACCTTGCCGTTGGCCATGAAATGTTTGGGATCATGGTGCCACTGGCGGTCGTCAAAAATGGCCTTCATTGCGCATTCCTTATCAGTCGTTGCATCGCATCCTGTGACAGGCGCATGGTCGTCGCATTGCTTTGCGGCTCGAACCCGAGGCGCGTGTAAAACCGGCGCGAGGCGGTGCTATGGGCATAGACCGCCAATGTCATCCACTTGCTCCCCCAGAGCAGATCCGCGCGTTTGGCGACCTCTGCCAGCACGCCCGCCCCAAGCTTTTGACCGCGCGCCGCCTCTGCGATCCAGAGGTCAGAGACATAAACCCCCGCCGCGCCGCGCGCGGTGGAAAACACCGGGCTGAACAGCGCCGCGCCCATCAACGCGCCCTCGCAGAGCGCCAAGAGGCCATAGGCGGCGGGCACCGGCCCGAACAGCCCCGCGCGCAACACCGCCTTGTCGGCCAGATGCACATCGCCCAACTCGACGCTAAGCGCGCGCAGGGCTTGGTCCAACAGGTCCAGGTCATCGGCGCTTTGCACCGGGTGAAACTCGATATCCCTCATCATTCAGATCGCCGTCTTATCCGCGCCCTTGAGGCCCAGAATTGCGCGCGCCTGATCGGGGGTGGCGACGGTGCGCCCCAAAGCCTCGACAACTTCGCGGATCTTGGAAACCTGCTCGGCGTTGGACCGCGCAAGCGTGCCGCGCGCGATGGTAAGGCTATCCTCAAGCCCGACGCGCACATGCCCGCCCATGGCCGCCGACATGGTGATCAGTGGCATCTGATGCCGCCCCGCCGCCAGAACAGAGAACATGTAATCCTCGCCAAATAGCTTGTCGGCGATGCGCACCATATGGGTCAGGTTCTCGGGGTCCGGCCCCATGCCGCCTAAGACGCCGAACACGAACTGAATGAAAAATGGCGCCTTGATCAGCCCGCGATCGGCAAAATGGCGCAGCATGTAAAGGTGGCTCAGGTCATAGCATTCGAATTCAAAGCGCGCGCCGCGATCCTGGCCAAGCTCGGTCAGGATACGGGCGATATCGCGCGGGGTGTTCTTGAAGACAAGGTCATCCGAGCCCTCGAGAAAGGGCTTTTCCCAATCGTGTTGCCAGTCTGAAATCCGCGCGGCCATCGGGTAAAGCGCGAAATTCATCGTGCCCATGTTGAGCGAGGCCATTTCCGGCTCGGCCTGCTTGGGCGCGGCCAGCCTCTGATCAAGGCTCATCACCGCGCTACCGCCGGTCGAGATATTGAGCACCGCATCGCTCGCCTGTTTCAGGCGGGGCAGGAAACCCATGAAATGCGCGGGCTCTGACGAGGGCTTGCCGGTCTCGGGATCGCGCGCATGCAGGTGCAGGATCGCCGCCCCCGCCTCGGCCGCGCCAAGACCCGCCGCCGTGATCTCATCCGCCGTGACAGGAAGATGCGGCGACATGCTCGGCGTGTGGATCGAGCCGGTCAAGGCACAGGTGATGATGATCTCGCGCATCCCCGCCCCTTACGCGATCTTGTCGAGGCTGGGGCGGATTTCGGCGGTGAATTGCGCAAGTGCTGCATCCAGCATTTCGGTGATCTCGTCCAGATGGGTTTCATTCACGATCATCGGCGGGCAGACAAGGACATGATCGCCCTCAACGCCATCACGGGTGCGGCGCGAATAGACGATAAGGCCCTTGACATAGGCGATCTGCACAAAGCGGTCAAAGGCGCGCAATTCTTTCGGCAGGGGCGCCTTGGTGGCCCGGTCCGACATGAATTCGAACGCCGTCAAAAGACCCATGCCGCGCACATCGCCGATGATCGCATGGCGGTCCATCAGCTCGCGCAAACGGGTCAACAATTTCTCTCCCATCAGGGCCGCATTCCTGACCAGGCCAAGACGCTCGATCTCGTCGATCACGGCAAGGCCGGCGGCGCAGGCAAGCGGATTGCCGGCATAGGTGAACCCGTGCAAAAACCCGCCCGCGTCAAGCACCGGCTCGACAAGGCGCTCATGCGCGGCCATCCCGCCAAGCGGCATGTAGCCGGCGGCAAAGCCCTTGGACATGACCATGATATCGGGCTCAAGATTCCAGTGTTCCGAGGCCAGAAATTTACCCGTGCGCCCGGCGCCGGTCATCACCTCGTCAAGGATGAAAAGTACGCCATATTGGCGGCAAATCTCCTGCACGCGCTCCATATATCCGCGCGGCGGCACAAGCGCCCCGGTCGAGGCGCCGCCGACCGGCTCGACGATAAAGGCCAGCACCGACTCAGGCCCTTCGGCCAAAATCTGCGCCTCAAGCATATGGGCATAATGATGCCCGGTCGCGATGTCATCAGGGTCAAGCCCGTCAAGATAGGCGCGCGGCGCGGGCACTTTCGGCATCATCTGCATCATCGGCTCGAACGGCTTGGTCAGCGGCGCATAACCGGTGATCGCAAGCGCGCCCAAGGTGCAGCCATGATAGCTCGGGCTGCGCGAAATCACCTTCCAGCGGCTGCCCTGCCCCACGGCAAGCGCATATTGCCGGGCCAGCTTGATCGCACTTTCCACCGCCTCGGACCCGCCCGAGACAAAGAATACCCGGTTCAACCCCTCGGGCGTCAGGGCGGCGGTTTTCGAGGCCAGCTTTTCCGAGGCCTCGGTCTCAAAGTGAAGCCGATAGCCAAAGGTCGATTTCTCCATCTGGCGGCGCATCGCCTCTAGCACATTCTCGTTGGAATGGCCGATGTTACAGACCATCGCGCCAGACGAGCCGTCAAGATAGCGCTTGCCATCGACATCCCACATGTAAACGCCGCGCGCCTGATCCAGCACCGGTTTGCGCTCTCTGCCCTGATAGAAAAGGTGGCTTGGTTTTGCACTCATGGTCTTATCCCGGAAGCGCCGCGCAATCCTGCGGGCGAAGGTGGAGGTTGACCTCGTCGCCCACGGCAAAGGGGCGCCCGTCGATCATGTTGATGGCCTGTAACTGGGTCTCGCCCGCGCGCACGAAATAGCGCACGGCCTGACCTTGGTAATCGACGGTTTCGACCTTTGCAGGCACTGAAATCACGCCCTTTGCGGCGCTCGATTTCGACAAGACCAGCTTTTCGGCGCGCACCACAAGCTTGGCCGAGCCCTTGGATTTGAGGTTGGGCGCCTTCTCGGCCGGGATATCCATGCCGCCGAACACCGGCGCTTCGATCCCCACGAGGGGCCCGCCATAGCTGGTGCATGTCGCATCAAAGATGTTCGACGCGCCAAGGAAATTGGCGACAAATTCAGAGGCCGGCGTGTTGTAGACCTCTTCGGGTTTGCCGACCTGTTCAACGCGGCCCTCGGACATGACGACGATAAAGTCCGACATCGCAAGCGCCTCGGATTGGTCATGGGTCACAAAGACTGTGGTCACGCCGATGCGCTCCTGAATGCGCTTGAGTTCGACGCGCATATCCTCGCGCAGGTTGGCATCAAGCGCCGATAGCGGTTCATCAAGCAGCAAAACATCCGGCTCGATCACGATGGCGCGGGCAAGCGCGATGCGCTGTTGCTGGCCACCCGACAATTCCTTGGGATAGCGATGCCCGACATCGGGAAGCTGCACCAATTCAAGCGCCGCCTTGACCTTGGCCGGGATATCGGCGCTTGGCACGTCGCGGTACTTGAGGCCAAAGGCGACATTCTCGGCCACGGTTTTATGCGGGAAAAGCGCGTAATTCTGAAACACCAGCCCGAGGTTGCGCTCGTGGATCGGCACATCGTTGACCCGCTTGTCGCCAATCAGGATTTCGCCTTCGCTCGGGTCCAGAAGCCCCGCGATCATCCGCAGATTGGTGGTCTTGCCACAGCCCGACGGCCCCAAAAGCGTCACGAACGCGCCTTCGGGTATCTCAAGCGAGGTCTGGTGAACGGCGGTAAAGCCGCCAAACCGTTTGACGATGTTCTTGAGGGTGACGGCGCTCATTGGCGGCCTCCTTGGGCGGGCGGAAAGTGGTGGCCCGCCCCGGCAATGGCCGGGACAGGCAAGGATCGAACGGGCTTAGTAACCCTTTTGGACGCGACCAAAGGTCTTGGTCCATTCCTGTTCGTTCTCGTTCCAATAGGCCGGATCGGCAAAGGTCAGGTTCGCCAAGGTGCCGGTCGGATCAAAGGCCGGCAACGTCGGAATCTTGGCGCCAAGATCAACCTTGGTCGGGTCAAGCGCGGGCGGATAATTCTGGCCTTCCGCGACCGCGATCGAGGTCGCCGGATCGAGCATGAAGTTCAGCAGCTCTTCGCAGGCCTCCATCGGGCTGCCCTTGATCACGAAGAGGCATTCCTGCCAGCCATAGCCGTTGGGCGGGTCCATATAACCGATGTCATGGCCCTGTTCCTGAAGCGCGAAAATCCGGCCGGACCAGCCTTCGGTCACGTGAATTTCCTCTTCGGCAAGCAGGCTCATCAATTCGGCGCCCGAGCCCCAGTACTTCAAGCTAAGGTCACGATGCGTGCGGATCGCGTCCCAGACAGCCTCCATGTCGGTGGCGCCGTTCGGGTCCTGCCCGGTTTGCAGCGAGGCAAACCAGATCCGCGTGCGCCAGTCGCCCCAGCCGGCAATCTTGCCCTTGTGACCTTCGTCGATCAGGATCTTGGCGCCTTTTTCCTTCATCTCGTCGTCCGAGATATACTTGCGGTTATAGGCAAGACCGGTGGTGCCATAATCATAGGGCACACAGGACAGCTTGCCATCGGTCACCTTGCGGAACACATCGACCAACTTGGGGATGACGTATTTCAGGTTCGGGATGTTGTCCTCGTTCAGCTCGCTGGAAAAGCCAAGGTTGTGATAGCGCGCATAATCGAACACCCCGGACAGGTGGGCGATGTTGTATTCGCCTTCCTGGCCTGCCTTGATGCGGCTGATGTATTCGTCGGGGCCGCCAAAGGTGCCATCGACCACGTTGATGCCCGTCGCGGCGGTATAGGGGTCAAAGGCGTGCTTGCGGAACGCCTCGGACACAACGCCGCCCCAGCCGTCAAAGCGCACCTGCGATACGGTCTGGGCATTGGCGTATTTGGCGAATGGCGTCTGCACGCCATAAGCAAGGCCCGCCGCACCGATCAGCCCGAGAAAGCTGCGCCGGTCCAGATCGCCGTTCATATACCGTTCGCGCATCCGCTCGAGCCGGGTGGTGTTGTCCATTTTATCGGTCATTTTCATCTCCTTGTTGACTGGGGTCTTCATCTGTTCGGACGGTTCTCAGGTGCCGCCCTTGCTTGCCACCTTGCGCGCAATCGCCAGCCCGAGCAGCGGCAGGCCCACGGTCATGAAAATCATGACCGTGCCCAAGGCGTTGATCTCGGGGCTGATCGAATTGCGCAGCATGGCGAAAATCTGTGTCGGCACGGTTTCCACCCCGCCGGGCTTCCAAAACAGCGTGCCGGTGATGTCATCAAAGCTTATCGTGAAGGCGAAAAGCCCCCCGGCCAGCACCGCAGGCATCATCAACGGTAGGGTAATCTCGAAAAACGTCTGGCGCGGGCTTGCGCCAAGGCTAAGCGCGGCCTCTTCGATATCGCGCTTGATGCTGACAAGGCGCGCCTGCACCACCAGTATCACGAACGGCAGCGTAAAGATCACATGCCCGGCCAGCAAAAGGGGAAAGCTTTTCGGCAGGCCGAGAAAGTTGAGAAACAACAGCAAGGCCACCGCAAGCACCACCTCGGGCACCAGGATCGGCGCGATCAGCATGGTGGTGATCATGTTGCGCCCCGGCACGTTGTAACGCACCAAGGCCAGCGAGGCCAAAACCCCCAAAGTCGTGGAAAACACCGCCGTCAGCGCCCCAAGAATGATCGAGGTGCGAAAGGCGCGCAGGATCGCCTCGTTCTGGGCCAGTTCCGCGAACCAGCGAAACGAAAAGCCGGTCATCGGAAAGCTGCCGAACTGGCTTGCGTTGAAACTCAGCAAGACCACGACCGCCACCGGCAGGAACATGAAGATGTAAACCGCGATCGCCCATCCGCGAATAAGGTGCCAGCCGAGGTTGGTTTTATCCGCCATCAGCCAAGCCCCTTCATCAACTGCGCCATGCCAAGATAGCGGTTGTAGATCAGGACAAGCGCCCCAAGCACCGCCAAGAGCATCAGGCTAAGCGCGCTGCCAAGCGGCCAGTTGAGCTGGGTGATGATCGCCTCGAACACCAGATTGGCAAACATCGCATCCCTTGGCCCGCCAAGCACGAGCGGCGTGATATAGGTGCCCGCGCCAAGCACGAAACACAGCAACCCGCCCGCCGCCAGCCCCGGAAGCGAGAGCGGCAAGGTGACCTGCATGAACGCCTGCCACCGGGTGGCGCCAAGCGAATTCGCGGCATCCTCAAGATTGGTGTCGATGCCATCAAGGCTAACAAAGACATTCAGCACCATGAAGGGCAGCAGGAAATGCACCAGACCGAGGATAACGGTGGTCTGGTTGTACAGCATCTGAATCGGCTCATCTATGATCCCGATCCAGAGCATGAAGGTGTTGAACGCCCCCGAAACCCCCAGAATATTGATCCAGCTCATCGTGCGGATGATATAGCTGATCCAGAATGGCAGCATCAAAAGCAAAAGCAAAATCGCCTTGTTGCCGCTTGACCGGGCAATGAAATAGGCCGCCGGATAGCCCATCAAGGCACAGACAACCGTGGTGATCGCGGCGATCTTGAGGGTGCCCAAAAGGATGTCGCGGTAGAAGGCGTCGCTCAGAACCTCTTGCCAGTTATCGAGGAAAAACCCGACCTGATCCGCCCCCGTCGACGTCCTAAGCCAGAACGAATAGACCACGATGAACATCAGCGGCACAAACAGCAAAAGCACCACCGCGCCAAGCGCCGGTGACAGCAAAATCCAAGGTTGTCTTGCCTCTCTGGCTTCGACTGACATGCGGTTCCCTAGTGTTTTGACGCCGCGGATGCGGGGTTGCGATCAGGATGCAAACCGGGCAAGCATAAATCCAATAGATAATCACAATTCTCATAATAGATAAAATCAATGGATGATCAAAATAGCCCCGAACGCATCATGCGCGAGATGGATTGGAACCTGTTGCGCACCTTCGTGGTGCTGGCGCAGGCGCGCTCTGTCACCGATGCCGCGACCCGGCTTCGCCTGACCCAACCCTCGGTTTCTACCGCCTTGAAAAGGTTGGAAAACAGGGTTGGTAAAAAGCTCATTGATCGCAGTCCGGGGCACTTTCAACTGACCGATGCGGGTCAGGTTCTCTATCGTGAGGCGGTGGACATTCAGGGCTCTATCCTGCGGCTGTCGACCCTGATGCGCAACATGACTGACGAGGTAACCGGCCATGTGCGCCTGTCTCTGGCCAGCCACGTCATCTGCCCGCTTTTTAATCAGGTGCTGGCGGAATTTCACGCCGAGAACCCCCGCGCGACGCTGTCGATTGATGTTTTCACCTCGGCCCTGGCGGTCGAAACGGTCACCGCGCGCTCGGCCTCGTTTGCGATCTGCCTTGTGCATCAGCGCAATTCCAAGCTTGAATACAAGCGCCTGTTCCGGGAATATTTCGGCCTGTTCTGCGGCCCGCCGCACCCCTTGTTCAGGCGCAAGAACCTCACGCGCGCCGATCTTGCCGGGCATTCGGCCGTCAGCTTTGGCACCGACCGGCTTCAGGACGCGCTCAAACCCGTGACCCTGATGCGCGCCCAGGCCGAGCTTGGCGATAAGATCATCGCCACCTCAAGCCACCTCGAAGAGGTGCGCCGCCTGATCATCGCCGGGCTTGGCGTCGGGCCGCTGCCGCTTCATGTGGCAGCGCGCGATGTGCGCGATGGCCAACTCTGGCAACTGCCGCCCTATGATCAGACCGCGCCGATTGACGTGCACGTGGTCTGGAACCCGCGCGCGGTCTTGAACCGAGCGGAAAAATGGCTGTTGGATCGCCTGTTGCAACGCATCGAAGAGACCCCGATGGATCAGCGCACCTATCGCTAGATGCGCGCGACCTGCCAGTCGGGGTAAAGGCCGCATTCGTCGATGAACGGGGCAACATCATGCCCGGCAAAAAGCCCATCCTGCGTGACCAGAACCGTGCGCCAGCCCGCCGCCGCGCCACCAAGAATATCAGTGTGAAGCGTATCGCCCACCATCGCAATCCGGGTCTTGTCGATCCCGGCAAGGGTTGCGCTCGCCATGGCATGCACATCGGCGAACGGCTTGCCAAAGAACATCACTTCGGCCGCCGTCAAATCGGCAAGCTGATGACCATAAAACCCCGGTTCGATTGAAAACCCGTGATCGCGCGGCGCAACCAGATCGGCATTGGCGATGATCACACGCCGCGGATGATCAAGCAATGACACCTCAAGCAACCGCTGGCGCGCATCGCTCCAATTGGCGCTGGAGAGAAACAAAAAACCCTCGGCCCGATCATAATCCGCCGGGTTATCACCCAGCCGGATCACCGGCATTTCCAAGTCGCTCAAGCTATCTTCCGGCGCGGCGATAACGCCCCAAAGCCGGTTATCAAGCACACAAAGGGCGGCGTCGCGGCTGGTGATGATTTCATCAGGTTCAAGCAGAACACCGAGCCTCTCGAACTTGGCCACAGCGCCCGCGCGATCATAGCTTGCCGCATTGGTGAGAACCCTGATCTGACAGCCACGCGCGCGCAGGGCGGCCACCCGGCTGGCCGCGCCGGGGATCGGCGTTTCGCCGACGTTGAGCACACCAAAGGCATCGAACACAAAGGCATCGACCTGATCGGCGATTTCGCCAAGGTCAGCGACGCTCTGCGGCTGCGGCTGAACAACTGCGACCGGCAGGCGCGGGCGGATCGCCTCGTATCTGTCGAAAATGCCGCGCAGGCCATTCATGCGTGATCCTTCCCCTGGTGGCCGACACTGATTCGACCAGCGCGAGCCTATCCGGCGGCGGCCTTTCTAAAAAGCGCGAATGATCAAAATTGACCGCCTATCGTCAAAATGGACGCCTGAAATTTATGGTTTCTTCCTGAAAGTATTCAAATAACTGTCACAAAACCAGCGTATCAGCGCCGCAAGCCCCGTCTGCGTGGGATCTTAGAAAAATGTTGCTTTAATGATCGTTTCGCTCATTCTGTGGTCAGAAATGGAGATATGCCCATAATGTCATCCAAAAAGCGAAAACGCAGGGACGAGATACTGGACCTCATGCAGACTCAAAAAAGCGTCTCGGTGGATGAGCTTGTCACCACCTTTGGCGTCTCTGCCCAAACCGTGCGCCGCGATATCAACCACCTGTGCCAGGAGAACCTGCTGCGGCGGCGCCATGGTGGGGCCGACCTTTTTGAAAAACAGCTCAACCAACCCTACCAACAGCGCAAGACCACCAATCCGCAAGCGAAAGAGGCCATCGCCCACGCCGCCGCCGCGCTTATACCCGATGATGTGACGGTGTTCTTTTCCATCGGCACCACACCGGCCTTTGTGGCCGAGGCGCTGCGCGAGCGCAAACGGCTGACGGTGGTGACCAACAACCTCAATGTGGTGATGGCCCTGTCGAGCGAGCCGACCAACCGCATCATCGTGCCGGGGGGCGAAGTGCGCCTGCCCGACCTTGATATTCTAGGCGACGAGGTGCCGCGCTTTTTTGAAGGTTACCGCGCCGAGTTTGGCATTTGCGGCGTTGCCGGCGTTGCCGAAGATGGCGCGCTTTTGGATTTCCACGCCTCAGAGGTGCGCGTGCGCGAACAGATCCGCATGGCCTGTGAAACCTCGATCCTCGTGCTTGACCATACCAAGTTTGGCCGCGTCGCCCCGGTGGTGGGCGGCCATCTGGGCGAGGTTGACCGCATCATCATGGATCGCGCGCCCGACGCCCGGTTTGCCCCGGTGCTTGAGCGGGTTGGCGACCGCCTGACCATCGTCCAAGGAGGCAGCTCATGACCACGCAACCATTTGTTTCGCTCAAAGGCATCGGCAAACGCTGGAACGGCAAGCTTGGGGTCGAGGATGTCAGCCTCGATATCCCCGAAGGCGCCTTTGTTGCGCTGCTTGGACCATCGGGTTGTGGCAAGTCGACCACGCTGCGGCTTTTGGCCGGGCTTGAGATCCCGGACGAGGGCAAGATCGTGATCGACGGGCGAGATGTCACCACAAGTGCGGCCTCGGATCGCAATCTGTCGATGGTGTTTCAATCCTACGCGCTTTTCCCGCATCTCTCGGTCGCCGAGAATGTCATGTTCGGCCTCAAGGTACGCCGCGTGCCGCGCGCCGAGCGACTGGAAAAGCTGAAGCGCGCGCTTGAAATCACCGGCCTCACCGGGCTTGAGGATCGCAAACCCGGCGAATTGTCCGGCGGTCAGCGCCAGCGCGTCGCCCTCGCCCGCGCCATTGTCGCCGGTCAGCGGTTGTGCCTGATGGATGAACCGCTCTCGAACCTCGATGCCAAGCTGCGCAATGCGGTGCGCAAGGACATCAAGAAGCTGCAACGGGATCTGGGCATCACGGTGGTTTACGTCACCCACGATCAAACCGAAGCGATGAGCATGGCCGATATCGTGGTCCTGATGAAGGACGGGCGCATTCAGCAGATAGGCTCGCCGCAAGAACTTTATAGCGCGCCGGTCAATACCTTCGTGGCCGAGTTCGTCGGCGCGCCGCCGATGGCCTTGATCAAGGGGCATGCGCTTACCGGGTTTGACGACGACACAACCATCGGGCTGCGCGCCGAAAATATCCGCCTTGAAAAGCCCGGCAAGGGACGGCTGGTTTGCACCGTCACCGAATGCGAATTTCTGGGCGCCGAAACCTTTATCGGCCTCGCACATGACCATGCCACCGGCCTCACGCTCAAGGCGCCGGGCATGGCGCTTCACCCAAGCGGGCACACCGTCGAGATCAGCTTTGCCGATGGTGACCTGCATGTTTTCGATTCCGGGGGCAAACGGGTGGCGCGCGCCACCTGACCCCACCCGCCAAACGCCACGATCACGCATAACAAGTGGCGCAACACCCAAGACTGACACCGATAAATCTCAGGAGGATACAATGTATTTCACCAAGCATCTCGGGCTCGCGCTTTCCGGCGCCATGGCCCTTTCGCTGGCGTCACAGGCGCAGGCCGAAACCGAACTTACCATGTATTACCCGATTGCCGTGGGCGGCGCCCTGACCGAGGTGGTCGATGGCATCGTCGCCGATTTTCAGGCCGAAAACCCCGACATCAAGGTCAATGCGATCTATTCGGGCAACTATGACGACACCCGCGTGCGCGCCCTCTCTGCGCTCAATTCCGGCGAACCGGCGCAATTGGCGGTGATGTTCTCGATCGACGCCTATGACCTGATCGAACAGGATCTGATCCTGCCGTTTGACGATGTGCTGAAGAGCGATGCAGATCGCGCCTGGCTTGACGGGTTTTACCCGGCGCTGATGGCCAATGGCCAAATCGAAGGCAAGACATGGGGCATCCCGTTCCAGCGTTCGACCATCGTGGCCTATTACAACAAGGACATGTTCCGCGCCGCCGGTCTTGACCCCGAAAAGGCCCCCACAACCTGGGACGAGATGATCAGCATGGGCAAGGCCCTCACCAAGGATGATACCTATGGCGTGATGATCCCCTCGACGGGTTATCCCTATTGGATGTTCCAGGCGCTCGCGATCCAGAACGGCAAGGAATTGATGGCCGGCGACGGGCTTACGACCTATTTCGACGATCCCGACGTCATCGAGACGCTGGAATTCTGGAAATCGCTTTCGGCCGAGCATGGCATCATGCCCACCGGAACGGTTGAGTGGGGCACCCTGCGTCAGGCGTTTCTTGAGGGCCAGACCGCGATGATGTGGCATTCCACCGGCAACCTGACTGCGGTCAAGAAGGCGGCGGAATTTGACTTTGGCGTCGCGATGCTTCCGGGCAACAAGCGGCTTGGCTCGCCCACCGGCGGCGGTAACTTTTACCTCTTCAAAGACACCACAGACGAAGAGCGCGAAGCGGCCATGAAGCTTATCCAGTTCATGACCTCACCCGATCAGGCCGCAGCCTGGTCGATCGCCACCGGCTATATGGGTGTCTCGCCCGCCGCCTATGAGACCGAGGCGCTTAAATCCTATACTGCCGAATTCCCGCCCGCGCTTGTGGCGCGCAATCAGCTTGAACATGCGGTCGCCGAGTTTTCGACGTTCGAGACCGCGCGTGTGCGTGACGGGCTTAACAACGCGATCCAATCGGCACTGACCGGGGCCAAAACCCCGGCCGATGCTCTGGCCGAGGCACAGGCCGGCGCCAAGCGTCTTTTGGCCGGCTACCAGTAAGCACACCACCGACACCGGCCTGCCTCGGGCTGGTGTCCCTTCCCCAACAAAAGGGCCGCGCAATGTCAAACCCACATGCCAATCTGGAACGGCGCAGACAGGCGATTTACGGCTGGCTTTTGCTAAGCCCGGCAGCCTTGCTCTTGTCGGTCTTTGCCTTTTACCCGTCCCTTGCAACGCTCTGGTCAAGCACGTTCTCGCGCGGCAATCGCCGCAACCCGTCGGAATATATCGGCCTTGAAAACTACGCTGACCTGTTTGCCGATCCGACGTTTTGGCTGGTGGTACGCAACAACCTGTTTTACGCCGGCGTCACCATTCCGGTGTCGATCTTCATCGCGCTTTCAATGGCGCTTTGGGCCAATTCCAAGATCCCCGCACGCGGCTTTGTGCGCACGGCGTATTTCACGCCAACTGTGTTGCCAATGATCGCCGCCGCCAATCTGTGGCTGTTTTTCTACACCCCCGGCCTTGGCGTTCTTGATCAGATAGGTGCGCTGTTTGGCCTGCCTTCGGTCAACTGGCTGGGCCAGCCGGAAACCGCGCTTTGGGCGATCATAATCGTGACAATCTGGAAAGAGGCGGGGTTTTTCATGATCTTCTATCTCGCCGCGCTTCAGACCATCCCCGAAGACCTCAAAGAGGCCGCCGATATCGAGGGTGCAAGCCGCTGGACCTATACCCGCCGGATCGTTTTACCACTGTTGATGCCGACCACGCTTTTCATCATGGTCAATGCGATGATCAACTCGGTCAAATTGATCGACCACCTGTTTATTCTGACCAAAGGCGGGCCGTCGGATGCCTCAAAACTCATCCTCTATTATATTTGGGAAATGGCCTTTGCCTTCTTTGATGCGCCCCATGCCGCCGCAATGACGATGCTGGTGCTTCTGGTGCTCGGGATCGTCGCCGCCATCCAGTTCTTCTTTATCGACCGCAGGACGCACTACCAATGAATCGCCTCATGCCCTCCCTCGACGCCGCCGGTGCCATTCTGCTGGCCGTAATCTGGATTTCGCCGTTGCTCTTTGCCTTTTGGGCGGCGTTTCATTCCACCTCGGATGCGGTGAATTTCAACATCGCCGCGCCCTGGACGCTTGATAATTTCCGCACCGCCTGGGATGGCGCGCCCTGGATGCGCTATTTCCTCAACACCTTCCTGTTGGTCACCGTGGTTCTGATCGGACAGTTCATCCTGACCACACTGGCCGGGTTCGCCTTTGCGCAGGTTCAATTCCCCGGCAAGGATTTCGTGTTCATCCTGGTATTGTTACAGTTGTTCATCCTGCCAGAGGTTCTGATCGTGGAAAACTATGCCATGGTCTCGCGGCTTGGGCTTTTCGATACGATCCTCGGGATCGGCATGCCCTATATGGCAAGCGCCTTTGGCATTTTCCTGATGCGCCAAGCGTTCAAATCGGTGCCTATTGAATTGCACGAGGCGGCACGCATTGAGGGCTGTAGCTGGTTCGGAATCCTGATCCGGGTCTATGTGCCGCTCGCCAAGCCGACCTATCTGGCCTATGCCCTTGTGTCGGTGTCGACCCATTGGAACAACTTTTTGTGGCCCCTGATCGTCACCAACTCGCCCGACACGCGGCCCTTGACGGTGGGCCTGTCGATCTTTGGCGCGCCGGAGAACGGCGTGGATATCTCGGTGATCTCGGCGGCGACACTGATGTCGATTGCGCCGCTGTTGATTGCCTTTCTGGTGTTCCAGCGTCAGTTCGTTCAGGCGTTTTTGCGCGCAGGCATCAAATGACCCGCATCCTGCAACTGAGCGATACCCATGTCACGGTGCCGCCGCACCGCGTCTCGGGAGAGCTTGAAACATTCGCTCTTTTGGGTTCGGCAATCACCCGGATACTGGCCGATCTGGACGGATTGGGGCCGATTGATGCGGTGGTCGTGACCGGCGATCTGACCGATCTTGGCGACGCCGAAAGCTATCACCTCCTGCGCCGTCAGGTCGAGCGGCTTGGCCTGCCGTGGTTTGCCATTCCCGGCAATCACGACCTGCGTGCGCCGATGCGCGCGGCGCTTGCCGACCTTGATTATCTACCCGCCGAGGGGCGGCTGAACTGGATCCGCGACTTTGACGATCTGCGCCTGATCGGGCTTGATACGCTGATCGAAGGGCAAGGCGGCGGTACGCTTGACGGCGACACGCTGGCGTTTCTGGACAACGCCTTGCAGGGGCGCGCCGATGTGCCCGCCCTTGTGGCGCTGCATCATCCGCCCTTTGCTTCTGGCATCGCCTTCATGGACAGGATCGCGCTTGATGCAACCGCGCCCTTGGCCGAAATTCTTGGCCGTGCCCGATCCGAGGTGCGCCTGATCGCGGGCCATGTGCATAATACCTTTATCGGTCAGGTCGGCCCTTGCATCGCCCTGACCAGTGCGGCAATCTCCAGCAGCTTTCCCGTCGACTTTCGCGCGAACGCTCCGGTTGGTTTTACGACTGCGCCGGGCGGGTATATGTTGCACGACTGGCGGGACGGATTTCAAAGCACCTGCGTGTCGCTGGCATCCGGCAGCGGGCCGCATCCTTTCTAAAGACCTGGACCACCCACCTTGGAAACACCCAACCTGACCTTGTTTTTCCTGCATATCGCAGGCGCCGCTGCCCTGTTGATCTGGGCCGTGCGCCTTGTGCGCACCGGGGTCGAGCGCGCCTTTTCCACGCAATTGCGGCTTTGGCTGCGGCGCTCGGGCAAAAGCCGGATCTGGGCGGCTCTGACCGGCACCGCATCGGCGATGGCCTTGCAAAGCTCGACCGCAGTGGCGATCCTTGCGGCCAATTTTGTCGCCGCCGGCGGCATTGCCGTGGCGGCGGGGCTGGCGATCCTGCTTGGGGCCGATCTTGGTTCGGCTCTGGTGGCGAAACTTCTTCTCGTGCGCCAGACATGGCTTGTGCCGATCCTTCTGCTTGTCGGGGTCGCCATGTTCCTGCGCGGCAATCAGAAACGGGTGCGCCAAGGCGGGCGCATCCTGATCGGGCTGGCGCTTATCTTTGTGTCTCTCGACATGCTGCGCGCGGCCACGGCGCCGCTGACCGATAGCACCGGCGCGATCATGGCGATGCAATACCTCGGGCGCGATACGCTGACGGCCTTTGTCATCGGCGCGCTCTTTGCCTGGGTGGTGCATTCCAGCGTGGCGGCGGTTCTGCTGTTCGTGACGCTGGTCATGCAGGGCGTGCTGCCCTTGGCGGCGGCGGTGGCGCTTATCCTCGGGGCCAACCTTGGCGGCGCGTTCATCGCCTTCGTGCTGACCCTCGCCGCCCCGATCGAAGCGCGCCGGATGATCATCGCCAATCTGGTGCTGCGCGGTGGGGGCGCGGCGCTGACGCTGGTGGCGTTCCGCATGTTTGAGCCGCCGCTTGACTGGCTTGGGGCCACCCCTGCGGCACAGGCGATACACCTGCATATCGTCTTTAACTTTGCGCTCCTGATCGTAACGCTGCCCTTTACCGGGCTCGCCGCGCGCATGGCCGCGACAATGCTGGCCGAGCCCGTCGGCCCCGCCGCGCATGATCATTTCACCGCCCTTGATCCGGCCGCGCTAAGTGATCCCGACCGTGCGCTATCGTGTGCCGCGCGCGAAGTGATGCGCATTGGCGAGACGGTCGAGGCGATGCTGCGCACGATACCGACGCTTTACACCAGCTGGGATGACGCGAGCGCCGAGGCTATTGCCACCAATGAAAAGACCCTGCGCAAACGCCATTTCGATACCAAGCTCTATCTTGCGCAACTCCACCGGAGTGGGCTTGACGAAGACAACAGCCGCCGCTCGATGGACCTTGCGACGATTGCCGCCAATCTTGAGGCCGCAGGCGACATGATCGCGCGCAAGATGCTGACACTGGCGCGGCGGTTGCACACCGAAGGCGTGAATTTTTCGCAATCCGGCTGGGATGAAATCTGTGACTTTCACGACCGGGTGCTGGCCAATGCACAACTGGCGCTGAGCGTGATGATGACGCAAAACCCCGATGACGCGCGCGAACTTGTCGCCGAAAAGGACAGCATTCGCGCACTCGAACAAAAACTTCAGCGCCTGCACTTGGGGCGCCTGCGCGAGGGGCTGACCGAAAGCATCGAGACCAGCAATATCCATCAAGAGACGTTGCGCGCGCTGAAACAGGTCAATACCTCGTTTTCGATGGTCGCCTATCCGATCCTGACGGAATCCGGTGATCTGCTCTCAAGCCGGATGTCTGACCGAAGCTAGGCCGCGGCTTGTCAGGTCAGCGAATTATCACTAGGGATCAAGGCGCAAAAGGCCTTGGTTCCCCGTTTGGCCGCAAAAGGATTTTCCCGATGGTCAGGGTTCAGCCCACACCCCAGACAGGCCCCGCTCAATCCGCCCTTGTCGGCGCTATCCTGGGCATTGATGCCGCCGGTCATTGCCTTGCCCTGGCAACGGTGTTCTTTGTCGGTGGGCTTGCGGCGGGGCTTGGGCTGGCGACGGCGATCTTCTTGTTCTCGACCGCACTTATCACGCTTGTGCTGTTTCGCTTTGGCGGGTTTCGCATCGCCCTTGGCATACCACAGGACACCACCGTTGCCATTCTCGCCCCCGCCGTGGCCCTTGTCGCCGCCGCCGCAAGCGGGCCGCCCGAGGCACAGGTTGCGACCGCCATCGCCGCCATCGGCGCGTCTGCTGTCTTGTCGGGGCTGGCCTTCTGGCTGGTCGGGCGACTTGGCTTGGGGCGGATGTTGCGGATGTTTCCCTATCCGGTGACGGCAGGGTTTCTGGCCTCTTCGGGGGTGCTGCTTGTCATGGCGGCCCTGTCGATCCTGACCGGCGCGCAGGGCTATGGTGCCATCGCCGCAAGCCTTGCCACACCCGAGGGTCTGTGGGGTGTCGTGCCGGCCATTGCCATGGCCCTTGCCTTGATCGGCGCGCTGCGTATCTGGCAGGGATCGACACCGGTTCTGGTGATCATCCTGCTGTTTCTGGCCGGATTTTACGCGGCCTTGTCCTGGCTCGGACTAAGCCGTGCCGAGGCGACCGCGCTTGGCCTTTTGCCGCATCTCGGCGAAGGCGGCGGGCTTGGCCCCGGATTATGGATGATCCGGCTTGTCGACTGGCCACTCTTGTTGACCATAGCGCCGACGTTCGCTGCCGTGATCCTGCTCAACCTGATTGGCGTGTTGCTCAATACCTCCGGGGTGGAACTGGCCACGCGACAGGATACCGATGAGAACCGCGAATTACGGGTTACCGGCCTTGGCAATATCGTGATCGGCGCCATGGGCGGGATAACAAGCTATCTTCAGGGCGGGGCGTCAATCATTGCCGCGCGGCTTGGCGTACATGGTGGCGGCCTCGTGTTCGGGCATGTGGCGGTCCTTCTGATCGCCTGTGTTTTCGCCGAACGGATCGTGGCCGCCGTGCCGACCTTTGTTGCGGCGGGCCTGTTGATGTTCATTGGCTTTGCGATGATCGAGGATTGGCTGATCGCAGCGCGCCACCGGCTTGTGACGATGGATTGGCTGATTGTTGTGGGGATCGTCGCGGTTACCATCGGCTTTGGCATCCTGCCTGCTGTCGCGGTTGGCCTCGGGCTTGCGGTGCTTGGCTTTACCTTTGGTTATATGCGCCTGCCAGTGATCCGCCAAAGCTTTGACGCGCGCAGCCACCGCAGCACTCTGGACCGCAATGCCGCCGCAAACGTCTATCTGGCCGAAAACGGTGCCGCAGTCCGCGTGTTACAATTGCAGGGCGCCTTGTTTTTCGGCTCGGTAGAGCAACTTATCGACACCCTGCGCCACACCCCCGTTGCACACCAGAGTCCGCGCGCGGTGATCCTTGATTTCAGCGCCGTGAACACCTTTGACAGTTCGGCCTGCGCCGCGCTTGAAAAGCTCGGGAACCTGATGCAGACCCAGAACATCGCCACCCATCTGACCGGCATGTCGCCCGCCTTGCTGGCGGTCTTTACCCGCTGGGGCCTGCCGATTTCCGAGACCGCAGAGGATGTGACGCCCGGCGGGTTTCGGCTCTGGCCGTCGCTTGACGCGGCGCTTGAGGCTTGTGAAACCGCGCTTCTGGCGGCGCTCGACGCCCCCGGCGAGACTTCCGATTTCGCAGAGCTTCTACGCCAGATGGGCCGTGATCATCCCCGGCTGTCCGATCTGATGGATCAGATGACGGCGCTTGATCTCTCCCCCGACGACACCCTGATTGCCGCCAACGACAGCCAGGCGGATATCTATTTTCTGGCCTCGGGCCGATTGGCCGTTTTGCTGCCACAGCGCGACGGCCCGGCGATCCGGGTGCGCTCGATGGGCCCCGGCGCGGTTGTGGGGGAGTTGGCAAGCCTGCTTGACACCCCGCGCAATGCAAATGTGATCTGCGAGGCCACGGCGCGCGTTTACCAGCTATCGGCCGATACGATCGCGCGGCTTGAACGCGAAGACCGCGATCTTGCCGCGCTTTTATGGCGGATTCTGGCGCGCTCGGTTGCGCTTAAAGTCATGCAGACAAACGCGTTGCTGACGCGCGGCTAGTCACGCAAAACCTTTCAGTTATTTGCTGATCACAGCCCGAGGCTGTGATATGGTTAACCTGTTCATGGCTCGCGCCATTGGTGTGTTGAGACCTGAAATCTCAATTCGTTTTGTCTCACGCGGTTTTAAACAGATATTTGACGACCACTAAAGGAGTTTCATTTTGAAAAATTCACCCACAAGCAATCCTGTTTCCCTTAGCGTTTCCATCGACGGCGGCGCGCAGGTGACCAAAACCTGCGACCTTCTGGTCGTGGCGTGCGAACCGCGCAACCTGATCGGCACCTGCGACTATACCCAGGCCGAGCTGGACCTGTTTTCAAAGTTCAAGAATTTCACCTTCCACACCACTTTGGTGAAAGTAAAAGTACCCGCCGTCAAACCGGAATTCGGCATCATCCTGTCGCCGCAGGAAATTTCGAACATGGCCGGCAATGTCAGCGGATACCGCAATGAAACGGCCAAGCAATTCTCGCTGGAAACCGCCAATGGCATGACCGAGAACCTTGTCACCGTCTATCAGCTAGAGGGCCCCGAAACCACGCCGATGACCGAGCAACAGTTTCTGGACAACCTGAATGCCACGCTGCCAACACTGTCTTGGTGGCCCTATCCCGAGTACGAGATCGTTACAGATCCAGCCAGCCTGCCGGTTGATCTGCGTACGCCCTATTTCGATCACTTCGACAATGCCGGTCTGCTTGCGGGCGGGCCATGGGATTACCTGGATCTTCAAGGCAAGAACAACACGATCTACGTCCATGGCTCGACCTGTTTTGAATCGGTTCTGCAATGCTGGCAATATGGCGGCATGCTGATTGAAAATCAGGGTCGGCTTGGCTGGTCTCTGCCCGAAGACAAGGACGCCTCGATCATCGTGCTTGGGGCGGGACCGTCCGGCATGATGTTTGCGCACCGCCTGAAAGAGCTGTGCTATACGAATGTTGAAATCCTCGAGTGCACGGACCGCTTTGGCGGCAAGACGCATACCGTCACCTATGACACACCCTCGCCGAACGGCGATCCGACCGCCTGCGAACTGGGCACCTGTTACCTTTCGCCAGCCTATGATGCCATGGCCAAGCATTTTGCCGCCTGCGACTTCATGCAGGGCAACATCCGCGAGGGCATGTTCCTGACCCCCTGCCATGATGACCCCAAAGGCAAAACCATCCGCGGCATGACCACCGCCGGTCAGTTTGACGGCGTTCCGATGACCAAGCCGATGATCGAATATACCGAATATACGCTGTTCAAGGGCTATTACGAGGCAAACCAACCCTTTGCCGAGCCAACCAAATGGCTGGATGGGTTTGATCCGGAAAAACTCACGCGTGATATGCTGCTCAAGCTTTTGGAATATGATGCCCTTTTGGCGCTTTATCGCGGGCTGACCCTGCCGATGCCGCTCAGCCCGCCGACCGAGTTGCTGCAATACGAAAGCTTCTACGATTTCCTTGAGAAAAACGACCTTCTGTTGCTGACCGGCATGCTTGAATATGCCTATTCCGTTCAGGGCTATGGGCCGTTGAAACAGATTCCGGCCTATTATGGATTGATCTGGATCTCGCTGCCGCTCACAGTTGGCATGATCTTTAGTGACAAACCGGCAGTCACGGTTCTGTCAAAGGGCTGGCTTGATATCTGGACACAGATGGCGCCGACGCTAGATATCACCCTGAATGCTCATGTTACGGGGATTGATCGGGGAGCGGTTGGCCAGGTGACATAAAGATACCCGCCCGCAGTTGGGGGGTCGCGGGCAGAGCATGCCAGCATGAACAGGCAAGGGAGAACCCTGTGAAGACGATGGAACGAAAAGCAACCACAATTGTTGCCGCTGACGTGGTGGGGTTCTCGCGTCTGGTTGCTCATGCCGAAGAAGAGGTTTTCTCGCGCCTGCATGATCTGCGCCACACTGTCATCGATCCCGCCGTGACCGCCGAGGGCGGGCGCGTGGTCAAGACCATGGGCGATGGCCTTTTGGTCGAGTTTCCCCAACCCGGCGCCGCCATTCGCGCCTCGACCGCCGTGCAACGCGCCGTGGCCGCGCATGAGGCCGACCGCCCTGAAGAGACCCGCATCCGATTTCGCGTCGGCATCAACCACGGCAGCGTTCTGGTTGATGGCGACGATGTGCTGGGCGATGTCGTCAACATTGCCGCGCGCCTTGAAACCCTGTCGCCGCCGGGCGGCATCTGCGTGTCGCGCAGCGTGCGGGATATGCTGATCAATGACGAGACCCTCACCATCACCGGGCAGGGCATGCAATACGTGCGCAACATCCCCACCCCGGTCGAGGTCTGGCAGGTCAGCACCGGCGTCGAGGGCGACAGCCCCGGCCAGGAACAACGCCGTAGCGACCGCCCGTCGGTGATCGTGCTGCCGTTTGACAATATGTCACCCTCGATCGAGGACGGGTTTCTGGCCGATGGCATTGCCGAAGACGTGATCAACGCCCTGTCGCGCTTTCGCTCGCTCTTCGTGATCGCCCGCGGGTCAAGCTTTGTCTACAAGGACCGCGCCAATGACGTGCGCCAGATCGCCCAGGACACCGGCGCACGCTATGTGGTCAAGGGCGCGGTGCGTCGCGCCGGGCAACGCCTGCGGGTCTCGGCGCAACTGATCGAGGCCGCCACCGGCCAGCAGATCTGGTCGGATAAATACGACCGCGACATCGAAGATATCTTTGAATTGCAGGATGACATCACCCGCTGTCTTGTGACCGGCCTAACGCCCGAAATCGGCGTGCACGAACGCAACATTTCCCGCAGCAAACCCACCGATAGCCTGTCGGCCTGGGAGCTGTGCCAAAAGGGTCTGACCGAGATCGACATGCGCACTGTCGGCAGCTTTCGCAACGCCTATGGCCTGTTCAAGGCCGCCGCCGAGGCCGATGTCACCTATGCGCTTCCACATGCCCTGTTGGGGCGGGTGCATGCCGTGCGGATATATTCCGGCCGAAGCACCGATCCCCAGAAGGACGTGGCAGAGGGCATGAAACACGCCACCCTCGCGGTGCAACTTGACGACCGCCTTGAACTTGGCCACGCCACCCTGGCCCAGCTCATGACCATTCAGGGCCGCGAGGCGGATGCCCGAGCGGCACTTGCCCGCGCCAAGGCGCTCAACGACAATGACGCCCTCGTCTATAGCGTCCAGACCTTTATCAACCTCTTTCAGCCAGAGCCCGACACCTACGAAATGGAAACCGCCGGGCTTGAGGCGGTGCGTCTTAGCCCGCAGGATCCGCTGGGCTGGTCGTTTCACTGGATGCTGGTGATGTCGATCTGGCTGCGCGATATGGAACTGGGCGAGAACGTGCGCCACTATCTTGATCCCGCCGCGCGCCTGCCGGGCGCGGAAACCTTTGTCCATATCGCCGTCGCAGTGACCGCTCTCAAGCGCGGCGATGAGGCGACGGCGCGCCTCGCGCTTGATGATGCCCTGAAGGTGCGGCCAAACCTTACGCTGCATACCATTCGGCACGCGTTTCACTTTCCCAAATGGCCCGCACTCGTGGCCGGTGTCGCCCCGCAGCTTGAAACCCTCGTTGAGATGGGATTGCCCAGCGAGTAAAGGATTTTTCCCAAGATGTTTTCCACGTTGCCGCCTTGGGTCTTCGACTGGTCCGGTCATCTGGGGGTGGCGCTTTATCTGGGGTCTTACGCGGCGCTTCAGGCCAGGCTGATCCGCGGCAGCAGCTATATCTACGCGCTCTTGAACCTTCTTGCGGCCACTTTTGTTCTGATAAGCCTGAGCTCGGCCTTCAACCTGTCTTCGGCCCTGATACAGGTGTTCTGGATCGCGATTAGTCTCGGCGGGCTTGCCCGGCTGATCTGGCTCAATAGCGGCCTGCGGTTTTCATCCGAAGACAAGGCTCTGATCGCACAGATCTTTGGCGTAATGCCCAAACCTCTGGCGCGTCAGTTTCTTGACAATGGCTAATGGCTGGATGGCGAGGCGGGCCTGGCCCTCACCACCCAGGGCGAACCGGTGAGCGCGCTTACCTTCATCCTGCGCGGTGAAGCCGAAGTGACAAGCGATGCGCGCCCGATCGGACGACTTGGGCAGGGCCTTGTCGGGGAAATGAACGTGCTTGACGGCGGGCCCGCCAGTGCCAGCGTCACCCTGACACGGCCCGCGCGCCTGTTCACCATCACCGGCGGCGCACTGAACCGCCTTATCCGGCGCGACAGCGATCTGCGCCTGCTGGTGGAAAACGCCATGTCGCGCGATACCCGCGCCAAGCTTGTCGCCGCCAATCAACGCCTTTCCACTGCGCAAAAAGGGGGCCACGATGATCACGAACCCTGAGATGATCGCTGTTCTGGTGCTTTTTCAGATCAAGCATTTCATCGGTGATTACCTCTGGCAAACCGATTGGATGCTGGCCAACAAGGGGCGTTATGGCCACCCCGGCGGGCTTGTGCATGCGGGGGTGCATGGCGCGCTTTCGGCACCGATCCTGATCTGGGCCGGGGTGCCGATTGGGCTGGCAGTCATGCTCGCGCTCGCCGAGGCCGCCGTGCATTACCACATTGACTGGGCCAAGGCCCGCGCGGTCAGACGGCGCGACCTCGATGCAGGCCAAACCGCCTCTTGGCGCTATCTGGGGGTGGATCAGGGGGTGGATCAGGGCGCGCATCAAGTGACCTATGTCGCGCTTTTCGCCGCCGCGCTTTACCTGTGAACCGGCCTTTCCTTTTGCCACGGCGCGCGCAATCATCGCGCGATGGCCAGAATCAACATCGAACAGCTTCGCACCTTTCTTGCCACGGTCCGCCTTGGCAGCGTCCGCAAGGCCGCGCTTGGCCTGAACATCACCCAACCCGCCGTCACCGCGCGGATCAAGAATCTTGAACACTCGCTGGCCGCCGACCTGTTTGATCGCACCGCAAGCGGTCTGCGCCTGACCAAACGCGGCGAGCGGCTGGTGAGTTATGCCGAACAGTTCGAGCACCTGTCGCAATTGGTCGAGGCCAATATCACCGACCCAGAGGGCATTGATTTCATCCTGCGCCTTGGCGTGTCGGAAACCATCGCGCAATGCTGGCTGCCCGAATTTGTCTCGGCACTGCACCGCGAATTTCCCAAAGTCGAGATCGAGATCAACGTCGATATCTCAACCAATCTGCGCGACGGGCTGCTGAACCGCGAGATTGATCTTGCCATTCTTCTGGGGCCGGTCTCGGAATATTCGGTCAATAATATCGAGCTGCCGGGCTTTGATCTTGCCTGGTACGCCGCCGCCGATATGCGGGGTGTGGGCGGCGACGACGCCACGCTTTTGGCCAGCAAGCCGATCATCACCTACGCCCGCAACACCCGCCCCTACCGCGAGCTGAAAACCGTTTTGTTTGAACGGGTCGGCCCCGGTGTGTCGCTGTTTCCCTCGTCGTCCCTGTCGGCCTGTTTTCGCCTCGTCGAGGCCGGGCTTGGCGTTGCCGCCCTGCCCCGCGCCCTTGGTGCGCCCTATCTCAAAGGCGGCACCCTGCGCGAGTTTGATCCCGGCTGGACCCCGGGACCGCTGCGCTTTTCGCTCTCTTATCTCGGTGATCCCAAAAGCCACGTGGTTGAATCCGCCGCCAAGATCGCGCTTGGCGTGGCGCGGGCCTCTGCAGATGCATAAATTTCCCTGATGCAAATGGGAAAAATATTTCGATTTGCCTTTATGCCCGTAACCCGTCAGCCTGTGCCCAACCGGGAGAGCCAGATTTGACAGCCGATTATCAATCCCTACGGACCATGCCCATTGAGGACCTGCGCGCCACCATTCGCGCCGGGGAATATACATCGCATACCGCCGGGCTTGGCGCGGGTCTTTTGCAGGCCAACCTTGCGATCATGCCAGAGCGCCATGCGCTCGATTTCATGCGGTTTTGCCAGAGAAACCCCAAGCCCTGCCCGCTGACGGGGGTGTCGGATACCGGCAATCCGATGATGGTCACCCTTGGCCGCGACATTGATATCCGCCGCGACGTACCCGCCTATAACATCTACCGCGACGGCCTGCTGAGTGAGAGCAAAACCGACATCACCGCCCTTTGGCAGGATGATTTCGTGGTCTTCGCCCTTGGCTGTTCCTTTACCTTTGAGAACGCGCTTGAACAGGCCGGCATCAGCCTTTGGCATATTCAGAATAACACCACCGTGCCGATGTATCGCACCAATATCGAAACCACCCCGGCCGGGCCGTTCTGTGGTCCGATGGTGGTCAGCATGCGGATGATCGATCCCGCGCGCCTTGAAGAGGTGCAAAACTTCTGCCGCCGCTATCCGCTGGCGCATGGCGCGCCGGTGCATTGGGGCGACCCCGCACAGATCGGCATCGCCAATATCGGCGCGCCCGATTGGGGCGATCCGGTGCCTGACGAGCCCGGCAAGATCCCGGTGTTCTGGGCCTGTGGCGTCACCCCGCAAGCGGCGGTGGCGCGCGCCAAGCTGCCGATTTGCATTACCCACAAGCCGGGTCATATGTTGATTACCGATATTGCCGAGGATGCCGAAGTACCGGTGTTCCGGCCCTGAAAAAGCAAAAAACAACCCAACAAGGAGAAGTCACATGAAAAAGACACTAAGCCTGCTTGCCACCACCGCGCTTGTTGCCGCCCCCGCCATGGCCGAGGATCTTTCGGTCGTCGGGAGCTGGTCGGGCCTGCCGCTGCACAAGCAATACGAGGCGCCGTTCTGGGGCGAGACCCTGCCCGCCGCTTCGGGCGGCGAGATCGCCACCGCCGTCACCACCCACGATCAGATGGGTCTGGGTGTCGGTGACATCTACCGCCTGCTTGGCGATGGCGTTTACGACGTTGCCATGACCGTGGCCGATTACGCCGTGGCCGACGCCCCCGAGCTTGAAGGCCTCGACGTGCCGCTTCTCGCGCTGACGGCGGATGAGGCCAAGGCGATGGTCGATGCCGCCCGCCCGATGGTCGAAGATATATATAACGCCCGCTTCAACAGCCATGTTCTTGCCATCGCGCCCTATCCGCCGCAGGTCGTGTTCTGTAACGCGCCGATTGCCGGTCTGGCCGACCTCAAGGGCCTCAAGGTGCGCGCCTCGGGTCGCATGACCGCCAAATTCCTTGACGCGCTTGGCGCCGAGGGCGTGAACGTGTCCTTCTCCGAAGTGCCGGGCGCCCTGCAAAAAGGCGTGGTCGATTGCGCCGTGACCGGTGCCGGCTCGGGCTATAGCGCCGGCTGGTGGGAAGTGTCCTCGCATCTTCTGACCCTGCCGCTTGGCGGCTGGGATTCGGTGGTAACGGCCATTAACCTCGACAAATGGAACAGCCTGAGTGGCGACATGCAAAGCCTGATCTCCTCCGAGATCAAGGCCAACTTCGAGGCCCCCGCATGGGCATCGGCCCAAGACGCGTTGGTCAATGACATTGCTTGCCTCACCGGCAATGGCGAATGCCCGGCGGGCGATGCGCGCTCGATGACCCTTGTCGAGGCAAGCGATGCCGATTTCGCCACCGCCCGCGAGATCCTTGAAACCGAAGTGCTGCCCGATTGGGCCGGTCGCGCCGGTGCGGATTGGGTTGCGCGCTGGAACGCATCTGTGGGCGAAGTTGTCGGCGTCAAAGTCACCGCCAACTGATCGCAAACGCTCCAGAGAGGGCCCCAAATGACCGATAGATTTCTGACAAGACTACGTGCGCTCAACCGGGTGGTGGCGGTGCTGATTGGCATCATGCTTCTGGCCTGCGCGGGCTTCGTTCTGCTTGATATCGTTCTGCGGCAAGTGGGGTCCTCTTTTGGCGGCACCGATGAGGTGTCTGGCTATGTCATGGCGATCGCCACCTCCTGGGGCATGGCCTATGCGATGCTTGAACTTGGCCATGTGCGCATCGACATCCTGCGGAGCCGCGCCGCCGGGCGCGGCCGATGCCTGTTTGATCTGGCCTCGCTGATGATCATGGCCGGCACGGTAAGCGTGATCGCCCTGCGCTGCTGGCCGGTGGTGGATCGCTCGATCTCCAATATGTCGCGCGCCAATACTGCGCTGGAAACGCCGCTCTGGCTGGTGCAACTGCCGTGGTTCGCCGGTTGGCTCTGGTTCGCCCTGATGGCATGGCTGACCTTTGTGACCGCGCTTGTGATGGTGCTTCAGGGCCGCTTTGATGCCTCTGAGGCAGCCATCGGCGTCTTTGGTGAAGAGGAGGCGTTTCAATGATCACCTATGTGTCGGTCGGCCTTCTCGCCCTGCTCAGCCTGTCGATCCCGGTCGGGATCGTGCTGTTCCTGCTCGGCTTTGGCATTGATGTGTTCTTTAGCCCCTTTCCCCTGATCAAGGGCTTGGGCCAGATGGTCTGGTCTTCGTCCAACAGCGCCACGCTTATCGCGATTCCGTTTTTTGTGCTTTTGGGCGAAATCCTTGTGCGAAGCGGCGTGGCCGCGCGCACCTATGAGGCGCTTGACCGGTGGGTGTCATGGCTTCCCGGCGGCTTGGTGCATGCCAATGTCGCCACCTCGACGATGTTCTCGGCGATCTCGGGCTCGTCCGTCGCCACCGCCGCGACCGTGGCCACCGTCGCCATGCCACAGGCCGAACGCCTCGGCTATGACCCCAAGCTGTTTTCCGGCGCGATTGCCGCTGGCGGCACGCTTGGCATCATGATCCCGCCGTCGATCAACCTGATCGTTTATGGCTTTCTCACCCAATCCTCTATTCCACAGCTGTTCCTTGCGGGGCTTTTGCCTGGTATCCTTCTGGCGGTCGGCTTTATCGTGATCACGGTGATCATCTGTCTCATCCGCCCCGATCTTGGCGGCGAGCGGCGGGTCTTTCCGCTGTCGCAAATGCTTGGTGCGCTTGTGCATCTTTTGCCGATCATCTTTTTGTTCACCATGATCATCGGCACCATCTACAAGGGCTGGGCCACCCCGACCGAGGCCGCCGCCGTCGGCGTTGCCGTGGCCTTTGTCATCGCCGGTTTCGCCAGCGGCATTTCTTTCAAGATGATCTCGGATAGCCTTTTGGGCACGATCAAGGTCACCTCGATGATCATGCTGGTGGTGATGGGTGCGTCCTTCCTCAACTTCACCCTGTCCTCGGCCGGGCTTGGCCGCGAGCTCAAGGACTTTCTTGAGGGGCTTGGCCTCTCGCCGCTCGCCTTTATCCTCGTGGTGGTGATGATCTATGTCGTGCTCGGCTTTTTCATCGAAACGCTGTCGCTGATGGTGGTGACGATCCCGATCATCGTGCCGCTGGTGGTGGCGCAGGGCTATGATCCGATCTGGTTCGGCATCCTGATGATCGTGCTGATCGAAATGGCGCTGATCACGCCGCCTGTGGGGCTTAACCTCTACGTGGTGCAGGGCGCGCGCAAATCCGGCAAGATGAGCGACGTAATGATCGGCTCGATCCCGTTCGTCTGTGTCATGCTGATCATGGCCGCCGCACTCATCGCCTTTCCGCAACTGGCGCTTTACCTGCCATCGGCGCTTAACTAGCGCGCCGCGTCAAAGGGCCGATAAGCATCGGCGTAAGATACATCGGCACCTGATAACAGCCGATAAACAACAGCATTGCCGCCCCAGTTTCAGGCGGCAATGCCCCGAGGAACAACGCAAGATTGCGATTGCCCGCGACAATCGCCAAGGCCGGGGCAGCCGTCACTTGACCGGCGCGGTGCATCAGCGCGAAAACCACGATCTGCGCGCCAAAGTTCAACCCGAAGACCACGGCCAAGGCCAGCCATAGCCCCGCATCCCCCGATAGGATCGCCGGACCAACCGCCGACATCAGCCCCACAACCACCACCGCCATCGCAAGCGTGATCACCCCGTCAACCGCGCCCTGCCCTTGCGGCCCGCGCAGCCACGGCACCGCCCGGCGCAGGATCATCGCCGCCCCACCGGCAAGCGCAATCACCGCCAAAAGCCTGAGCGCGGCAAGCGCCACAACCTCGGGCGCGCCAAAGACCGGCATCAGCCAGAACACCGGCAAGACCGTCAGCGGCAGGATCGCGGTGCCCACCACAAGCTGGCGCAGGGCCGGGCTTGGATCGGCGCCCGACAGGATCGCAAGACCGGGGCTTCCGGTCAGCGGCGCACCGGCCAGCACCAGAACCGCGCCGATCCCCAGGATCGAATTGAGCCCGCCAACCGCCCAAAGCACCGCGATTGCCAACACCGGCATGCCAACCTGCAAGGCCACGGCAAGCCCGACATAGCGCGGCAGATGCCGCCGATGCGGAAAGGCCGCAATCGGATCAACCCGAAGCGTGGCCAGAAACAGCAGGCAGACGATCATCGGAAAGATCAGCGGCGCAAGGAATTGGGCAAGCCCTGGTGCCGTAACCCCAACCACCAGCCCGGCAATCAGCACAAGCCGCCCATGCCGCGCAAGCCCCTGCAAAAGCGCGCTCATTGCGTTTAGCCGCCCTGCCGGTGCCGCCGCCTGATCGTTGCGGGGCGCCCCGGCAAGGCAAGGCTCGCATCCTGACGCGGGGTTTTGGCAATCACCCGGCCCTTGGAGACCACCGCAAGACGCGCCGGGCGCAGGCGCAGCGCCTCGATCGGATCGCCCGCATCGAGTACCACCAGTGACGCCTGCGCGCCGACGTGCAAGCCATAGCCCTCAAGCCCGAGAATGCGGGCGTTCTGGGTGGTGACCATGTCAAAGCAGCGCCGCATCTCGTCGGGGTGGGACATCTGCGCCACGTGCAGCCCCATGAAGGCCACGTCAAGCATGTCCGCCGTGCCAAGCGAATACCACGGATCAAGCACGCAATCCTGACCCCAGCCGACGGTGATACCCTGCGCCTGCATTTCCTTGACGCGGGTCAGGCCGCGCCGTTTCGGGAATGTGTCATGCCGCCCCTGCAACATGATATTGATCAGCGGATTGGGGATCGCCGCCACCCCGGCCTCGGCCATGAGCGGCAACAGTTTCGAGACATAGTAATTGTCCATCGAATGCATCGAGGTCAGGTGGCTTCCGGCGACCCGCCCCTGCAAGCCAAGGCGCTGCGCCTCAAAGGCGAGCGTTTCGATATGGCGGCTGTGAGGGTCGTCGGTCTCATCGCAATGCATATCGACGGGCACGCCACGCGCGGCGGCCAATTCACAGAGCTCGCGCACCGAGGCCGCGCCATCGGCCATGGTGCGTTCGAAATGCGGGATGCCGCCGGCCACATCCACCCCCATATCAAGCGCGCGAATGGTGTTGTCGCGCGCGGTCGGGTCGCGGTAAAACCCGTCTTGCGGAAAGGCCACCAATTGCAGGTCGATGTAACCCTTGACCTTATCGCGCACCTCCAGCATCGCCGCCACGCCAAGCAGGCGGTCATCGCAGGTGTCGACATGGCTGCGGATCGCCAAAAGGCCCATGCTCGCCGCCCAATCGCAATACTCCAGCGCGCGGCTGACCATCTCTTCCTGGGTCACGATCTCTTTCAATTCACCCCAAAGGCCAATCCCCTCAAGCAGGGTGCCGCTCGCGTTGACGCGCGGGGTGCCATAGCTAAGGGTCGCGTCCAGATGAAAATGCGGGTCGACAAACGGCGGGCTGACAAGATCGCCGGTGGCGTCAATCACCTCGCCCGCGTCCGCCTCTTGCAGGTTGCCGATCGCGGTGATCCTGGCGCCGGTGATGCCAATATCGGCCACCCGCCCATCGGGCAACGTTCCGCCCTTGACGATCAGATCGAACATCAGCGCTCTCCTTTGTTGAACGGCACCATCAACGCGCCCGGCACCTCGGCGCGTCGCGACATCACGATAAGCGCGAGGATCGACAGAACATAGGGCGTCATCAGGAAAATCTGATAGGGGATATCGGCGCCAAGCGGGGTCTGTTGCACCCGGATTTGCAGCGCATCGAACGCCGCGAACAAGACCGCCCCCAACAGGGCCTTGCCCGGCTTCCACGCGCCAAACACCACCAGCGCGATACAGATCCAGCCGCGCCCGTTGACCATCTCGAAGAAGAAGGAATCAAACGCCGACATGGTCAGGAACGCACCTCCCATCGCCATGAAGCCGCTGCCGACAATCACCGCGCCCATGCGAATACCGGTAACCGAAAGCCCCTGCGCCTCCACCGCCGAGGGGTTTTCCCCCGCCGCGCGCAACGCCAGCCCAAGCGGCGTGCGGTAAAGAACAATCGACACGAGCCCGACAAGCACAAAGGCCAGATAAGTCATCGGCGTTTGTGCAAAAAGCGCCGGGCCGATGAGAGGGATATCCGACAGGATCGGTATTTCGAACGGCTGAAACGCGGTGATCTTGGGCGGGCTTGTCACCTCTGGCAGGGCAAGGCGATAGGCGTAATAGGTGCTTGAGGTCGCCAATAGGGTCACCCCCAATCCGACCACATGCTGCGACAATCCAAAGGGCACGGTCAGCACGCTATGGATCAAGCCGAACGCCATGCCGACCACCATCGCCACCATGACACCAGTCCAGAGGCCGGTACCGGAATAGACCGCCATCCAGCCGGCAAAGGCCCCGGCAACCATGATCCCCTCGATGCCGAGGTTCAGCACGCCGGCACGCTCACAAATCAATTCGCCCAGGGTGGCAAAGATAAGCGGGCTCGCGATGCGGATCGCGGCGGCCCAAAAGCTGGCGGACAGAAGGATGTCGAGCATGTCCATGATCTATTCCCTCACCACCCGGAACCGGGTGAGCAATATCGCCAACACCATGAGCAAAAGCGCCGTCGCCAGCATGATATCGGCAAGATATGTGGGCACGCCAACCGCGCGGCTCATGCTGTCTGCGCCCACGAAAATACCCGCCACGAAAAGCGCGGCGGCGACCACCGCCAGCGGGTTGAGCAGCGCCAGCATAGCCACGATGATACCGGTGTAGCCAAAACCGGGCGACAGATCGAGCGTCAGGCTCCCCTTGACGCCGGCCACCTCGGAAAAGCCCGCCAGTGCCGCCAATCCACCCGACAAAAGCGCCGTCTTGATCAGCACGCCATTGACCGGAATGCCGACAAAGCGCGCCGCATCACGGTTTAGACCGACGGCGCGCATTTCATAGCCAAGGGTCGTGCGCCGCTGAATAACCCAGACTAGAGCGGCGGATATGATCGCAAGCCCGAACCCCCAGTGCAGGCGTAGCCCCTCCGCCATTCGCGGCAGGCGCGCCTCGGCAATCAGGCGCTCGGATTTCGGCCATCCCATGCCCATCGGATCCTTGAGCGGCCCTTCCAGAAGCATCGAGATGAACAGCAGAAAGATGAAGTTGAACAAAAGCGTCGTGACAACCTCGTCGACGCCAAAGCGCACCTTCAACAGCGCCGGCACCAAAAGCACAAGCGCCCCGGCCAGCATCGCGCCAAGCGCCAGCGTGGGCAAAAGCGCCCCCGCGCCCCAAGGCAGCGCGCCGGTGCCAAGCACGACGGTGATCAACGCCCCGGCGTATAACTGTGCCTCGGCCCCGATATTCCAGAGCCGCGCGCGAAACGCCACCGCGACCGAGAGGCCGGTAAAGATCAGCGGCGTGGCGCGGTTAAGCGTCTCTAACGCGGCGAATTTCGAGCCAAACGCGCCCTTGAGGATCAGCCCCAGAACCGAAAACGGATTGGCCCCGGCCAGCATCGCCAAAAGGGAGGCCACCACAACCGTCGTCATGATCGCGATCAGTGGCGGCAGGGTTGTGCGCGCAAGGCTCGGGTTGGCAATCGGCTCAAGACGCATGCGCCATCCCCTCATCAAACCCATGCCCGGCCATCCACACGCCAAGATCGGCGGGGGCCATGCTGCCACGGGCAAATTCGGGCGACAGCCGCCCCTCGGAAATCACGTGGATCACATCCGACAGGGCCATGATCTCATCCAGATCCTCGGAAATCAACAACACCGCCGCGCCGCGCGCCCGCGCCGCGAGAAGTTGCGAATGCACATAATTGACCGCGCCTATATCAAGCCCGCGCACCGGCTGATTGGCGAGAATGATGCGCGGTGCGGCCTCAAGCACCCGACCAAGGATAAGCTTTTGCATATTGCCGCCCGACAACAGCCTGATCCGCGCCTCTGGCCCCGGACAGCGCACGTCATAGCGCGCGATGATCTCTTGGGTCGCGGCCTCGGCGCGGGGCCAGTTCATCCAGCCGTGCTTGCTCATCGGGGCCGTGTGATAGCTTTCGAGAATGGCGTTTTCGGTCAGGTTGAAATCGGCGATCGTGCCGGTTTTATGCCTGTCTTCGGGAATGCGCGCGATGCCGCTTTGCACGGCGGTGCGCGGCGACCACTGCGCAACATTGGCCCCGTCAAGATCAAGCTGCCCGCTTTGCGGCGCACACAGCCCGCCGATCAGATCGGCAAGCGCCGCCTGTCCGTTGCCCGACACGCCGGCAAGCCCGGTAATCTGACCCGCGCGCAGATCAAGCGAGACGGATTTGAGCCCCGGCGCATTGCCCTGATCGGGCGTGCTCACATCGCCAAGCCGCAAAAGCGCCGCACCGGGGGCGGCGGGGACAACCTTGGGGGCGCTCACCTCGGCACCGACCATGGCGGTGGCAAGGGCGTGGCGATCCGTGTCGCGGGTGGCCATTTCGCCCACAAGCCGCCCATGGCGCAGGATCACCACACGATCCGAGATATCCATCACCTCGTGCAATTTGTGACTGATGAAGACAATCGACAGGCCAAGTGCCACCGCCTTGCGCAGGGTGGCGAAAAGATCGTCGGTTTCCTGCGGGGTCAGCACCGCCGTCGGCTCGTCGAGAATAAGGATCCTGGCCTCGCGGTAGAGCGCCTTGAGGATCTCGACCCGCTGACGCTCGCCCACGGTAAGGCTTCCGACACGGGCATCCGGATCGACCGCAAGGCGGAAATCATCGGCCAGCTTGGTGATCTCGGCACGCACCGCCCCGCGATCAAGCCGGGGCTGCCAGAGCGGCACCGTGCCAAGGGTGACGTTTTCCAGCACGGTCATATTGTCGGCCAGCGTAAAATGCTGATGCACCATGCCGACGCCCGCATCGAGCGCCGCGCGCGGATTGCCGGGCGGCAGGGCACGCCCGAACACCTCAACCGCGCCACTGTCGGCGGTGTACTGGCCAAACAGGATGTTCATCAGCGTGGTCTTGCCCGCGCCGTTCTCGCCCAAAAGCGCGATCACCTCGCCGCGATGCAAGGACAAGCTGACCGCGTCATTCGCGACCAGCTTGCCAAAGGTCTTGGTAATGCGATCAAGGCGCAGAACGACCTGCGCCGCCTCTGCGCCCGTCATTTATGACGACTTCGGTTCTTCGTCGTTGATCTCGACCGTGAAGGTGCCCGCCTTGATTGCCGCGCTGCGCTCTTTGACAAGCGCCATGGCGGCCTCGGGCACTTTGCCCTCGAACGTGCCAAGCGGTGCCAGCGATGAACCGCCCTCGCTCATGAAGGAATAGACCCCATAATCGGCGGCCTTGAAGGTGCCGGCGTTCACTTCGGCAATCGCCTTGTCCAAGGTCGGCTCGAAATGCCAGATCGCCGAGGCGACAACCGTGTCGGGATAATCGGCCTGCGTGTCGATCACGTTGCCAATCGCAAGAATGCCCTTTTCCGCCGCTGCATCCGACACGCCAAAGCGCTCGGCATACAAGAGATCGGCGCCGTTCTCGATCATCGCAAAGGCGGTTTCCTTGGCCTTGGGCGGATCGAACCACGAACCGATAAAGCTGACCTGGAACTTGATATCCGGGTTCATCTCTTTGGCACCGGCCATGAAGGCATGCATCAAACGGTTCACCTCGGGGATCGGAAAACCACCGACCATGCCGATATTGCCGCTCTTGGTCATCGACCCGGCGATGATCCCCGAAAGGTAGGACGCATCCTGAATATAGTTGTCGAACACCGCGAAATTGGGCAACGCCTCGTCGGGCTTAAAGCTTGAACCGAGAAGGAAGGCGATATCGGGATACTCCGCCGCCACTTCGCGCGCTTCCTGTTCCACAGCAAAGGCCTCGCCGATGATAAGCTTGTAGCCCTGCTCGGCATATTCGCGCATCACGCGGGCATAATCGGTGTTGCTCACATTCTCCGAGAACACATAATCCACATCGCCGCGCTCCTGCGCGGTCATGGCGGCCTTGTGAATGCGGCTCACCCATTGCTGCTCGACCGGCACTGTGTAAATCCCGGCGGTCTTGATCGGCTCGGCAGCACGCAGCGGCGTGGCCAGCGTCGAGGCCCCGGCAACAAGCGCCACAGCGGCGGTGCTGGCCATGAACTGGCGGCGCGAGAGGGGCGCAGTGGTCCGTGTTTTGAGGGTGGTCATGGGTCTCTCCTTGTTGGGCAGCTTTTTTGTTTTACCAATTGGTAAAATTATTTTTGCGTATTGTCAGCAAATTTGTGCGCCGCCCGGTGAGAAACCGCAAGCTCTGCCTGCGAAATGGGCAAAGCTCATCTGCCGGTGTAAACTAGCGCGCCCAAAATTCGGTCACAAGCCGCAAAGCCCCTGAAAACCGGGGGGTCAGGGCGCGATGGCTGTCGCTTCCATCGTGGTGACTTGATCCGTTTCACACCGCACACGCAGGGCGAGAGAGCCCTCGCTTGCCCTCGCCTCGATCCGCACCGGAATGCCGCAGATCAACGGCGACAGCCCGCGATAGCTAAACCGCGCGGGCAGATGGCCGAACACCTCGCTCGCAAGGTTCATCATCCAGATCGCCTGAAGCGGGCCATGCACCACAAGGCCGACATAGCCCTCGACCTCGGTGGCATAGGGGTAATCGTAATGGATGCGATGGCCGTTGAAGGTCAGCGCTGAATAGCGAAACAACAGGGTCGAATCCGGCGTGATCGACCAGCTTTGCGCGCCGGGCCACTCCTCGGACGCGGCGGGCATGCGCATGCTGCCGGGCTTGGGGTCTTCGCGGTAAACGATATCCTGCCGTTCGCTCAGGCAAGGCCCGCCATCAACGCTATACTCATGGCGTTGCGTGACAAACCCAAGCGCGCCGCTGCGCCCCTGTTTGAAGGTCACATCATCAATCGTGCTCGTGCGGGTCACATGCTCGCCCGGCGCAAACGCGCGGTGAAATTCCAACGCGCCCCCCGCCCACATCCGGCGCGGCAATGGTAGAGCGGGTAGGAAAATCCCGGTCTTGGGGTGGCAATCGCGGCCAAGATCCGACGGCTCGACCACATCCGGCCCAAGGCACCAGTGAAAGCCGGGCGGCACCGCGCCGGGGCCAAGCGTGCCCGCAAGCGTGGCGCGATATTGCGCCAGCAAGCGATCCGAAATCGGCTCTGACCGGGTAAAGCTGCGCCCGATCCAATCGTCATACTCACCCATTCAAACGCCCCCGCCCATATCGACCCCCTGATTTATCCGCGACCGGACCCATAGGATTTAGGCAGGCCAAGCACCTGTTCGGCAATATAACACAGGATAAGGTTGGTCGAGATCGGCGCCACCTGATAAAGCCGCGCCTCGCGAAACTTGCGCTCGACGTCATATTCCTCGGCAAAGGCAAAACCGCCATGCGTCTGCATACAGGCCTCTGCCGCTTCCCAGCTTGCATCGGCGGCGAGCATCTTGGCGGTATTGGCCTCAACACCGGGGTTATGCCCCGCATCATACATGGCCGCCGCGCGATAGACGATCGCCTCGGCCGCCATCATATGGGCCTGCGCGCGCGCAAGCGGGAACTGAATCCCCTGATTGGCGCCGATCGGATCGCCGAACACCACCCGCTCGCGGGCATAGGCGGCGCCGGTCTTGAGAAACCACTTGGCATCGCCAATGCATTCGGCGGCAATCAGGATGCGCTCGGAATTCATCCCCGACAGGATATAGCGAAACCCCTTGCCCTCTTCGCCGATAAGGCTGTCGGCGGGAATGCGCAGGTTGTCAAAGAACACCTCGGTGGTGGCGTGGTTGATCATCGTGCGGATCGGGCGGATTTCGATGCCATTGCCGACCTTCTCGCGCAGATCGACAAGAAACACCGACAACCCGTCGGTCTTGGATGTGACCTGATCGCGCGGCGTGGTGCGCGCCAAGAGCACCATCAAATCGGAATGCTCGACCCGCGAGGTCCAGATTTTCTGGCCGTTGATCATATACTCGTCGCCCTCGCGCCGCGCCGTGGTCTTGAGCGCAAGCGTATCGGTGCCGCTGGTCGGCTCGGTCACGCCAAAGGCCTGAAGCCGCAGCGTGCCATCGGCGATCCGCGGCAGGTAGCGTTCCTTTTGGGCCTCGCTGCCGTGGCGCAACACCGTGCCCATCGTATACATCTGCGCATGACACGCCGCCGCATTGCAGCCCTGCCGGTGAATTTCCTCCAAGATCGCCGCCGAGGCGGTCAGGTTGAGCCCCGAACCGCCATAGCTTTCGGGGATCATCGCCGCCAGATATCCCTCGCGGATAAGCGCATCCACGAAGTCCTTGGGATAGGCCCTGCGCGCATCGAGATCGCGCCAATAGGCCCCTGGAAACCCGGCGCAAACCTTGGCCACGCCATCACGAATTGCACTATACTCCGCCGTCGGATCGAAAGAGGTCATCTGTTTCTCATTCTGTCTAGGGTCGCCCTTCTTTCGCAGATTTGGGCCGGGCAAGGAACCGGAAAACCGATCCTGAACCCTGCCGCTTGTCAAACACGCCCAATCCCCTGTTATATGCGCGGACACATCGCACCGGCCAAAAGGGACACCTCCGAGATGACAAGTTTTGCCATTCCCAAACCTCTCAACCTGATTGGCGGCCAATGGGTGCCTGCCCTTTCGGGGGCCGAGCTTGACGTGCGCTCGCCGATTGATGGCGAGGTGTTTACCTCTATCGCCGATTCCGGGCCTGCCGATATCGACGCCGCCGTCGCCGCCGCGCGCGCCGCGTTTGAAACCGGCGAGTGGGGCGTCCTGCCCGCCGCCGAACGGGGCCGCCTTATGCTGCGCCTCAGCCTGCGCATTCTTGAGGATGTCGAAACCCTCGCCCAGCTTGAAACCCGCGACAACGGCAAGCCGATCAAGCAATCGCGCGCCGATATGATCGCCGCCGCGCGCTATTTCGAATTTTACGGCGGCGGGGCCGATAAGGTCCATGGCGAGGTGATCCCCTTCATGGCGGGCTATAACGTGCAGGTGCTGCGCGAGCCCCACGGCGTGACCGGCCATATCATCCCGTGGAATTACCCCGCCCAGATGTTCGGCCGCTCGGTGGCCGCCGCCCTGGCCATGGGCAATGCCGCCGTTCTCAAACCCGCAGAAGATGCCTGTTTGACCTCGCTGCGCCTTGGCGAGCTGGCGCAAGAGGTCGGCTTTCCGCCCGGCGCGATCAACATCGTCACCGGGCGTGGCGATACGGCGGGCAAGGCCCTGTCCGAGCACCCTGATGTCGATTTCATGTCCTTCACCGGCTCGCCCGAGGTGGGCGTGATGATTCAGATTGCCGCCGCACGCAATCACATCAACTGTACCCTCGAACTTGGCGGCAAATCCCCGCAGATCGTGTTTGATGACGCCGATCTTGACGCCGTGATGCCGGTGCTGGTCAATGCCATCATTCAAAACGGCGGCCAGACCTGTTCGGCCGGCTCTCGCGTTCTGATCCAGCGCGGGATCTACGACAGGGTAATGGCCCAACTCGCCGAGCGGTTCAGCGCCGTCACCGCCTCTGCTTCGGGCGAGGATGCGGTGCTTGGACCGCTGATTTCGGCGAAACAGAAAAAGCGCGTCGAGACCTATATCACGCAGGCCGACGCCCCGCTTGTGGCGCGCGGCACCATCGACCCCGACGCCCCCGAGGGCGGCTATTACGTGGCCCCTGCCCTCTTTGGGCCGGTCGATCCGAAATCCAAAATCGCCCAGGAAGAGGTGTTCGGTCCGGTGCTCTGCGCCATTCCATTTGCGGACGAGGCCGAGGCGATCCAGATCGCAAACGACACCGACTATGGCCTTGTCGCCGGCATCTGGACACGCGATGGTGGCCGCCAGATGCGGGTTGCCAAGGCGATGCGCTGTGGTCAGGTGTTCATCAACGGCTATGGCGCGGGCGGCGGGATCGAACTGCCGTTTGGCGGCATCCGCAAATCCGGCCATGGCCGTGAAAAGGGCTTTGCCGCCCTTTTTGAGTTTTCGCAAATCAAAACCATCATCAACAATCACGGCTAAGGAACACAGCATGCGCTTGAACGGAAAAACAGCCCTTGTAACAGGCGCGGCCTCGGGCTTTGGCAAGGGCATCGCCGAGACCTTTGCCCGCGAGGGCGCCAAGGTGGCAATCCTTGACCTTAACCTTGAGGGCGCGCGCGCGGTCGCCGAGGAAATCGGCAACGGCGCGATTGCCATTCGCTGTGACGTCTCGGATGGTGCCGATGTCGCCGCTGCCGTGGCCGAGGTAAACACCGCCTTTGGCCGCCTTGATGTCGTGGTAAACAACGCCGGCTGGTCAAACGCCAACCGCCCGCTGATGGAAACCGACGAGGCGACCTTTCGCAAGCTTTACGACGTCAATGTCACCTCGATCTTTCACATGACCAAGACCTGTGTTCCGCTCTGGCGCGCACAGGGAAGTGGCGTGATGATCAATATCGGCTCGACCGCCGGCATTCGCCCGCGCCCCGGCCTGACCTGGTACAATTCGACCAAGGGCGCGGTCAACCTGATGTCGCGTAGCCTTGCCGCAGAGCTTGCCCCCGATGGCATCCGCGTCAATTGCATCGCCCCGGTGATCGGCGCCACCGCCCTTCTGGAACAGTTCATGGGCATGCCCGATACCCCCGAAAACCGCGCCACCTTTATCGCGGGCATTCCCCTGGGGCGCATGTCGACGCCGCGTGACATTGCCAATGCCGCGCTTTATCTGGCCTCGGACGAGGCCGATTTCATCACCGGCGTCGTGCTTGAGGTCGATGGCGGGCGCACGATCTGACCCCCCCGCAACCCTGCGTGAAATGAGGCCCGCATGACCCCTGATCTCTCTGGTCTTTTCGTTGTTTCCGTCGAACAGGCGGTCGCGGCGCCCTATGTCTCTGGCCGTCTCGCCGAGGCCGGTGCGCGGGTGATCAAGGTCGAGCGCCCCGAGGGCGATTTCGCCCGTGGTTATGATCACCTCGTACACGGCGAAAGCGCCTATTTTGTCTGGCTCAACCGGGGCAAGGAATCGATCTGTCTTGACCTGCGTCAAGACCCGGATCGCGCAGTGATGGAAGCGATGCTGGCGCGCGCGGATGTGTTTATTCAAAACCTTGCGCCGGGCGCGATTGACCGGCTTGGCTTTTCCGCCGACGATTTGCGCGCCCGCTATCCCCGCCTCATTACCGTGTCGATCTCGGGCTATGGCGAAGAGGGCCCGTTGCGCGATCTCAAGGCCTATGACCTTTTGGTGCAGGCCGAAAGCGGGCTGTCGTCGATCACCGGCAACGCCCATGGCTCTGCGCGCACCGGGGTGTCGGTCTGTGATATCGCGGCCGGCATGACGGCCTTTCAATCGGTGCTTTTGGCGGTGATCGGGCGCGAAAAAACCGGCGAGGGGCGGCATATCGCAGTGTCCTTGTTTCACGCACTCAGCGACTGGATGAACGTGCCCTATCTGCAATATGCCTATGGCGGCAAAACCCCGCCGCGCAGCGGGCTGAACCATCCCACGATTGCGCCCTATGGCACCTATATGGGCAGCGACGACAAAGAGGTGCTTGTCTCGATCCAGAACGAACGCGAATGGGCGATTTTCTGCGCCGATATCCTCGGCCAGCCCGATCTTGCAACCGATCCGCGCTTTGACAGCAATTCCAACCGGGTCGCCAATCGCGCCGCGCTTGATGCGATCATCGCGCCGGTCTTTGCCGCCAGCCCCCGTGACGACATGGCCGAGCGGTTGCGCGCCGCACGCATCGCCTATGGCCGCGTCAGCACGATGGAGGATCTCGCCCAGCACCCCCAGAACCGCTATGTCGAGGTCGAGACCCCGAGCGGCCCGGTGCGCATGCTTGCCCCCGGTGCTCTGGTCGATGCCACCCTGCCCGATCTGGGCGCGGTGCCGGGGCTTGGCGCGCATACAGAGGCGCTGTTTGCAGAGTTTGGCCCAGAATTAGGGCCAGAGGATGAGTAACCCCGCCGACACCCGCGCGCGAATCGTGGCCATCCTGCAAGAGATTGGCGCGCGCGATGTGCTGGATATCGGCTGTGGCCATGGCGCGCTTGCCAAGAGCCTTTCACGCGACGGGTTTCGCGTGACCGGCATTGACCCAAGTGCCGAGGCAACAGCGACCGCCACCGCGCGCGTCCCCGACGCAACCTTCGTCACCGCCGGGGCCGAGGCAATTCCCTTTGCCCCAGCCAGCTTTGACGCGGCGATTTTCCTCAATTCCCTGCATCACGTGCCCACGCCCGCCATGCCTGCCGCCCTGCAAGAGGCGCTGCGCGTCTTGCGCCCGGCTGGCGAGGTGATCGTGGTCGAACCGCTGGCAAAGGGCTCGTTCTTCGAGGTCATGCGCCCGGTCGAGGATGAAACGACGATTCGCGAGGCTGCGCAGCACGCGATTGATGACCTTCTGGCCCAAGGCCTCGCCACCGGCCCCGCGCCGGTTGTTTATGAGCGCGCGACGCCGATGCCGGACCTTGAGGCCTTCATCGACTATCTCGCCGCGGTCGATCCCGCCCGCCGTGCCGTGGCCGATGCGCTGCGCCCGAGGCTTGCCCGGCTTTTCGCCAAAAACGTGGTCAACGGCCCGGACGGTCAACAGCTTGTCCAACCCCTCAAAATCTGGCGGCTGCTGGCCAAGACCGAATAAATCATCCCGCCTTTTCGCTTTGGACTGGATTGATATGCATAATTGTGTATTTTTTCCCATCAAGGGGAGAAAACGCACGTGTTCAGCCTGACTGACATCCTGAGCGAAGCGCTTGGCCTGATCCTGACGTGGGATCGGGGCCTGAGCGAAATCGTCATGCTGTCACTGCGCGTGACCCTCACGGCGGTGGTGATTTCCTGCCTGATCGGCCTGCCGCTTGGTGCGGTGGTTGGCGCGTTCCGCTTTCCGGGCCGTGGCGTGCTCACCGTTTTGCTGAACGCTCTGATGGGCCTGCCGCCGGTTGTGGTCGGGCTTGTGGTTTACCTGATGCTCTCGGCCTCGGGGCCGCTTGGGGTGTTGCAACTGCTCTATACGCCCACCGCGATGATCATCGCGCAGACCATCCTTGTGACACCGATCATAGCAGCGCTCACCAAGCAGGTGGTCGAGGATCTGCATGTTGAATACCGCGAGCAATTCGCCTCGCTTGGCGTCGGCGCGTTTGATCGCATCACCGCGCTGCTCTGGGATGCGCGCTATAGCCTTCTGACGGTCGCCCTCGCCGGGTTTGGCCGCGCCGTGGCCGAGGTTGGCGCGGTGCTTATCGTGGGGGGCAACATCAACCACGTGACCCGCGTGATGACCACGACCATCGCGCTTGAAACCTCGAAGGGAAACCTTGAACTCGCCCTCGCGCTCGGGCTCTTGCTGTTGGCGATTGCGGTGATCGTGAACGCCCTTGTGATGGCGCTCCGGGCCTCTGCGGTGCGGGCGGCCTATGCGTGACATGACCCTTGATATGACCATCCCCGATGGCGCCACAGCGCCCGCCTTGCTTGCCTGTCAGGGGCTGTCGTTTGATGCGGGCGGGAAACGGCTGATTAATGATCTGACGCTTGAAATCCGCCCCGGTCGGCGCACCCTGGTGATGGGCCCGAATGGCGCCGGCAAAAGCGTTCTGCTGCGCCTTTTGCACGGGCTTATCGCGCCCACGGTCGGCGCGGTTCTCTGGCAGGGTGACCCGCTTGACCGCGCTGCGCGCGACGCACAGGCGATGGTGTTTCAGCGCCCTGTCATGCTGCGCCGCTCGGTTCTGGCCAACCTCAAATTCGCCCTCACAGTGCGCGGCGTCACCGGGGCCGCGCGCGCCGCAAAGGCCGCCGAGGCGCTTGAGCTTGCCCGCCTCACCGATTTGGCGCGCCGCCCCGCGCGGGTCTTGTCGGGGGGTGAACAACAACGCCTTGCACTCGCCCGCGCCCTTGTCGGCGAGCCTCGGCTTTTGTTCCTTGATGAGCCAACCTCAAGCCTAGATCCGGCCTCGACCCACGCGATCGAGGATCTGATCAACGCCGCCCATGCGCGTGGCGTCAGCATCGTGATGGTCACCCATGACCTCGGACAGGCGCGGCGCATGGGCGATGATGTGATCTTTCTTCAGAACGGCACCCTGGCCGAGGACGGCACCCTGCAAGACGTTCTGGCCGCGCCACAGGCGCCCTCTACCAAGGCCTGGCTTGAAGGCCGACTTTACACCGCGCCCTAATCTCAAATTCCAACAGGTCACGGAGTTTTTCAATGATCAGATGTCACCTTCTTTCGCTTGCCGCATCCACCTTTCTGGCCCTTGGTCTTAGCGGCGCGGCACAGGCCGGGGACAGCTTTATCGTGGTGCAATCGACCACCTCGACCCAAAATTCCGGCCTGTTCGATCATATCCTGCCGATCTTTACCGAAAAGACCGGGATCGAGGTGCGCGTCGTGGCCGTCGGCACCGGGCAGGCGATCCAGAACGCCGCCAATGGCGATGGTGATGTCCTGTTCGTGCATGCCAAGCCCGCCGAGGAGAAATTCGTCGCCCAAGGCCACGGTGTTGCCCGCTTTGACGTGATGTACAACGACTTTGTCATCGTCGGCCCGCCCGCCGACCCCGCCGGTGTGGCGGGCATCACCGATGTGGTGGACGCCCTCACGCGCATCGCCGAGGCCGAGGCGCCCTTTGCCTCGCGCGGCGATGACAGCGGCACCAACAAGGCCGAGCTGCGGCTTTGGGCCGAGACGGGCATCGACGTGCGTGCCGTATCGGGCGATTGGTATCGCGAAACCGGCTCGGGCATGGGCGCGACGCTCAACACCGGCACCGCCATGGGCGCCTATATCATGACCGACCGCGCCACCTGGATCGCCTTTGGCAACAAGGGCAGCTACAAGATCGCGGTCGCGGGCGATGCGAAGATGTTCAACCAATATGGCATCATCCTCGTGAACCCCGAGATGCATGAAAACGTCAAGGCCGAGGCCGGTCAGACCTTTATCGACTGGGTTCTGTCCGACGAGGGCCAGGCCGCGATTGCCGACTACAAGGTCGACGGCCAACAGCTGTTCTTCCCGAACGCGGGCTAGGCCAAAGAGGCCCTATTTCGAGATCCAGCGCACGCGCCCGAGATCGCCGATATCATAGCCGCCAAGCGCCCCGGCCTTGGCGGCAAAGGCCTCGCTTTGGGCAAAGTGCAACAAGCTTTGCACCGGCTCGGTGAAATAGGACCGCCGATCAATCAGCAGATCAAACCGCTCGTCCACAAGCGGCACGAAGGGCAGGTGAAACTGCTGCGCCATCGCCCTGATGCCAAGGGTCGCGTCGGCCTCGCCAGCGGCAATCGCGGCGGCGGCATCGCTTTCGGTATGGGCCAACCCACCGGCCACGACGATATCGGCCTCATCCAATCCCGCCTCGGTCATCAGACGCTGAAACAGCGCCGCCGCCCCGGCACCGGGCTGGCGCAGGATCACCCGCTTGCCGCGCAAATCGCCAACGCCGCGCACGTCGCTGGCCGCACCCTCCGACAAGATAAGACCGCGCGCCCGCAGCGCCCAACCGATCAGCACGCAATTGCCCAAACCAGCGGCCTCAACCGCCGCGATGTTCCATCCTTCGGCGTCGGGGATATGCAGGCCGGCCACCGCCGCCTGACCCTGCACGAAACAGGCTAGACCGTCGCGGCTTCCGTTCAAAAGCGTCGCGAGCCCCGCCCCGCATTCACGCAGCGCCCAATCCAGAAGCGGATCATGCGAGCCGGTCACAAGCGCCGGGCGCTCGGCACTCCCAGCCGCGCCAGAGCCCTCGATCCAGGCCGTCAACTCGGCCGCCGGAAACAACAGCTTGCCGGTGATCTTGCGATGCGGGATCTCTTCGGCGGCGACCAGATCGTAAACCTTGCGCTCTTTCACACGCAAAAGATCGGCCACCTCCTTGGTCGTCAAATAGGCGGGCTGTTGGGTATCCATGTTGCGAAAGGTGCCTTTTGAAATCTCTGTGCTCTGGCCAAGGTAACCCATCACAATCCGGAAATCAGCAGGAAACAGAGCCGCATTTCAACCAAGACCCCCCGCAAAATAATCCTTGTCTTTCGGCCCCTGCCTGTGGTCATATTCATAAATTCGAATAGATGGGGGAAAGCGGATGACACCGACCAGACGACAGGTTCTTTGCGGCCTTGGGGCAACGGCGATCCTTGGTGCGCCTCGCATGACATTTGCTGCCGACCGGATGACGCTTGGCACGGCCACGATCACCACCGTAAGCGACGGTCACCTCGTGCTGCCGAAAGAGTTTCTGCTTGGCAATCTGCCCAGTGACGAAACCGCACCCCTGCTCGCAAAATACGGCATCACCGGCGATGTGATGCACCCGCCCTGCAACGTCACCCTGCTTCAGGATGGCGATCGCACCGTTCTGTTTGATGCCGGATCGGGCAACGGATTCATGCCAAGTGCGGGCGATCTGGTCGACACACTTGATGCCCTCGGCGTCGCGCCTGACGATGTGACTGATTTGGTCTTTACCCATGGCCATCCCGATCACCTCTGGGGGGTGCTGGATGATTTCGACGATCTGGTCTTTGCCAATGCAAGTTACATGATCGGCCAACGGGAATGGGACTATTGGACCGATCCCGACACCGTCAACACCATCGGCGAAGAACGCGCGAGCTTTGCCGTCGGCGCCGCCCGCCGCCTCGCCGCGATCGAGGATCAGGTCAACTTTTTCAAAGATGGCCAAGAGGTGCTTCCCGGTGTGATGGCGCATGCCACCTTCGGGCATACGCCGGGGCATATGTCGTTCGAAATCCGTCAGGGAAGCGATGCGGTGATGGTCATCGGCGATGCCATCGGAAACGGCCATATCGCCTTTGAGCGCCCCGATTGGGCCAGCGGCTCGGATCAGGACGCCGAGGGCGGCATCAAGACCCGAAAGCGGCTCTTGGATCAGCTGGCACAGGATAAAATGGCGATGATCGGCTTCCATTTGCCCGACGGTGGCCTTGGCCGGGTCGAGCGCAGCGGCGACAGCTATCGCTTTGTGAGCGAGGTTTGAGACGATGAAACACCTGCTTCTTGCCCTCGCCCTTGTCACCACTCCGGCCCTCGCCAGCGAGAATATCGCCGATAAATACCCCGGTTCGCTGCTTTACGACGAACCGGTCGAGGTGATCCCCGGCGTCTGGTCCGCCATCGGCGCCACGGCGCCGCCCTCTTATGAAAACTCGGGCCATAACAACAACCTGAGCTTTATCGTCACCGGCGACGGCGTTGTCGTGATCAACGGCAGCGCCGCCTATGCCCTGGCAAAGGCGCTGCATGACGAGATCAAGCGCATCACCGATCAGCCGGTCAAGCTTGTGTTCAACGAAAATGGTCAGGGCCACGCCACGCTTGGCAATTCCTATTGGGCCGAACAGGGCGTGCCGATTGTCGCGCATGTCGATGCCGCCCATGAGGTCGAGAAAAACGGCGGCCCCAACCTTCAAGCGATGAAGGGCTATAACCGCGACAAGGCCGAGGGCACCACCGTGCAGGTCCCGACCGAAACCTTCAGCGACGAATATATCGTCGAAATGGGTGATTTCCGCATCGAGGCGCGCCACCTTGGCCCCGCCCACAGCCCCGGCGATATCGTGGTCTGGCTACCCGAACAAAGCCTGGTGATCTCGGGGGATATGGCGTTTCACGAACGCATGCTGCCGATCTTTGCCGATACCATCACCGCCGATTGGCTAGAGACTTGGGACAACGAATTCGAGGCGCTCAACGCCACCTATGTGATCCCCGGCCACGGCCACCCCACCAATGTGGCGCAGGTCCGCCGATATACCAAAGGCTACCTCGAACACCTGCGCGCCCAGATCCGGGCGCATATTGACGAGGGCGGTGACCTGAGCGATGCCTATTACGTCGACCAGTCGGCCTATTCCCACCTCGACACGTTCGAAGAACTCGCCACCAAGAACGCCGGTCGGGTCTATGAACAGATGGAGTGGGAATAAGCCCCGAATTCTCCTTGATCCGTAGGCTGGGTGAGACCCACACACCCTTTGGGATTGAACGAGAGCAAACGTGGGTTTCATCCACCCTACGGGCTATCTCGATCCCGGTTATTTGTCGCTCAGGTCGTCACAACCCGAACCGCGCCCCGACCCATCACAAGATGCGTGGCTATCGCGCCAATCCACATGCAGAACACCGCGACCCACGCTGTGAGCGCAAAAATCGCGCCGCCCGACATGCCCGCGCCCACGGCACAGCCGCCCGCAAGCATACTACCAAACCCCATCAGGGCCGCGCCGACAAGGTAACGCTCCATCGGGGTATCGGGGCCAAAGCGTTCGATTTTCCATTCACGCGTCGCGATGGCCATGCCCGCCGCACCGACAAACACCCCCGGCACAAGCCCGACTCCGAACCCAAGCGGCAAGCTCGTGCTGTTGACCAGCCCCATCAAGGTATCCGCCGACGGGCCGGTAAAGGTGATCGAGGAAATAGCCACCACCTCGAATGAAGTCTGCGCAATCATATAGGTCGCCAACCAGCCAAAGCCGACAGCAAGCCCGACAAAGACCCCGGCAATCGCATGGCTGGCGCGCACACCGCGCATATGCGCAAGCCACAGAGCCGCCAGCAGAACCAGCCCGGCAATGGCCGCCGCAAGGCCCGGACCCATACCAAGATGCGACAAGATATTGCGCGCCTCGCCACCCGGCACCAGCCAGAGCGCGCCAAGCGCCTCGCGCACCGGGGCCAGAACCCCGCGCAGGGCCGATTGCGCGACCAGCGTCAGAACAAGACCGGTGACAATGGCGCGCAGATTGCCGGTGGCCGACAAGACCAACAACCGGCTGGCACAGCCGCGCGCAAGGATCATGCCGGTGCCAAACATCAGCCCGCCGATGATCGCGCCAGACATGCTTCCGGTCGCGGCAAGCGGGCGCGCCTCACTGACGTCAAGCAGGCCAAACGCGATCATGCCCTGCACCACCATCACCCCGGCAGAAAACGCAATCAGCCAGATCGACAGACGCGGCCCAAAGCCACCCGTCGCCACCTCGATCGAGGCCGCGCGCAGACAAAACCGCGAGTGTTGCGCCGCCGCGCCAAAGATCAGCCCGACAAGCGCCCCGGCCATCATCAGAACCGCGCCGTCGCCAAACCTGTCAATCAAGCCTTCAAGCATCCGAGGCCCCTTTTGCCACCCCCGTTATCGGATAGCCGGATTCGGGCGCAAAAACTTTGACCTGCGTCAAGCAACACGCCCGAACCCCGCGCAGAACAGACCCTATTCCAGCGCGCTTTGCACGATCCCGTCCAAAAGCGCCTGGACCTTCTGCATCTCGCCTTGCGGATAGGTGCGATGGCCAATCACCACCTCGCCGCCCTGATCCGCCACGAAGATGCTATAGGGGCAGTGGGCGATATTCATCGGGTTTACCTCCATCACTTCGCGCGACACCTGCGCCGAGCAGAACAGAAAAATATCGGCGGCATCGAATATCTTGACGTCACTGCCCACATCGGCGCCGGTCCGGTTCAGCATCTCACCGACATGGCTTGTGAAATCAATCACAAGCCCCTCGCCGACAATGGCGTTTTCCACCGCAAAGGTGGCATCCTCAAAGCTGCCGTTAAAGGGCGTGGTCACAACCTCTTGCGCCATGGCCGACACAGCCATCATTCCGAATATCGCGGCAAATACTGTCTGTTTCATGGTCTCTCTCCTTGGGTGAAAATCGGCGCCCACAGGCGCCTAGCCGAACATGTCGGCGGTGATGCCTGCATACCAGCCGATCGATTCCTGATAGGTTGCCTTGCGCGTCGCGGCATCCTCGCCGGTTTGTGAAATGAACCCGTCGACCTTGGCGATCTTGTCGGCCGTCGCCTCATAGGTGGCGCCCACCTTGACCCCATCATCGGAATCAATCAGCGACCAGCAGGTATTGGTAAACTTGGCCGGGAACACCTTGGACCCGGTCAGCGCACCGCGCACCGCCATGGCACAAACCTTGGCCTGGCTGTTGGCGGCAAAGCCCGATTTCGGCATGTCGCCCTGCGCGGCCGCATCGCCAAGCACATGCACATCCGGGTCAACCTTGCTCGACAGATCGGCGGCATTGACCGGCACCCAATTGCCATCGGTGACACCGGCGATGTCGGCAATCCGCCCGGCCTTTTGCGCCGGGATAACGTTGCAGACGTCAACCTTTTCGACCATCCCGTCGATGTCAATCGTCATGTCATCGGGATTGACCGACACGTTGGTGCCGCCAAAATCCGGGCCGATCCGCTCGATCATGCCGGTATAGTGACTTTGCCAGCCTTCCTCGAACAGCCCCTGCTTGGAGAACTTTTCCTTCGGGTCGATCACGAGAATTTTGGCGCTCGGGTTGATCTGCTTGAGAACATGCGCCACCATCGACACCCGCTCGTAAGGGCCCGGCGGACAGCGATAGGGGTTGGGCGGCGCGACAAGAGCAAAGGTGCCGCCCTCGGGCATCGCCATGACCTGCGCCTTGAGCAATTCGCTCTGCGATCCGGCCTTATAGGCATGCGGCATGGCGTTTTGCGCGGCCACACTCCACCCCGGAACGGCATCCTCGACGAAATCAATGCCGGGGCTGAGGATAAGCTTGTCATAAGACAATTGCGCACCCCCCGCGAGGGTCACGGTCTTGGCCGCGCGATCCACGTCAATCGCCCAGTCATGCACCACGTTGATCCCGTATTTGGCCGCCAGCGTGCCATAGGTATGCGAGATATCCTCAAGATCGGTGAACCCGGCGATATAGAGGTTGGAAAAGAAACAGGTGAAATAGCTGCGCGACGGCTCGACAAGGGTAACGTCGATCGCACCCTTGGAATCTTTGGCGAGATAGCGCGCCACCGTGGCCCCCCCGGCCCCGCCGCCGATTACCACCACGCGGGGTTTACCATGGCCGTCGGCCAGAACCGCAGGGGCCGACAACGCCGCAGCGGCAGCCGCTCCGGTTCCGATAAACTTTCGACGGTTCAATGTCATCTTGGTCTCCTCCCTAATACCCTGCGATTCAATCGAGGGCCCCGAAATACGTTGCAAGCGCGGCAATCTCTTCGTTTGAAAGCCGCCCCGCCATCATCTGCATCACCGGATGCGAGCGTAGTTTCGCCTTATAGGCGTGCATGGCAACCACGAAATCATCTTCTGGCCAATGTGTGATCGACGGAATGCCGTTGGCGCTGCCGTCAATCTGATGACAACTCACGCATTCGCTGCTTAGGTATTCGCCATATTCCGGGTCGCCCTGAAGCGCGAGAATTTCGGGTGCAACTGAATGATCCGTGCCGCGCGCAGTTGGCGCCGCCTCGGGGATATTCTGCGGATTGTCGGAAAACCGGCGCAGATAGGCGAGAAGATCGGCGCGTTCTTGCGCATCCTCCAACCCGCCAAAGCTCATCCGGGTTTTCGACACCAATGCGCGCGGATTGGCTATATAGGCATCAAGCCGCGACAAATCCCAGACCAGCCCGTCAACGCCTGCGCGCTTCATCGAGGCGGAATAGGCAAAACCGTCGTGCGCGGCGGCGGGCCGTCCGAACAACCCGTTAAGATGCGGCCCGATGGCGTCTTGCGCGCCCTTGCCGATCTCATGACAGCCGCTGCACATTTCAAAAACGTCGGCCCCGGCCTCGGCGTCACCGATGGCCTCTGACCGCGCTGTCCCTGCCGCGAAAATCACGGCAAGGACGAAGGGTAGAAACCGTTGGGGCATGATCAGCCCCTAGTCGGCGAAGCTGGACAGATAAGCGGCAATGGCGGCCTGATCTTCCTCGGATTTAAGCCCTGCAAAACCCATTTTCGTGCCTTTCATATAACCGCGCGGATTGGCCAGGAACGCCGAAATAGTCTCTTCGTTCCACACCAGCCCCTCGTCGGCCCTGGCCATGAGCGCCTTTGAGTACTTGAACCCTTCAACAGACCCGGCCGCACGACCCATGACACCGTTAAGCTGTGGCCCGGCCCGATCCTTGGCACCTTCGCCAACCTGATGGCAAGCCTTGCATTTCTTGAACACCTTTTCACCGGCTTCAATCAACGCCGGATCGACGGCGGCAACTTCGGGCTCCGGCGCGGGCTCCGGTTCTGCAACCGCAACCGCAACCGGCTCTGCCTCAGCGGCCTCCGCCTCTTCCACATCCGGGGTCACGTCAAGCACGCGGGCGCGCATGGTGATCTTGACCTCATCCTTGCAGTTTTCCATGCAAGGCTCGCCCGTCCACTTGGCATATTCGGTTTCGGCGCGGTCATCGACGATAAAGCCCCCGGCATTGGGCATCTCGACCTCGGCGAAGTTCTCGTGGCTCAGGGTGAAATCCTCGTCCACGAGATTGTTGGAATAAAGGATATAGGCCGTGATGGCGTAAACCTCGTCATTGCTCAGGCTCTGCGCATTGCCAAACGGCATCGAGCGGTTGACGTAATCCCAGACCGTCGAAAGATAGGGCCAGTATGACCCGACCGTCTTGAGCGGATCTTCGTGGTCAAGCGTATCCCAGCCCCCGGCCAGCTTGGGCCAATTGCCGACACCTTCGGCGAAATCCCCGTGACAGACGGCGCAATTCTCGGCGAACACCTCATCCCCGGTCCAGACATCGCCCGAGCCTTCGGGCAAACCGCGCCCATCGGGCATGATCTTGACATCCCAAGCGGCAATTTCCTCGGGCAGCGCGGGGCGGCCAAGGCCGAAGTCCCCGGCAAAAACGGCGGTGGCGCTGATGGCAAAGCCGGCGGCAAGGGTGAATTTAAGAAACTTCGACATTCTCTGCCTCCCCGTTGGGCTTGACCCACCACGTCTGAATGCAATTGTTGTGATAGATTGAGTTGAGTCCACGCACTTCGCGCAGCTGTGTCTTGGTCGGCTGAACATAGCCGGTCTCGTCCATGGCGCGGCTCTGCAACAGCATCTCTGTCCCGTCCCACGTGGTATCAAGATAGAACCGCGTCAGCGCCATACGCTCGCCGGGCTTGGCAAGGCGGGCGGTTTCCCATGTCTTGCCACCGTCCTTGGATACGTCCACCCGTGTGATGGCTCCCCGACCTGACCAAGCCAGGCCGGAGATCACCAAAGGCCCGGTTCCGTGAGTGATGGGCGCTTGCGGGCTGGGCGATGTCACGACAGATTTTGCATCCATCTCCCATGTCCATTTGCGGCTGGTGCCGTCTTCCAATGTATCGGTGTATTTGCTGGTCTCTTCGCGGCTTTGCACGGCGGCATCGGTCACCTCGATCCGGCGCAGCCATTTGACCCACATATTGCCTTCCCAACCGGGCACGACAAGACGCACAGGATATCCGTGTTCCTTGCGCAACGCCTCGCCATTGGCCTTGAACGCGACAAGCACGTCATCAAGCGCCTTTTCCATCGGGATCGAACGCCCGTTCGACGACGCATCGGCGCCCTCGACGTAAACCCATTTACCCTCGGTCTTGACGCCCGCCTCTTCCAGGATCGTGCGCAGCGGCACGCCGGTATATTCCATGTTGTGGATCATGCCGTGGGTGAACTGCGCGCCGTTCAACTGTGCGCCGGCCCATTCCATCCCGGTATTGGCCGCACATTCACAGAAATAGACGTGGTTCTCGCGCGGAAAGCGTTCAAGATCGGCGTATGTAAAGACCAGCGGCGTATCGACAAGACCGTTGATCATCAGGCGATAATCGTCCTTGGCAAGCTCGATCGCGCCGGAATGGTGCCGCTCGAACGCACAGCCCTGCGGCGTGATCGTGCCGTCAAGCGCATGGATCGGCGTAAAGTTGATCGAGCTGATCGTATCCGCCGTCAGCCAGTCAACATTGCGCCGCACCACGTCGTTTTCAAACTGGATCGGCAGGCCATAGGGCGTGACGTCAACGCCTTCGCCAAGACCCTGCGCCCAGGGCTGTGGCTCGACTATCAGCGGATCGGGCGTTGCCGCCTTGGCCGCGCCCGCCGCAAGCGCACCGGCCCCCGCCGCTGCCGCTCCGCGCAGAAACCCGCGCCGTGATGTGGATTTGCCTTTGAAGGTCTCGGACATGTTAAATGCCTCCTTTCAGCATGAACTTCACGCGCCAATCACTTTGACGCTGTTATTGGGTTCAACGCGCACAGTGCCCTGTTTGCGGATATGGCTTTCGACGACATCCCAGATCTGCGGCCCTTCGGTGCCCTCGTTGACCGAGGCCCAGCCGGCGACCTGATAGGTCTTGGAGGCATCAAGCGCCTCGCCGGTTTTCAACAGGGTCATATCGGTGATCCGGCTGCCCTGCGGCTTGGTGATATCAATCCGATAGCCAAGCCCGCCAAGCCGCACCATATCGCCGCCCTGCTGGTAATAGGGGTCGGGATTGAACAGGTTGTCCGCGACATCCTCAAGGATGACATGGATAAACTCGCCGGTCATTTCGGTGCGATACGCCCGGCCATAGGTCATCGAGGTCACGTTCCAAATATCCTCTCGGGTGATATCCTGCCCCGGCAGGATCGACGGCCCCCACCGCACACCGGGCGACATGGCGATATCGGCCTCGCGCTCGCTGATCAGGGCGTCACAGATAAGATCATCCCAGGTGCCGTTGAAGTTGCCGCGTCGGTACAAAAGGCTCTCGCTCTGGCCGATCACCTCACTCAGCTCTGCCATATAAGGCGCGCGCTGTGCGTCGATCACCTCGGTGACCGCCTTGTCCGGCTCGATCACATCGCTGAAAATCGGGATAAGCTTGTGGCGGAAGCCCATCATCCGGCCGTCGCGCACATCAAGATCGACGCGGCTGACGAATTTGCCGTTCGACCCGCTGGCGACGATGATCGTCTCGCCAACCAAAACCGGCTCGGGCAAGGCATCATGGGTGTGCCCCGACAGGATGACGTCAATGCCGGTGACCTTACCGGCCATCTTCTTGTCGACGTCAAAACCGTTATGGCTGAGCACGACGACCAACTCGGCGCCCTTGGCGCGCACTTCGTCAACCATCGCCTGCATGTTCTCGTCGCGGATACCAAAGCTGTATTCCGGGAACATCCAGCCGGGATTGGCAATCGGCATGTAAGGAAAAGCCTGACCGATCACGGCAACATTGACGCCGCCGCGCTCGAAGAACTTGTAAGGCGGGAAGATATCAACCGGCTCGTCCCATTCCGCGTCAAAGATATTCTGGCCAAGGGCGGCAAAGGGCAATCCCTCGACAATCTCCTGCACGCGCTCTGACCCGAGCGTGAATTCCCAGTGAAAGGTCATCGCATCCGGCTTCAATGCGTTCATCACGTTGACCATGTCCTGACCTTCGGTCTGGTAACAGGTGTAAGATCCGTGCCATGTGTCGCCGCCATCCAGCAGGATCGCATCAGGGCGGTCGGCGCGAATCGCGTTGATCACGGTCGACACCCGGTCAAGCCCGCCAACCCGGCCATAGGCCTGCGCAAGCGCCGAAAAATCGCCCGAGCTCAGTGCGTAATGCGAGGGGCTACCGTCGTCGATGCCATACATCTTGCGGAAATCGGCGCCGGTGACATGCGGCACCTGCCCCTTGTTGTCGCCCACGCCGATATTGATCGACGGCTCGCGGAAATAGATCGGCTTTAGCTGCGCGTGAATGTCGGTGATATGGATCAGCGACACATTGCCAAAGGTATCAAACTGCAAGAGCTGATCCTGCGTCAGCGCCTGTTGCGCCGCAACCCTCGACCACTGGCCAAAGGATGACGCGCCCAGAATGGCCGAAGCCGCCATGCTCGTCTGAAGAAAATCACGCCGCGAGATCATATCGGACCCTTCCACATCCCGCATAGGTTACATGCGGTTTTTTGAATGTTTTCCACTGAAGAAAACCCCGCCCGACGAAACGCCAGGCGGGGCCTTTTGATTTAGTTTCTGATCGACGGTCCTTCGACCGAAAGACCGTTGCCGCGCGAAGCAACATAAAGCTCAAGCGCGATGAACTCGGGGCTGCCTGGCTTGAAGGTCTCGGCGCGGGTATCGCGCACGCAGCCCTTGAAGCGCGCATGGACCGCGTTCAGCTTGGTGTTCTTGAGACGATAGGTCGGAAAGCCGTTGATCTGGCCCTGGCTCAGGTGATCCGCGCGGATCATCTTGCCATAGCTGTTCTCGTGGCAATTCGCACAAGACAACTCAAGCTGACCGGTACGGGTATAGTAGAGCTCTTTGCCCTGCTCCCAAGTCGACTGGACTGGGCCGTCGATCGCCACATTCACCGGCATGCCACGCGAGACCGAAGCCAGAAGCGCGGTCATGTTGACCATGTCCCCGCCAGTGTACTTCCACTTTTCGGCACCCATGCGGTTTTCACGGCAATCGTTGATCTGCATCTCCAGAGTGCGAACTTCGCCAGCGGCCTCGTTCCACTTGGGATAGACCGCGCGCACGCCCTTCATGCTTTCGTCGGCGGCACCGTGACAGCTTGAACAAGACTTGCCCTCACTGCCATCCGCCGTCTCCCAGGTCTCTTGTGCCTGTTCGACAAAGATCATGCCAGGATTGTCGAAATCATCGGCCTGCATAGCGCGGGTCTCTGTGCCGCGGAAATGCCAGCCGGAATAGATCTCGTCCATCGCATCCGAAAGATGCGCCGGGGCCGCCGTGCGGGTGACCATCTCGATCTCTTCGTTGACGATCAGCGTGTCTTCGACCGGATCGGCAAATGCCGATCCCGCCGCAATCACGCCGACGCTCATCAGAGCCGTCCAAAGATTTGTTTTTCTCATTCTCATCCCTCCCTGACGAGTGACCTTATTTCAGCGCGATTTTCTTGGCTTCCTCGTAGACAGAGCCATCATCGTCATACCAGGTGAACTTGAACTCACCGGCCTCGGGCACGGTGGCCTCGAATTCGAAATAAGGGTTGGTGGAAATCGCGGGCTCCATCTTCACATCAAGAACGCTCTCACCGTTGAATTCACAGGTGAAGCGGTTGATGATCGAGCGCGGGATAATGTTGCCGTCCGCGTCTTTGCGCTGACCGGATTCCATCGCGTGGTTGATCAGGGTCTTGATCGTCACTGCATCGCCAGCAGCGGCAGATTTCGGAACCTTGACGCGGGGTTTGACGTCTTGTGCCATTGTCGTGTCTCCTTGAGATATGCCTTAGCCGCCGCAGCCGCCGATTGTGACCTTGACGTTGCTCGACGCCTGAACGAACGAGCCGTCCGCCATCTTGGCAATCGCCACCACGTCCTGCGTGCCGGCAAGGCGGATGCGTGTCGACGCCGCCTGCGACGCCGCAAGTGCGCCAAAGGCAAAGGTCGCAACGCCCGGTGTCGGGTTGCCGGTGGCCAGCACCATGATCTGGCTTGCGCCGGGGGCCGAAACTTCGATCGGAACGGTGTTGCCGTTTTCCGCGATCTCGGGCGCAGTCAGGGTGATGCCACCCTCGCCAATCGCCGCGCCGCCGGTGAAGGCCGCGATAGCGTCCTCGGCGGCTGCCGTGGCCCGCAGGGGCAGACCAAAGGCCACGAACGCCCCTGCCCCCATAACCATAACTTTCCGTCTGGTCAGTGTCATTGTGTCAAACTCCTGATCTCATTCATCCCGCAGGGGACGGTCATTCCTTAAGGGTCACCAGGTAGGCAACCACGTCTTCAATCTGCTGCGCCGACAAAAGCGGGCCGAACGTGTCGTCGGGGGCCTCGCCGGTATAGGCGTTGCCCGGACGGATAAAGCCTTCGGTCTTGTAGAAAGACGGCATCATCGAGTCGGGGAACATCATCTTGGCGTTGGCAACGATGCCACGCAGTTCCTCTTCGCTCCAGCGTTCGCCGACCCCGTCAAGCGACGGTCCGATCTCGCCCTGGAACGGCACATCGCTCAGGTCGCTGACCTGATGGCAGGCCACACAGTTGCCCAGGGATTTGTTGCCAACCACCTCGCGACCGCCGACCGCATCGCCGGGTGCACCGGACAGGGATTGGCTTACGCTGCCATCTTCGAATTTAACATCCGAAGGGGCCACCTCGGCGGCGGATACCGCAAAGCCTGTAAAGACCAGCGCCATCGTCATAATTGATCGTTTCATGCATCCTCCCTCAACACATTCAGATTTCCGTATATCATAGGACACAATTCCGTGACCAAACAACAATAAATTCGTCTTTTTGAATTTAAAGCTATTTGAATGACCCCTCAATCGCCCAGATCGACCGTGCGTTCCCTGATCCGACGGGCGTGGTAACGTTGAAAATCTTCTTCAGAATCAAGTGCGTACCGTTCTTCGTTTACCCAGGTCAACAGATCGAGCGTGGTGCCCGCCTCGAATGCGCCCGGCATCACCGCCACAGCCGCCTGCGCGGCGGTTTTGCCCTCGGGCACCTCTTGCGGCATGAACAGAATCGATGGGGTGAACATCATTCCCCATTTGCGCATGGCATCGCGCTGTGACAATTCCTCGCCGTCAAAGTCGATCAGCTCGGCAGCGCCGTAAAGGTCAAGCTGCACCACAAAGAAATTCTCGCGGATATAGCTATCGATCACCGGCAGCGGAAAAACATCCCTGTGCATCCGCTCGCAATAGATACAGCCACGTTGCTCGATCAGGATCATGAGGCGCTTGCCTTCGGCGTTGGCCTCGTCCAGATCCTCGCGCAGATCCTTGAAGGTCTCGCGCATCCAATCGGCCTTGTGCAGCCCGTCATCGCCAAGCTCGGCCGCCATCACCGGCACCGCCAGACAAAGCGCCGCCAACATCGTAAGAACCCGTTTCATAGCTCCCTCCTCAGCTTAAATATTCTGGAATACCGGAAAGGCCTCAAGCATCCATTGGGCAATGTAATTCACACTATCGGTGGCAATCAGCCCTGCAAAGACCAGCATCAAAAGCCCCATCGCCTTTTCCACCTTGGGCAGATGCCGCCGGAACTTTGACGCGAACCGCAAAAACGGACCGATGAACAACGAAGCCACCATGAACGGCGTCGTCATCGCAAAGCCGAACACAAGCAAAAGGCCAAGCCCCTTAAGCGCTGTCGCCTCGGAACTCGCGGTGAACACCACCGCCGTGAGAACGCCGCCAACGCAAGGCGTCCAACCGGCGGCAAAGGCGAACCCCACCACATAGGCGCCCAGTACCGACATGTTCCTGGTGTCACCCGCATCCATCTGGAACACCCGGTTCAGAAACCCGATCCGCAGCACACCAAGAAAATGCAGTCCCATGACCAAGACCACCAGCGCGGCAAACAGCCGAAACTCGGTCTGAAACCCGCGAAACGCCTGGCTAAGCCCAAAGGCCGCCGCGCCGAGCAGGACAAACACCGTGATGATTCCCGCCGAGAACATCACCGAGGCCGCAAAGGCCCGGCGCCGCACACCGGGCGCAAGCTTGCCCTCGGCGCTTATCTCGGAAATCGAGGCCCCCGCCATATAGCTCAGGTAAAACGGCACAATCGGCAAAACGCAGGGCGAGAAAAAGACGATCAGACCGCCCAGAAACGCACTTAGAATCGAGACGTCAAACATCGGGGGCCCCTCAGACTGCTTGCTTGGCAAACACATTCAAACTATCATATGTTTTAGAGTACCCGTCAATCGGAACCCACATGCGCCAATTGCTTGCCACGACCCTCATTCTGCTGGCACTCGCCCTGCCCGGCGTGGCGCGGGCGGTCGATCTTGTGATGGTCGAGCGCGCGGGCTGTCACTGGTGCGAACGCTGGAACACCGAGATCGCGCATATCTATCCCAAGACCCGCGAAGGCAAACTTGCCCCGCTGCGCCGCGCCGACATTCACGACCTTCCCGAGGACGTGACCTTCAAAAGCCCGCCGGTGTTTACCCCCACTTTCGTGCTGGTCAAGGACGGGGTCGAACTTGGACGTATCGAGGGCTACGCCAGCGAAGATTTCTTCTGGTTTCATGTCGAACAGCTTTTGGCGGCGCACCCCGAGGCCTTTGGCGCAACGGCCCAGCCATGAGCACGCCATGCTGACCCCCAACAATCGGCGCGGGCCTGACCTTAGCCCGCAATCGCTTGATGCCATGCTCGCAAGCGCCCATAATGCCGCCGAGTTCCTCAAGGCCATTAGCCATGAAGGCAGACTGATGATCCTCTGTCACCTCTCGACCGGCGAGAAATCCGTGACCGAGCTCGAAGAGCTGTTGTCTGCCCGCCAGGCCGCCGTGTCGCAACAGCTTTCGCGCCTGCGGGTTGAGGGCCTTGTGACGCCGCGCCGCGAGGGCAAGGCGATTTATTACAGCCTGACAGATCGCCGTGCGGTCAAAATGCTCGAAATGGTGTATGATCTGTTTTGCAAACAGCCCTGATCCCGCCCACGATAATCGGAGATTCGCATGCTACACGGCATTCCTGAACCCCTGCTGATTGCCCTGATCGGCTTTGGCGGTGGCGCATTGCTTGGGCTTGCGGCGCGGCTTGGCCGGTTCTGCACCCTCGGCGCGATCGAGGATTACCTCTATCAGCAAAGCGACACCCGCCTGCGCATGTGGGTGCTGGCGATCGGCGTGGCCGGGATGCTGACCTTTGGCCTTGCCGGGCTTGGCCTCGTCAATCTTGCGGGCAATATCTATTACATCACCCCCTGGTCCCCGCTGATCACGGTTCTGGGCGGGCTGATGTTTGGCTATGGCATGTCACTGGCGGGCAATTGCGGCTTTGGCGCCCTGGCGCGCTTTGGCGGCGGCGACCTGCGGTCTTTCGTGATCGTCATCGTCATGGGCATCGCCGCCTATGTGATGATGTCCGGCCCGCTCGCGCGCCTGCGCCTTGCGGCAACAGAGGCAACAACCCCAAAGTTAGAGACAGATAGCTACGCCCAGTTCCTGTCCCAGGCGACCGGCCTCTCGGTGGTCACGGCCGGGCTTGCCCTCTCCCTCCTGATCGCCCTCGCGGCGCTCGGCTCGCGCAGGTTCCTTCAGGACCGCAAGGCGGTGTTCTGGTCGCTGATCGTCGGGGTCGCGGTTGCCTCTGGCTGGGCCGGAAGCACTTGGCTCGCGACCCACGGATTTTCGCCCCAACCGATCCAGTCTCATACCTTCTCGGCCCCGCTTGGTGAAACCATCCTGTTCCTCATGACCGCAAGCGGCGGCGGGCTGAGCTTTGGCGTCGGCTCGGTCTTTGGCGTTTTGGCGGGCGCCTTCTGCGGCAGCCTGATCAAGGGCCATTTCCGCTGGGAGGCCTGCGAAGACCCGCGCGAATTGCGCCGCCAGATCCTTGGCGCGGTCTGCATGGGCTTTGGCGCGGTGCTGGCCTTTGGCTGTACCATCGGCCAGGGCGTCTCGGCCTTTTCGGTGCTGGCGCTCAGCGCGCCAATCACCTTTGTCGCGATCTTCATCGGCGCCGCCATCGGGTTGCGCCAATTGATAACCGGATTCGCCTGATCCGCGCCAAAGCCTGCCCCGACCTTGGCCCTAGCCCTGCCGTGCCAGGACCGCGCGCGCCACCCAGATGCCCGCCAGCAAGGCGGCCACAAAGGCGAACACGCCGCTCTGCCCGGTGCCAAGCGCCGGAAGCGCCGCACCGGGGCAAAACCCGGCAATGCCCCAGCCAAGCCCGAACACCGCCGCGCCACCGATAAGACGCGCATCAAGCTTGGTGTTGGTGGGCAATTGAAACGCCCCCTCAAGCATCGGCGCGGGCCTGCGCCAGACGATCCGATAGCCGATGAACGTCGTCACCAAGGCCCCGCCCATCACGAAGACAAGGCTCGGGTCCCAGGTGCCGAACAGATCGAAAAAGTTCAACACCTTAGCCGGGTTGATCATCCCCGAAATCGCGATCCCAAGACCAAATACAAGCCCGACGATATATCCAGACAACAACCGCATCTCTTACACCCCAATCACGTGACGAATGACATAGACCGTCGCGAAACAGACCACCATGAAGGTCGCCGTCGCCACGAATGACCGCTTGGACAGACGCGCCATCCCACAGACCCCGTGCCCCGAGGTACAGCCAGACCCAAAGGTCACGCCGATCCCGACGATGAAGCCGCCGATCAAAACCATCGGCATCGACACCGGCACCTCAACCACCGGCATTTCACCCGACAGGGCAAAGATCAACAGCGGCCCGCTTATCATCCCCGCGACCATCGCCGCGCGCCAGCCCTTGTCGCCCACCGTGCCCGCGGTGATCAGCCCCGACAAAATCCCCGTCGCACCCATGATCCGGCCCTGCGCCAGCATAAGCAAAACCGCCGACACCCCGATAAGAATGCCGCCCACCAGTGACAAAAGCGGCGTAAACGCCGTTTCAACGCCTGTCATAGTCTCTTTCCCTTCCCCTCACCTGCCCCGGTCCACGGACAGGGGCTGTATTACATTTCTTGAATATATGCAGGACCTGCGGAAATTCACACTCTAAACGCCAGAACGTCACGGAAATCTTACCGCCCTATCGCCTAAAGCGCGCGCTGCGACTGGAACAAGGGCGAAATCGCGTTGGCGGTATCCTGAAGCTTTGGCAAAATCTCGCCGACGATCTTTTCCTTGCTCCAGGTATGCGCCGAAACCGAACATTGCACCGCCGCAAAGGCGCGCCCGTCGGGGCCGATGATCGGCGTGGCAACGGCAAGCTCGTTCAGGATCATCTGCCCCTGCGAGATCGCATAGCCATCATGCACCGCCTCTTCGATCATGCTCGCGATCCTGTCGCGATCCAACGTTGTGCTCGGGGTAAAAACCTTGATCGGCCAATCCTTCACTGCCGCGCGCCGTTCGTCCTCGGGATAGGTCGCAAGCATCACGCGCCCCGCCGAAGTGGACAGCGCCGGCAACCGCCGCCCGATCACCGTCGCGGCGAAATAGGTGCGCTTGCACGGCAGACGGCTGACGTAAATGATGTGATCGCCGGACATCTCCGCAAGGTTGACGGTCTCTCCCAGTTCCTGGCTGAGGTTGATCAGCTTGGGCATCGCCTGCCCGACAAGCGGATCGGACCAGTAATAGGCATAGGCCATTTCAAGCCAGGCATGCGAGGGGCGAAACCGCCGCGTGCCGGGGTCTTTATCCAGCATCCCCTCGACATAAAGCGTGTTGGCAAGGCGCTGCGTGGCGCTTTTATCAAGCCCGGTGCGCGCCGCCAGCTCCGATAGCGACAACTCGCTGTGGCTTTCATCAAACGCCCGCAAAAGCCGCAGCCCCTTGGCCAGTGATCCGACAAAAAGCGTATTCTGCTTTGTTTTCATGCGCCTCTCACAAAATCCGGGGTCCGCATCGATACAGTGGGTTGACGGATGCAAATGTCATTGCCTTAATAGATCATATGGCAACACTTGGTATCATAATGTAATATTTGCAGCAAGGACCAAAAAATGACGCGGGGCCATAATCGCGCGCCACAAGACATACCAACAAGGGAGATTCCAATGAAACAATCCTGGTTCAAAACCACAATCGCCAGTGTCGCGCTGATCGCGGCCTGCGGCGGAGCATGGGCCGAAAAGGCAAATGACACCCTGCGCGTCGGCTTTACCAAAGAGCTTGAGAACGTCGACAGCTTTTTCAATTCCTCGCGCGAAGGCGTCGTTCTGCAACGCGCGATCTGGGATGGCCTGATCTATCGCGATCCGATCACCAACGAATATTCCGGCAACCTGGCCACCGCGTGGGAATGGATCGACGATGTGACCCTCGAATTCAAACTGCGCGAGGGCGTGACCTTTCACAACGGCGAGGCGTTCAACGCCGATGACGTGGTCTATACCGTCAATTTCGTGTCCAAGGAAGAAAACGGCGTCAAGACTCAGCGCAACGTGAACTGGATGAAATCCGCCGAGAAGATCGACGATTACACCGTGCGCATTCACCTTAAAGAGGCCTTTCCCGCCGCGGTCGAATTCCTGTCCGGCCCGGTCTCGATGTACCCCAACGAATATTACGCCGAAGTCGGCCCGAGCGGCATGGGCCTCAACCCCGTCGGCACCGGCCCCTACAAGGTGGTGTCGGTCGTTCCCGGCCAGCATTTCGTTTTGCAAAAGAACGACGGCTATCACGACAGCCCCAAGGGCAAGGCCAGCATCACCAACGTCGATATCCGCACCATCCCGGATGTGAACACCCAGATGGCCGAGCTGTTCAGCGGCTCGCTTGATCTGATCTGGCAGGTGCCCGCCGATCAGGCAGAAAAGCTCGCCCAGATGGATCAGTTCACCGTCTCCAACGAATCAACCATGCGGGTCGGTTACCTTTCGATGGATGCCGCCGGGCGGTCCGGTGACACGCCGTTTACCGATGTGCGCGTGCGCCGCGCCGTGAACCACGCCATCAACCGTCAGGAGCTGGTGGATGCGCTCCTCAAGGGCAAATCCAAAGTGGTCTGGACCCCTTGTTTCCCAAGCCAGTTCGGCTGTGTTCAGGACACCGCGACCGAGTATGAATACAACCCCGAAAAGGCCAAGGCGCTTTTGGCCGAAGCCGGTTATCCCGATGGCTTCACCACCGAGTTCTACGCCTATCGCAACCGCGAATACGCCGAGGCGATCCTGAGCTATCTCAACGCCGTAGGCATCAAGGCCGATTTCAAATACCTGCAATATTCGGCCCTGCGCGAGCTTAACATGACCGGCGACGTGCCGCTTGCCTTCCTCACCTGGGGCAGCTTCTCGATCAACGATGCCTCGGCCATGGTCAGCCAGTTCTTCAAGCACGGTTCGCTTGACGATGCGCGCGACGATCAGGTTCTCGCCGATCTCACCATCGCCGATAGCGCGACCGACGATGCCACCCGGATCGAGCATTACGGCAAAGCCATCGCCCGAATCACCGATCAGGCCTATTGGGCGCCGATGTTCTCGTACAACACCAACTATGTCTCGACCAAAGAGGTAGAGTATACGCCCACCGCCGACGAGGTGCTGCGCTTTACCACGATGACCTGGAACTAAGCGATCCGGTCTTCTGCGGGGGCGGCATGCCTGCCCCCGCGCCCTACCCTGCCTTGATCCGGGTGCCATGACGGCACCAAATCCCGCCGCCCGCGCGCATTTCTGCCCGCGCCAACCAAAGGGGCTGCCGCCGTGCTCAATTTCATCCTGAAACGCCTTGGCCTTGCCATTCTGGTGGCCTTCACCGTGTCATTCATAAGCTTTAGCCTGCTGTTCATGGCCGGCGATCCCGCCGTCGCGCTTGCCGGTGAAACCGCCAGCGGCGAAGATATCGAGGCCCTGCGTACCCTTTACGGCTTTGACCGCCCGATGCTGGTGCAATACGGCGAATGGCTGTTTTCCGCCCTGCGCGGCGATTTCGGCGAAAGCTATTATTTCCGCCTTCCTGTTGCCTCCCTGATCGTCGACCGCCTTGGCGTGACCATGACCCTCGGAGTCTGCGGCATCACCTTCGCCCTGCTCACCGCCGTCCCCCTCGGCGTCGCCGCCGCGATCAGGCCCAATTCGATCATCGACCGCGTGGCGCTGTTCCTGTCGGTCGCGGGCCAAGCGATGCCAAGCTTCTGGTTCGGCCTGATCCTGATCGTGCTTTTCGCGATCAAGCTCGGCTGGCTCCCGCCCTCGGGCGCCTCGACCCCGGCGCATTTCATCATGCCGACGATTGTCCTGGGCTATTACGCCATGCCCGCGATCATGCGCCTCACGCGGGCGGGCATGCTTGACGTACTCTCGTCGGATTATATCCGCACCGCGCGTGCCAAGGGCGCGCCCGAAATGCGCGTTCTCTTCCGCCACGCCCTGCGCAACGCGATCATCCCGGTGGTCTCGCTGGCGGCGGTGCAGATGGGCTTTATGCTCGGCGGTTCGATCGTGGTTGAATCGATCTTCGCGCTGCACGGCGCCGGCTACCTCGCCTGGGAAAGCATCGCGCGCAACGATCTGCCCACGGTTCAGGCCCTGATCCTCGTCTTTTCGATGTTCTACATCGTCTTCACCTTTCTCGCCGATGTGCTGAACGCCTGGCTTGACCCCCGCATGCGGAGCAGTTGAGATGACCATGACCGATACCCCCGATCCCCTCCTCAAGGACATCATCGGACCGACCCCCTCCCAGATGCTGCGCAAACGCGTCTTTGGCCACCAGGGCCTGTTGATCGGCGCCTCTGTGGTGGGCCTCTTGCTGCTGGTCGCGATCTTCGCGCCGCTGCTTGCCCCGCATGATCCCTATGCCCAGAGCCTGATGACCCGCATGCAACCCCCCGTATTCCTTGGCGGCGATTGGGAGCATCCGCTTGGCACCGACCACTTGGGGCGCGATTACCTCTCCCGGCTGATCTATGGCGCGCGGGTGTCCTTGATGATCGGCGTGATCGCCGCGCTGATTTCCGGCGTGATTGGCACCGCCATGGGCGTCGCTGCGGGTTATTTCGGCGGGCGCGTCGATATGGTGGTGACCTTCCTGATCAACGTACGCCTCGCCATGCCGGTGGTGCTTGTGGCGCTTGCCGTGGTGGCGATCCTCGGCGGCTCGCTTCAGGTGGTGATCATGGTGCTTGGCTTCCTGCTCTGGGATCGCTTTGCCGTGGTCATGCGCGCCTCGACGCTTCAGGTCCGCGGCCGCGAATATGTCGCCGCCGCCCGTGCCATCGGCGCCTCGACCCCGCGGGTGATCCTGTCGGAAATCATGCCCAATATCGCCAATAACCTGATCGTGGTGGTCACCCTTGAAATGGCCCACGCCATCCTGCTTGAGGCGGCCTTGTCCTTCCTTGGCCTCGGGGTGCAACCCCCGACCCCAAGCTGGGGCCTGATGGTCTCGGAAGGCAAGAACATGATGCTGTTCGAGCCGTGGATGGTGCTTATCCCCGGCGCGGTGCTGTTTGTTCTGGTGCTGGCGATCAATCTCATGGGCGACGGTCTTCGCGACGTCACCGCCCCCGAAAACCGGAGCTGAGCCATGGATAACCCCCTTCTGAGCGTCCGCAACCTGACCCTTGATATCCCGGTTGGCGGCGGCACGCTCCACGCCGTGCGCGGCATCGATTTCGATCTCAAGCGCGGCGAGACCCTCTGTATCGTCGGTGAGAGTGGCTCTGGCAAGTCGCTCACCTCGCTGGCGTTGATGGGCCTTTTGGGCAAAACCATCAAACGCAGCGCCGATGAGATGACGTTTGACGGCATCGACCTGACCCGCGCCAACGCCCGCACCATGAGATCGTTGCGCGGCGCACGCATGGCGATGATCTTTCAGGAACCGATGACCTCGCTCAACCCGGCCTATACCATCGGCGATCAGCTGACTGAGGCTCTGTTACTGCACAAACCTGTCGGAAAAGAGGCCGCGCGCGCCCGTGCCATCGAGCTTTTGGAAAAGGTCGGCATCACCGCCGCCGCAAGCCGTCTCTCGCAATATCCCCACCAATTGTCCGGCGGGCTTCGCCAGCGGGTGATGATCGCCATGGCCCTGATGTGCGAACCCGAACTGATCATCGCCGATGAGCCCACAACCGCGCTTGATGTCACTATTCAGGCCCAAATCCTGCGCCTGCTTTATGATCTTGGCCGCGAAATGAATATGGCGATGATCCTGATCACCCATGACCTTGGCGTTGTGGCCCGCGTCGCCGATAAGGTCGCGGTGATGTATGCCGGCGAGCTGGTCGAAACCGGCTCGGCGACCGAGGTGTTCAACACCCCCTCGCATCCCTACACCCGTGGGCTTTTGCGCTGTATCCCGCTGCCCGGCAAGACCGAACGCGGAAGCACCCTTGGCACCATTCCCGGCATCGTGCCCTCGCTGATCGGCGATGTGACGGGCTGTGCATTCCGCACCCGCTGTCCGCATGCCACGCTTGAATGCCGCGGCGATATCCCGCGCCATACCAGCGGCGGCCATGCCTTTCGCTGCATCCACGCCGACGGCAAGCTTCACGCAGAGGAGGCCACCACATGACCCCCGCCACCGCAACATCGCCAAAACCCGAAACCGCCGCACCCGTTCTTGAACTGCGCGGCGTGACCAAGACATACCGCGTGAAACAGGGCCTCTTTGGCAAGGCGCGCCCTCTGACGGCGGTCAACGATGTGTCCATTTCCCTGCCGCGCGGCGAGGTGCTTGGCCTTGTCGGTGAATCCGGCTGTGGCAAATCCACCCTCGCCAAGATTCTGCTTGGTCTGGAAAGCCCAACGGCGGGTCAGGTTCTGGTCGACGGGCAGGAAATTGGCGCACAGGATCGCATGACCCTAGCGCGCCGGATTCAGCCGATCTTTCAGGACCCCTATTCGTCTCTAAACCCGCGCAAAAGCATCTTTGACATCGTTTCGTTGCCGCTTCGGGTGCATCGCATCGGCGACGCGGCAAGCTGGGATAAAGAGGTACGCAAGATCCTCGATATCGTCGGCCTTCCCGCCCGCGTGATGAACACCTTCCCAAGCCAGATGTCGGGCGGTCAGCGTCAGCGTGTCGCCATCGCCCGTGCCCTGATCATGAAGCCCGAAATCGTGATATGCGACGAACCCACCTCGGCGCTTGATGTCTCTGTGCAAAGCCAGATTCTCAACCTCTTGGGCGACCTGCGCCGCGAATTCGGTCTCACCTATCTTTTCATCAGCCACGATCTGGCGGTGGTCGAACACCTCGCGACCCGCGTCGCGGTGATGTACCTTGGCCGCATCGTCGAAGAGGCCGAGGTAGGCGGTTTGTTCGACCACGCCCGCCACCCCTATACGCAGGCGCTTCTGAAATCCGTCCTCACGCCGGAACCGGGTCTTGGCGTGCCCGATACGCAACTTGGCATGGCCTATCCCAACCCGATTGATCCGCCCTCTGGCTGTCATTTTCATCCGCGCTGCCCCAAGGCGACCGAGTTCTGCAAAGCCACAGCCCCGCGCGCCCTTCCCACGCCCTTGGGTCACGTCGAATGCCACCTGCACGACCCGACCGGCCCGATGTTCATAGGCAAGGAGGGCTAAAAATGTCCGACAACCTCTCGCGCAGCATGCTCACCCGCAAAACCGTCATTGAAACCGAATACGGCGTCGTCGCCGCCCAGCATCGCCTCGCCGCCCAGGCCGGGGCCGATGTTCTGGCCGCCGGGGGCGATGCGGTTGATGCCGCCGTCGCCGTGTCCTTCGCCATCGGTGTGCTAGAGCCCTGGATGAGTGGTCCCGCCGGTGGTGGCGCCCTCATGCTCTGGCGCGCCGAAACCGGCACCGCGCAGGCCCTCAACTACGGCATGCGCTCGCCCGCCTCGCTTGATCCCGCCAATTACCCGCTGACCGGCAAGGGCATCGCCGGTGATCTCTTTCCTTGGGAAGAGGTGCTCGATGATCGCAACGTTCAAGGCGCCACCGCCGTCGCCGTGCCCGGCCTTGTCGATGGCATGGGCCAGATGCACGACCGTTTTGGCCGCCTGCCCTGGGCCGATCTTCTCGCGCCCTCGATCGCCTTCGCCAAACAGGGGCTGCTGGTCGACTGGTACGCCGCCCTCGTCATCGCCTCAAGCACCCGCGCGCTTGCCCAAGACCGCGACGCCGCCGCGCTATTTCTTGAGGACGGACAATGGCCGACCATCAGCGGCTGGACCGCTTTGGCCGAAAAACGCCTGGATCAGAGCCGCATGGCCGACAGCCTCGACCAGATCGCCCGCCACGGCGCGCGCACGCTCTATGACGGCGATCTCGGCGCCGCCATGGCCGGCGACATTCAGGCCAAGGGCGGCTGCCTTACGGTCGACGACCTGCACGCCTACCGCGCCCAAATGCTCGACCCGCTTAGCTTTGACTATCGCAAAACCCGCTTTCATGTCCCCCCCGGCCTGACCGCCGGGCCGACCTTCCAACAGGCTCTCGCCCTGATGGAAACCCGCGACATGCGCACCAAGCCAGAGGCCTTCGCCGCCTATGCCGAGGGCCTGAAATCTGCCTATGCCGCCCGTCTTGGCAAAATGGGCGACACCGGCGAAACCGAGCATGCCCCCGGCTGCACCACGCATTTCTCAGTGGTGGATCGCGCCGGCAACATGGTCTCGCAAACCCAGACCCTTCTGTCGATCTTCGGCTCTCGCGTGGTCTCTCCCTCTACCGGTTTCCTGATGAACAACGGCATCATGTGGTTTGACCCAGTTCAGGAGCGCCCCAACTCGCTTGGCCCGAACAAGGCCTGCCTGATGAATGTCTGCCCGATCCTTGGCGAAACGGGCGAGACCCGCTTTGCCTTTGGCGCCTCAGGTGGGCGTAAAATAGTCTCTGCCATGGCCCAAATGGCGTCTTTTGTCGCCGATTTCGACATGGATATCTCCGACGCCTTTCACCACCCCCGGATTGATGTCTCGGGCGGCGATACAATCGTCGCCGACGACACCCTGCCGTCCGAGGTTATCGAGCGCCTGCGCGCCGATCACCCTGTTCACACCACCCGGCGAAGCCCCTTCCCCTATGCCTTCGCCTGCCCTGCCGGCGTGATGCGGCTCGGCACGGCCAACTCGGGCTGTACCGAAATCATGTCGCCTTGGGGCGACGCCATAAACCAAGAGACACCGCAATGACCCGCAGCACAGCAATCGACACTATTTCGGCCTATTTCGACGAAAATCGCTTCCAGTCAGAGCTTGCCGAGCTGGTCACTTACGAGACCGAAAGCCAAAATCCCGATCAGGCCCCTGAACTGACCCGCTACCTGAACCAGGCGATGCTGCCCCGCCTCACGGCGATGGGATTCACCTGCAAGACCTATCCCAACCCCGTTGCCAATGCCGGCCCCTTCCTGATCGCCGAGCGGCACGAGGGCGATGACCTGCCGACCGTGCTTAGCTATGGCCATGGCGACGTGATCCGCGCCCAGACCGATCAATGGCGCGCGGGTCTGCATCCCTTCAAGGTCATTGAGGAAGGCGACCGCCTTTACGGGCGCGGCACCGCTGATAACAAGGGCCAGCACCTGATCAATATCGCCGCTCTCGACGCGGTTCTGAAAACCCGTGGCGCGCTTGGCTTCAATTGTCGCATAGTGATCGAAACGGGCGAAGAAACCGGCTCGCCCGGCCTTGCCGAATTCTTTGCCGCGCATAAGGAACAGCTCAGCGCCGATGTGCTGATCGCCTCTGACGGCCCTCGCCTGCAACCCGAAACGCCGACCATGTTCATGGGCTCGCGTGGCGGGGTCACCTTTGATCTGATCGTCAATCTGCGGAACGGCGCGCATCACTCGGGCAACTGGGGCGGCCTTCTCGCTGATCCGGCGATGATCCTGGCGCAGGCGCTGTCTTGCATCACCGATGCCCGTGGCCAGATCCAGATCCCCGAATGGCGCCCCGATAGCCTGACCGATGATGTGCGCGCCGCTCTGCGTGGCCTGCCGATCGAGGGCGGCGATGGCCCGGCGATCAACCCTGATTGGGGCGAAGAAAGCCTGACCCCGGTCGAGCGCGCCTATGGTTGGAACAGCTTTGCCATCCTTGCGATGAAAAGCGGCGTGCCCGACGCCCCGGTCAACGCGATTTCCGCCCATGCCCGCGCCACCTGTCAGTTGCGCTATGTGGTCGGCACCACACCCGAAGACATCCTGCCCGCCCTGCGCCGTCACCTTGACACGCATGGCTTTGACATGGTGCGCATTGAACCGCATGATCGCGGGTTTTTCCGCGCCACGCGGCTTGATCCGGGTCACCCTTGGGTCAAATTTGTTGCCGCTTCGCTTGAACAAACCTCGGGGCAAGCGCCCCATATCCTGCCCAATCTGGCTGGGTCGCTGCCCAATGACTGTTTCACCGATATTCTTGGCCTGCCCACGGTCTGGGTGCCGCATTCCTATCGCGGCTGTTCGCAACATGCCCCTGATGAGCACGTTCTCAAACCGGTCTGTCGCGACGCGCTGCGCCTTATGGCGGGTCTATTCTGGGATATAGGCGAGGGTGGCACGCCTGCGGGCTGAGGACCACTTCGCGTGGTTTACCCTCAAGGGCGCTCAGAGGGACCCTCTGGCGCCCTTAGAGGTGATTTATCCTCGCTCCTGAAAGTTGATTAGGTTCATAAGGGTAGAAATCTTAACGCGCATTATTTGGCTATTTTGCACATTACTCTGACATACGTGATTTCACGGTCAAAAAGCGGTCCTCAAATCAGCTCGGCAGGTCCGGGATATTGCGCGGGGATTGTCAGGAAAAGCTGATCGGAACCCGACCCGAGCCCGTCAAAAGCATCCCAAAGATCCCTCTTCTGCCTGCTACAAACCCCGGAGGAGGCTTTCACATTCCTTGGAACCGCAAGGTCTGGGCTGATCGGCACGCAAGATCGGCATAAACTTGCTTTCGACCCGAAATTATCTAGTTTTACCAACTACTTTCCTTAATTGAAGACCGGCAAGAATGTTGGAAACGCCGACCAGAATAAAACCCTGCTTCTTTGAGGAGCATATTCCCACAGAATTGGCAGACCTTTCGGTCGACATTCAGAGGGAGGCCACTGGATTGGGACTGGGGCTGCACCCGGATAGCGCAGCCGAGCTTGCGGATCTCGTCCGCGTGATGAACTGCTATTACTCTAACCTGATCGAGGGCCACAACACGCGACCTCGCGACATCGAACGGGCGCTTGCCGACGCTGAGCTTGAAGAAGAAATCCGCCCCCTCGCCCTGGAGGCCCGGGCTCATGTCATCGTTCAACGCGCCATTGACGAGATGCACCGCAAAGGCACCCTGCCCTGCCCCACCTCCGTCGAATTCCTGACCTGGGTTCATAAGAGCTTCTACGATGAGATGCCTGACGAGTTTCGGATGATCGAACATCCCGATGGGACGCAAGAGCCGATCGTTCCTGGACGCATGCGCCAGGACAACGATCGTGACGTCGCGGTGGGGCGCCACCTGCCCCCTTCATCATCTCGCGTCGCGGCGTTCATGGATCATTTCGACAAGAGATTTCAGGTTGCGGCACGATCATCCAGCGGGCGCATTATTGCGATCGCCTCGGCCCACCATCGGCTGAACTATATCCACCCCTTCCCAGATGGAAACGGGCGTGTCAGCAGATTGATGTCGCATGCCATGGCTTTCACCGCCGGAATTGGCGGCCAAGGGTCGTGGTCTGTGTCCCGTGGCCTGGCGCGCGGTTTGACGGATCGCGGTGAGTACAAGCGGATGATGGATTTGGCGGACAGTCCACGACGTGGAGACGGCGGGAATCTGTCACAGGCGGCACTCAAGACGTTCAGTGAATGGTTTCTTAACGTGACGCTCGACCAGATCATGTTCTCGACTAAGCTGTTCGACCTCGGAGGGCTGGACAAACGCTACCGACGTCTCGTTTTGGATACCATCGACGACAAGGGTGCGCCCGATCTGATTTCTGCCGTCCTTCGGTATGGCGCTCTGGATCGTGGGGACGCGCAAGTCGTTCTCAAGACGTCCGAGCGTACGGCACGCAATACACTCAGCAAATTGACGGCCGCCGGATACCTGAAATCTGTTTCTCCGAAGACGCCGGTGCGGCTGGCGTTCCCATTGGACTATCGAGAGCGCCTCTTCCCTAATCTCTTTGGCGATGTTGATCTGGCCGGGTGATGCGAGCTCGCGCCGAATTGGCTATGAGAGAGCCCTTATTGGTCGGGGATTGTGACGGATTTCTCGGTATGTTTATAGAGACTGGTTAGCTTTAGGTGTTGTGACGTCCACCGTGGTGGACGTTCTCTGTTTCTATCTGGAGAGATTGCACCGAACGTTTGATCTAATTGTGAACTTTCATCCTGGCCTCTAGATTGAGTTATGTTATCGAGCTTACGCTTGATTTTCAAAGGCGCCACAATGCTTGCCGAATACCAGGCCGAGTGGGTTTGCACGATATGTGTCCACCGCGGTGGACGTTAAGTCGCGCGCGTTTCGGCTTTTGACAGACGTCTGATCAGGGACGCAGGATCGAACTGATCTTGCCTTTGGCCCAAAGTAATACTGTGGAAATATGCTCCAAAGTCTCTGATGCGCTTACCAAGCTGAAGTATGATAAAGATTGCACATGATGCTTTGCGTGCTCCTATGGCATTCTTTGCTTTTTCGAATGTTTCTGGGTGAATACCCATCATTGGTGCGAGAGTTCGAGCATGGCTTTCGATGTCAAGCCAACTTCTTAGCTCACTGGTTGTGAAGGATGTCGCTTGATCGCAAACCGTTGTTAGCAGTCGTGGTTCGAACGTTTCAACATCTTGAGCGCCTTCTAAATCTTTTTTTACTTTTACAGACCTAGATTGATGCCGGACAGTTTGTCCGTCATTGACGGGCAGTATCACCGTTTCGGGGGTGTCTGCCGCGGTGGACAAACGCCGACATTCTTCATCCGCAGCGGCGAGTAGCGCACGATATTCAGGGAGACTCAGCTTTCTGCGTAACGCTTTGCGAACGCGCTGGATGAATGGGTTCTCAGGATATTGTTCTTCGAGATGAGCCAGCTTTGTCAGGATCTGTTTGCGAACAAAGATCTGGTCGCGTCGATTATGCTCTATCTCCTGTGCGAGGGTTAAAAGCTCGCTGGCACGTTGGAGCAGGGGGGCCAGTGACAAGCCGTAGCTGATACACTCACCACCAGATGAGCGAACGCGGTAGCGCTTGCGGTTCGAGCTATCATTGCGCTTGATGAAGCCAAGTTCAACAAATCGGTTGATGTGCCTACGAAGTGTACGTTCGTCGATCCCGCCAACGCGTTGGCAGATCGAGTTGTTGGAGGCGAAAACTGTTTCGCCGTGACCCGGCTTCAGGAAGCTGAGCATTGCTTGGAGTGTATGAATGTGACCTGGGCGAAGGCCAAATAGGCTGCGGGCGTCTCTGAGAGCTCTGAAGATGCTCCAGATGTCTGTCTCGGATGACGTCGTTGATTTGGGTGCTGCTATAGCACCAGCGGTTTCGATCGATAGTTGTGTGAATGCCATGTTATGTGAACAAGGACCATTGGGCCCAATACTTCCCCGGCTCTTCCCACGATTTTATGTGAGAAAAGGCAATAAAAAGAGGTCCACCGAATCGGTGGCACTTGACCGTTTTGTTGGAGGTTGCTACATCATAGATGCTAATCAGACGATGAGGGCTCTCCAGGGGAAACTTTGGGGGGCTCTTTTCTTTATGGTCTTCGCTGCTCTCCTCTGTTCGTGTTTTTCATTATGGCCAGGGTCAGGACCCCGTGCCATGCTCATTCCGCCATTCTTCGAAGAGCTGCTTGAGCGTCGCCTCTGCGCGCTTTTCGAACCACTGGCTGAATTCCGGATTGTCCTTTCGGGCGACTTTGACGGCTATCGCCTTGTCATCGATGGCAAGTGTCCCGACGTAGCTGCCGTTCTCATCATTGACGACGGTCGTTGTGCCGCGACTCGTCGACTTTGCAGCGCCTCGGACTTTGCTTGAGCATGCCGCGTACACCGCGTTGAACTTTTCGGAGCTAGGCGTATCGCCGGGCAGGGTGGCGATTGTTTCACCAGCTATTTCCACTAGGTTCGCCTTCTCAGAGAAAGCGGCCAAGTCACCCCACTGTCGCCGCCCGATACCGTGGGCTGGTCCGATGAGATGAATGAGCTGAGCGGGCAACTGCTCGATGACAACACGGTGGTTCGATACACCTTGCCGCGTCAACCCAAGAGCATCCTGGATAACGCCCGGTTTGTACCCGGCTTCTTGCATCTCTTTGATAAACAATGATTTTTCAATGAATGATGGATCCAAACGAAGGTTGTTTTCCTGGCCTTGCGCAATCAACGAGGCATCGTCGTCCAATGTCCGCACGATTGCCTTGACCGCCCCGCCAACCTTTCGGATCGCGGCAAGCCTGCGCCGACCGTAGACAATGCGGTATCGGTCCGGCTGGTTCGAGGGTCGGACCATGATAGGCACTTGCTGGCCATGCTTGCGAATGCTCTCGGCCAGCTCGTCGATGCTGCTATCTTCCAGCACCAATCGATCTCTCAGGCCATCCATGTCGATCTGCGCAGGGTCGATGTCTCTAATCGAGTTGGCTGTTATCTCGCGAAGCGAGTCACGCAGCCCACCGACAGAGCCTGATAGCTTCGCAGGTTTTGCTGGGGCAGGGGAGGGGGCTGCTGCCTGCTGATCGTCTTTTGGAGGTTGGTTGAAAATGTTCCGGGCCATCAGCGACGCCCCCATGCCATCTGGATCGTTTGCTCAAGCTCGTCGGCGACGCCGTTTACGCTGGTCAGAGCACGATCAATCGTTTTTCTAATGAACTGGCTCGGGTCAACCTCATAGACGGTCTGCTGGGTCATTCCAGCGTCTGAGATTGCTGTCGACTTCAACATCGGCTCTGTCATGACCTGACCGGCGAGAATTGATCTCAAGTACCCAGCCATTTGGGTCTGCGGGCCGTCCGAGGGCTCATACCTCGTGATCAGGAACTTGACAAAATCCCAGGTAACCCTTCGCCCGATGGCTTCTTCGACGGCCTTCACCGTCTCTGACGCAAGCTTCAGGAACTGGCTCATCGACGCAATGTCGAGCATCCCCGGGACAACCGTCACCAGAAGGCCGGTGGAGGCCGCCAAAGCAGTCAAAGTGAGAAAACCCAGTTGTGGCGGGCAATCGATCAGGACGATGTCATAGTTGGATTCAACCTCTTCCAAGGCGAGAGAGAGACGCTCAGCAAATATGGGCTGTACCCGACGTGCGAGTGCATTTGCCGTCTCGGTCTCGTACTCCGACAACATCAATCCAGCCGGAACCATGTCGAGCTTATGAAAGTATGTTTTCTGGATGACCTCTGAGAGGGGGACTTGGTCCTCATATCTCAGGGCGTCATAAATCGTGCCGCCATCGGCGAATTCAAGCTCGGGCCGGAAACCGAAAAAAGTGGTCAGACTGGCCTGCGGGTCAAGGTCCAGAACGAGCACACGGTAACCGCGCAAAGCATATCGTTGCGCCAGATGGATAGTGGCGGTTGTCTTGGATGAGCCACCTTTGAAGTTGACGACCGAGATGACTTGAAGCCGATCGCCGTCGACACGCCCGGGCCGGTAGGCGCCAGCGTTCTTCCCGGTTCTACCAAGAATATCGCGCAGGTTATCAACCTCTTCGGCCGTATAGAACCTATGCCCGCGATTGTCTGTGTGAACTTCTGGAAAGCTGCCGTCTTTGTGACGATTGCGGAGGTTGGACGTGCTGACGCGCAGCAATCCGGCAACTTCAGTTGAGCTGAACCACCTTAAGGATTTTCGTTCTTCGGGTTCGAACGCGATTTTCATCTGGCGATCCAAAGATTCGGCCAGATTGTCTGCAAACGCCCCGATATCAGAAGAGCCTATACCTTGTGCGTATCCAACGTTACGATCATCCATGTACTGCCGCCTAGTCTTGGCCCTTATTAAGGCTCTTGGTCATTCTGACGGCGTACAGCGTGTCTGACGCGTTTTGCCGTCAGAATGGAAATGCCACGATCCTGTAAGTCCGGCAAGAAGAATCTAAATGTAGTGTGAAAGTTATCCACAGGGCCAATTGGCGTTTCCGGCTGAATTATTGTATAAGTTATTGAAATAATTAATTTAAAATACGACCCTTGGTTTGACGCCCCTGTTCTGGGAATTTGACGCGGTGCTAAGCAAACGCAAGCCACAATAGAACTTTTGGCCGCTCGGGGATTCTTCAGCAGGAGGATTCTGTTGGATTCGGTTCGTGGATGTGCACCTATCCATGGCTATTGTCACTCAACAAGAGACTGAAGTGGTCCTGCTCTTCATCAATTTCTGGCGCCTTTCGGCTTTCCCGCTCGAACACGCCCGATGCGCCTTCAAGCAGGGCCGGTTTCCCAGGGGGTAGCTCACCTGCCCCTGCCCCTGCCCCTCCGCATCAAACCCAATCAAGAAAGCCCCATTATCATGGTCATGGGGCAGGGCGCGGTCCGGCCACGGCACGAACCGCGCAGGACCGCTCAAAAGGAGCCAGTTCACGCCCTTTAAGGCACTGCCGGTGAAAAAAGTGCCAATTGTTCATGCCTATTTGATGTCCTGCCCTTTCCGATGGCGCAGAATTTTGTCAAAGAGCCTTTAATCTATTTGAAGAGGTCATTGTCATGACAACACCAGAGACGGCCGCACCGGAAGGTGCCGACAACGCACGCATGCTGACGCACTTGCAGCGGCTTGAAGCGGAAAGCATTCATATCATGCGGGAGGTCGTGGCAAACGCCGAAAACCCGGTGATGCTGTATTCGGTCGGCAAGGATTCGGCCTGCATGCTGCATCTGGCGAAAAAGGCCTTTTATCCCTCGCCGCCGCCCTTCCCCTTGCTGCATGTGGATACGACCTGGAAATTTCAGGAGATGTACAAGCTGCGTGAAAAGGCGGCCAAAGACGCGGGTATGGATCTGATTGTGCATCAGAATCCCGAAGCGGTGGAAAAGCAGATCAACCCGTTCGATCATGGCGCATTGCACACCGATATGTGGAAGACAGAAGGTCTGAAACAGGCGCTGACCAAGTACAAGTTCGACGTGGCCTTTGGTGGGGCCCGCCGCGACGAGGAAAAGTCGCGTGCGAAAGAACGCATCTTCTCGTTCCGCTCGGCCAACCACCGCTGGGATCCGAAGAACCAGCGCCCGGAGCTGTGGAAGCTGTACAACACCCGCAAATCCAAGACCGAAAGCATTCGCGCCTTTCCGCTGTCAAACTGGACCGAGCTGGACATCTGGCAGTACATCCATCTTGAAGGCATCGAGATCGTGCCGCTGTATTTCTCGGCCCCCCGCCCGGTGGTCGAGCGCGATGGCATGCTGATCATGGTCGATGACGCGCGGATGCCGATGCAGGATGGCGAAGTGCCGATGATGAAATCGGTGCGCTTCCGCACCCTGGGCTGCTATCCGCTGACCGGCGCGGTCGAGAGCACTGCGGCGACGCTGCCGGACGTGATTCAGGAAATGCTGCTGACCACCACATCGGAACGCCAGGGCCGCGCGATTGATCACGATCAGGCCGCGTCGATGGAGAAAAAGAAGCAAGAGGGGTATTTCTGATGTCCGACATGACCCAAACAGATGCCGCCCAGACAGATCAGGCCTATGTGACCGATGCGCTGATCGCCGAGGACATCGAGGCCTATCTGCTCAAGCACCAGCACAAGACCATGCTGCGGTTTATCACATGCGGTTCGGTCGATGACGGCAAGTCGACGCTGATCGGGCGCCTGCTCTATGACAGCAAGATGATCTTTGAAGATCAGCTGGCCCATCTGGAGCATGACAGCAAAGCGCACGGCACCCAGGGGCAGGGCATTGATTTCGCGCTTTTGGTCGACGGTCTGGCGGCGGAACGCGAGCAGGGCATCACGATCGACGTGGCCTATCGCTTTTTTGCCACCGACAAGCGCAAGTTCATCGTCGCCGACACCCCCGGCCACGAGCAATACACCCGCAACATGGTGACCGGCGCCTCGACCGCCGACCTTGCGGTCATCCTGATTGATGCGCGCCAGGGCGTGCTGACCCAGACGCGGCGCCATTCCTATCTGGTCAACCTGCTCGGCATCAAGAACGTGGTGCTGGCGGTGAACAAGATGGATCTGGTGGATTACAGCCAGGAACGGTTTTACGAGATCGTCAAGGAATACTCGCATTTTGCCAAGCAGATCGGGATGGAGTCCTTCCTGCCGATGCCGATCTCGGGGCTGGCGGGCGACAATATCGTCACCCGCTCGGACAACATGCCGTGGTATCAGGGCCCGACCCTGATGGGCCACCTGGAGGACGCGCCGGTCAACGTGGCGCAGATGCAGGAGGAGCCCTTTCGCATGGCGGTGCAGTGGGTCAACCGCCCCAACCTCGATTTTCGCGGCTTCTCGGGGCAGATCGCTTCGGGCGTCGTGCGCCCCGGCGATGATATCCGGGTGCTGCCCTCGGGCAAGACCACCCGTGTCAAATCCATCGTCACCTATGATGGCGAGCTGCCAGAGGCGGTGGCGGGCCAGTCGGTCACGCTGACCTTCGCCGATGAGGTCGACTGTTCGCGCGGCGATATCATCGCGCGGTCGGATGCGCCTTGCGAGGTTGCCGATCAGTTCGAGGTGACCCTGGTCTGGATGGACGAAGCCGAGATGCTGCCGGGTCGCCCCTATCTGCTTAAGGTTGGCACCCAGACGATGACGGCGACGGTGACCGAGCCGAAATACGAGGTCAACGTCAACACGCTGGAGCAGATGCCCTCAAAAACCCTGGGGCTCAATGCGATCGGTGTGGTGAATATCTCGACCGACCGTGCCATCCCGTTTGAATCCTATTGCGACAATCCCGATCTCGGCGGGTTCATTCTGATCGACCGCATGACCAATGCGACCGTCGCCGCCGGCATGATGCATTTCGCGCTGCGCCGCAGCCAGAACATCCACTGGCAGGCGCTTGACGTTGACCGCGACGCCCATGCCGCAAGCAAGAACCAGAAGGCCCGCGTCGTCTGGTTCACCGGGCTTTCGGGATCGGGCAAATCGACCATCGCCAATATCGTCGAGAAAAAGCTGCACGCTCTGGGCAAGCATACCTTCCTGCTGGATGGTGACAACGTGCGCCACGGGCTGAACCGCGACCTTGGCTTTACCGATGCGGACCGGGTGGAAAACATCCGCCGTGTCGGCGAGGTGGCCAAGCTGATGACCGATGCCGGCCTTATCGTGTTGACCGCCTTCATCTCGCCGTTCCGGGCCGAGCGGCAGATGGTGCGCGAAATGTTGGCGGATGGCGAGTTTTTCGAGGTCTATGTCAACACGCCGCTGGAGGTCGCGGAAGGCCGCGATGTCAAAGGTCTGTACAAGAAGGCCCGCGCCGGCAACCTGAAGAACTTTACCGGTATCGACAGCCCCTACGAAACGCCGCAACAGGCCGAATTGACGGTCAACACGGTTGAGCTGAGCGCCGAAGAGGCCGCAGAGCAGATCGTTCAGGCGCTTCTGAACAGCTAAGCCAAGCCTCTGCGCGTCGGTTCCGGCGCGCAGAGGGCCTTTGGCGCCATGCCGGGGCATTGGGCCTGCTGGTATCTGTCGGCTTTTCTCGAAACCCCAGTCAGGGGGTCTCTTTATGGTTTGAGCGCGGCACATCACAGGTCGACCTGTGAAGATCTGTTCTGGACGGCATCAAAATATCCTGCCGGGGCCGGGATAGGTTTTGACACCGGGGTCTGTGGTGGCTACCAGCACAGCCATGCAGACTGTTCTTGTTACCGGCTCGGCCGGCTTTATCGGATATCATCTTAGCTTGCGTCTTCTGGATGCGGGGTGGCGGGTGATCGGCCTTGATTCTCTCAATGCCTATTACGATCCGGCGCTGAAACAGCACCGGCTGGATCAACTGGTGACGCATGAGGCCTATGTGCCGGTGCACGGCAAGCTGGAACAGCCCGGCCTGTTGATGGAGGTCTTTGCCGAACATCGGCCTGACCGGGTTGTCCATCTGGCGGCCCAGGCCGGGGTGCGCCATTCAATTGACGCCCCGCGCGATTATCTTGAGGCCAACCTGATCGGCGCCTTCGAGTTGATTGAGGCGGCGCGTGCCTATCCGCCCGAACATATGCTGATGGCGTCGACAAGTTCGGCCTATGGTGCCAACACGCAAATGCCCTATCGCGAAACCGATAAGGTCGACACCCAGATGTCGTTTTACGCGGCCACCAAAAAGGCCAATGAGGCGATGGCGCATTCCTATGCGCATCTCTACGGGCTGCCGATCACCATGTTCCGGTTCTTTACCGTCTATGGCCCCTGGGGCCGACCGGATATGGCCTATTTCAAATTCACCCGCGCGATTTTGAAGGGCGAGGCGATCGACGTCTATAACAACGGCGAAATGCGGCGTGACTTTACCTATATCGACGATCTGGTCACGGCGATCCTCGGGTTGGCCGAGTGTCCCCCGGGGGAGGTACCTGTCGGGGATCACGACAGCCTGAGCCCGGTGGCGCCATTCCGTGTCGTCAATATCGGCGCCAGCCAGCCGGTCGCCCTGATGGATTTCATCGGAGCCATCGAAAAGGCCATCGGCCGCGAGGCCCGGAAAAACATGATGGGCATGCAGCCTGGTGATGTGCCCGCCACCTGGGCCGAAACCCAACTTTTGCGTGATCTCACCGGGGTGGAAATGACCACGGAGGTCGAGACCGGCGTAAAGCGGTTCGTGGATTGGTATCGCAGCTATTACGGCCTTTGACAGGGCCGTTCTTGAAGAGGCTTTCTTGTGGGTAGTGTCGCAAGTAACCAGCATGAGTTGAGATTGGGGCGTCAGTCGGACATAATTTTCCGGCGAACTCTGCGTAATGCTCGGCCAGAAGATGCGGCGGATTGGAAAACAGTCTGGGGGGTTGTCTTCCCGACGTAAAACGGCGGCGTTGTCGTAACAATTATTTTTGCTGTTCATCAACATGCGAAAGCCGTGTCGGCGCAGGATCTTCTGATAGCCGTGCGCACAGTATTGGCGTCCGCGATCCGTGTGGTGAATGCAGATCTTGGATCACATCTGAAACGATCCGAATCTTCTCTTCAGGTGAACACTGCTTGCGCGTGGCGCGCTTGATGTCCTTGACGCTCTTCTCGCCAGGGCTCTTCGGTGTCTTTCTCATCGTTCACTCCTCAACGGTGACGATGAGCCAGAAGCACTCTCTTATCAAATTGCCCTATTTGGACCCATAGCCGCTGATGTCAGACACTGAGATGGTTGCTTTCTGGGTGGATATGGTGCCGGGGGCGTTCGACGACTATGGGGCATGAGGCCCTTTTGTAATAAGCAAAATAGTAGTATTTTGCGCATATGAATGAGGATTCCGACGATCTTTGGTTTCTGCCCGGCCAGCCGGAAGATCAGGCGATGCTTGCGCCTTTGCCAAGAGTGGCCGTGTCAGAGCGCGATCAGCTCGTACCCTGGGAAAGGGCGCAGGCGGCTTTGGCCTTGCTCTTGGCGCGGGTCGCGGCGCGGCTTGGGGCGCTTGATGACCGGTTGTTGCGTGCGCCAAAAGGCTGGCGCCACCGGTTGGCGCTGAGCGTGGCGGCGGATCTAAGCTGGTTTGCAGGAGAGAGGGTGACGCCAGAGCGTTTGGCGCTTTGGCTGTCGTTGCGCCTTGCGGGGGCGCAGGAGGATGCGCAGGCCCTTGCAAGGGTTGGGTGGGCGATGCGGCGGCTGTCGAGCGGGCCGGGGCCGGAGGAGGGGCTGCAGGCCTTTCTGGGACGGCACGAGCCGGGGCAGGGGGCAGAGCCGCTTGGCGAGCGGATTGAAAGTTGGCAGAGCGTGATGGCGGCGGCGGGTGACTTGCATCCGCTGGTGCGCGCGGCGTTCGGGTTTTACCTTTGGCCGATGGCGGGGCTTGGGCATCAGGGTGACCGGCTTGAGGCGGCGGTGACGGCGGCGCGGCTGGCGGCGGGGGAATGCCGGGGCGGTGCGAACTTTGTGCCGCTTTCGTTGCCCGGTGCGGGGCGCGGGCCAAAGGACCCAGAGGCGCGGTTGCGAGCCTGGATCGAGGGCGCAGAGAGCGCCATTCTCAAGGCGACGCGCCAGCTTGATCAGTTGGAACGCTGGCAAAGCGAGGCGCGCGACCGCACGGCAAAACTCTCGGGGCGCACGCCGGGGCAGTTGCTGGCGGTGCTGGTGGAATGGCCGCTGGTGTCGGCGCCGATGGCGGAACATCTGACCGGGGCCAGCCGCGCGGCGGTGCAACGCAACCTGACATGGCTGACCGACCACGGGTTGATCCGCGAGGTCACGGGGCAGGGGCGCTATCGGTTCTGGAGCATCGACGGGGCCTAACCGGCTTCGCGGGCCTTGTTGAGGGTGCCGCGGCTAATGGCGACGACGGTGATCACGGTGAGCGCCCAGAAGAACCATGTGATCGGGCCGCGCAGCAGGATCTCGGGGCTGCCGCCGGACATTAGCATGGCCTGACGGAAATTGTCTTCGAGCAGCGGGCCGAGGATGAAGGCGATCAGGAAGGGCGCGGCGGGGATGTGATAGCGGCTCATGACAAAGCCGACCCAGCCCATGACGAACATCACGCCCACATCGAAGATGTTGTTGTTCACGGCAAAAACCCCGTAGATGCAGAGCACCAGCACGCAGGGCATCAGGATACGCTTGGGGATGTCGGCCACCGGGCGAAAGCCGCGAATGGCCAGTGATCCGACGATCAAAAGCAAGCCAGAGCTGAAGATCAGCCCGATGAACAGGCCATAGATGATATCGACGTTCATGACGAACATCATCGGACCCGGTTGCAACCCGTGCACCATGAAAGCGCCGATGATGATGGCGGTGATCACATCGCCCGGCACGCCAAGCGCCAGCAGCGGGATCAGGGTGGCGCCGGCCACGCCGTTGTTGCCCGCCTCGGAGGCAGCGACGCCTTCGATCTCGCCCTTGCCGAAGTTGGCCTTGTTGGGCGATTTGCGCCGCGCCTCGGAATAGGACAGGAACGCCGCCGGGGCCGCGCCGATGCCTGGGATAGAGCCGAGAAAGACGCCGATGAAGCTGCCGCGTACGATAGAGCGGAAACAGCGTTTGTAATCGGCGAAGGTCACCCATTTGTTGCCCAGAGATTGCACCTTGCCGATATGGCCAGTGGGGTGCCAGACCATGTTGATCACCTCGGGGATGGCGAACAACCCGATCAGCACGGCGATGAAATTGAGCCCGCCCATCAGGCTTGGGTCGCCAAAGGTAAAGCGGTTGGTGCCATAGACCAGATCAAGCCCGATTGTCGCCAGCAACAGCCCCAGAAGCGCCGAGAGCGCGCCGCGCAGAAGGCTATCGCCCGAGACGCCCGCAATGATGGTCAGCGAGAACAGCATCAGGGCGAAAAACTCGGGCGGGCCAAAGTTGAGCGCGAAGGACGCCAGCCAGCCCGCGAAGAGGATCAGCGACAGGTTCGAGATGAGATCGGCCGTGCAAGAGGCCCAAAGCGCCATGCCAAGGGCGCGCCCCGCCTCGCCGCGTTCGGCCATCGGGTGACCATCAAGGATGGTCGCGGACGAGGCCGGCGTGCCCGGTGTCTTGATCAGGATCGCCGGGATGGAGCCGCCGAAAATGCCACCCTTGTAGACGCCAAGCAGCAGAAGGATGCCGTTGATCGGCTGCATCGGAAAGGTGAAGGGCAGGGCGAGCGCCACCGCCATGGTCGCCGAAATGCCGGGAATGGCCCCGCCGACCACGCCGATGACGATGCCGATGGCCAGCGACAGGAAGGCGTTGAAATTACCGACAAGCGCAAAGCCTGCCATGATGCTATCCAAAAGGCTCATGGAAGTCTCACGAAATTGCCCTGCGGGATGGCGACGCTGGCGACATGCGCGAAGAAGGCATAAAGCACCAGCGGCACCAGCAAGGCGCAGGTAAGGGCGATTTTGGGGTGGCGGGTCTTGACCAGAAAGGCGAGCGCCGCAAAGGCCCCCATCGAGGCCCAGACCATGCCGATGCGCGGCATAGCCCAGAAGGTAACCATCATCAGAACCGCCATCGCCGCGAGTCGCATCATGCCTGCGCGCGGGTCTTCTATGGCCTCGTTGACGGGGGTGTCGTCATCATCCGGGCCACGCCCGAAGAGGATAAGGCCAAGCCCCACCAGCCCGGTCAGCCCGGCGATGGTATAGGGCCAGAACAGTGGCGAGAGGATGATCTTGCGGACATTGCTGGGCGAGGACACCCAGTTTGGAATGCCGTAGAGGATCAAGAAAAGGGCGACGAGGCAGGCCCCGATGCCAAGATGCACCTGTATTGTGCGAATGCTCACTCCGATCCTCCCCGATCAGATTGATTTTGTTGGTGGCCGGGCGCGTTGTCGGGCGCCCGGCGGTCTGTTCAAAGTGGTATCAGCCTTCGATCCGCATGCCTAGTTTGTCGACAAGGGCGCGGAAGGTTTCGTATTGCTTTTGAATGAAGGCGTTGGCGTCTTCGGGGCTCATGACGTTGATCACCGAGCCACGCGCCGTCATCTGATCGACGAAGGTCTTGTCACCTGCGGCGGCGGCCATCCACTCGCCCCATTTGGCGGCGACATCATCGGGCAGGTCCTTGGGGCCGGCAATGCCTGTCCAGCCGACAAGCTGGGTCAGGCCGGGTTTGCCGACATCGGCCGAGGTGGGGGCGTCAAAGCCGGGCACCGGTTCGGCGGTGGTGATAAGGATCGGCTTGAGCTGGCCATTTGCGACAAAGCTCGCCAGGGCCGAGGTGTTGGTGCACAGGAAGGTGGCAGTGCCATTGAGAACCGCCGTTGCCGCCGCGCCGCCGCCTTTTTGCGGGATATGCGTGGCCTTATCGAGCGGGTTCTCGACGCCGTATTCCGACAGCACATAGACCGCCGCGAGGTGCAGCAGAGAGCCAACGCCAGAGGAGCTATAGGTGGTGCCGTCAGATTCGGTCTTGGCGATCAGGTCTTCCATGGAGTTGATGCCGGAATCGGGGCGCACGGCGCAGGCGACGGGGTTGATTTCATAGACGGTGACAAAGCGGAAATCATCGAGGCTGTAGGGCAGGGTGGCCTTCATCGCCGGGTTGACGGAATGCGAGCCGACGCGGGCGAACAGCATGGTATAGCCATCAGGCTTGGCGTTTTGCACCGCAACAGAGCCGATGGCCCCGCCGGCGCCGGTGATGTTGGACATCACGAGCGGTTTGCCCACGGCCGTGCCCAAAGGCTCGGCGATGGTGCGGGCGGAAATGTCAGTCGCCCCACCTGCGCCATAGGGAATGACCATGTTGATCGGGCGTTCGGGGTATTCGGCCATGGCGGTTGTCGCCAAAAGGCCAAGACCAAGGGCGCAGGCCGCGCCCAGCTTTTTGAAAGTCATAATTTTCTCCTCCACTGTCTTTTTATCCGGCCATTATCAATGGCTCATTGCAACGCCGTTGGGTTCAGTAGTATCGTTAAGAGAACCTTAAGATAAGCAATATTGCGTTACAGCATTTGTTAGATAAACTTACGATAAAGGGGCGTCATGTCAATCCGGCGGTTGCGAACCCTGATTGCGGTCGAAGAACATAGCACCTTCAGTGCCGCGGCGGATTCGGTGTTCATCACCCATGCCGCCGTGAGCCAGCAAATGCGCATGCTGGAAGAGGAATGGCAGGTCACGCTGTTTGATCGCAGTCGGCGCACGCCGCAGCTTACCCCGGTGGGGCGCGCGCTTGTGGCCAAGGCGAAGGAGATCGTGCGCGCCTATGACACCATCGTGCCCTCGGTGATTGGCGATGCGGGGTTTCAGGGCGAAATCCTTTTGGGGGCGGTGCCGATGACGCTGACCGGGTTGACGCCGCTGGCGGTTCGCCGTCTCAAGGACAGTTACCCGGATTTGCATGTGCGGATCTTTCCGGGCCTGACCACGCAGTTGATCGCGCAGGTCGATCGCGGTGCGGTGGATGCGGCGATCCTGTCGCGGCACCGGCCCTTGCCGCCGGACATGGAGTATACCGACATCGCGCTTGAGCCGATGCAGCTGATCGCGGCGCAGGATATGCCAAGCAATGACCCGCTGGAATTGCTCGCCAACTATCCGTTCATCCGCTTCAGCCGCGATGCGGTGGTTGGTAATCTGATCGACGGCTGGCTTCAGGAAAGCGGTATCCGGGTGAATGCCACGATGGAGCTTGAGGGGCTTGAGGCGATTTCAAGCATGGTTCTGGCCGGGCTTGGGGTGTCGATTGTGCCCGCGCGCTGTGTCCGTGATTTCAATCCGCTGCCGCTCAAGCGCTTGCCCTTGCCCGAGGGGGCGCCGGCGCGGCGGCTGACCCTGGCCTATCGGCGCGACAACCCGCGCCTGCCGGTGATCGAAGAGATTCACAAGGCGCTTTTGGAGGCGGTCAGGATCGGAGTGTTCCAACAGATGCCCCAGCAAAAGGAGGGCACGCCGTGAGCCCGGAGGTGATGGCTTACGTGGCCGCCGGGGCGGCGGCGGGCGGGTTGATCAACGGTCTTGCCGGCTTTGGCACCGCACTTTTCGCGCTTGGATTTTTCCTGACGGTGATGCCCCCGGTGCAGGCGGTGGCGGTGGTGGTGATGATCTCGGTGATCACCGGCACACAGGGGCTTTGGGTGGTGCGCCATGCGATTGGCCAAAACCCGAGGCGGTTGGCGCGGTTCCTGCTGCCGGCGCTGGTGGGTATTCCGCTTGGCGTGCTGACGCTCTCGGTGCTGGATGCGCGCACGCTCAAGCTTGTGATTGCCGCCTTTCTTTTGCTTTATGGTGGCTATTTCAGCCTGCGCACGGTCTTGCCCCGGTTTGAACGCCCGACGCCTTACCTTGATATGGTGGTGGGGTTTCTGGGCGGTCTTCTGGGCGGTGCGGCCTCGCTATCGGGGGCCTTGCCGATGATGTGGTGCGCGCTCAGGCCCTGGCCCAAGGCCGAGACCCGCGCAGTGTTGCAGCCGTTCAACTTTGTGGTTTTGGGGCTGACGGCGATGCTTTTGGCGTTCAAGGGGGCCTATAGCGCCGAGACGCTGAGCTATCTTGCACTGGCGGCGCCGGTGGCGATTGCCGCCGCACAGATCGGCATCGCGATCTTTCGACGGCTGCCCGATGCGGTGTTCCGGCGGTTGCTGATTGTGATGACCTTTGTGTCAGGCGCGGTGTTGCTGGCGCGTGAGCTATTGTAGCGGGCGGGGCCAAATTGCGCTTATTACACATCGGGTTTTCTTGTCGACTCAGCCCGGAATCAAGCCGAAGGCGCTGGCCCGTCTTGCGTGCGGCTAGCCGATCACCTCGTCAGAGCGATCATCGGTTTCGCCATAGCGTTTGAGCACCGCCGGGCGGGTGCCCTCATACACGCGGTCGAGGTTTTGCACGATCTTGGCGTTCTCGCGCTCGAACAAGCAGTTGCCCTCCATGTCCGAGGCGACGATGAAGGGCCCCATGCGGTTACAGCGGATCACCCACATCGCCTGGGCCAAGCCAAGCTCGTCCTGCCAATGCACGGCCTCGACCTTTTCGATGCCGCGGCCCAGCAAAGCGCCGGTGCCATAGCCGACGGTCGAGAGGTAGACCGCGCCGTTGGGCACGAAGTATTCCTTGTAGTCCCTGGACGACATGCCGCCCTTGCCGATGATCAGTTTCGCGCCGGTCTTGGCGATCCATTCCGGCAGCCATTTGGCGAAGCGGAACGAGGCGGTGGCGGTTACCGCGCCCATGTCAAAGCTACCGTCCTCGCGAATGGCGGCGGCGGGGGAGCAGTGGAAATTGGCGGCGCTCTGGCTTGGCAATTCCATCGGGATATTCGCCTGTTCTTCGAGCGCGCGCATGTAGACGCCTTCGCGCGCCGTATAGAGCAGCCCGTCGAGATAGACGATATCGCCAAGCCGCAGATCGGCGATGGCCTCTGGCGTCGGGGTGGTGCTCAGGCGGACTTCGCGCACTTTCATCGGGGGGCCTCCTGTGGGGTAAGGGTGGCGAGGATCTCGGACGTGTCGCGCCCGCATGTCGGAGCCGGGGCAAGGGTGCGCGGCGCCCAAGGCGCGCGAAACGGCAGCGCGGGCGCGCGCAGGGTCATGCCGATCTCTGGCTGTGTCATCGGGCGCCAGGCCGGGCTTTGGGCAAGTTGCGGGTGGGCCATTGTTTCGGCCAGGGTCAGGACCTTGGCGGCGGGCACATTTGCCGAGGCCAGCAGGGTTTCCCAATCCTCGGCGGTCTTTTCAAGGAAGAGCGATTGGAGGGCGGTTTCGGCCTCGGGCGCCGGGGCGTCAAGCAGGTCGGAACGCGCAAGCGCGGCGCAGAGGCGCGCGGCCTGAGCCGGGGTATTGGCGGTGATCACCAATTGCCCGTCGCGCGTCTCAAAGCGCCCGGAAAACGGTGAATCCGAGAAGGCGCGGTTGCCGTCAAGCCCGCGCAACTGCCCGGTGGTTTCATGGTTCAGCGCATAGGTGCCCATCAAGGTGGTCATCGCTTCGAGCATCGAAACATGAAGCCGTTGCGGGATGTCCGGGTGGCGCGCCCGTTCGAGCAAAGCCGCGAGAAGGGCCGAGACAAGCACCTGGCCCGCGACGTAATCGGCGATCGGCATGCCGACGCGCATCGGGCCACTTTGGGCCGTGCCGGTCATTGCCATCAGCCCGCAAATGCCTTGCAGGATGTGATCATAGGCTGGACGGCCCGCCAAAGGGCCATCGGGGCCAAAGCCGGTCAGGCTTGCGTAGATGATATTTTCGCGCCGCGCGCGCAGGCTGTCGTAATCGACGCCGAGGCGCTCGGTTACGCCGGGGCGAAAGTTTTCAGTCACGATATCGGCACTGGCGGCGAGATCGAGGAAAGCGGCGCGCCCGGCGTCGGATTTGAGATCAAGCACCACGGATTTCTTGCCGCTGTTCTGGCTGAGAAAGGACGCGCCAAGACCTTTTGCGCGCATGTCCGGCGTGCCGCCGTGGGTGCGGACGAAATCGTCGCTACCGGGTCGCTCGACGCGGATCACCTCGGCGCCCATCAGGGCCAGTTGCCCGGTGGCATAGGGCCCGGCCAGCACATGGGTGAGATCAAGCACCCGAATGCCGCAGAGGGGGCCAGTGGCACTCATTCGGCGGCGGCCATGTCCGGCGCCCACTCGACGGTATCGCGGCGCTGATAATCGGTGAACCAATCGGGATCGGTGCGGTATTCAACCCGCCCGTCGGCATGTACCCGCGCCACCGCGCGGCGCGACGAGAGGCAAAAGGCATGCACCGACATCTGCATGCCGCCGGTGTGGCAATAGCCGACCTCGATATTGCAGTCGATCACCATGTTCTTGCCGACAAAGCCCATGGCGCCCATGCCGATGGAATTGCCAAGCTCTTTGAATTCATCCTCAAGCGCGGCGATCTTGGGGTCGGGGTTGCGATCACCCACCACCCGAAGACAGGCGGCGCGCTTGCCAAGCACCATGCAGGTATCCTTGCACCCGCCAAGGCCGATGCCGATGATCGCCGGCTGGCAGGCGAGGCCGCGTTTGCCAAAGGCGACAAGGCTATCGAGATAAAAGCGTTTGATGCCCTGAATGCCGTCGCTCGGGAACAGCATGCGGTAATCGGTGCCAAAGAGGCCGCCCTTGTGAACGGTAATCAGGTCGATCCATTCGCCGCCCGGCTCGTAGCCGTATTCGATCTCGGGCGCGCCTATGCCGACGTTGTTGTTGTGATCGGTGCGCCAGAGTGGGTGCACCCGGTTGGGCCGCAAGGGCACGCCGTTGGTGGCATTGGCGGTGGCGCGGCGCAAAGCGGCCTCTAACGCGATGGGGCCCCCTTCGATCCGCGTTTCGTTGCCCATCTTGACGTACCAGCGCGGGGTGCCGGTATCGCCGCACATGGCGCGGCGGTCTTCCTTGGCGGCCTGATAGTTTTCAAGCATCGCTTGCAGGACGAAAGACGACAGGTCGCCATCTTCGGTGGCGGCGGCGGATTTGAGGCCCGTGAGATAGTCATCGGGGATCTCGATGGCGGCCTTGTCCATCAGGGTTTCGGCGGTCTTTTGAATGAGGTCGATGGCGATCATTGTGCAGCTACCAGTGTTTCGGGTTCGCCGTCGGGCAGGATGGTCTCGCCGGGGCGAACGATGCTGAAATCGACGGGGTCGCGGCGTACGGCGAGGTCGTCGCCGGTTTGCGTCACGACGGTGAAGTAAGACGCATCAAGGTCGCCCTCGTCGGGGAAATCCTCGCGGTAATGCGCGCCGCGGGAATTTTCGCGTTCAAGGCCGGCCAGGGCAATCGCCTGAGATATATCACAAAGCGAGCGCAAATTCAGCCAGTCATGCCATGTCAGGTTGAAGGCGAGGTTGTCGGGGGCAACGCCGACCTCCATCAGGGCGGTTGAAATGTCGGCCACGCGGGTTTGCGCGCGGTTCAGACCGGCCTCTGTGCGCAAGACGCCGACGTCTTCCCACATTGCCTCTTGCAGGGTGTGGCGCAGGGGTTGCACCAGATCGGGCTTGCGGGTGAGCGGGTGCAGGGCGCGGTCAACTTCGGCCTGCAACGTTGTGGGGCACGGATCGCGCAGGGCACCCATCTTGCGGATGTCGGTGCCCATCGTGTCGCCCGCCACGCCGCCATAGACGGTGGAATTGGCCACGCCGTTGCCGCCAAGCCGGTTGGAACCATGCGCGCCGCCCGCATCCTCTCCGGCCACGTAAAGCCCTTCAAGCGCGGTGCGGGTGTCCGCATCAACCACCACGCCACCCATGAAGTAATGCGCGGTCGGCACCACCTCGACCAGACCGGCGGCCAGATCAAAGCCGCTATCGGCGCAGCGTTTGACCATGCCGGGAAACTTGGCGCGCACGTTGTCGGGGCCGAGATGCGCCATCGAAATGAACACGCCGCCATTTTCCGAGGTGTTGTTCTTGCGCATCTCGGAATAGATGCCCCGGCTGACCACATCGCGGGTGGCGCGCTCGCCCTTTGGGTCGTAATCGAACATAAAGCGGTTCTGTGCACCGTTGAGCAATTGCCCGCCCGCGCCACGCAGACCCTCTTCGAGGACGGTGCCGGTCATCCGGGTGTGATCGCCTGCCAAAAGGCCCGTTGGGTGAAACTGCACCATCTCCATATCGCGCAGTTCAAGCCCGGCGCGCAGGGCCATGGCGAGGCCATCCATCGTCTTGTCGCCCGAGGGGGTGTTATATTTGTACATGGTCGGGCCACCGCCCGTCGCCATCATCACCGTCTTGGCGCGCACAAGGCGAAAGCGGCCGGTGCGCATGTCGATGAACAACACCCCGGCAAGCGCGCTTTTGTCCGCCGTCGGGATAAGGCCGATGGCGCGGTGTTCCTGAAGCTTTTCGACCGGGCGCGACAGCACCTGTTCCATCAGGCGGCTGATGATCTCGATGCCCGTAAGGTCGCCCTTGTGCACGGTGCGATCCGCCGTCTGGCCGGCAAAGGCCTTCTGGTGCAGGCTTCCGTCCGGGTTGCGGTCAAAGAAACAGCCGATTTCGTTTTCCAGCTCGCGGATACGCACCACCGCCTGTTCGCAGAGCTTCCAGGCCATATCCTGATTTGGGAGCCATTTGCCGCCCCGGATCGTATCCATGAAATGCCGCTCGACCGTGTCACCGCCGCCAAGCGCCACGTTATAGCCGCCCTGCACCATCCGGGTGCAACCACATTTGCCGATCAACCCCTTGACGGCGACGCTGATGCGGGTGCCCGGCGGTGCGGATTGCTGGGCATGAAGGGCCGCGAAAAGCCCCGCGCCGCCGGTGCCGATGATCAGGATATCGGTGTCATGGCGATCAATCTCTGTGGGGGAGGCCATGGCTATATCGCTTTCAGGAAAAAGGTGGTGGAGATCAGGAAAGCGACGCCAACCGCCCCCGCCGCGAGGGTTTTCTGGCGGTCCGACCAGGGCAGGAATTCAAGCGCCAAAAGGCGAAGACCGCCGAACATATGCACCGCAAGCAGGAAGACGAGGCCGAATTCGGCCAGCTTGACCAGCGGCATTTCGGCGAAGGCGAGGAACCCGTCAAGGCGCGCGGGGTTGCTCAGCGCCTGTGACAACAGCCAGAAATGCGCGGGCAGAAACAGCGCAAGCCCAAGCCCCGAGACCCGGTGCAGCACGAAGGCAAACCAAAGCGGATGAGAGCGGGCAGGGGCCTTCATGGCACGGTCACCGCGACGACGGCGCTGAGGCCAAGAAAGAGCAGGGCGGCGCAGGCGCCCCATGTGAGGAGCGAGAGCGCCGCGCCCTTGAGGGCGAGCCATTCATGCGCGATCACCCGCAGGCCGATGGCAGCGTGGATCGAAACGGCAATGACGAAGAGGCCGTAAAAGGCGAACCAAAGCGCGCTGCCCTGTGTGCGCCCAAGGATTTCGGCGGTGCTTAGCCCGCCCTGAATGGCATAGATCATCACCGCGAGGTGGCCCAGAACCAAGGGCGCCATCACAAGCGCGGTGAGCCGTTGCAGCATGTAAAGACGCAGATCAAGCATTGCGTTTACCCTTGAAAAACGATTTCGCGGTTTCGCGTTTCAGTCCGGCAATGGCGCGCATCGGGTTAAGCTCGTTGGGGCAATATTGCGCGCAGCTTCCCATCGAGTGACAGTTGTGACAGCCCCCGGTGCCCGAGACCGCGTCAAGGATGCTCTGACGGCCATCGTCGCGGCTATCGTTCAGCAGGGTCCAGGCGCGTTGCAGGGCGGCGGGGCCAAGGTAATCGGGATTGCCCGCCACCGTGTCACAGGCGGCATAGCAGATCGCGCAGTTGATGCATTCGACGCCAAGATCGGCCTCGGCGCGGGTGGCGTCGGTCGGGTCAATCGCCTCGATCGGGTCATGGCGGGTCTGGCTTGGGTGATGCTGGGCCTCGGCGGCGGTCCATTTGTCAAAGAACGGGTCCATATCGGCGGCAAGATCCTTGATCACCGGCAGATTGCGCAGCGGCTCGATCAACAGCTTGCCGTCCGGCGCGACCTTTTTGATATGGGTGCGACAGGTCCAGCGCGGGGTGCCGTTGACCATCATCGCGCAAGAGCCGCACATGCCGACGCGACAGGCAAAACGATAGCTCAGCGTCGGATCGGCGAATTGCTGAATCCACGAGACCACATCAAGCACCGTCTGGCTTTCATGGGCGGGGACCTCAAACCTGTCATAGCGCGCGCCACGGGTGGTGCCGCGATGGACGGTGACATCAAGCGTTTCTTGGGCGGCGGTCACGGGCGGGCCCCTTTTCGGGTGGGTGTCTGGCTGTGACCTTGGTTATAATTATCAGCTAAGCTAACCAAAAGGAATAAATTTTAATGGTATCTGTAAGCTAAGGTATCAGAAGCGGCAAAGAGGGGCTGATAAGGGAGAGGACGGATTCTTGTGGTAATCGGCCCTGAGCGGATATCCGGCATTGTATCAATCGCCGCATCGCAGCTTTCGCTTTGCAGCCATTCGTGCACAACGCAGCATTCTCTTGGGTTCAATGACGGCAGAGCAGGACGAAGTGGGCGTTGAGTGGGTGTCAACTTCCGGGGTTGCCCGGTCACGTCCGTAAGAAATTGTCATTCATGGTGTGGTCCCAAGCGTGAGAGGTGCCTAGGGGAGGAAGCTCAAATCACAACCGATATTGCCAATTGCAAACGCGGGAAAGGATGCATTCTTCTCGCTTATATGTTATATTTCAAAAACGGTGACACTCCGTTCAGTGTCGACTAAGCGAGGATATTGATATGAAATCATTTCTCTTGACGACAGCCTTTGCACTCTTGGCATTTCCCGCATTTCCCGCATTGGCCGACAGTGTGACCGAGGCAATTGAAGCTCGCTCGCTCGAGTTCGAAGCGGCCTTCAATGCCGGCGACAGCGCCGCTGTCGCTAATCTTTATGCGCCGGATGCTGCGATCCTGCCGCCGGGCGGAGCGCGTATCGACGGCCGCGAGAAGATCGCCGCCTTCTGGGCGGGTGCTATTGAAAGCGGGCTCGCTGACCTAGACCTGATAGCAGCCGAAGTGATCGCCACCGGCGACAGCGCACTTGATGTTGGTACGCTCACTCTCTCCGCGCCGGGCGAGAACGGCGCGCGCGTTGTCGTCGCCGCCAAGTACGTGGTACATTGGATTCAGATCGACGGGGGCTGGCACCTCCATCGCGACATCTGGAACCTCGGACAATAGTCTGAGCAACGTAGAGCGCTTGTCTGGAGATTGGTCATGGAGTCGGGAACGGCGGTTTCCGATCAGACCCGCCAAGGCACTGGAGTGCTGGCCTTCCAGTGTACAGAAGTCCTTGGCAAAACCATGCTGAACCTTGACAGTTTCTAGCAGGGCTGCGGTGAATGCAGATATTCGCCGCGTTGTGTAGAATGCCTTGATAGGGTTCTGACGTGACCGCCGCAGCGCAGAACGGAAATGCGAATTAGCTACCAGTTGAAGGACCGCTTTCGGAATATGCGCAAATCAGGCTTGCAACCGCAGCGAATGACCGTTTCCCGCCCGACTTTCTGAATGCTGCGGTTGCAGCTGACGTGATCGTGCGGCTGCGGTGAAGGGCGGGTGCACGATTAAGGGGTGTTTTCTGATGAAAACATCTGCCAGCTATTTGATACAGGTCTGCGCCCTCTGGCATAAGACCCGCACAGGCGGTTGCAGATAAAAAACTGCGCCGGTCGCAAATGCGGGTCCGGCGCAGGTGCCCCGCCCTCGGGAAAAGGCGGCGGGGAGTTAGATGTCGAGCGTGTTCTCGCGTTCCCAACGTGAGAAATGCGAGACGAACGAATTCCATTCCTGATGCTTGAGCTTCATGAAGGCTGCTGAAAACTCGTCCCCGAGGGCGGATTTCAGCGCGCTGTCCTGATCGAAATACCGCAGGGCGTCGAGCATGTTGAGGGGCAGGGGCGGCGCATCCTTGACGGTGTGGCCGTCCTTGTACATGTCGATATCAAGCCGCTTGCCGGGGTCGGCCTTGGTGTTGATGCCCGACAGGCCCGCGGCGATGATCACCGCCTGCATCAGGTAGGGGTTGGCCGCGCCATCGGGAAGGCGCAATTCGAACCGCCCGGCGCCGGGGACGCGTACCATATGGGTGCGGTTGTTGCCGGTCCATGTCACCGTGTTGGGCGCCCATGTGGCCCCCGACATCGTGCGCGGGGCATTGATGCGCTTATAGCTGTTGACGGTCGGGTTGGTGATCGCCGCAAGCGCCGAGGCGTGTTTCATGATCCCGCCAAGGAAATGCCAGCCGGTGTCGGACATGCCAAGGTCGTGGGTGCCGTCGGTAAAGAGGTTGGTCTTGCCCGCCTTGTCCCAGATCGAGATATGCGCGTGACAGCCGTTGCCGGTCAGCCCCTGAATGGGTTTGGGCATGAAGGTGGCGCGCAGGCCGTGTTTCTCGGCCACGGATTTGACCATGAACTTGAAGAAGGAATGCTTGTCGGCGGTGGCCAGCACATCGTCGAATTCCCAGTTCATCTCGAACTGGCCGTTGGCGTCTTCGTGGTCGCTCTGATAGGGGCCCCAGCCCAGATCGAGCATGTAATCGCTGATCTCGGCAATCACGTCATAGCGGCGCATGATCGCCTGTTGATCGTAACAGGGCTTTTCGGCGGTATCGAACTTGTCCGAAACTTCGACCCCGGTGGGATCAAGCAGGAAGAATTCGGCCTCAATGCCGGTCTTGATGGTCAGCCCCTGTTCGGCGGCGGCCTCGATCTGGCGCAGAAGGACGTTGCGCGGTGCTTGCGAAAGCTTGGCGTCATTCATCACACAATTGGCGGGCACCCAGGCGACCTCGGGCTTCCAGGGAAGTTGAATTACCGCCTCGGGGTCAGGCACGGCAAGCATGTCGGGATGCGCCGGGGTCAGGTCAAGCCATGTGGCAAAGCCCGCAAAACCGGCGCCGTCCTTTTGCATGCCGGCAATCGCCTGGGCGGGGACCATCTTGGCGCGCTGTGCACCGAACAGATCGGTATAGGATACCATGAAATATTTTACGCCGTTTTCGGCGGCGAATTGAGCAAGATCCTTGGCCATGTCTTTGCTTTTCCCTGTTGTCGTTATCTGGTTGGCCCCCGGACATCTGTGCCGGGGGCAGTTATCTTCAGAACCCGCCCTGACCGGGAATCCACGTGGTGCCGGCAAGCGGCACGCGGGCCATTGCGGCCGCTTCCATCGTCAGCGCGCAGAGGTCTTCGGGTTCAAGGTTGTGCAGGTTGTTATGACCGCAGGCGCGCGCGATTGTCTGGGCCTCAAGCGTGAGAACGGCCAGATAATTGCGCAGACGACGCCCGGCCGCAACCGGATCAAGACGCGCCGCAAGGGCCGGGTCCTGGGTGGTGATGCCGGCCGGATCGCGGCCTTCGTGCCAGTCGTCATAGGCGCCGGTGGTGGTGCCGAGCGCGTTATACTCGGATTCCCACCGCGGGTCGTTGTCGCCAAGCGCGACCATGGCGGCGGTGCCGATGGCAACCGCATCCGCGCCAAGCGCAAGCGCCTTGGCCACATCGGCCCCGGTGCGGATGCCGCCCGAGATCACAAGTTGAACCTCGCGGTGCAGGCCCATGTCCTGAAGCGCCTGAACGGCCGGGCGGATACAGGCCAGCGTCGGCAGGCCGACATGCTCGATGAACACATCCTGCGTGGCCGCCGTGCCGCCCTGCATACCGTCAAGAACCACGACGTCGGCGCCCGCTTTGACCGCCAGAGTGGTGTCATAATAGGGCCGTGTGCCGCCGATTTTCACATAGATCGGCTTTTCCCAGCCGGTGATTTCGCGCAGTTCGAGGATCTTGATTTCAAGATCGTCGGGGCCGGTCCAATCGGGGTGACGACAGGCCGAGCGCTGGTCGATGCCCTTGGGCAGGGTGCGCATCTCGGCCACCCGGTCGGTGATCTTCTGACCCAGAAGCATGCCGCCGCCGCCCGGCTTGGCGCCCTGACCGATCACCACCTCGATCGCATCGGCGCGCCGCAGGTCATCGGGGTTCATGCCATAACGCGAGGGCAGCACCTGGTAGACCAGCGTTTTGGAATGGCCGCGCTCTTCTTCGGTCATGCCGCCGTCGCCGGTGGTGGTCGAGGTGCCCGCAAGGGTCGCGCCACGGCCAAGCGCCTCTTTGGCGTTGCCCGACAGCGCGCCAAAGCTCATGCCGGCGATGGTGACGGGGATATCAAGTTCGATCGGCTTTTTGGCAAAGCGGGTGCCGAGGGTGACGTTGGTGCTGCATTTCTCGCGGTAGCCTTCGAGGGGATAGCGGCTAATCGAGGCACCAAGGAACAAGAGGTCATCGAAATGCGGGACTTTGCGCTTGGCGCCGCCACCGCGGATATCATAGATGCCCGTCGCCGCAGCCCGGCGGATTTCCGAGTTGATCTCATTGGTGAAAGTGGCGGATTGGCGCGGCACGGTTTGGGGAATTTTCGGCGATTGATCAGTCATCTGAATGTGCCTCAGTAGGCCGACGCGTTGTCGACGTTGAAATTATAGAGCTTGCGGGCCGAGCCATAACGGCGAAATTCCGACGGGTCGGCATCGCATTCGCCACGGGCCAGTAGGTCGCGTAGGATCTCGATATGCTCGGGGCGCATTTCCTTTTCGATGCAATCCGCGCCAAGGCTCTTGACCGAACCGCGCACGAAAATCCGCGCCTCATAGAGGCTGTCGCCAAGCGCGTCGCCGGCGTCGCCGCAGACCACAAGGTTGCCCGATTGCGCCATGAAGGCCGACATATGGCCGATATTGCCATGTACGATGATGTCGATGCCCTTCATCGAGATGCCGCAGCGAGAGGCGGCATTGCCCTTGATCACAAGCGTGCCGCCGCGACCGGTGGCGCCGGCGTATTGGCTTGCGTCGCCGTCGATGATGACGCTGCCGGACATCATGTTTTCCGCCACGCCCGGCCCCGCATTGCCCTTGATGCGGATCGTCGCAAGCTTGTTCATGCCCGCGCAGTAATACCCGGTCGAGCCGCGCACGGTAATATCAAGCGGGGCATCGACGCCCACGGCAAGCGCGTGGCTGCCCTTGGGGTTGATGATTTCCCAGGCGGTTGCGTTGGTGTGTTCCTTTTGGGCGTGCAGCGTCGAATTGAGCGCGCGCAGCCCGTCGGCCTCTAGATCAAATGTCTGCATGGGTCAGTGCTTCCAGAAATAAACGGTTGAGGGTTCGGGCTCCCAGACGCGGGCGGTCTCAATACCCGGCAGGTTGACCATCGCGCGGTATTCCGAGCCGAAGGCGACATATTGATCGGTTTCGGCCATCACGGCGGGCTTGCAGGCAATCGGATCGCGCAGCACGCCAAAGCCGTCCTTGGTGCCGACAACGAAGGTGTAAAACCCGTCGAGGTCGTCAAGCGAGGCCTCAAGCGCGCCGCCGAGATCGGCACCGTTGGCCATTTTCCAGCTCAGGTAGGCGGCGGCGACTTCGCTGTCGTTTTCGGTCTCAAAGGTCATGCCTTCGCGGATCAGGCGGCGGCGCAGGCTGTTGTGGTTGCTGAGCGAGCCGTTGTGCACGAGGCATTGATCGGGTCCGGTGGAAAACGGATGCGCGCCCATGGTGGTGATCGCGGATTCGGTTGCCATGCGGGTGTGGCCGATGCCGTGGCTTCCCGACATCTTGGAAACCTCGAAGCGCGCGGCCACATCGGCGGGAAGGCCCACCTCTTTGAAGATCTCGATGCTTTCGCCCGAGCTCATGATGCGAAGATCAGGGCGCAGGGATTTAAGGGCGGCGCGCGCGGCGTCGGCCTTGTTGGCGTCGATCTCAAGCACCGCGTGGGTGTCTTTGACCGTCATTTCGACCGGCGCGCCAAGGGCGGCGGCAAGATCGTCTTTGAGCGTTGCAAAATCCGTGTCGGGATTGGCCGATTGCACGGTCATGGTCCATTTGCCGGCCTCTGCGCCGCCATAAATGGCGATGCCGGCACTATCCGGGCCGCGGTCGGTCATCGTGACCAGCATGTCAGTCAGAAGGGCGCCCAGCTGCGGTTCTAACGCGCTGTCCTTCAGGAATAAGCCCACAATGCCACACATGAGTCGGTTCTCCTTGGTTCATGTTTGAGAAAACTCTAGCACAGAAAACAATTGATTCAACTAGCAGGAAACATTTTTTCTTAACAAGCATAGAAAAGACAAAATCCGCCCGGCAATGCGGGGCGCATTCATGTCGTATTGGTCAGGCGCGAAGAGGGGGGTTAGTTGCCCTGAGGATAACAGATGATCGACAGATACCGCGCGGGCAGTTGCACAAGCCCGTCCGGGCCATGCGGCGCATCCGCGTCAAAGAACAGGCTATCGCCCGGTTCCAGCAGGTAGTGATTGTCGCCATGCCGGTAATCAATCACGCCTTCAAGCATGTAGAGCAGTTCAAGGCCGTCATGCTGAAACGTGGGAAAGACGTCAGAGGTTTCCGACAGGGTGATAAGGTATGGCTCGACCATGACGCCCGAGGCGTTGCTGCCGATATGGCCAAGCAGGTTGTATTGATGGCCAGAGCGGGTGCCGGCACGGTTGATTTCAACCGCATCCCCGGCTTTCACATGCATCGCCTCGCGGCGTTCTTCAAAGCGGCGAAAGAACGAGGTGATCGGCGTGCTGAGAGCATGCGCCAGAATTTGCAGAGTGGTCAGCGACGGCGAAGTAATGCCGTTTTCGATTTTCGACAGCATCCCGAGCGACAGGCCCGTCGCATTGGCCAGATCGGCCACGGTCATGCCTTTTTGGTGACGAAAGGCGCGCACTTCGCGGCCAATGGCGGATTCGAGGTTCCGCTCATTGAGGTCGCGTACCCGGTGCGGATCCTGGGCGAGTTCCGGCGTGTCGGCGGCGTCTGTGCTTTTGGTCATTCGAAAGCCTTGATCATACAGGTTCATACGGTTTTATGCAGCCCTTGCGGGTAACTCCAGCATTTCGTGCGCCATAAGTGGATTAAGGTGTCGCGCCTGCGCCCGATGGAAACGCCCAGTGCGGCGAGTCTTGTGCCGGAAAATCGCGCAAAACGCCTTATTCTTGTGCATTTCATGGGCGCGAAGGCGGCAAAACCGCGCGGTTTTATTCTTTGGTCCGAAAACAGCATTGCGCGCGCGGTGACGCAACGAAAGCATCAAATCATGGATATGTTTGATGAGATGCATGGTCATGACGGCGCGGTTCGCCGACCGTATAAGACCTTTGATGGCTGGCTGAGTCAGGAAGATGCGGGTCGCCTTCGCGCCAAGCAGCGCGAGGCCGAAGACCTGTTCCGCCTGACCGGGATCACCTTTAATGTCTATGGGCGGTCGGAGGCCGAAGAGCGGCTTATCCCGTTTGACATCATTCCGCGCATTATCGACGGTCGCGAATGGCAACGCCTTGAACGCGGGATCGAACAAAGGGTGCGCGCGATCAACGCCTTTTTGCATGACATCTATCATCGGCAGGAAATTCTGCGCGCGGGCCGTGTGCCGCGCGAGATGATTGCCAACAACGAGGCGTTCCTGCCTCAGATGATCGGGGTCATGCCGCCGGGCGGTATCTACACGCATATCACCGGGATCGACCTTGTGCGCACCGGGCCGGACGAGTTTTTCGTGCTTGAGGACAATGCGCGCACGCCCTCGGGTGTGAGTTACATGCTGGAAAACCGCGAGACCATGCTGCGGATGTTCCCCGAACTGTTCAGCAAGACACGGGTGCGCCCGGTGTCGGATTATCCGCGCAACCTGCGCCGGTCGCTGGCGGCCTCGGCGCCCGAGGGGTGTGACGGCACGCCGACGGTCGCGGTTCTGACGCCGGGGATATTCAACTCGGCCTATTACGAGCATGCCTTTCTGGCCGACAAGATGGGGGTCGAGCTTGTCGAGGGGCATGATTTGCGCGTGGTCGAGGGGCGCGTGGCGATGCGCACCACGCGGGGCTATCGCCCGATTGACGTGCTTTATCGCCGGGTCGATGACGACTTTCTTGATCCGCTGAATTTCAACCCGGAGTCGGCGCTTGGCGTGCCCGGCATCATGGATGTTTACCGCGCCGGGGGTATCACAATCGCCAATGCGCCGGGCACCGGGATTTCCGATGACAAGGCGATCTATAGCTATATGCCCGAGATCGTCGAATTCTATACCGGCGAGCGCCCCATCCTGCAGAACGTGCCGACCTGGCGGTGCAGCGAGAAGGAAAGCCTTGATTACGTGCTGGCTAACCTTTCCGACCTTGTGGTCAAGGAGGTGCACGGATCGGGCGGCTATGGCATGCTGATCGGCCCGGCGGCGAGCAAGAAAGAGCTCAAGGAGTTCGAGCGCAAGTTGCGGGCGCGCCCGAGCAATTACATCGCGCAACCTACCCTTAGCCTGTCAACCGTGCCGGTCTTTACCAAGGCCGGGCTTGCGCCGCGTCATGTCGATCTGCGGCCGTTTGTTTTGATGTCGAAAGACGGCATTCAGGTCACCCCCGGCGGTCTAACGCGGGTGGCGATGAAAAAGGGCTCGCTTGTGGTGAATTCGTCGCAGGGCGGGGGCACCAAGGACACCTGGGTGCTGGAGGATTAAGCGATGCTTGGAAAAACCGCCGGTGGCTTGTTTTGGATGGCGCGTCTGCTTGAACGCTCGGAGAATACCGCGCGGATGATCGAAACCGGTCAGCGCATCGCGCTGACCCGTGCCGGAAGTGGCGCCGATGACTGGATGTCGGTGTTGCAGGCCGGGGCCATGTCACAGGGTTACGTCGAGAAACACGGCGAGGTGACGGCCGATCTTGCGATCGACTGGATGCTGCGGGATCCTGATAACCCGGCCTCGGTCTTGTCGGTGGTCGGGCAGGCGCGCCAAAACGCGCGGCTGGTGCGCACCGCCCTGACCCACGAGGCGTGGGAGGCGGTCAATTCGTGCTGGATGATGTTGCAGGACGCGATGGCGCGCAAGGTGCGCGACCGCGATCTGCCCAAGGTGCTGGCTCTGGTGCGTGAACGAAGCGCGCTTGTGCGCGGCGCCATTCACGGCACCATGCTGCGCAACGAGATTTACGATTTCGTGCGCATCGGCACCTTTATCGAGAGGGCCGACAACACCGCCCGGATTCTGGACGTGAAATACTATGTGCTCTTGCCCTCGGCCGCCGCCGTGGGATCGCGGCTTGATAATGTCCAATGGGATACGATCCTGCGCTCGGTCAGTGCCGAGGGCGGGTATCGCATGGCGATTGGCCCCGATGTGACCCCGCGCGGCATTGCGCAGTTTCTGATCCTCGACAAATGCATGCCGCGCAGTCTTAATTTCTGTTGCGGCAAGCTGCGCGACAACCTGCGGTATCTGGCGAGCGACTATGACCTGCGCCTGCCCTGTCATCAGGTGGTCGATACCATGTGTCGACGGTTTCTAAGCCATGATATCAACGCGATCTTTGATTATGGGCTGCATGAATATGTGCAGGAGGTGCTGCAAAACCTGTCGGCGCTGAGCAACCAGATCGAGATTGATTACAGGTTCTACGGATAAGCCATGCGCCTTTTGATCAAACACACGACCCGCTATGATTATTCCGCCCCGGTGCCCTACGGGGTGCAGCAAATTCGCCTGTCGCCGAAACCGACGCGCGGTCAGGTCGTGCGCGACTGGAAGATCACGGTCGAGGGCGGGCAACAGCAGGTGGTCTTTGACGACCACCACCGCAATCATGTCATCCTGTTCAGCTTTGAGCCCGAGGTGACACAGCTTGTCGTGCGCGCCGAAGGCATTGTCGAGATGAGCGATACCGCCGGGGTGGTTGGCGTGCATCAGGGGCTTGCGCCGCTCTGGCTGTTTCAGAAGCCGACCGAGCATACCCGCGCGGGCAAGGGCTGTCGCGAGTTGGTGCGGATGGTCGAAGGCGATAGCGATCTGGAAAAGCTGCACGACCTGTCGACGCGCGTTCATGGCGCGATTGCCTATGAGACCGGCAAATCCGAAATCGCCTGGAGTGCCGAGGATGCGCTCGCCGCCGGGCATGGGGTCTGTCAGGATCACGCGCATGTCTTCATTGCCTGCGCGCGTGCGATGGGGCTTCCGGCGCGCTATGTTTCGGGGTATTTGCGGATGGATGGCCAGGACGAGCAAAGCGCGACCCATGCCTGGGCCGAGGCGCATGTCGATGGATTGGGCTGGGTCGGGTTTGATGTCTCGAACGCGATTTCGCCCGACACGCGGTATGTTCGGGTGGCGACCGGTCTTGATTATACCGAGGCCGCGCCGATTGTGGGGCACCGCTATGGGCTGGCCGAGGAACGCATGGATGTGTCGCTTCGCGTGACGCAGCAACAGTAAGGGAAGGGTTGCGCAGGTGACCTATTGTGTCGGGTTGGTCCTTGATCGCGGGATCGTTTTCATGTCGGACACCCGCACCAATGCCGGGGTCGACAATATTTCGACCTTTCGCAAGCTGCACCGTTTCGATGTGCCGGGCGAGCGCGCGCTTGTCATGATGACGGCGGGCAATCTTGCCACCACGCAGGCGGTTGTCAGCCTGCTTGAGGAACGCACCAAGGCGTATGACGATCGCGACCCCTCGATCCTGTCTGTGCCCTCTATGTTTCAGGCCGCGCGCCTTGTGGCAGAGACCCTGCGCGGGGTGATCGACACCCACGCGAGCACCGGGCAGCGCGCCGATTCCGGCTTCAACGCGACGGTGATCCTTGGCGGTCAGATCAAGGGCGGTCCGCCGCGTTTGTTCCTGATCTATCCCGAGGGCAATTTCATCGAGGCCAGCGTCGAGACGCCGTTTTTCCAGATTGGCGAGACCAAATATGGCCGCCCCATCCTTGTGCGCGCCTATGACCGGGACATGAGCTTTGCCGATGCGATGAAGCTGATGCTGGTGAGCTTTGATTCCACCATCAAGGCCAACCTGTCGGTCGGTCTTCCGCTGGATGTGTGTTTTTACGACGCCGATAGTTTCAGCAGTGACAATACCCTGCGGATCGAGGCGGATGACCCGTATTTCGCCACCATTTCCGACGGTTGGGGCGATGCCCTCAAACTTGCGTTCGAGAGCCTGCCGAACCCCGAGATCTAGCGAAGTTTGAGATTGCCAAGCGCGGCGCGGATGACGCTATTGGTGTCGTCGCTATCGCCGGACACCGCCAAGCCGACAAGCGCGCCTTTTTCGCCGCCAAAGGCACGGCTGTAATCCGCGGCAAGATCGACGCTTTCACTATGCGAGCCGGTGCTGGCCTGACGCAGGGCAATGGTGACGCCCTGTCCGGCGGGGCCATAGGGCGACGGGATCACCTGTCCGCGCTGGTGATTGCCGCCCCAGGCGTATTGAATGATCCGCACCTCATCATTGCCAAGAAGGCTTTTGATATTGGCGTTTTGAAGTTTGGGCGCGGTGCTTTGCGGCACGAACACGAAATAAAGCGAGATATTGCGATCATCGCCGCCCTTTTGGGAAAGGTCCGTGGGCGCCACCGACTGATCGACGGTCCAACTCCACGAGGCGCCGCTGGTTTGCCAATCGCTTTGGGCAATCCGGGTCCAGGCGAGCGAGATCGAATCGTCTGACACCATGCTAAGGTTGGTGCCGAACCGGTAGTCGTTCGAGCTGAACAAGGACAGGCGTTGTTCGCGCCAGCCGTTGTCAAAGCTGATCGAGCCGGCCGAAGCCGTGGTCGCGAGAAGGGCGACGATCATAGAATATACCGTAAGGCGCATGGGTCACTCCGTTTGACGATGTAGGGTTACATAGGGTTTGCACGCTCAAAGTACAGGGCAGGGGAACAAGACGCGCATCGCGGTGCCGCAGCAGCCTGCGGCCCTGGTGCCGAGCGGGGTGGCGCTGGTCAGCAGACCGTAGTGGCGTATACGGTGAAAACCGTCAGGCAGCACATGGATCAGGAACCGGCGGATGAACTCGCCCGTGTTCAGCCGCATGACCTTCATGCGATCCCCGGACTTGACCCTGTAGTCCTTCCATTGACAGGCAACGGTTTGGGCATCAGCGCTGATAATGCGGCTGTTTGAGATTGCTATCCGATGTGTATAACGGCTGAGATATGCCAGAACGGCTTCCGGTCCGCCGCCAGGCACGATCATATGCACAGGCGGATGATGCGTCATCGCTGATCCCCAAGTATGCAGGACACTGGTCATGCCAACACGGGCACCAAGGCATTTGGGATCGGCGGCGATGGTTGTCACCGTTTCTGCCGACGCTCTGAACAAGAGGCCGTAGATCACCTTCTTGTTCCAATAGGCGATCTTTGCAATCTCGCCGGGGAACGTGAAGACCAGATGGGAATACTGCCACCGGCAGCAGATCATCTACCCGCGCCGCCATCCAGTCACGCGCGGCTGGTCCCTGACACTTCGGGCAATGCCGGTTTTTGCAACTGTTATATGCGATATGATGGTGATCGCATTTGGTGGAAGCCGCCACATGCCCGCCGAGCGCCTTTGCCCCGCTCGACATGGATCAGCATGCGGTCCCTGTCGATGTCCCGCACCTTAAGGTTCGTCACCTCAGAGGCACGCAGACCCGCGCCATTGCCGCGAGAGCGGCTTAGTCCAGGAGACCATATTGACCGATGCTGCCTGGCGTCCAAAAGTCCGCTTTCGGTTAGAAATCAATCTATGATTGGCATTATGTCATAAAGCGAGGGCGACGGGACCGGTGAGAAACCAGTTCGTCGAATAGCTTTCATCGTGAACTCCGCAGTGAGGCATCCCATCCTTCCAAAAAATTGTTCTTTTTGAGATTGTCGAGATATGTTAGCAGACCAAGTCCAAGTCCAAGTCCAAGGCAAATGGGCAGGAAACTGCCCTCTTGGGCCCGCAATTGAGCGAAGGCCCAGCCGTCAATTTTCGCAACCTCAAGAATCGGAATGAGTTGCGATTGGGTTGCGATGACGCGCTGTCCGTCTTCGGAGATCAAGAACATTACAAAGAGTTCGGCAGCGGCAGGATTGGGCAAAATTTCGGGTATAAACGCGCTGCGGGCCATGACAAGATTGTAGTCAGACAAGAAATGCTCCCCCACGCGTGGGTCTTGGGCCGCCAGCGACATCGCGTAAGAACCAATCACGTTGATCGCAAGCGAGATTTCGCCAGATGCTGTCGCCGCCGCCATATCAGAGGTGCAGCAAAACGTCCGCACGCCACTTTGACCAAGGATCTCGGTGATCCGCTGTGCCTGCACCCCCTGTTCGGCATCTTGCGTGGCAAAAAGATAACCAATTCCAGAGCTGCGAAGGTCGTAAATGCCAATACGCCGCTGCAGCGTTGTTCCATGGTTGCGAATGAAACTGGCCAGTTCGCGGTGTTCGTTGGCCAGATCTTCAGGGGCAACCAATTCGCTGTTGTAAACAATAACGGCCGACTCAAAAGTGAACCCAAAAAGTTCGGAACGCCAGATGGACCACTCTGGCAGTGCTTCGAATTCGGGCATATCGAGCCGTCTAGCAATACCCCGGTTAACCAAATCGACCTGTAGATCCATCGCCGAGCTGATAACCACGTCAGGTGCCGCTCCAGCCAACATAGCCTCGTGCAACGCAACCGTCTGGTATTCTTCATACACAATCGTCACATCGGGATTGCGCGCCTCGAATTCTGCGATAACGGGCGCCATAGCGGGGGTATCAGTGGCACTAAATATTGTAATGGTCTGGGCCATTGCACCGCCGGGCCCTGCGTCTTCGACCTTCAGCGCCAATGCATCATCTTCGATGTCCAGTGTGATGTCGATCGTGTTGTCGGGCGGGCCATGGCGGATCGCATTGTCAATGAGGTTGCGCAAGGCTTCGCGGATCGACAGCGCATCCGCAATCAACATGTCTTCGCCATCTGGAAGGTTATCCGCATCAAACGTTACCATGATGTTGCGCATTCTGCTGTCACGGAGCATTTCGGCAAGCGTGTCATGCACGACAGGTTTTAGCGCGATCGGATTCAGCGTCGCGCGGTCAGATCTGTGGATCACCATCTCATTCGCCAAAAGCTGATTGGTTAACCGCACAGTGCGCTCGGCCTGCAACTCGGAGCGGACGAGACGCGCATGCATTTTCTTCGGATCCTTGGAATCGACAGCCAAAGACAAATGACCTTGGAGGGCAGAAAGCGATGTGCGCGTCTGGTGCGCGACATCGGCGATAAAGCCTTCGGTCAGTTTCAGGTTTCGATCAAGGCGAGCGATAAAGCTGTTGATCGCTTCAAAAAGACCGCTGATTTCGCGCGGAGAAGCCCCCTTGACAGGTGTGAGGTCGCCGGGCGGACGCGCGCGTAAATCGGCTTCGATCTGGCGTAATGGAGAAAGCGCGCGCCGGATTGCAAGCCAGACAAACCCAAGGCCGATCAATGAGATGCCGGCCAAACCTGTCATCCCGTTCAGAAAAAGAGACAATTGCTGCGCGTGCCTTGCTTCAAGGGTCTGGCCAATCTGGACTGCGACCCAAAGCCGCCCATCTGGCGCCCCTGTAAGACGAAGCGGAACGGATCGCCGTAAGGTGCATCAAAAAAGACGGGCGTTGACAGCAATCCCATATCCGCAGGAATTGACAGATCGCTCGCGCCTGTAATCACACCTGTATCCGGCGAGAAAACCCGGTAGACTACCCGGTCATCCGGCGCGAGTGCGAGGATCTCCATGGCCGAAGACGGCAGGTCAACCGACGGACATTGGGGCCGGGTGGTACGCGCTCCAAGACCGCCAATGCCGTCCCTGCCAGCAAGAGGTCATATGTCCGGTTCGCGGCACCGCGTGCATAGTTCCAAAGCAACAGCGAAATTATGAGTAAAAGTATTATAAATCCGAGCGCCATCATCGACAAAAGGCGCCGCTGAAGTGAATAGCTGCGGGCTTTACTCGTCATCGGCGACATAAGCCATGTACCCAAGGCCGCCGGGGGTTTTGATCACGAGTGGCGTTTCATGCAGTTTGTGCCGCAGTCGAGTGACAATCTGCTCGACCGCATTCATGCTTGGGCTTTCGTCAAAGCTGTAAAGTTTGTCCGCAACCTCTTCCTTGGTCAGCATCCGGCCAAGGTTGTTGATCAATATCTCAAGCATTTGGACCTCGCGGGCGCGAAGATCGACATCTTTACCCGCGACAATGGCACGTTTGGCCGCTCTGTCGAAAGTCAGCCCACCTGATACAAAAATATTGCTGGCTGTGCCTTCTCGCCGGAGCAGCTATTTCTTGCCTTCTTTATATACTTTGGCGTCCGGACGCCGAACCCTTTGCGGTTGCAAAATACACTTGGTTCAGGATCGCACTGATGGTGGTGTTGCTGTTCGCTTATGCCGAACTTTATGAACCGCTCGGCTTCATCATCTCAGCAATTCTCTTTGGCCCGCTACTCGCATCCGTCGCCGTTGGGTTTTCACCCGCGAACTACGTTGCGCTCATGGTCTTTGCATTTGCATCCTTGACCTCACTTGTTGGCAAAAGCACGGTCAAGACATTACTCGGCGCTCTTATCTGGCTGATGCTGGCGACCATAGGCATCGATGCCAATACTGGCGTGCCGCGCTTTACGTTCGGGATACCCGACCTGCTTGCAGGCATTGATTTCCTGATTGTCGTGGTCGGCCTGTTCGGGATGGCCGAACTGCTCCACCTCGTTGAACAGCAAGTGAAAGGGACGCTAAAGTCCCTGCCTGTCGACAAAAGTTTTGTGCAGGCCGCAGACATCATCAAGCTGCGATGGACGATCCTGCGATCCTCTTTCATCGGCGTCTTACCCGGCACCGGCGCTTCTGTCGCCTCGGCGGTTGCTTATGGCACCGAAAAGCGTCTGGCGGGACCAGAGGAAGCAAAGAGCTTTGGCACCGGCAACATTCGCGGTCTTGCCGCGCCCGAAGCGGCAAATAACGCAGCAGCTGGCGGGGCGATGGTCCCAATGCTGACGCTTGGTATTCCCGGCTCGGGGACCAGGGCGATCTTGCTGGGGGCACTCTTGATGTTCAACGTGCAGCCTGGGCCGCTTTTGTTCACGCAAAAGCCAGAGATTGCATGGGGTCTTGTGGCGTCCATGTATATCGGCAACGTCGCCCTTCTGGTGATCAACTTGCAATGGGTCGACTGGTTCAACAACCGCCGCCTGCTTGAACCCATCGGATAAATCACACCAACAGAAGCAGAGGAAGCATTCTATGCAAACATGAACTTGCTCGATAAAGTCGCTTGAGAAGAACTAAACAGTCTCCGGTAAAACCGGGGCGGTTCATACCATTGAAGGCATAAATGTCCGCTTCGCTCTGCGGTTTCAACGGGTCGCTGCAACACAGGCTTCAAATTTCTCTGCTGGAGTATGGTATTGCAAGGTCTTTCTGGGCCGCTCATTGAGCTGGCGCGCGGTTGCGCTGAGTTCGGCCTGACGAAAGCCTGATATATCAATGCCTTTGGGGAAGTATTGCCTGAGAAGTCGGTTGGTGTTTTCGTTACTGCCGCGCTGCCACGGAGACTGAGGATCAAAAAAATAGACGTCGATTTTGGTGGCCATGGTGAACTTGCGGTGCCCTGCCATCTCTGATCCGCGATCCCAAGTCAGCGATTTGTAGAGCTCCCTGGGCAGTTTTCGCGCTTGCTTGATAAGGGCCGTGATGACGCTTTGGATGTCTTTGTTCTCGACCTTCGCCAACATCACAAACCGGGAATGGCGCTCGACCAGTGTGGCAATATAGCTGTTGTTTGACCCCACGATCAGGTCGCCCTCCCATTGACCCGGAACCGCCCGATCCTCGACCTCAGGAGGGCGTTCACTGATCGGAATTGCATCCTTGATCTTGCGCAGCTTAAGCCCCTTTTGGGTCACATGGCGAGACCGTCTGATTGCACGCGGACTGCGCAGGCACTCCTGTAATTCCCTCTTCAAAACCCCACGGGTTTGAACATAAAGGCTGCGATAGATCGTTTCGTGGGACACGCGGCGTTGCGCTTCGTTTGGATGCTTGCGCTTGAGCCAACCAGCGATCTGCTGGGGTGAGCACTTCCGGCGCAGCTTGCGCGCGATCAGTTGGCACAAAGGATCGGTTGAAAGAGAGCTTACACAACTTAGGCCGCGTTGAGCAGTCCCAAGCGCGCTGATCTGAGCTCGCCGCGCGATAGGCTTGACGTCCACCATTTCGGCCAACCTCACGGCTGATTGTCGAAGGAGACCGGTTCAGTTTTTGCGCGATGGATCGAAACGACTGCTTTGCGACCAACCCACGGGATATCTCCTCCCGTTCCATCAGGCTCAAAGCATATCGAGACCGTCGGCGATCAGGTGGCCGGATTCCACCAAACTGCGCCAAATGAGGGAAGATCGAAGACGACGCGCGATTGAAATGACGCCCAATCGAACTCATCGACTCGCCGCGCTGCCAGCGGTCCCACATCTCTGACTTCTGTTTGTTCGTATAAAACGTCCGCTTGCGATACTTCATGATAAACACTCCATCTTCTTCAAAAGATTAAAGTGTTGCGACCACCCGTTGAAACCACAGGGGCACTGTGAACCTTCGGACGAAGTTAAGCGAATGACCGCTCTCCGCCCTTGATGTCAAATGCTGCACTTTTCACCAACGACGTTTTTGGGCTCGTAGTCGACTGTCGCGGCAAGGCTTCGGCAAGTGTGCCTATGCGAGGTTCCTGCTCCTCAGCGAGGTCCGCCCCGGCCACTCCAGGTAAGATCATGCGCTTGTCTGGCGCGCGGCAGGCCGGGGTTATTGGGGTGGGTTTACCTTGAAATCGACGGCGGCGTACCACTCGGCGACGGCGCGGATTTCGGCGTTCGTCATCTCGGCGGCGATCCCGGTCATGATGTCATGGGTGCGCTTGCCGGTGCGGAACGCCTTGAGCTGGGTGTCGATATACATCGTCGTTTCGCCCGCAAGATTGGGGGCATCCTCGATCTGGGCGATGCCGTCGACGCCGTGACAGGCAACACAGCCTTCGGGCGCATCGTCGGGCGATTGGCGCGCGGACAGTGCGGCGACCGGGGTCTGGCTACTGTACCAGGCGGCGAGGTTGGCGATGGCGGTATCGTCAAGGTTTTTGGCCACGACGGTCATCATTTCATGCACCCGCGTGCCCTCGCGGAACGCGGTCAGCTGATGGGTGATATAGGCCGGGTTCTCGCCGCCGATATGCGGCGCGATCGGGATTTTGGCAAAGCCGTCGATGCCATGACAGGTGCGGCATTGACCGGCGAGCTTGCGCCCGGCCTCAGGATCGCCAACGGCCTCCTGGGCAAGGCCATTCTGGGCGAGGAAAACCCCGCCCAGAGCCAGAACACATGCCTTGAGCATCAGTTGCCCTCGTACCAGATGCGATAGATAGCGCCGGCAAGGTCATCCGAGACCAGGATCGAGCCGTCGCGCAGTTGCGCCACGTCGACCGGGCGGCCAAGGTATTCGCCGTTCTCGTCGATCCAGCCTTCGGCAAAGGGCTCCATCGTGGCGGTGCCATCTTCGGCGATATGGGTGACCATGACGCGCGCGCCAACCGGATCAGTGCGGTTCCAAGAGCCGTGCTGGGCCGAGAAGATGGCGTTCTTGTAATGCGCGGGGAACATCTTGCCGGTGTAGAAGGTCATGCCAAGGTCGGCGGCATGGGCCACGGTTTCAACTGCGGGCATCACCACATCAACCGGCACCTCTTCGCCCTTGTACTCGTTGGTGCGCACCGAACCGCCGCCATACCAGGGATGGCCGAAATGCTGGCCTGCCTCGGTCTGGTGGTTAAGCTCGCCGGGGGGGATGTCATCGCCCATGCCGTCGACCTGATTATCGGTCCACCACAGATCGCCGGTTTCGGGGTGGAAATCCTGGCCGACCGAGTTGCGCACGCCATAGGTATAGACCTCGCGGCCGGTGCCATCGGTGTTCATGCGGATGATACCGCCGATTCCCCATTTGGTGTTGAGTTCGAGGTTTTCCTTCGGCGCGACGTTGAACGGCTGGCCGAGCGAGATATAGATCTTGCCATCCGGGCCGATATCGCACACCCGCGCGGTGTGGTTGAAGCTTTCCTGTTCTTCGGGGATCAGGTCACCCTGAGCCACAAGATTGAAGGCCGCCACATCGGGGCTTTCGTAAAAGAATTCCGCAGCAGGGAACAGCAGCACGCGGTTTTGTTCGGCAATGTAGAGAAAGCCATCCTTGGAAAAGCATGGGCCGTTCGGGATCGAGAACTTGAGCGAGGGCGCGAAATCCTTGACCTCATCGGCGACGCGATCCTTGTTGCGGTCGGTCACCGACCAGACCTTGTCTTTACGCGTGCCGACAAAGGTCACCACGCCCTGCGGGCCGACGGCCATGTGGCGCGCATCGGGGACAACCGCGTAAAGGCCGATCTTGAAGCCCGCCGGAAGGGTGATGCCCTCAAGCGTCTTCTTGATGCCATCGGCATAGGCGCCGCTTTGCTCGATAAAGGTAAAATCGGTCACGCCGGTCGATTGAAAATTCGACAGCTTGTCGAGGTTGTCGGGCACATTCGCGCCCTGTGCGTGGCCTAGCCCGGCCATCAGGGCGAGCGCGGCGATGGATGATAGCAGATGTTTCATGTGGTTCCTCCCATTTGAAAATCTTATGTGTTTGATCGTTGTGTCAGGGCGACAATCGGGTCGCCAGGTCTTGCAATCGAAACGCTGAACCGGCGCGCGCTCCCCCCTTCGCAGGCCAGTGAAAATACCTCTTACGTTGCATTCACAAGACGCGAGCGTAGCCTAGATTTCCCAAAGAGCAAGGCTTTGATGGGGGTGTTTTCTACGACCAAAGTAGGACTGTCATGCCAGTTGCAAGGCCCTGATGCGCGCCAAATTGGCGTGGTCTTTTTAACCGTTTCTTAGTCCGGATTTGGCATTCTGAGGCTCAGGCTGTGATGGGCTCGCTTTTTGAGACTTGTCATTGGGCGCGAGTTAATGGGCTTTGGGGCTGCGCTTTGTGAGGCGCCACAATGTTAGCCAAATGGGGATTGCCCCCGGCATATATTCCGCTTTGACGCCGTAAAAGGCGGCAGGCGCGGCATAGTTGAAAAAGGAAGACGCCGATGAAAGATAGGGCAAAAGACATCCAACCCTCTCAGCTTGTCGTTCCGAGCCAAAAACATCTTTTGTCGGTGTTGTTTGTGGATGATGACCCTGTTGATCGTCACCGGATCATCACCTTTTGCAAAAAGACCGGCCTGAATTTCAAGGCCGAAGAGGCAGTTGATCTTGCGCAAATGGCGGCGGCGCTTGATCGCTATCAGTTCGACCTTGTGTTCCTTGACTATCATCTTGGCGTTGAAACCGGGCTTGAGGCGCTTGCACTTGTCAAATCGCATGGTCGACAAAAGAACGCGATCCCGATCATGGTCACAAGTGTTGGTGAACATGACATCATCGTCGAAGCGATGCGCTCTGGTTGTGCCGATTACCTGATCAAGGACGAGTTGAGCGCCGAAAGCATTCGCAAGTCGGTGACCATGGCGATCGAGCGCAGTGTTCTGTTGGCCGCTATCAGTTCTGAACACTCCACACGCGCAGCGCTTGCAGAGACCGTTGACCGGTTTTAACGGGCAAGTGCGCCGGATATGCGGGCGATCATGGCGGCAATGTTGCGCCGGGCTCGAAGTCTGCGCGGGGATGCGGCGACCAACCCGAACATTGCGCGTAACCTTCAGGGGCTGGAAGACGATTGCGCCAATCTGTTTGGCTATTTCGATCAGGTCAACGGGTAATCCCCCCATTTTTAATGGGGTCCAGCCGTAGAAATCACGCAGCTGTTTTCAGTTTCATAGCGGGTGTTATGCCGCCGATGCCCATGTTGGGGCGCTCATTGTTGTAAGTCCAGAGCCATTGCGTAGCCTGATCCTGTGCCTCCTCGATGGTTTCAAAAATGTATTGGCTCAGCCATTCGCCGCGAACTGTGCGGTTGTAGCGCTCGATATAAGCGTTTTGCTGGGGCTTGCCGGGTTGGATGTATTCGAGCCTAACGCTATGTTTTTCAGCCCATTCCATGAGCTTGCCACTGACATATTCGGGCCCATTATCAACACGAATGGCCTGCGGCTTTCCGCGCCACTCGATGATCTGATTCAGGCTGCGCACGACGCGCTCCGCAG
>NZ_FWFJ01000058.1 GCF_900172365.1 Roseovarius gaetbuli
CCTCCGCAAACTGGCCAAGATCCTTCCTGCACCGCAGCAAACGCGCAAAGCCTGATAGAAAAGGCGCTCGCGCTCTGTTCAGAACCACACTTTCTGCAACAGCAACACGTTGTTTTTCCACAGAATCAGCGCTAAGCCGACTTTAGCTGCGACAATCGCCGATGTCGGCTCTGGGCCGATCATTGTAGGCTGGATTATTTGCTCATGCGAAATGCTACGGGACGGCATTAGGTAAAGTGGGCTCATTTCGGCCGTTAGCTGCAGAATGCACCACGGTCCGGTTTTCGCCGCGAAATATCAGATTACAGTGGCTCAAAGAGCTTTGCGGTTTGACGCGAAATTATATGCGCGCAACTCACGCAAATTTATGCGCGCAGTAATTAGCCTAAGCCACTGATATCTGGTGAGAGAGGCGCAATATTACGCGCTTCCCTACAGGCAGTTCAGAAAATTTCTGGCCGAAACAAAACGGGGCAGAGGTGGAAACACCCCTGCCCCGACTGCAATTATGCGTGTGGTCCTAAACCATCTTGGCGTCTGAAAAGGAAATAAGCCGACGGTTTTGATCATCCCAAAGCTGAAGCTTCACACAGCTGATGCTTTCGCGAATCGTCAGGCGCTGCGCCTGATCAAGCTTGGGGTGATCTCGCAGGATCTCGGAGAGGCGATAGAACGGCACCCGGCTCTGAAGATGGTGCACGTGATGAGCCCCGATATTGGCCGAGAACCAGCGCAGGATGCCGGGCAGGATATAATGCGAACTGCCATGCAGGGCCGCATCGTGAAGCTGCCAATCCGGATCATGATCCCAACAGGTTTCTTCAAACTGATGCTGCACGTAAAACAGCCAGACCCCGATTGAGGCCGCGACCACGACCGTGGGCACGAAGACAAGAAAGATCGCCGCAAGCCCGCCAATATAGCCCAGCGTGACCAAAACCACGGCCAGCACCACATTCGTGCCCATCGCACTTACCCAATAGCGCCAGCCGGCAGTCATCAACCCAAGCGGCAGGCGGTTTTCAAGGAAGAACAAATAGGACGGCCCCAACACGAACAGGACAAAGGGGTTGCGATAAAGCCGGTATTTCAGCTGTCCAAAGCGCGACAGGGCTTGATATTCGCTGACCGTAAGGGTCATCACATCGCCCATGCCGCGCTTGTCGAGGTTGCCGGCAGAGGCGTGATGCACCGCGTGGGTGCGCCGCCAGACGTCATAGGGAGTCACGGTCACAACCCCAAGGGCGCGCCCGATCCAGTCATTGAGCAAACGACTGCTGAAGAACGAGCCATGGCCACAATCATGCTGAATCACGAACAGCCGCACAAGAAACAGGCCGTTGAAAACCGAAAGGCCCGTGGCAAGAAGATAGCTGAACGACAGGCACCAGATGGCAAGCGCCCAGATCGCCAGAAACGGAATCAGCGTCACGACAAGCTCGAACAGGCTGCGCGCATGCGACGGCTCTCGGTAATTGGCGAGAATGCGGACCCAAATACGTGCGTCTTCGGTGTCTGGCGTCGCCACGGCCTGCTCTTGGGCCGGTGTGACAGCAGGTGACATCAGGGTATGAGCCAAATTGAGATATCCCTCAGCGTTTGGGCTGCGACGTCGCAGCCAACGTAAGTTGCGGGCACACCAGAATCCGGGTCCCGTCGTCAATAGTAGGTGTCGTTACACTTGCGGTGCTGTCAGCCGTGGAAACGGCCGTCGACAAGCCGGATAGTCTGTCGTTTGTCAACAAGTGCATGCACCTCCAAAAGGCAAAGGGAAATTGATGGCATTACTTATACGCATCGCGGTCAACCCAATCCCGTCGCGGCCAAACCATAGCCGATCAAAGGTTGAGAAGACACCACTACCCTTCAAACCGTGATGCTTGCTATTTTGGAATTGACGTAAAGACAAGCATTAGATGCGCCTCCCCCCCCTGCAAGCCCGGTCCGTGGGGGGAAAATCGTGTCTTTGACGCCGATTTTCACGATCATTTTGCGCGGGTGCGGCGATCGGTCATCATCACGCCAGCCAATCGGCGCCATCAGATCACCCGGATCACATCCTTGTCGATCGCAAGCATATAACCGCGCCGCGCGATATTCTTGACCAGAAGTTCGCTCACGAGCTGATTTCCCAAGGTGTCGCGCAGGCGCTTGATCCGGGTGGCCCCGGCCGCCTCTTCGCAATCTGATGCGTTGCGCCCCGAAATCACACCCTCGATCTCGGCCCCGGTCATGACATCGTCATCCATCCGCGCCTCGGCCAGAACCGACAGGGTCTCCATCGCCGCCTCGGTAAGCTTGAACCCCATGTTGTTGAGGTACACGGTCTTCTCCTCGCGGCGGATCAAGAGCGAACTCACCTGAATACCAGAGCGTTCAATCTGGGCCATGCGGCGGTTCAGCGTGATCAGCATCACCAGAAACACAAGCGCCGAGACCATAAGAGCCGTGGCAAAAACCAGCAGCACGAAGATCACCATGCGATAGCTGGTGAGGGTTTCGGAAAACGCCGTGCCCGAGAGAGCGAGGATTTCCAGAAGCTTGATATCGGTGCGCGCAGTGAGCGCGTCGTTTTCGACAAATATCCGCTCGACCCGCGCATTGAACGCATTCGCGTCCGGCAGGTTGAGAAACAAGAACACCGCTGCAATCGTCAGAATGGCCACGATGGCAACAACGCCAAGAACCACAACCCGGTTGCCCGAGCGCCGCGCATCGGCGGCTGTGCTGGTTAATCCCCGCACAGGCACCCCCCCTTTTTACCCAACCTACTTTTCCTTCTTTGACATCACCTTGAGAAGCTTTAGCCCCTTGCCCGCCAATTGTGCACGCAACGCCGATTCTGCGGAAGAGCAGGGCGCATTGACGGTGGTGACATCATAATAAAGCTCAAGCGGCTTGTCGCGCTTGGCCTTGTACTCGATCTGACAGGCCGCCTGCGCGCCACCGGCGGCAAGAGCAAGGCCAAGAGCCATGAGAGTGATTTGTGTGATCTGTTTCATGGGGGCAAGATGCGCCCAACCCCACGGCTATTCAATAACCTGTGATCCGAAATGACCCGAAAACCGGCTGTTATCTGATAACATCGGGGCGTTATTGCCTGTCTGAACGGGTTGACCCCACCTTCAGTACACCGCGAACGGTCATGCTGGCCGAACGCTTTGACTTCACTGTCGTGAAACCTGAGAGGAAAGAGATCATGCACCGCAAGTTTATCGCAATCGTCCTGGGCGCCGCCCTTGCCGTTACCGGGCTTAGCTCTGCTCCTGTGCGCGCACAGGATCGCGGCGAGACCGCCGCCATCATCGCAGGCGTCGCCGCCCTCGCCATCATCGGCGCCGCGGTTGCCAACGACCGCAAAAAGGATCGTCGCAGGGATGACGTCGCCCGTGGCTATGGTCACAACTACCAACACCAGAATCGTCACTACTACAAGCAAAAGCGGCACTACAAACAAAAGCGCCACGCCAAGCACAAGCGCTATCATCGCCAGGAGCGTCACCACGAGCGCCACACCAACAACCGCGGCTACCACCGCGCACAGCCGACCTATGACAATCGCGGGCACCAGACGCGTCAGTACAACCAACGTCGTGCGGACCGGTACTCGGCACAGTCGCGCTATTACCGCGATCATAACGGCAAATAATCAACAGACACTTTCTGGCGGACAAGGGAAGGGGCATGCCTCTTCCCTTTCATCTTTCTGGGCCTTTTATTTCTACGGGCCTTTTGCATTTACGGGCGCACTATGCGATTTGGGGCCATGTCCGGCCCTGATTACACCCATGAAGCGCTTGCCCTCTCTCAGGGCTATACCCTGATCGCCGGGGTGGATGAGGTTGGGCGCGGCCCGCTTGCCGGCCCTGTCACGGCGGCGGCGGTGATCCTTGACCCCAACCATATCCCGACCGGCCTGAACGATTCAAAGAAGCTCAGCGCGAAACGCCGCCAAGCGCTTTATGACGAACTGTTGGCATGCGCCGATGTTTCAATCGCTCATGCCAGTGTCGAGGAGATCGACGAGATCAACATCCTGCGCGCCTCGCATCTGGCGATGGAACGTGCGGTGATTGGTTTGCGCCAATCCGCCAACATGGCGTTGATCGACGGCAACCTCATTCCGCGTGGTTTAATCATTCCGGCGCAGGCGATCATCAAGGGCGATGCGGCCTCGGTCTCGATTGCGGCGGCGTCCATTGTTGCAAAAATAACGCGCGATCGCATCATGGCGGACCTTGCGCAACAGTTTCCCGGCTATGGCTGGGAAACAAACGCCGGATACCCGTCAAAAAGCCACAAAGCGGCACTTCTAAATCTCGGGGTGACCCCTCACCATAGACGTTCGTTCAAGCCGGTACACAACATCTTGTATCAAGAAAAATAACTAACCCTCTGATTCAAAAAAGAAATTGACGGCGAATCAGCTTTGACTCATCTTTGACCTCAACAACCAGAGCGCACCAAGCGCCGGGACAGAGGCAGAAAATGAAGACGATGACCAAAGCAAAAGGGGCGCCCGCGCTCCCTCTCAATACGATTATTGCCGGTGAATGCATCGAGGTTATGAACAGCCTTCCCGAGGCCAGTGTCGACCTGATCTTTGCCGACCCACCATATAATCTTCAGCTCAAGGGCGATCTTCATCGCCCTGACAATAGCCAGGTGGACGCGGTTGACGACGCCTGGGACCAATTTTCCTCATTCGCCGCCTACGACAGATTTACCCAAGACTGGCTCAAGGCGGCGCGCCGATTACTCAAACCCAATGGGGCAATTTGGGTAATCGGTTCTTATCACAACATCTTTCGGGTCGGCGCCGCCTTGCAGGACCAGGGCTTTTGGATTCTGAACGATGTGGTCTGGCGCAAATCCAACCCGATGCCGAACTTTCGCGGCAAGCGTTTGACCAATGCCCACGAAACGATGATCTGGGCCAGCAAGGAAGAAGGCGGCAAATACACCTTCAACTATGAAGCTCTGAAATCGCTCAATGACGGCATCCAGATGCGCAGCGACTGGGTTTTGCCGATCTGTACCGGGCACGAGCGGCTCAAGGACGAGAACGGCGACAAGGCCCATCCGACCCAGAAGCCCGAAAGCCTCTTGCATCGCATTCTGGTCGGATCGACCAACCCCGGCGACGTCGTGCTTGACCCGTTCTTTGGCACCGGCACCACCGGCGCCGTGGCCAAGATGCTTGGCCGCGATTACATCGGGATCGAGCGCGAAGAGGCCTATCGCAAGGTGGCCGAAAAGCGGCTTGGCAACACCCGCAAATTTGATCGCGAGGCGCTCCGGGTCACGACCTCGAAACGCGCCGAGCCACGCGTGCCCTTCGGTCAGCTGGTCGAGCGCGGCATGCTGCGCCCGGGCGAAGAGCTGCTCAGCATGAATGGCCGCCACAAGGCCAAGGTGCGCGCCGATGGCACGCTGATCGGTGATGACGTCAAAGGCAGCATCCATCAGGTCGGCGCCCATCTTGAAGGTGCGCCCTCGTGCAACGGCTGGACCTATTGGTGCTTCAAGCGCGATGGCAAAACCGTGCCCATCGACCTTTTGCGCCAACAGATCCGCGCCGAGATGTCAGAGCGCCCGAACTAAACCCATTAGAACACCGCCGGTGCCTGAGACCTGACTTATCAGGCACCTCTCTACCTGCCCCGCCGTCATGGCGGGGCCTTTTTCGTTTGGCCATATCCGGCCACCGGACGGGCCCACCCTCGCAATCCCCTTGCCCAGAGGCTTTTGTGCTGATACCTCTTTTGCAAATCCGTTGGGGTGCCTGCTTGTCAGGCTGAGAGGCGACGTGCCAACCCATCGAACCTGATCCGGTTTATACCGGCGTAGGGAACGGAAATGCCTTGGCCCGCCGACGCCAGACAAGGCCCTTTCCGTTTCCAAGATGACTGGAAGGAGAGGCCATGACCACGCCCACAGCACTTACAATCGCCGGATCCGATAGCGGTGGCGGCGCGGGCATTCAGGCCGACCTCAAGACCTTTTCCGCGCTTGGCGTCTTTGGCACCAGCGTGATCACCGCCGTCACCGCACAAAACACCTGTGACGTCACTGACGTTTTCGCCATCCCCAACGCCACCGTCGCGGCCCAGATCAAGGCCGTTTTGGGCGATATCAGGGTCGATGCGCTCAAGATCGGGATGCTTGGCGATGCTACGCTGATCGAGACCGTCGCCGAGGCTTTGCGGGGCTTTTCGGGGCCTGTGGTGCTTGACCCGGTAATGGTCGCGAAATCCGGCGCGCGTCTGTTGCCCGATGCCGCCCGCAGCGCGTTGATCACGCATCTTTTGCCGCGCGCCGATTTGCTAACCCCGAACCTGCCCGAGGCCGCCAGCCTTTTGGGCCTGCCCGAGGCGGTCACGGACCGGGACATGCAGGATCAGGGCAATCGCCTGCGCGACATGGGGGCCAAGGCGGTCCTGATGAAGGGCGGGCATGGCACGGGCGATATCTGCACCGATTGGTTGATCAGCGATCATGTGGTTCAGCTTGACGCGCCCCGCGTCGCCACCCGCAACACCCATGGCACCGGCTGTACGATGTCATCGGCCATCGCGGCCGGTCTCGCTAAGGGCATGCCCTTGGAATTGGCGGTCGAGCACGCGCATCACTGGCTTCACCGGGCGATTATTGCCGCCGACAGCCTTGAGATCGGTCATGGCCACGGCCCGGTACATCATTTTCATGAGGTTTGGGAATGACCTCTCCAGTTATCATTCGCGGCGCCGGGGTTGTCGGGCTTTGTGTTGCCTCAGAGCTCAGCGCGCGAGGGGTACCTGTTACCCTGCGTGATCCGGCGCCCGGTCCCGGCCCGCAGGCCTGTTCATGGTGGGCCGGCGGCATGCTTGCTCCGTTTTGCGAAGGCTACACCGCCGAGGAACCGGTTGTGCGTTTGGGTCAGGAAGCCGCCGATTGGTGGCAGACCCACGGCGCGACCGTGCATCGTAACGGATCGCTTGTTGTAACGCTTGCGCGAGACCGGGCCGAGCTTTCGCAATTTGCCCGGCGCACCAGTGGTCATGAAGCGGTGACAGGCGCTGATCTGGCCGAGTTAGAGCCGCTTTTGGCCGATGACTTTGATCGCGCGCTGTTCTTTCCGGGCGAGGCACATATCAATCCGCGCTTGTCGCTCGAAACCCTGCGCACGCGTTTGATCAAGGACGGTGTGACGTTTGAGCAGACCGATGCAGCGCCGAGCGCCAAGACCGTGATCGACTGTCGCGGGCTGGCGGCGCGTGACGCTCTAAAAGACCTGCGCGGCGTCAAGGGCGAGATGGTGATCCTGCGCGCGCCGGACCTGACCCTCTCGCGTCCGATCCGGCTTTTGCATCCGCGCTTTCCACTCTACATCGTGCCGCGCGGCGACGGGGTATTCATGCTGGGAGCGACCCAGATCGAAAGTGGCGAGCGCGGGCGCGCTTCGGTCCGCTCGGTGATGGAACTGCTGTCGGCGGCCTATGCGCTTCACCCTGCCTTTGGCGAGGCTGAGCTTTTGGAAATCGGCACCGACGCCCGCCCCGCCTTTGCCGACAACCTGCCGCGCATTCGCAGGCGGGGCGGCACGATCTATGTCAACGGGCTGTTCCGGCACGGGTTCTTGTTGTCGCCTGCTCTGGCGCGGATGCTGGCGGATTTGGTGCTGGATGGTCAGATATCGGAGGTGATGGATGAAGATCATAGTTAACGGCGCGGGGCATGACACCGAGGCAACCACATTGTCCGCCCTGCTGGATGAGCTGGGCCATGGGCAGGCCAAAATCGCCACCGCAGTGAACGAGGCATTTGTGCCCGCTGCAATGCGCGAAAAACAGACTCTAAACATGGGTGATCGCGTCGAAATCGTTGCCCCGCGGCAAGGAGGCTAGCATGCCAAGTTTCTACGATACCGAGGTTGCCTCGCGCCTCATGCTTGGCACGGCGCAATACCCTTCACCAGCCATTTTGGCCGAGGCCTTCAAACGCTCGGGCGCGGGCATCGCAACGGTGTCGGTCCGCCGAGAAGCAGGCGGCGAACGCGCCGGTCAGGATTTCTGGGATCTGATCGCCGATCTTGGGGTCAAGGTTCTGCCCAATACCGCCGGCTGTCATTCGGTGCGCGAGGCGGTGACCACCGCACAGATGGCGCGCGAATTGTTTGACACGCCCTGGATCAAGCTTGAGGTGATCGGCCACGCCGACACCCTGCAACCCGATCCTTTTGGTCTTGTCGAGGCGGCGCGTATCCTGAGCGACGACGGATTTCAGGTGTTTCCCTATTGCACTGAAGACCTTGTTCTATGTGATCGCCTGATCGAGGCGGGTTGTCGCGTGTTGATGCCATGGGGTGCGCCAATTGGCACGGGTTTGGGTCTGAATAACATTTATGGACTGCGGTCACTGCGCGCTCATTTCCCCGATGTTCCGCTGGTGGTGGATGCGGGCCTTGGCCTGCCAAGTCAGGCGGCGCATGCGATGGAACTTGGCTATGACGCGGTGCTTTTGAATACCGCCGTCGCCAAGGCGGGCAACCCGGCCTTGATGGCCGAGGGCTTTGCCCGCGCGCTTGAGGCCGGGCGACTGGCGTTCGAAGCCGACCCGATGGAGCCGCGCGATATGGCGGCCCCCTCGACCCCGGTTTTGGGAAAGGCGTTTCTGGCATGACCCTTCCGCGTTTTTACCCGATTTTCGACGATCTTCGCTGGTTAGAGCGGCTCATGCCGCTTGGCGTGAAGCTCGTGCAATTGCGCATCAAGGATACGCCGACGGATGTGGTGCGCGACACGGTGATCAAGGCCCAGGCGCTTTGCCGGGCGCAGGGCGCTATCCTTGTGGTCAACGACTATTGGCAGATCGCAATCGACGCGGGCTGTGACTGGATTCATCTTGGGCAAGAGGATCTGGATGACGCCGATATCACCGCGATCCGGCGCGCGGGGCTAAAGCTTGGCCTAAGCACCCATGACCGCGCCGAGCTTGACCGCGCCCTGTCGCTTGATCCCAATTACGTGGCGCTTGGGCCGGTCTATCCGACCATCCTGAAAAAGATGAAATGGCATCAACAGGGTCTGGAAAAGCTGACGGAATGGAAGGCCGTTATCGGCGACATCCCCCTTGTCGCCATTGGCGGCATGTCGGTAGAGCGCGCCGCAGGGGCGTTTGAGGCTGGTGCCGATATCGTGGCGGCGGTCACCGATATCACGCTGAACGACGATCCCGGGGGGCGTTTGGGTCAATGGCTTGAGGCCACGAAGTGACCCGTTACGCGCGCCAGATCGCAGTGCCTGAATTCGGCATCAGCGCACAGGCCCGCCTAGGCGCGGCGCGGGTGCTTGTGGTCGGCGCAGGCGGGCTTGCGGCGCCGGTCCTGCAATATCTCGTGGGCGCCGGCGTAGGGCATATCACGCTGGTGGATCACGACACCGTCGCGCTTAGCAACCTGCACCGCCAAACGCTGTTTCGCGAGGCCGATATCGGCCAGCCCAAGGCAGAGGTTGCAGCCCGGCACATGGCTGCGTTGAACAGGGACTGCACCGTGACGGCCATATCCGCGCCGCTTGATCCGGCCAGTGCGCCCGCCTTGTGCGCGGCGGCCGATCTTGTGCTTGATTGCGCCGATAGCTTCGCCGCCAGCTATGTCCTTTCCGATATCTGCAAGGCAAATGCCACACCGCTGATCAGCGCCTCTATCGTGGGCACATCGGGCTATTGTGGCGGGTTTTGCGGCACGGCGCCCTCTTTGCGTGCGGTCTTTCCCGATCTGCCCGATCGCCTTGGAAGCTGTGACGCCGATGGCGTCTTGGGGCCAGCGGTTGGGGTAATGGGCGCACTTCAGGCGCAGATGACTTTGGCCGTTTTGGCTGGAATAGGGCCTGATCCGCTGGGTCAACTGGTGACGTTCGAGGCCCTTGGGAGCCGCTTTGGCGGCTTCCGCTTCGATGGCGCACCAGAGCCCGAAGGCGGGTTTGGCTTTATCGCCGCCAGCGAGATTTGCGCCAATGATGCCCTGACCGATCTGCGCGCCGCTGGTGAACCCGGCCCAGCCCTTGCGGGCGCCACCCGGCGCACCGTTGCCGATTTTGACAGCCCGCCGCTGCCCGACACAGGACAACGCGCGGTTCTGGCCTGCCGGTCCGGCCTGCGTGCCTGGCAGGCCGCCACTCGACTGCGCCAGCACTGGCCCGGAGAAATTGCGCTGATCGCCCTTGGCGACAGCCCCACTGACACCCAAGGAGACGACTGAATGAAATATCTCGCGTTTATGGTTGCCCTGTTGGCGACCGCCCCCGCCATGGCACAGGATCGCATGACCCTTTTGCTAGACTGGTTTGTAAACCCCGATCATGGCCCGATCATCGTGGCGCAGGAACTTGGCTATTTCAAGGATGCCGGTCTTGAGGTCGAGATTGTCGCCCCTGCCGACCCAAGCGATCCGCCCAAGATGGTCGCCGCCGGGCAGGCTGATCTTGCGATCTCTTATCAACCACAGCTTCATATGCAGATCGAAAGCGGTCTGCCGCTGCGCCGGGTGGGCACGCTGGTGGCGACGCCGCTTAACTGTCTTTTGGTTCTTGAGGATGGCCCGATCAAATCAAGCGCCGACCTCAAGGGGCGCAAGGTTGGCTTTTCGGTGTCCGGTGTCGAAGAGGCGCTTTTGTCGGCCATCCTCGGGCAACATGGCATGACCCTTAACGATATCGAACTGGTAAGTGTGAACTGGTCACTGTCGCCCTCGCTTATGTCGGGTCAGGTCGATGCGGTGATCGGCGCCTATCGCAATTTCGAGCTGAACCAGATGGAGATCGAAGGCGTGCCGGGGCGGTGTTTTTACATCGAGGAAGAAGGCATTCCGGCCTATGACGAGTTGATCTATGTGGCCAATCCCGAGACGATGAATGCCGATATGATCCGCCGCTTTCTCTTCGCCACCGAGCGCGCGACGCAATATATCGTCAACCACCCGACCGAGAGCTGGGAAATCTTTGCCGGCACCTCGACCGAGCTTCGTGATGAGCTGAACGCGAAGGCCTGGGTTGATACCGTGCCGCGCTTTGCGCTGCGCCCTTCGGCGCTTGATCATGCGCGCTATACCCGGTTTGAAACCTTCCTGAAAGACACCGGAATGATCGAAAACGTCACGCCTGTTTCGGGCCTTGCCCTGGACCTGAGCGCAGAATGACCGCCTATTATGGCACCACCTTTCCCCGCCTGCGTGACGCGGCGGGGGAGGTCTGGCAGGATTATACCCATCATGCCTTTGTCGAAGGGATCAGGGATGGATCACTGCCGCGCAAGGCGTTCCTTGGCTATCTGGTTCAGGATTACATCTTTCTGATCCATTTTTCCCGCGCCTGGGCGCTTGCCGTCACCAAGGCCGATACGCTTGAGGAAATGCGCGCTTGCGCGTCCTCGGTGGATGTTCTGGTCAATGGCGAAATCAGCCTGCATGTCAAAACCTGCGCCGCCGCGGGGTTAAGCGAGCAAGAGCTTTTCACCGCCGCCGAACACCCCGCCAACCTTGCCTATACGCGCTATGTGATGGATGCGGGGCATTCGGGCAATTTCCTTGATCTGATCGCGGCGCTTGCGCCCTGTGTGATGGGATACGGCGAGATCGGCGCGCGGCTTGCGGCGGATGTTCACGCGGATCATCCCTATGCCGATTGGATCAACACCTATGCCGGTGACGACTATCAGCAGGCGTGCTGCAATGCCGGTGTGCTGTTTGACGGAGCGGTCGAACGCCGTCTTGGCGAGGCCCCCGAAACCACCCCCGGTTGGGGGCGGATTTCACAGCGGTTTGCGACGGCGACCCGGCTTGAAGTTGCTTTCTGGGATATGGGGATGTCGTTTGGCGACTGACCTCTGCGCCATGGCTCAGGGGTCGAAGTGAGGGGCGCTGCCCCTCACACTCCCTGGGATATTTTCAGCCAGAAGAAGGGGTTAAACGCCCGAGAGCATTGACCAGCCAAGCATGCCGATCCCCGACATGCCGATCGGCACCCCCATCGGCATTTTAGCCGTCTTGAGAAACGCCCAGTCAGAGCCATCAGAGCGCAAGACCTTGCGGGCCAGCACGATCAAAAGCGTGCAGCCCATCAAACCCGCAGAAAAGCCCAGCATGATTTCCGAGGCATGCGACAAGGGCACGAAGAGCGCAAGGCAGGCCAGGATTTTCACATCGCCGCCGCCCATGAGTCGAAGCGCGAAAAAGGTGAAACAGAACACGAATACGACCATGGACTGCGCCAGTCGCACAGCGATTTCCGACATCGGAAGGGTCAGGGCCAGACCGGCAAAAAGCACGATCAGGATCAAGCTGAGCTGATTGGGAATGCGCATATGCCGAAGATCGAAATAGATCACGGCGGCAAGCACTGCGATCAGGCCAAGCGATACGATCCAGGCCATCATGCCACCCGAAGATCGCCAGGACGCCCGCCAAAGAGGTGCGAAACCACCGCCACCTGTCCCGAGAGATCGGTTTTGGAGTAGATGCTTCGCAAATGCGAACGGATCGTTGCAATCGACAGCCCCAACTCTTGCGCAATCGCGGCGGGCTTTAGGCCCAATCCCAAAAGGCGGCACACCCGGAATTCGGCACGGCTCAGGCCATAGGCATTTTCAAAATCAAGGATCGCGACGTTGCCCTGTTCCGTATAGGTCGGGCGGCGGGTGCGGGTGTGCGACGCGATGAGCGCACTGGCAAGGCCGGGCTGACGCAGCCCCCAGGCAACCGCCAGAGCGGGGGCAATGCCGCCAAGCGATGCGACTATCTCCGGTGTCGGAGACCGGTCAAAAGTAAGCTGCATGATATCGAGGCTACCGACCTCTGCGCGCAAGACGATCAAAACAGTGGTTTCGCCACGATCATTTGACGCCTCGTGGAATTGACCCGCCTCGGCCTCGGGGGTGGTGGCCAGTCGTGTCACGGCGTCATGATTCAGGCGATTGTCGCCATCTGACGGGAAAGAGGCGATCCGGCGGTGTTCGGTTTCGCCCGAAAGGGCGCGGATCATGACAAGTCTGTCAGCGTCGAGTGCAACACCGATTTCGGCCAATGACGACACAACTCTGGAGGGATCAAAAAGCGCTGACGCGAAGCGTTCAACGCTACATAACGCCGTCTGATCCTGTGAAAAGCCCTGAGGTTTTACACGTTTCGATGGCGCGATCTTGGTCGAGCAAGAGTGTTTGAGCGCTGTTACAATGGTCATTACGCGCGCCATCCTTTTGTACATGCCTTATTAAACATGAATGGCAAATCGTGTTTAATTTGGGAAAAACGGCGACTTTTTATGGGTCTAGGGTACGGCTTTAGTAAGGCAACGCCGATTGTGGGCCAGTTGGCACCCCGATTCGCGTTCTTCACAGACCTTTCGGTCATCTGATGAATGGCGCGTATGTTAAAATTTAATAAAATTTAGTCGAATACAGCCCAAGGGTGAATAATTCATCCATTTGGTCGACGCGCTTCGGTCTTTCACCGTGCATTCTGATTTCATCGTTTGGGAAACGTTCCAACAAATGGGGCCGGGTAATGAAGCACAGTTTCGAGTTTAGTAGATGTTAAACGCAAGGAAGATACGCAATGTACAACATGATCAAATAATCAATGGCCCGCCTGAATCGTGACGAAGAGGGTGCAACACTCGTCGAGTACGGCATCGCCCTTAGCCTTGCCATTGCTCTTGGTGGCGCCGCCTTTACCCAGCTCGGCAATGACGTTGGCGCGACCTATACCGCAGTCAGCACCGCGCTTCCGGTTCAGGCAGCAGCGTCAGGCACCTAATCGTCTGATCTGACAATCGCGCCGCAAGCACCCACCTGATGGGCGGATGCTTGCGGCGCAGCTCTCTACAAAAGTTGCTCCCATAGAACAGGGGTTATTGTTCGATCCTAGCACCGTCTTCAGGAGGCAGAGATGAACGTGCGTGCCCTCATAATGTCATTGATCGGCCTGTGTATTGCAGGCGGCGCCGTCTGGGCGGCAATGAAGGGTAAAGTGACACAGGTCACGGTGGTCGAAAGACCGGCACTCGTTCAGTTGATCAGCGCACGCCACGACATCCGCTTTGGTGAGAAAATCACTATGGAGATGCTTGCCACTCAGGAATGGCCTGCTGAAAGCGCCCCCGAGAATACATTTTCAAGCGTCACCCAGGTGGTGAACGCGCCGGGCGAAAGAGACAATTCGCAAGGGCGAACTTTTGCTGGCCGACAAGGTTTCCGAGTTTGGCGAGACCGTCACAATGGTTCAGGCCCTTGGATCAAACAGCCGGGCAATGGCGATCCGTGTCGATGCGGTCACTGCCGTCGATGGGTTTGTGACACCGGGCGACCGGGTTGATATCGTCATGACCGAAGGCAGCGGTTCCGCGCTTCGCGCCGCAACCATTCTTCAGGACATTCGCGTTCTTGGCGTTGACCAGAACACCCAACAGGGCAATCGCGGCGGCGCGGCGGCCCGCACCATCACCGTCGAAGTCGCCCCGAAACAAGGCCAGCTTCTGGCCCTTGCACAACGTGCCGACGCGCTAAGCCTTACGCTGCGCACGGAGCGCGACGTGTCTGACACCGATCTTGGCCAGGTGTCGCCTGATGATCTGATGCGCAATGCCGATCCGATCGTCGTGAAAACCGCCCGGCCGAAGGCAGGGCCTGTGCGCACCATCAAAGTACGCCGTGGAACGACGACCGGTGTTGCCGAGATCCAATGATGACCCGCGCATGCCGAAAATGCTTGGCGGGCTGCACGGATTTCAAACGCTCACAAGACGGTTATGTTCTATTGATCGTGGCCCTGTCGCTTGCGGCGATGATCGGCTTTCTGGCGCTGACCTTTGATTTTGGTCGCCTCGCGACAACCCAATCCGAATTGCAGAGCTTTGTGGACAATGTCGCCCTAAATGCGGCGACGCGATCACCCGCGCCACCGCAGCCGCAGATCAGATGATCACCGACACCCAGACCTTCGGCACCGGCGACAACATTCTGTCGGGCAATTCGGATTTCTCGATTGCGTTCTGTGGCGAAAACTCATCCGGGACCGGCGGCGTTTCCGAAACCAACGATGGCCGCGAGGCACGGTTTGTCCGCGTCGTGTCAGACGGCCAGACCATCGAGCTCGGCTTTGCCGCCGCCTTTGACACGCTGACCGGATCGTCGAACCTGCGCAATGATGTGGACGCCGAGGCCGTGGCCGGGTTTAGCCAATCGGCCTGCGATATCACCCCGTTGATGTTTTGCACCCCCAACAGCACCCGGAAGGCCGATGATCACATCGGTGAAAGCGTTCTGTTGCGCACGGGGGGCAATGGCGCCGGCTGGGGCCCAGGATCGTTCGGGTTTATCGACCCAAGCAGTGGCCTTATTGACGATACCGGCCCCTGTTCCACCTTGAACGGCTCGATGCAAGATTCCTGCCTGATTGCCGCCACACAGGAACGCACCGCCTGTTTTGAAACTCGCGGTGTGAACGTGCGTAACGGTCAGAGTGTTGGTGTTTTCGAGTCCACCCTGAATATCCGGTTCGGTATCTTTCTGGCCTCGGTTCAGTCGCTGAAAAACAACCCGGCCTATGCCCCCGCGCCCAATGTGATCAGCGGCTATGCCGCGTCGAACCCCAGCGGCAATGGCAATGGCGGCAATCAATGCGTGAGCACCGAGGGAAGCGTAAGCCCCGATACCGTGGGCCTTCCACCGGGTGACTGTCATGCATCGGGCCTGTGTGACCGCTATGGAGATGCCGATTGGAGCACGGGGCGCGCCGCCTATGTTGCGATGAATTACGACGGCACAGACCCGCATCCCGGTGCGACGACACGCTATGACTACTACCTCGCAGAGATCGCGGCGGCGGGTGGCGGTGCTTCGACGGCTGATATTTTTGACAAAAAGGCCGAAACCGGACGCCCGCAATGCTCTGCTTACCAGTCAAGCGATCCAAGCCGCCGTGTGCTTGTCGCCGCCGCCATCTGGGCGCAGATCTCGCCCCTGATGCCGGTGAATGCCACCGAGGATAACGTGATCCTTTCTGGCGAATTGACCCCGGATCTCGGGTTTCTGGGCGGGCCTTACACCCCCGTTGTCACCGCCAGAATCGAAGCGCTGGATTTTCAGTTCATCACCCCACTTGGCGCCCTTTCCGGGGCTTGCCGGTGCGACCAATGCCGGGACCCTGGGCAGCGACTTCGTGTTTCCAAGCATGAGCACCTCCTTGCCCGCAGAAGCCCTGTTTGACGGAGAAATAATATGAACATGCGCACCCCTGAAATCATGTTTCAAAGCAATCGCCAGATTGATCCACCCGTCACAGACACGCCTCAGGATGCCCTGACAGACGACACGATGGATGACCCCGCCGAGGACAACGCGCAAAACAGCGGGCGGCTCATGCTTTGCATCAAGACGCCGGGCATGGCCGATATGGTCAGCCGCGCCCTTGGTCAGGATGACGGCGTCGCGGTCGAGGCCCCGCATTGCTCGCTGGCGGAACTAGCCGATGATGCGGCCTTCACGGTTGCGCATTATGATATTCTGGTACTGGACATTGCGCCCGACGATCACGCCGAGATGCAGGCGCTCCATGATCTGCGCGCCCGTGCAAGCGACAGAACCCGCTTTCTTGCGATCACGCCAGAGGCCCTGACCCTCGCCGTCGCGCGTCTGCTTATGGAGGCGGGCATTGACGAGGTTCGCCGCTGACCGCCGTGCGTCCAGAGCTGCGCGAGGCGCAGACCGGCGCGCCCCATATGCAATATGCCGCGCCAAGCCGGAACGGCACGGTCCTGGCCATTGCCCAGACCCGCGGCGGGATTGGCGCGACAACCCTCGCGCTCAACCTTGCCTCGATGCTGTCGCCGCCGACCTCAAGACGCGACAAGACGCTGGTCGCCAAGGTCGCCCTGCTGGATCTTGATTTCCAGAATGGCGATGCGGCCGCCTCGCTTGATATCGACGACAACGGCGCGCTTATCCAGCTTTTGAAGACACGCGCCCTGGCCGATGCGGCCTTTCTCAAGGCGGCGATGGTGCCTTACAAGGACCGCTTTGACGTGCTGCCGAACCCGGTGGAGTTTGCCCCGTTTGACGCCATGACATCGGAAATGGTGGCGCAGTTGGTGATCGAGCTGCGCCATATGTATGACCATGTGATCATCAGCCTGCCGCGTGCCATGATTCAGTGGATCGAGCCGATCCTGGCCCGCGCCGATCAGCTTTTTCTGGTCACGGATACTTCGGTCACCGGCATCCGTCAGGCGCGTCGCCTGATCGACTTTTGCGCCGAGGACAACCCCGGCTTGCCGATTGAAATCGTGGTGTCAAAAGAGAAAAAGCCCATGTCTTTCCCCAAAGCGGTCAAGGAAGCGACTGAACCACTACCGGCTGGCGCCGGTAGGATCAGCGATGTGCTGTTCCAGGTACTGAAGATGGGGTGGTTGCCGCCCTCCCCTGACGGCATCGCAATGTGCCAAGATGGTGGTCTGTAGACCATCTAACGGAGAGGACGGTAAAATGAAGGATACAATGATTGGTGTAGATCTGGCGAAGAGTATTTTCCAGGTTCACGGGGCATTGCTGTCGGGGAAGGAACAATTCCGCAAAAAACTGACACGGCCCCAGTTCTGGAAATTCATGT
>NZ_FWFJ01000120.1 GCF_900172365.1 Roseovarius gaetbuli
GGCGGTCTCAAAGGGTCGATGCAACACAGGCATTGAAACGCTCGGCGGGTGTTTCGTAGTTGAGCGTTTTTCGGGGTCGTTCGTTGAGCTGCCTTGCGACGGCGCTGAGCTTTGCTTGACTATGTATCGACAAATCCGTGCCCTTTGGGAAGTACTGTCGCAGCAGGCGGTTAGTATTTTCGTTGGTGCCGCGTTGCCATGGGCTGTGAGGTTCACACAAAAAGACATCAATATCCGTCGCCATGGTGAACGTCTTATGTCCGGCCATCTCTGTTCCGCGATCCCATGTCAGAGAACGATACAGCTCCTTGGGTAACTTGCGGGATTGTTTGATCAACGCCTGGATGACACTGTGGCTGTCTTTATTGCCAACCTTTGCCAGCATCACAAACCGCGTGCGCCGCTCGACGAGAGTAGCAATGAAGCTGTTGCCGGAGCCTGCGATCAGGTCTCCCTCCCAATGTCCGGGCACGGCACGATCATCTGCTTCCGCCGGTCTGTCGCGGATCGATACCGCGTCGTTGAACCGTCCCAGTCCGCTACGCTTCAATGTGGCGTGACGGGATCGACGAATGGACCGTGTCGCCCGCAGGTGCGCCAGCAACTCCTTCTTAAGTACGCCACGCGTCTGGATAAACAGGCTTCGATAGATCGTCTCATGTGAGACCCGTTTATCTTCCTCATCAGGATGTTTGCGCATCAACCAGCCTGCAATTTGTTGCGGGGACCATTTGCGCGTCAGCTTGGCTGATATCGCCCGACAGAGATAGACATTGCCTGCCAACTTGCAGGGCTTTGGGCGGTGGGCACGGTCCCAGGCCGCGGCATCTGAGGGCGCTGCACGGTAAAGTTTGGCGCCACCATTACGCCTGACCTCGCGACTGATTGTGGATGCAGGTCGCTTTAATGCTTGGGCAATTGAACGCAGGGAGGCCTGCGCACGCAAGCCTCTGGATATCTCCTCTCGCTCGGCAAGTGTCAGAGCAAGCCGGGACCGGACGCGGTCCGGCGGACGAATGCCGCCAGTGCGAGCAAGGAGCGGATAGATCGAAGACGACTCGCGATCAAACAGCCGCCCAATCGAACTCATCGACTCTCCGCGTTGCCAACGATCCCAGATATCTGACTTCTGTTTGTCCGTGAAGAATATGCGGCGACGATACTTCATGATGATCACTCCATCTCTCTCAAAAGATTAAAGTGTTGCATCGACCCGTTGAAACCGCCGC
>NZ_FWFJ01000070.1 GCF_900172365.1 Roseovarius gaetbuli
TGCCGGTGTCATATTGCATGATCGTACCCTCAGAAAAATGAGCCTCCGACCCGGCTGCGGCTCATTTTTCTGAGGGTACGATCATAAAGCGATTCTTTCACGCTGAAGCGGGTCCGACTGGAAGTCGGAGGGTTTGCTCCACGGCGTGGATACTAAATTCCTCGATAGATCTTTTGATATCTGGGTGCCGAACGAGCACCGCAGCGCCAGCAAGGCAACCGATCAGGGCGTGGCCCCTGGCCGACCCGCGCCCGCGCCAGAGCCGTCGGCGTTTTTCCTTGAAGGTGATCAGGCCACCCTCGCCAAACCCACAACAGACGAAGATTACCGCACGCTCAAGGGGGCGGTTGCATCATTTTGTTCTGGAAAAGCTCAATCTTGCCGTAACTGATCAGGTCTCTGCGACCAACCTGCGCCGCGAAGTGGCGGCGCTTGTCGCCGACGAGCTTAAGAACGAACAGCAGCAGCTTAGCTCGGAGGCGTTCAAAACCCTGATTGACGAGCTGATCGACGAGGTTCTTGGCCTTGGCCCGCTAGAGCCACTTTTGGCCGATCCTTCCATTTCGGATATTCTCGTGAATGGCCCGGACACCGTCTATGTCGAACGCGGCGGCATGCTTGAGCGTGTCGCTGTCAGCTTTTCCAGCGAACGCCACCTTTTGCGGATCATTGACAAGATCGTGTCGCGCATCGGGCGCCGGATTGATGAATCACAACCCTGGGTCGATGCCCGCCTTGAAGACGGCAGCCGGGTGAACGCCATCATCAAGCCCTGCGCCATTGATGGGGCCTCGCTCTCTATTCGTAAATTCTCGCGCAGGCCTCTGACGCTGAACAAGCTGGTTGATCATGGCGCCCTTAGCAAAAACGCGATGCGCTTTTTTCGCGCGGTGGTTCAGGCGCGCCTGAATGTGCTTATTTCAGGCGGAACAGGCTCTGGTAAAGCAACAATGCTCAACGCTATGTCGTCCTTCATCGACGAGCGTCAGCGGATCGTGACCATCGAGGATGCCGCGGAACTTCAGCTTCAGCAGGATCACGTTGTCCGCCTTGAAACCCGCCCACCCAATGCCGATGGTGCAGGGGCCATTGCCCAGCGCGACCTTGTCAAGAACGCCCTTCGGATGCGCCCGGACCGTATCGTCATCGGCGAGGTCCGCGTATCCGAGGCATTTGACATGCTTCAGGCCATGAACACCGGGCATGACGGATCCATGACCACGATCCACGCATATACCGCGCGCGATGCCCTGTCGCGTCTTGAACAGATGGTGTCGATGATCGGCGGCGATTTTCCCCTAAACGCCATTCGCGGCCAGATCGGGGCCGACATCAACCTTGTGGTACAGCTTAACCGCCTGAGCGACGGGTCACGGCGCGTGATGTCGATCTCTGAGATCACCGGTCTTGAGGGCGACAAGATCATGATGCAGGACATCTTTGTTTTTGAACGTCAGGGTCGCGCCGAAGATGGCACCATCAAAGGCGTGTTCAAGGCCACCGGAATCCGCCCGGCGCAGAAAACAACCTTGCTGAACTCAATCCCAATCTATGGCACCCTGCCCGCGAAAATGCGGCAGGCCGGGATGACAATGATGCCGCTTGTTTTCCTGACATTCTGTGCCGCGGTTGCCTTTGCCCTTTTCTGTCTTGCGATCATGGTTGTCGGTGTGACCAACGGCAATATCATCGCCGTTCTGTCGGGTACGGTCATCGCGATGAGCGTCATCAACATCATCCGTAAAAAGCATGTCGAGAAGTTCTCGCAGCTGCTTCCCGATGCGCTTGACCTGATGATGCACGGCCTTCGTGTGGGCCATCCGCTCAACGTTACCATCACCAATGCCGCCGATAACATGCCCGACCCATTCGGAACCGAATTTCGAATCATGGCCGATCAGATCACCGCGCCGGATTATTATTCGTCGGTAAGTGATGATCCGCTGTTCATGCCCATTGCCATCGCGATTGCGGTCTTTGCCACGGCCAACCTGGTGATCCTGCGCAACCTCGTGAATTTCCGGATTTGAGGGGGTAGATATCATGATGGAATTCAACCTATCGTTCACCGACGCACTGGACGTCATGTTGCCGCTGGCCATTGCCTTTGGCACGCTTTGCGCGTTCTTTGGCCTTTACGGCGCCTTCTACTCCAATGACATGGCCGCAACGCGGATGTGCCACACGGCGCGCGCCCGTGGCGGCAAATCACAGCGCCGCCGCCTGATGAAAACCCCCGATGCGTGCCGGTTGGTCTTCTCAAGGCGCTTGTGTCCGACGATCAGGTGATGCGTACGCAAATCCCGCTTCAGCTTGAGAAGGCCAGATTTACCGGGCCGCAGTCGGTGCGCAACTTTTACCTGTTCCGCCTGATGCTGGCGCTTACGGTGCCGACCATCGCGGTTCTGCTTGTCTCGATCCGCGCCTTTTTTGGCGTCACGCCAGAGGTCGACGAATTCCTCAACAGCCTGCGCATCCTTCAAATCCTTGCCGTATCCACCGCAATCGGGTTTCACACGCCGACCATGTGGCTTATCCGAAAGATCAAGCAACGCCGTCGCGAGATCGAAGAAGGCTTTCCAAACGCCATGGACCTGTTGCAGATTTCCTCGGAGGCCGGGCTTGGCTTTGACGCGGCAATGACCAAGGTCGGTCAGGAAATCGCCCGCGTATCGCCGGTGATCAGCGACGAATTTCTGCAGGTGCAGACCGAGGTTCTTGCCGGACGCGAACGCTCTGACGCACTTGGCCAGATGGCCATTCGCATGGACCTGGCAGAGGCGCATTCTTTCGTGAACGTGATTATCCAGTCGATGCAATGCGGCAGATCGATCAGCGAAGCGCTCAAGTCCTATGCCGAGGAAATGCGCGAAACCAATGCACAGGAAAAGGCCAACAAGCTTCCGGTGAAAATGTCGGCGGTGATGGCGAGCCTGATGTTGCCGACCCTGTTCATGATCACACTTGGGCCCATCATCATCCGCTATATCCGCGTTTTCGGCGACAAAAGCCCGTAATCGGCACAGGGTCGTCAAGTATTCTGCGTCAGGGCGTTCATTCCGGGACGGTTTTGATATATCCTGAAATTACAGACACTTTGTAAACGATTTGCAGGAATACCCCGATGAGCGAACCCGACCGTCGACGTATCGTATCCTCTCGCCATCTGGCCGAAGGTGAGGGCTGGGAAACGTCTGAATTCGAATATGGGTTGATCATAGCCTATAACGCCTTCAGCCGCTGGATGCAGAAATGCATGAACGCCGCCGGAATGCCGGAGCTAAGCTCGCTTGAGATTCTGGTGCTACATAACGTCAACCACCGGGATCGCGAAAAGCGGCTGGCGGATATCGGGTTCATGCTCAACATCGAAGACAGCCACACGATCAACTATGCGCTCCGCAAATTGCTCAAGCTGGGGCTTGTGGCGTCGGAAAAGCGCGGCAAGGAAGTGTTTTACCGCACCTCTGACACCGGTGCCGAGCTTTGCGATCTCTACCGCAAGGTGCGCAAGGAATGCTTTTTGAACGGCCTGCCCCGTACCGGGATTTCCGGCGCCGAGCTTGCCGAGATTGCATCGACCCTGCGTACCATGTCGGGCCAGTATGATCAGGCCAGCCGCGCCGCCTCATCTCTTTAAGATCGCGCTCTAATTTCCCATCGCGTTCGGCAGAACCGTGACGATCGACGGGAACACCGTGATCAATAGCGCGCCCAGAAGCAGCAGGAAAAAGAACGGCATCGCCGCCGCCGCAACCCGCAGGATATTGATGCCCGTGAGCCCCTGAATGACAAACAGGTTAAAGCCGACAGGCGGGGTGATCTGGCTCATCTCAACCACAAGCACAAGGTAGATGCCAAACCAAAGCGGGTCTATTCCGGCGGCTTCGACCATGGGCAGGATGATCGAGGTGGTCAGCACCACAACCGAAATCCCGTCCAGAAAACAGCCCAAGATGACAAAGAACACCGTCAACGCCGCCAAAAGAGCGTAGGGCGACAAGTCAAACCCGCCGATCCACGTGGCGAGGTTGCGCGGGATGCCGGTAAAGCCCATCGAGATCGACAGGAACGCCGCGCCCATCAGGATAAAGGCGATCATGCAGGAGGTCTTGGTCGCCGACAAAAGCGCATCCTTGAATTCGGCCAAGCCAAACCCCCCGGTCGACATCGCCAGCACAACAGACAGGACAACGCCAAGCGCGGCCGCATCGGTCGGCGAGGCAACGCCCGAGTAGATCGAGCCGATAACACCGCTGATCAGCAACAAAACCGGGATAAGCCTGCGCGACGCGCGCAGCTTTTCGCCGAACGAATAGGTGCCATCAAGCGCCGGAATGCTCGCCGGGTTCATGATCGCCTTGAGGGCGACATAGCCAATGAACAGGCCGACAAGCATCAGACCGGGCAGAACCCCGGCCACGAACAGCCGCGCGATGGATTGCTCTGTCGCCACGCCATAAACGATCAGGATGATCGACGGCGGGATCAACAAGCCAAGCGTCGCGGAACCGGCAAGCGTGCCAAGGATAAGTTTTTCGGGATAGCCCCGCTCGGTCAGTTCCGGCACCGACATCCGCCCGATGGTGGCGGCGGTGGCGGCGGATGATCCCGAAACCGCCGCGAAAATCGCACAGCCAAGGATATTGACGTGCAACAACCGCCCCGGCATCCGCCCAAGCCAGGGGGCAAGGCCGGTAAACATGTCCTGGCTCAGGCGGGACCGTAACAATATCTCGCCCATCAGAATGAAAAGCGGCAAGGCCGCCAGCGGCCAGCTATGGCTATGCCCCCAGAGGGTGGTGGCAAGCACCTGCCCGGCGGGCGGATTGGCAAAGAATACCAGCGCGACAAAGGCCATCAAGGTGAGTGACAGCGCCACCCACATGCCCATCGCCAACAGCACCAGCAAGACAGAGAGCAGGACCGTGAAAACCATCGGGTCAGACATGGGTTATTCCGATCCTGAATCGATCAGCACCGGCGCGCGGGCGATCAGAGCTTCGATCAAAGTGTCGATCAAGGCGATTGTCAAAAGGCCAAGCCCCGCAACCATCGCCGTTTGTGGTATCCAGAGCGGGATCGCGATGATGCCGGTGGACATATCGCCATACTCGATACTCTCGGCCATCAACGCCCCGGCGTACCAGGTGGCATAGCCGGTGATCGCGATGCCAAGCGTGAGAACGACAAGCTCGAACACCCATTTCGGGCCGTCGGCCAGTTTTTGAACGAAGAGGTTGACGCGGATATGGCTTCCGCTGCGCAGGGTATAGGCCAGCGCCATGAACGACGCAGTCGAAAGCATGTAACCGGCGAAATCCGCATAAGAGGGAATGGTAAAAGACAGGTCCGGCCCGCCAAGGCGCGCCAGAATGTTCAGAACAACCTGCGCTGAAACCACAAGGCAGATGCCAAGAATGGACAGAGCCGCAATAGCCCCGGCAATTTGATAAAGTCGATCAAGGAGTTGCCGCATAACCGTGGCTCCTGCTGGTATTGATCCGGGGAATAGTTGACGGCACAGCACTGCTATCTAGCCGCGCTGTGCCTGTCGGTCTTATTTCTGGTAAGCGTCCAGAATGGCCATCGCGCTATCACTCGCGTTCGCCTTCCAGTTCTCAAGCATGGTAGCGCCAATTGCCTCAAGTCCGGCCGTAAGGTCGTCGGACGGGCGCACGATCGTCACGCCATTATCCGCCATCACCTTGGTTTTCTCGGCCGCTTCGGCGCGTGACATATCCCAGCCGCGCGTTTCGGCCGCCGCTGCCGCATCCATGACTGCCGATTGTGCCTCGGGCGACAGCTTGTCAAAGACGCGCTTGTTCACGACGACGATGTTCTTGGGCAGCCACGCGTCGATGGGGGAATAGTGGCTCAGGAAATCCCAGGCCTTGGAATTGGCGCCGGTCGAGGGCGAGGTGATCATCGCCTGAACCTGACCCGTGGCAAAGGCCTGCGGGATGTCAGAGGCCTCAATCTGCACCGGGGCGGCCTTGGCGGCGGCCGCGAATTCTTCGAGCGAGGCGTTGTAGGCGCGGAACCGCAGACCGGCCAGATCGTCGACGGTCTTGATCTCGCCATTGGTGTAAAGCCCCTGCGCGGGCCACGGCACCGAGAACAGCGGCATCAGGCCTTCGGCGGCCATCAACTCGGAAATGACGGGCTTCTGCGCCGCCCAGAGTTTGGCGGCATCCTCGTAATTAGTGGCCAGGAACGGCTGGCTGTCGAGGCCATAGGCAAGATCCTCGTTCGAGAGGCGCGACAGGAAAAACTCGCCAATCGGAACCTGACGCGAGCGAACCGCATTCTTGATTTCGGGATGCGGAAACAGCGATCCGGCGGAATGCACCGTGATCGTTAGCTCACCATTTGTGGCCGCCTCTACATCCTTGGCAAACTGTTGGATATTGACGGTGTGAAAGGTGCTATCGCCATAAGGCGTGGGCATGTCCCAGCTCTCGGCGAGGGCCGGTGTCGCTATGGCAATGGTTGCGGCAAAAAATGCAGCATGAACTACCTTCATTGGATTTATCTCCCGTTGGTTCGCATCTTAACGATGCCTTTTTGAATGTATTACGTTGACAATTTATCATCGTTTTGCAATTGTGACAAGCGATATGATCAAGGTGAATAACGGTGACCGCTCAAAGCAACGGCTCAGAAAATTACCCCAGACTGCAGACCGTTGGCATCGACGGCTTGTTGATCACCTTTGCCGACCGCCTTTCCGATGGCGCCAATCGCGCGGCATTGGCGTTTCGGGCCATGATAGCGACTGCCAAGATCGAGGGCATCAAAGAGACCACGACGTCGCTTGCCTCGACCTTCGTGCTTTTCGACCCAGTGAAATCCGACCTCGAACACATCCGCGCAGCGCTTTTGACCCTGCTTGAAGGCACCGATTGGTCCGATGTGCCGCTGCCGCAGGGGCGGCGCCTCTGGCATGTGCCCGCCGCCTTTGGGGGCACACGCGGGCCGCAACTTGACGAGGCCGCGAAACTGGCAGGTATCGACCGGGATCAGGCGATAGAGGAGATGACAAGCACCCGCGTGCGGGTTCTGACCATCGGTTTTGCCCCGGGTCAGCCCTATCTCGGCACTCTGCCCGCCCATTGGAATATTCCGCGTCAATCCGGCCTGACCAAACAGGTGCCGAATGGCGCCATCGCCGTGGCGATCCGACAGCTGGTCTTGTTCACCGCCGCAACGCCGACCGGCTGGCGGATGATCGGGCAAACCGCCTTTCGCGGCTTTCGACCGGATCAAGAGGCGCCGTTCACCCTTGGCGTAGGCGACGAAATCCTGTTTTCGTCGATTTCCGAGGAAGAACTTGATCACGTTGAGCACACCGACCAGACCGGGCTTGGTGGCGCGTCATTCGAGGTGATCCCATGAGTGCCGCCCTGATCGTACGCCGCGCAGGCCCCGCCATGACGGTTCAGGATCTGGGGCGTCCCGGTCAGCTTGTTTATGGGCTGGCAGAGGGCGGTGCCGCAGACAGGGTTGCGCTTGTTGAAGGGGCCGCATTGCTTGGCCAGCCGCTTGGGCTTGCGGCGATTGAAATGGCTGGCATGGGCGGCGAATTCGAGGCGACCCACGATATCCGCATCGCCCTTACCGGTGCACCAATGAAGGCCGACCTTGATGGCGCGGCCCTGGTCTGGAACGCCAGCCACCTCATGGGTGCCGGGCAACGCCTTACAATCGGCGCGGCAAGTTCTGGCAATTACGGCTATCTGCATGTAGGGGGCGGAATCGACACCAAACCCTTTATCGGAAGCCGCGCCGCCCATCTCACAGGCGGGATAGGCGAGCGCATTCAAAGCGGTGATCACCTGCCGGTTGGCGAGGATCGACACACTGAGAACACCGGCAACGTTCTGCCACCGCAAGACCGCTTTTCCGGTGGAACAGTCACTGTTTTACCAAGCGTTCATACCGCTCATTTCCCCGATGACGTGCGCGTGCGCTTCGAGGAAACTGAGTTTCAGCGCACCCCACGTGGCAACCGTCAGGGCGCCGAGCTTGCCTTCGACGGCGCACCGTTTTCGACCGGTGAACAACTCACGATCCTGTCGGAATGCATGACCGTCGGCGACATTCAGATGACCGGCGATGGCCAGCCTTTCGTGTTGCTGCCCGAATGCCAGACGGTTGGCGGCTATCCCCGCATCGGTACGGTCACGCCCGGCGACCTTCCCAAGGTGGCGCAGGCGACGCCCGGCACCCCCCTGCGGTTCACCTTCGTGACCCACGAACAGGCCGTCGCGGCGTACCGACCCCTTGAAACCCTCCGGGCCGAAATGGCACGCTTGGTACAACCTCTGATCCGCGACCCGCACCGCATGCATGATCTGCTAAGCTATCAGCTTATCAGCGGGGCGATCACCGGGTGGGAAGATATATAGGACAGACAGCAATGGCACGAACCGTCGATCTTAACGCCGATATGGGCGAATCCTTTGGCGACTGGACCATGGGCAACGACGCGGCTCTTTTGGATGTGGTCACCTCGGCCAACATCGCCTGTGGCTTTCATGCCGGCGATCCCGATGTCATGGCGCGCACCATACGGCTGGCGCATGACAAGGGCGTCGGCATCGGTGCGCATCCGGGATTTGCCGACCTTCAGGGGTTTGGCCGCCGCCGGATATCCCTTGCGCCTGACAGCCTTCGCAACATGATCCAGTATCAATTGGGCGCCTCGCTTGCGATGGCCCGCGCCGCCGGATCTCAGGTCAGGCATTTCAAACTGCACGGCGCGCTGTCGAACATGGCAAGCGAGGATGCCGACCTAGCGCGAATCTGTTACCGGGCCGCACTGGATGTTGCGCCGGATATTACGATTCTGGTGCTTGCCGCCACCCCGATGCAGCAGGTCGCAGAGGATCTCGGCTGTAACTGGGCCGGAGAGATTTTCGCCGACCGCGCCTATAACGACGATGCCACGCTGGTCGACCGCAAGCTGCCAGGTGCGGTTATTCATGATGCAAAGATCGCGGCCGAGCGCATCCTTGCGATGGTCAGCGAAAACGCGATCATCGCCGAAAGCGGCAAACGGATCGCAACCCGCGTCGACACGATCTGCGTGCACGGCGACACCACCGAAGCACTTCAAATCGCACGCGCAGTACGAAGCAAACTTGAAACCAACGGCGTGCCCCTGGCACGGCTTGGCAAGCCCTAAGAGGAATTGGCTGGTGACCCCGGCAGGAAGGGAGGCAAGGAGAGAGAGAAATCCTTATATGATTGATTTCCATGATTCTTTGTGCATTTACTCCACAAAATTTGTCACACATTACGGTAAGAAACGTGAAGACGAAGAACCATCACATGATTAGGCGCGGAGATCGCTGGCCCTTCAAGGTACGCATTCCAACAGATGTGCAAGAGTCCTATGATGCGCGGGCGTCCAAGTTCATCGAGCAGTCCCTCAAGATCAGTGATGCAACAGCTGCAAGAAAACTCCGTGATGCCAACCGATGATGACTATCTGCGGATAATGGATGCCATCAGAAGAACTCGAAAGCGCAGGCTGTGGCCGACAATCATTTGTAAGCGTTTCCTGGCCCGCACCTTCCCAATTCTCACCTGACCTGAGATTTCGCACCTGACGGAGATTAGGGCAGGAGTTTCGCGATGGCGACTACGGTGGGGTTTCTCAGGGGCTACGGTGTGGACATACGGACCAATGGTCAGCGACGCTGGCCGGATGAGGTCAAGGCGCGGATCGTGGCTGAGAGCTTGAAGCCCGGGGCGACGGTGAACGGGGTTTCTGCGCGGTATGGGCTTCGGGCAAACCATCTGCCGGAATGGCGCAGTCGGGCGCGTGACGGCAGGTTGGTTTCACCCGCAGTTGAAGAGGCCGACTTTTGTTTTGCGCCGATCGTGGTGTCGGATGATGGCGGCGATGCTCCTGTGCCAGCAGTGTCTGCACCGCTTACCAAGTCTGACGCGGCATCCGCTGACCCTATCGAGATTGAGATCGGCCAAGTGACAATCAGGCTCGATGGCACCACCAGTTCGGACCGGATTGCCGAGATCGTGCGGGCAATTGGGGCACGGCCATGATGTTCCCGTCAAACCGCGTGCGGGTTTTGGTCTCGACGCAGCCCGTGGACTTCAGGAAAGGTCATGGTGGCCTGGCTGCAATTGTGTCATCGGTGCTGCGCAAGGATCCATTCACGGGCACGGTGTTTGTGTTCCGGTCGCGCAGGGCGGATCGGCTGAAGCTGCTTTACTGGGACGGCACCGGACTGGTGATGGCTTACAAGCGGCTGGAGGAGGCAACCTTCACCTGGCCTGCGATCAAGGACGGGGTGATGGCGCTGAACCACGCTCAGTTTGAGGCCCTGTTTGCCGGTCTGGACTGGCGTAAGGTTAACGCCTTGGAGACGCGCCCACCTGCTGCGGCAGAATGAAACAACCGTATTTTTTTGCGTGATTTTACTGTGGGTTTTTGGTGGTTCTGGCCTATGCAGACTGCCGCGTCACTTGATCTTTCCGCTATCCCGGCTGCGCAACGCGCGGCGGTTCTGGCGTTGATGGAAAAGGTGGCGGCGCTCACAGAAATCACCCAACGGCAAGAGCACCTGATCGCCGAGTTGAACCATGCCCTGCATGGCAAACGGTCGGAAAAGCTGACCGAGGATGAGCGGCAGCTGGCCTTCGAGGACTTGTCTATCGCACTTGCTGAGGTCGAGGCAGAGAAGGAACATCTGGCTGCCAAAACGGATGACAAGACGGCAGCCAAACCGGGAGTATCCGAAACTCTGTGTATGAGGCTTAGCCCATGCGTTTGAAACGGATCATTTGTTGAACCGTTCTGGGTATAGGATAGCGAACTGGTTGCGGGCGGCAACCCATTCCCTGACGCAGTGGCC
>NZ_FWFJ01000081.1 GCF_900172365.1 Roseovarius gaetbuli
CTTCCACATTGCGCAGCGTCAGTGGAAACCGTACGTACAACATCACCGCCAGGCGGATAATCTCACGGCTCGTTTTGAAATAGCGAAATGGATCAGGTTTGGTCATCCGACGACGTTACGGAACCACCCTGCCCGCCTCAAGCCAGTTTCTTTTGACAATGCCTCGGAATCACCATCAACGCCATCGCCCCCGTCGGGCGCGGGATGGGATCGCATCCCGACGACCGGGCCCGAGCGCTGGCCCGCGTGCCGCTGCGGCGCATGGCGCGGGCGGCCGAGGTGGCCGAGGCTGCCATGTTCCTGACATCCCCCGGCGGACGCTTCATAACCGGGCATGTCTTGCCCGTTGACGGGGGATCCAGCGCGACGTTTCTCGAGGAGAACGCCAATTCGAACCTTGCGGAAGACGAACAAACAATTCAGGTTTCATAGATCAGCAGAACGTCTTTGGGAGGAGACAAGATGAACGCAATACTGAAAACCGCAGTGGCGGCGATCGCCCTTTCAGCCGCCGTCGTCACGGCCGCATCGGCCGAGACGCGCGTGACTTACAAGTCGGCAAAGACCGGATCGTCCTACTACCAGATGGGCGTCGAACTGGCCGAAGCCATGAAGGCCGGCACCGACGGCGACATTTCCGTCACCATCGAGGAAAGCCAGGGATCCGTCCAGAACGTGATGGAAGTGCGGGCGCGTGGCGGTGATTACGTCTTTACCACGCCTCCGTCGCTCGTTGGCCTCGCACAGCAGGGCAAGGCCATGTTCGAGGGCAAGGGCAATCCCGCTTTCGGCGACATCCGCGCGCTGTTCCCGATCCCATCGCTGACCATGCATTTCGTCATGTCCGCCGATAGCGGTGTGACCGACATTGCGGGTCTGGGGGGCAAGACGATCCTGCTTGGCAAGGGCTCCTTCGGAGCAAAAGAGGGTGAAAAGTATCTCAACCTCTTTGGCGTGGCCGACAGCGTCGAGATCGCGGATGTCGAACTGTCCAACGCCGTTGCCGCTCTCAAGAATGGCCAGATCGACGGCTTTGTCACCGCAGGCTCCTGGCCCGCACCGAACGTGATCGAGGCAGCGGCCTCCACCCCCGTCACCGTGTTGTCCCTGACCGATGCGCAGATCGCCGAGACCAAGCGGACCGAAATCACCATCCCGGCAGGCACCTATGCCGGTCAGGACGCCGACATCACCACGACATCGCTGCCGGTCGTGGCCTTTACCACCACCAAGATGGGCGACGATACGGCCTATGAGTTGACCAAGACCTTCTGGGAAAACAAGGCCAGGCTCGGCGATACCTCCGCCTGGTGGAACGGTGTCGATACGACCATGCTGAGCAATATCAATGGCAAGATCCACCCCGGCGCCGTGCGCTATTATGAGGAAGCGGGTATCAAGTTGAGCGACGCGCACAAGTAACGCGTCGACCACTTCTGCAGGCCGGGTATTGGGTCTGGCCTGCTCCTCACCCCGACCAAGAGAACTCTCATGTCCAGTATTCCCATTGGCCGCATCAACGCGACTTTCTGGCTGGTCTTGTCAGCTGCTTTGGTAGCTTATCACCTTGCGCTAGTCTTCTCCGGCCTTGTTCCCAATCTGGTCAGCCGTCCGCTGCACATGGCGTTCATCCTGCCTTTCGTGCTGGTGCTGGGCAATACAAGCCGCTGGGGAACGATTAGCGGCACGATATTGGCGGCACTGGGCATCGCTGCGGCGGTATGGATCGCAATCAACCACGACCGGCTGGGAGATCAATACGGGTTTCTCGAAAGCAACATGCAGATTGCCTTCGCTATCACCTTGCTGGTGGTGACGCTGGAAGCCGCCCGCCGCGCCATCGGCTGGCCGCTGCCGCTGGTGGCTGCCGCCGCCTTGCTCTACGGTCTTTTCGGTCAGTACATCCCGGGCCAGTTCGGCCATTCCGGCACCCCGATCGCCAGTTTCCTCGGCACGCTTACCATTGCCGAAGGCGGCATCTGGGGCTCGCTCACGGGGGTGTCCGTGGGCGTGGTGTCGATCTTTGTCATCTTCGGCGCAGTCCTGAACGCGGGCGAAGCCGGACAAGGGTTCATGAACGTGGCCGCCGCTGCGGCTGGTCGGCTCAAGGGCGGCGGGGCGAAGGTCTCAGTGATCTCCTCCGCGCTCTTCGGCTCGATCTCAGGCTCGGCGTCGGCCAACGTCGCCTCCACCGGGGCCATCACATTACCCGCGATGACGAAACTTGGCTATCCCAAACGCTTGGCTGCTGCGGTCGAGGCAGTCGCGTCGTCGGGTGGGCAGATCATGCCGCCGCTGATGGGCGCTGGCGCCTTCGTAATGGTCGAACTAACGGGCTTGCCCTACACGTCGATCATGGCGGCGGCGATCCTGCCCGCAATTCTCTATTTCTTTGCTGTGTGGGTTGGCATCAATGCCTACGCCACCCGCTTTGAACTCAAAAGTGTGGACGCGGCAGACCGACCTGCGCGGCGCGACGTTGTCATCACATCGCTCTTTTTCCTGGTGCCCTTCTCGGTCCTGCTATGGGCAATATTCGGCGCGAAGTTCACGCCCGAATATGCCGCCGCTATGGCGATCCTTGCCGGGGCGCTGCTGCTTTTTTTCAACGCAGAGCTTGAATTCCGGCCTGCGCAGATCGCCGAGCGGTTCAAGGGCGCAGTGACGAACGCCGCGCGGCAGGTGTCGATGATTGCGGCCATCATCCTTTGCGCCTCGATCATCATCGGCGTGCTGGCAATCACGGGGTTGGGTGTCAAGATCACCTCGCTGATCCTCGAAGGGTCGGGCGGATTGCTCTGGCCGTCGCTATTCCTGACCGCGCTCGCCTGCCTGATCCTCGGGATGGAAGTGCCGACGACGGCGGCCTATGTCATCTGCGTGTCCGTCGCTGGTCCAGCGCTGACCCAACTGGGTCTGGAGCCTTTGCAAGCGCATCTCTTCGTCTTCTGGTTCGCTTTGCTCTCGACGATAACGCCCCCAGTCTGCGGCGCGGTGTTCATCGCGGCGGGGATGATCGGGGAAAACTGGCTGAAGGTCGCGCTCACCGCGATGGCTCTGGGTGTCGGGCTCTACCTCATCCCCCTGGGGATGATCGCAAACCCCGACATTATACGATTGGCGGAAAGCCCCGTCCTCGCGATCATTGCAATGCTGCGGGTTGCCGTCGGGCTGGCGCTTGTGTCCTACGGCCTGATCAGTGCCCGCAAGATTCTCAAGACCGCTTTCCTGGTCTGTGCCGGGTTGGCAGTGATCTTCTCGGGCCTCTACCTCTGACGTCTTTTCGCTAAGGAGCGTCGTCAGGAATGGAGATGTGTTTGTCTATGTGAAGACCATACTCGTACATCTTAGCCTTTGCCTGAGTGATCCCAAGGACTTTTCGAGACGTTACTTCAGGCTTCATCTGCACCGGCCTCATACAACTTGTGTGTGAGCTTCATCAATTCGCTTCCCGAAATCACAATGAGCTCGAGATTTTTTCGATGTGGGTGAGGGGCAACTTCCTCTGAACCTGTCTTCACCGGAACAATTTGGCAGTCTGCAGAACAAGACGTCGTCAGGCATTCAAATTCCTTCGAAACTATCTCAGCTGCGCCGTATTGTTCAATATACGGATGGTCGGTTGGATTCTGGAACCGCCCAACTTTGGCAATGCCATCAAAATCTTGGTTGTCCAACATTTTTTGTTTGATGAAATTTAGGGATTCGCCAATGCGGATGTAATCTTTGGCGGAGTCATTGATTGCAGTTTGGAGTCTGTTTTCTTTTGACTTGGAGAACTTAGTTTTGACTTCATAGATAACCAGTTTGTCACCTTTTTTGGCTCAGCAGGATCGTCGAGAAGAAAGCCTACAACATCGCTTCCTTTGGGGGACTCGTTCCTGATTATCTTGGAGTTCCAGCGAACACGAGGAACCCAGCATCCACGAATCCACTGTAAAAAGTCTGCTACCAAGATTTCGCCAAAATCACCTGCTCTGGTAGCAGGCCCAAGCCCTCCCGTTTGAGTGGGGAATTTATAGTCAATGAGGTATTGAGATCGAGTTGTGCCCGGAGGTTTGAGAAGGTCGATCTGTTCGTCCAAGCAATAGTGATTCCTGAAGTGACATGCCCATGCCGAAAAAGTCGCTGCGTCGTCTGAGTATGCGAAATCCCATATCTCAATCGACACCCCATCAGAGGTAGAATACGAACCGCTCCGCTGCTTTAACCATGATACATGCGGTGCAATTTCGGTAGCCTCGACAACATTTGGCAATTTCTTAGACCCAAAAATTCAACTTTGAGGCAAGTGAACACATTTCATCGTGCTGAGCAAACGCCGAGTGAAGCCATTGTCCGTTTAGCTGGGCGGCACGCGTCACACCAACTAATCGAAGACAACGCTAACGGCGGATACTCTACGGCCCTTAAGGCGGCTACGCCGTCAGACCGTTAAGTTCCACTTTGCACAACAAAAAGCAGGGGAAAAAGACCAAAACCCTGACCAAAGGGAAGGGCTTCGACCCCTCGAAGCGTTCGGCGGCTCCACGCTGGGGCGGGTGAATACGGGTTTTGAGGTCAGCTATGGTCAGTAGCGTGTGAACCTGCTGACGACCTTCAAGCTCAGTGTAGTCGGCGTCTCGTGCGGCCTTGTCAGTTCGTCCATTTGAATGCCTGCCGATGGCTATATGTAGATATGTCCTGTTTTTTGTGACGCGTGATTTTGGATTTCAGCGTTTCACGTCACAAATTTTAGGACGGTTGTGCCTGTATTCGTCCGTTTTAGCGGGTCACTGTCACACTCACTGTGACGGGGTGTCCTGTTTTTTGTGCGGGGGTTTTGTTTTTTTCCGCCAAGACATAAAACGTTTAAGGGCAGGCTGCATGTCGTCCGTTGGCAACTCATCCAAGGACCACACCGAAGCTTTGCCAATACCTGACGGCCCAAGGTGTGGGGCCTGCGTCAAGCGGATAAAGCCGCGCTCCTCTAGTTCTTTAAACCAACCGCCGACGGTGTTGCGGTGGACATTCAATGCATTTTCCGCGTCTCGGTGGCTGAGAATAATGTGCCCGTTGTTCGATCCATTGAACCGTCGCTTCAGTTCGATGTAGAGCGCGCGCGGGCCAGGTTTCAGCGTTGACCATGCCTCTGACGATTGCAGCCATTCGGGAAGCTGGACGTGACGCCCAGTTCCCCTTTTTTTGTTCTTGTAGGGTTTGGTCGCCATCAGCGTCCCCCACACGCCATAAGCGCCAGATAGACGCGCACGGCGGTGATTTGGCTGGGGCAGCCGCCAAGGGATACCCATGCCGCATCTATGGCCGCGCCTGCGACCTTTAGAACGGCCCTGTAGTAATCGGAGGTTTCTTGCCCAGCTTGCTTTGCATTCGTCGGCGAAAGAGCTTTGCTCACTGATTTTTTTAAAGGGGAATGTTTCACTTTTTCTCCTGTAGATTCAGGAGCGCGCATGCTGTAGCATGGTGTTGTTAAGACTACCTGCAAAGCCCACGCGCTCATTAAGAGTTTGTGGGTTTTGCTTTAAGTAGTGGTATCAATACGCTGGGCTTCTGCCCAGGCGTTCAGGTCAGCGCCGCGATAGATGATCTTGCGGCCAAGACGATAGAAGGCTGGCCCCATGCGCTTGTGACGCCATTGGGCCAGCTTGTTGTGACCACCGATCAGGTTCAGTTCTGGGTCGCCAAGGACGTAGTTTCGGTTTTGTTCGAACAGGTGTGCCATCGTTCAGCCTCTTTCAGGAGTTGATAATGACAACGTTTTTCGCGCACTTGGCTTCAATTTCCTTCAGTTTAAACGAGAGTGTCCGACCTTCTGTGTATGAGTAATTTGGCCCATGCTTCACCAACGAAGGAGCATGACGACAATGACGATTTCCACGGAACTACTGGATGAGCTGCTGAGCGGCGTTGAACGGCCCGAAG
>NZ_FWFJ01000001.1 GCF_900172365.1 Roseovarius gaetbuli
TCCGAGACAGCGAAAAAGAAACGAAAGGAGACAGCAGCATTGACGCCATCATGACGCAAAGAACATAACAACTGGGTGGGTCAAGTCTCGGTGACAATCCCGGGTCAGTTCTCAGTGACAATCAACATGCAAGCGCCATTTCGGCAATGTCGCGGGGATAACTTGTGCGCTCTGCGGCCCAGTCACGAAAGCTCGAACGCAGTCCATGCGGCACCGCTGGGCGACGTGAGCGCGGATCGAGGAACCCGACGCGACCCGCTTTCTCTTCGGCAGCTTGGATACGACGCATCACCGCAGAGATTGTCATGTCTGACATCTGCCCGTTTTTTGGGGATGGGAATACGTATGGGCATCCCATCAGCCTCGGCGCGTGTGCGACAAGATGAGCCGCTGCAGATGAGAGTGGCACGCGATGTTCTTTTTGGGCTTTCATACGCTCCGCCGGGATCGTCCATATCCCCTGCTTCAAGTCCATCTCATTCCAGAGCGCACCGCGGATCTCGCCTGAGCGCGCCCCTGTGAGCGTCAGGAACTGAAGGGCAAGTGCTGCAATGCCGTCACGCGCCTGAAGCAGGCTGAACCACGTTGACATCTCGTCCAGTGCAACTGCCGGATGTCCGAGCACTTTCTTCACTTTGTTCGAGGAGGGTAGAATCTGCTCCAGATTACCCTTCCATCGCGCGGGGTTCTCTCCTTCCCGAAATCCCATTACCTTCGACCAATCGAGGATAGTCTCGATGCGCTGCCGCACGCGGGAGGCTGTCTCATTCTTCGTTTCCCAGATTGGGCGGAGAACGGACAGAACATCGTCCATCGTAATGAAATCGACGGCCTTTTCCCCGATAAGCGGGAATGCATATGTGGTGAGCGTTGAGCGCCACTGTTTTAAATGTTTTACGTTGTTGAGTTCGCCCTGAAGCTTCTCTTCAAAATAACGGTTGAAGGCTTCCTCAAAAGTCGTTTCCTTTTTGCCCTCGGTGACGAGAGCAGAGCGCTGACTTTGGCGCTCTTCGACAGGATCAATTCCTGTGCTAATTTTTCGTCTCATTTCTTGCGCTTTTTCACGCGCCTCCGCGAGCGAGACTTCTGGATATGACCCCAAGCCGATGTGGCGTCGCTTGATACCGACGGTGGTCCGCAGTATCCATGATTTTGCTCCAGTGTCAGTGATGTTCAAGCATAGCCCGGACGCGCCGCCAACCGCGTGTCGTCCAGGCTTGGTTAGGTTCCTGACCTGCAGCGCTTTAAGTTCTTTTGCGCGCTTCGGCATTTATTGCCACCATCCTTGCCACCAAAAATCATCCTATTGAATGCATTTTATAGCAACCATGTGCAACAATCTTTTTCATTAAGTTCTGATAATACTCATGAAAATAAGGCCTCCTGACGATAATCGCATCTAAGAGCAAGTAACCAATGGCGGACTTCGGCTCCGCCACTTTCACCCTGAGATGGATGACGTTCATTGGGTGAGTGGCACGCGGCAACCTTGGTTGCCTTCCCCCAAAAGATATCGAAACATGCCTGCGCGGGTGCCTTGCATCCGGCGCTTGGCCTGGTCTCAGGTCATGCGGTTGCGTTGGCGGTTGGGGGGCACGCCAAAGGCAGTGCGATAGACCCGCGCGAAATGGCTTGGGCTTTCAAATCCGGTGGCCATGGCCACGTCGATCACCGACATTTCGGTCTGGAGCAAAAGATGGCGCGCCCGCTCAAGGCGCAGATCAAGCATGTATTTCTTGGGCGAGGTGTTGAGGTGTTTGCCGAATATCCGCTCAAGCTGACGGGTCGAGACGCCGACCTCTTTGGCGATCAGGCTTATCGACATCGGCTGTTCGACCGAGGCGCGCATGATCTGGATCGCATGGGCAAGCCTTGGGCTGCGCAGGCCGGTGCGGGACTGAAGCGAGACGCGCTGTGCGGCGCTGCCTTCGCGCACGGCGTTATAGACCATCTGGTCGGCGACGCTGATCGCAAGATCCTCGCCGTGGCGCGCGGCAATCAGGTTGAGCATGAGATCGGCGGTGGCCGAGCCCCCCGAGGCGGTGACGATCGGCGCGTCATCGACAAAGACGCTGCGCACCAGCTCGATCTCGGGGAATTCCTCGGCAAAGCCGTCGTGAAATTCCCAGTGGATGGCGGCCCGTTGGCCATTCAAAAGCCCGGCAAGGGCAAGCGCATAGGTGCCCGAACACAGCGCCCCAAGCGCCGTGCCCCGGGTTCTGGCGTGGCGCAGCGCGGCAAGATGCGCGCGGGTGATGTGCTGGCGGGCATTGGTGCCGGCAAGCACGAAAAGCCGGTCATAGGAGGGGATCGACTCAAGCCCCTGATGAACCCGGATCGTGACCCCGTTTGACGCCGTGACTTCGGCGCCTCCCGCCGCGATGAACGACCAGCGATAGAGTGGCTCGCCGCTGACCAGATTGGCGATTCGCAGAGGCTCGACCGCATTGGCAAAGGCCAGGTGGGTGAACTCCTCGATCAGCAGAAAGGCAAAGTGTTCGGCCGGGGGCATGGCATGATCCGTTGCATGGTCCGTTTCGGGGCGCTCTCGTATCATATGGTAGGGTTTCCAAGCGTACACAATAAAAATTTATTGCGTATACATAATGTATACAATACGGATGACCCAACCGATAGCAAAAACAAGGGCACGGGAACCATGGCTGCCAAGGACCGCAAGACCGCACTTCTGGACCATCTCAAGCAGGCCATTCTGACCACGGTATTGCGTCCGGGGCATGATCTTGACGAGGTGGCGCTCTGCGCTGAATTCGGGTTGTCGCGCACGCCGGTGCGCGAGGTGTTCCGCGACCTCGACGGGCTTGGCTATCTTGACTTGCGCGACAATCGCGGACCGCGGGTGTCCGAGCTTTCGCATACGACCTTGCGCGACTTTTTTCTCGCGGCACCAATGATTTACGGCGCGATCCTAAGGCTTGCGGCACGCAACGCCACCCCGGCGCAGATTGAGGCCCTGAAAGGCGCGCAAGAAGCGTTTCGCGGCGCGCTGCGCGACAAGGGGCCGGCTGAGCGGGCGCTTGCCAATAACCGGTTTCACGAGATTACCGGCGAAATGGCGGGCAATACCTATCTCTTGCCGTCGTTCCAGCGGCTGCTGATTGATCACGCCCGCATCGGCATGACGTTCTATCAGCCCCAGACCAATGAAATGGCCGCGAATCTCTCCGAGGCCTCTGCCCAGCACGATGCGATCATCGCCGCCATCGAAACCGGCGACGAGGGCAGGGCGGCGACGCTTGCCGAGGATCACTGGAACCTGTCACGCCATCAGATCGAACTTTTCGTTATGCCCACGGCGCTTGATGTGCCGATGGGTTCTTTTTCGCGCTCCAGCCCTGCATGAGGCCCGCAATGACCCCAATTTTCAAGTTCGAGGGCATCTATACCCCCGTCATCACACCCTATTTCGAGGATTTCCGCCCCAATCTCGACGCGCTCGCCGAGACCATCGAATTCCTGATCGCCAGCGGCGTGAATGGTATCATCACCGGCGGCTCGACCGGCGAGAATTACGCACAGACCGTCGCCGAACGTGTTGATCTTGCACGTTTTACCTATGATCAGGTCAAGGGCCGGGTGCCGCTTGTGGTGGGCACGGGCGCCATGCTGACGTCGGATTCGATCGCTTTGGCCGGGGCCGCCCGAGAGATTGGCGCCGATGCGATCCTGCTGGCAAGCCCGCCCTATTCGGTGCCGACCGACCGCGAAAACGCGCTGAATGCTCTTGCCATCGACAAGGCGGCGAACCTTCCGGTGATGCTCTATAATTATCCGCATCGCACCGGCACGATGATGGGCGAAGAGTTTCTGGATCGGGTCGGGCGGTCGCGCAATTTCTGCGGCATCAAGGAAAGCTCGGGCGATATCAACCGCGTGCATCTTCTGGCGCGCGATTATCCGCATATCCAGATGGGCTGTGGCATGGACGATCAGGCGCTTGAGTTTTTCGCCTGGGGCGCGCCGTTCTGGGTCTGTGGCGGCTCGAATTTCCTGCCCGCCGAACATGTCGCGCTCTATCAGGCCTGCGTGCTCAAAGGCGACTTTGCCAAGGGGCGGCGGATCATGTCGGCGCTCCTGCCGCTGATGCGGGTGCTGGAACAGGGCGGCAAGTTCATCCAGACGATCAAGCACGGCGTCACCATGACCGGGATTGACGCAGGCGTCATGCGCGCGCCCCTCAAAGGTCTGAACAAAGACGATAAACGCGCCCTGGAACAGGTCACGCGCGTGTTGAAATCCACAATTGCCAGTATCATGGCGGAGGGCTAAGCGATGGAATTGCTGACACAGGACGAATACAAGAGCATCGCCGCGAACCTGGATTTTGCGACCGGGGCCTTTATCGACGGCGGTTATCGCCCGGCGATTTCGGGCGAAACCTTTACAAGCGTGAACCCCGCCACCGGCACGCCGCTCGCCGAGATTGCGGCCTGCGGCGCGGCCGACGTTGACCTTGCCGTGACAAAGGCGCGCGAGGCGTTTGATGACGGGCGCTGGTCGCGGATCCATCCCGGCGCGCGCAAGGATGTGCTGATCCGGCTGTGCAAGTTGATGACGCGCAACGCGCGCGAATTGGCGGTGATGGAAAACCTTGATAGCGGCAAGACGATCTTTGATTGCGAAACCGTGGATATCCCCGAGGCGATCAATTGCATCAAGTGGCACGCCGAGCTGACAGACAAGATCTATGATCAGGTCGCGCCTGCGTCGGACGATCATATCGCCATGGTGCTGCGTGAACCGATTGGCGTGGTGGGCCTTGTTCTGCCGTGGAACTTCCCGCTTTTGATGCTCGCGTGGAAGATCGGCCCGGCGCTTGCGGCGGGCTGTTCGGTGGTGGTGAAACCGGCGATGGAAACCTCGCTCACCGCGCTGCGGCTGGCGGAACTGGCAAGCGAGGCGGGCCTGCCGCGCGGTGTGCTTAACGTGTTGCCCGGTGGCGGCGCAGAGGTCGGCGAACCGATCGGGCGGCATATGGATATCGACATGGTGTCCTTCACCGGCTCGACCACGACCGGCAAGCGGTTTCTTGGCTATTCGGGCGAAAGCAACGCCAAGGAGGTGGTGCTTGAAATGGGCGGCAAGAACCCGGCCATCGTGATGGAAGACGCCGAGAACCTTGATCGCGTGGCCCAGCATGTGGTCAACGGCGCCTTCTGGAACATGGGCGAAAATTGTTCCGCCACCTCGCGGCTGATCGTGCATCGCGACGTCAAGGCGGACCTTTTGGCGCGGATCGAGGCGCATGCGCGGGCCTGGAATGTCGGCGACCCGCTTGATCCTGAAACCCGCGTCGGCGCGCTTGTGTCAAAGGCGCATTACGACAAGGTTTGCGGCTATCTCGACAAGGCCGAAAATATTCTGTTCGGCGGTACAGCCGAGGGCGGATTCGTTAGCCCGACGGTGGTTGAGGTTGCCAACAACACCCACCAGCTGGCGCGCGAAGAGATTTTCGGCCCGGTGTTGAGCGTGATCGAGGTCGCCTCGTTCGACGAGGCGGTCGCGGTGGCCAATGATACGGTTTACGGGCTCTGCGCCTCGCTCTTTACCGCCAATGCCAAGCGCGCCATTCGCGGCGCGCGCGCCCTTCGGGCGGGCACCGTCACTGTCAATAGCTTTGGCGAGGGCGATAGCGCGACACCCTTTGGGGGCTACAAGCAATCCGGCTTTGGCGGGCGCGACAATGGCGTGCATGCTCATGATCAGTATACCCAGCTTAAAACCATCTGGATCGACCTTGCCGATGACGCGGATGAGGCGGTGAGTTGAGCCAATACACCGCCCGCCGCCTTCCCGCCCATCAGGGGCCAGCCGCCTGGAACGCGATTTTACCCGCGCAAGGGCCGCTGACGCGCCTTGAGGGCGATGAAACCGCCGATTTCGCGATCATCGGCGGCGGGTTTGCCGGGCTGTCGGCGGCGCGGCGTCTGACCCAAATTGCGCCGGGCGCGCGCATCGCGGTGCTTGAGGCCGGGCGCCTGGCGACGGGGGCGGCGGGGCGAAACTCGGGCTTCATGATTGATTTGCCGCACGAGTTGAATTCGCAGGATTACGCCGGCGCGGGGGATGACCGGGCGCTGATCGCGCTGAACCGCAAGGCCATCGGTTTTGCCCGCGCGGCGGTCGAGGATTATGGCATCGCGCCGGATTTCTTTGATCCCATGGGCAAGGTCAATGGCGCGGCGAGCCACACCGCCCATGCCCATAACGAAAGCTATGCGCGCCATCTGGCCAGCCTTGATGAGGCGAGCGAGATGCTTGATGCGCAAGCCATGCAGGAGCTTACGGGCAGCGCGCATTACCTCTCGGGGCTTTACACGCCCGGCACGGTGATGCTGCAACCGGCGGGTTATATTCGCGGCCTTGGCGCGGGGCTTTTGCGCGACGGGGTGGCGATCTTCGAGGATAGCCCGGTGTCGGGCTTTGAGAAACAGGGGGAGAGCTGGCAGATCACCACGCCCAAGGGCCGGATCAGCGCGGGGCGGGTGATCCTGACGGTGAATGGCCATCTTGAGAGTTTCGGGATTGAGCGTGGCCGCCTGATGCAGCTGTTCCTTTTTGCCACCATGACGCCAGTGCTTGACTCCGAGGCGCTTGCCCGGCTTGGTGGCGCGCCGCGTTGGGGCATCACGCCGTCAAATCCGATGGGCACCACCATGCGCCGGATTGACGGCGGGCAGGGTGGCAACCGGATCGTGACCCGCACCTGTGCCAAGCTGCGCCCCGACATGACGCCGACGCCGCGCGATGTTGCCCGCGCGGCCCAAGTGATGCGGCGCAAGTTTGACGCGCGGTTCCCGCAGCTTGCGGGCCTCAGGATGGAGCATAGCTGGGCCGGGCATCTGTGTCTGAGCCTCAATAGCGTGTCGGTGATGCGCGAGATCGAGGCGGGGCTTTATGCGGGCTGCGTGCAGAACGGTCTTGGCACCGCGCGCGGCACCCTGACCGGCATTGGCGCAGCAGAGCTGGCCTGTGCTCAGACCTCGGATATCACGACGAGTTTGACGGCACAGGCGCGGCCCAAACGGCTTCCGCCGCAGCCCTTTCAACAGATTGGGGCCAATGCCGCCTTGCGGTTCAAGGAATGGCAGGCGCGCGCCGAATGACCGGGGTCAGGGCAGGCTGAGCTTGCTCATGCGCCCGCCATCCACGGTATAGACCTGACCCGTGACAAAGCCGCTTTCGGGCGCGGCAAGAAAGGCGACAAGCGCGGCGACCTCTTCGGGCCTGCCGCTGCGCCCGACGGGGTGAATGGTACCGATCTTGGCGGCAAAGCCCGCAGGGTCGCCAAGGCTGGCGATGTAATCAAGGTTAAGATCGGTGTCGATCCACCCCGGCGCCACCGCGTTACAGCGAATGCCCTCGCCGCCGTGATCGACGGCCACCGCGCGGGTGAGCGCGTGCAGGCCCGCCTTTGAGGCGCAATAGGCGGCGTGGCCGGGGTTTGATCCAAGCCCCTCGATCGAGCCGACATTGACAATCGTGCCTTGCACGGCCCGCAGATGGGGCAGGGCCGTTTTGATCATCAGGAAGGGCGCGGTGAGGTTGACGGTCAGGTTTTTCTGCCAATCCTCAAGGTTCATATCCTCGATGCGCGCCTCTTGCATCATCCCGGCATTGTTGATCAGCACGTCAAGCCGCCCGGCGCGTGCGGTGACCTCTGCGACGACCTTTGCGGGGCTGGCGTGATCGGTGAAATCGGCGGTGATGCCCTCGAATTCCGGCTCGGGGCCGCGCTGTGCGGTGAAAACCCGCGCGCCCTCGCTGGCCAGACGGGTCGCAATGGCGCGCCCGATGCCGCTGCGCCCGCCGGTGATCAGGGCGACCTTGCCTTCAAAGCGCGTCATAGCACCGGTTTCCCACCGTTGATTTCCACCAAGGCGCCGCACATATAGCGCGCCGCGTCAGAGGCGAGGAATAACGCCACATCGGCGATATCCTCGGCCTCGGCGATGCGGCCAAGCGGGACGGTCCTGCCCAGCTCGGCAATCGCCGTATCGGGATCAAACCCGCGCTTGGCAAAGCCCGTGCGCAACATCGGCGTGTTCACCTCATTGGGGCAGATCGCGTTGATCCTGATCCCCTGATGGGCGTGATCCATCCCCATGCATTGGGTGAGCGAGGCAATCGCGGCCTTGGTCATGCAATAAAGCGCGTGGTTGCCCCCCGGCCTCAGACCCCAACACGAGGCGGTGTTGACGATGGCACCGCCCCCGGCGGCGGCCATGATCGGGATCGCGGCGCGGCAAATCCGAAACGGCGCCTCGACATTCACCCCAAGCGACAGCGCCCAGTCGTCATCCGTGGTTTCGGTGACCGGGCCACGGGTGATCACGCCGGCGTTGTTGAAGATGATGTCAAGCCCGCCAAGCGCATCCTTTGCGGCGCCGGGCAGGGCGTCGGCGTAGGTCGGATCGCAAAGATCGCCCGGCAGGTGGGCCGCCGCGTCAATCCCGCTGACATCGCGATCCGCTACGGCGACCTGCGCGCCCTTGGCCTTTAACGCGCGCGCAATCGCCGATCCGATGCCGCCCGCGGCCCCGGTCACAAGCGCCTTTTTGCCTTTGAAGTCCATCACGGGTGTCCCATCCTAGTGCTCTTGGTTCAGCGCATCGGCAGCCGGAATTTCACGCTCGCGGCGGGCGATATAATCCAGCAGGGCGTCGTTGATCCCGGCATCGAGCCTGGGTTCTTCATAGGCCTCCAAAAGCTTGCGGGCATAGGTCAGCGCGCGTTCGGTGATCTCGGTGCTGCCTTCGGCCTGCCATTGGCCGATGGCGCTGTTGTCAAGCAGCTCGGGCATGAAGAACGCGGTCTGGAAATTGTCCTGCGTGTGCGGATGGCCAAGGTAATGCCCGCCGGGGCCGACATCGGGCACGGCGGCAAGGGCGGTGTCGAAATCGCCCCATTTCGGGCCCTCGGCCATGCGATAGGCCATCGCGCATTGCTCGGCATCGACGACAAATTTGGCCACCGAACAATGCATCCCGGCCTCGTTCCAGCCGGCTGAATGCCAGATGTAATTGGCCCCCGCATGCATCACCGCCGAGAGGGTCGTGGCGCTTTCATACCCCGCTTGCGCATCAAAGGTCTTGGCCCCGCCAAGCGTGTTCGAGGTGCGCCATGGCACGCCGTAAAACCGCGCCATCTGGCCGATCATGAAGTTCATCAGCGAAATCTCGGGCGTGCCCGCCATCGGCGCGCCGGATTTCATGCTGACGGTCGAAAGGTAATGCCCATAGATCGCCGGACAGCCCTTGCGGATCACCTGCGTATAGGCAAGCGCCGAGAGCGCCTCGGCGTTAAGCTGCGCCACCGTTGCGGGCACGCTGGCGGGCGTATTGGCCCCACCAAGCACGAAGGGCGAGCAGAGCACTGGCTGATTACGGCGGCAAAAGGCGCGCATCGCGCCAAGCATGGTTTCATCCCAGACCAGCGGCGAGTTGCCGTTGCAGTTGCCGGTTGTCACGGGATGGGTTTCCATGAACTCGGCGCCAAACAGAATGGCGCACATATCAAGCACATCCTCGGCGTTCTTCGGGCTTGTGGTCATGCCCATGAAGGTCTTGTCTGAGTGTTTCATCGACGAATAGGTGATGCGCAGATGGCGCTGACTTATCGGGTGATCATAGGGCTCGACGATATGATGCGCCGAGGAATGCAGCGCCGGCATCATATGCGAGAGCTTGTGGAACATGCCCAAATCCGCAAGCGTCGGGTTGCGGCGCACGTCGTCAAGATCGCGTAAATATGGCGCGCCGGTCATCGGCACAAAGATCGAATGCGGCCCGCCCAAGCGGACGTTCTTTTGCGGATCACGGGCGTGATAGGTAAAATCCGAGGGGATGGTCGCGATCAGCTCGCGCACAAGGCCGCGATCAAGGAAGACCAGCTCTCCCTCAACCCGCGCACCGGCGCGTTTCCAGTCTTCAAGCGCGATGGGGTCGCGAAACTGTACCCCGACGGTTTCAAGGATATCCATCGAGGCGGCGTCGATCTGTTCGATTTGCGTGCCGGTCATGACCTCGCAAAGCGGCAGCCTGCGGTTCAGACCAGGCAGCATGGTGATGTCATGGACGCTGCGCAGGGCGCGGCGGGTCGTGCGCCCACCCGATCGCCCGCGGGGGCGCTTGAGTTCAAGGGTCATGATGCTAATCTCCTTCGCGATCACCGTGACCTGTCTTGCGGGCGGATATCTGACGGTTTGCGGTATGCGCGGATAAAAACCCGACCTGCGGCGTGTCGCAATCGCGGGCTGTCGGCGGGCAGGACCAAAGGACTGGGCGATATGAGCATCATCAACACATCCCGCGCGGCCCGTTATCAGTGGCAGGGGACATGCGACGGCTGGCCTCTGGTGGCGCAGCCGGGTCTATCGGTCACGCAAGAGAGGATGCCGCCCGGCACCTCTGAGGAGCGTCATTTTCATGCGCGCGCCCGGCAATTCTTTTACGTGCTGAGCGGTGTGCTCTGCATGGAGGTCGACGGCGCGGTCTTTCACCTCTCTGCGCAGGACGGCATGGAAATCGCGCCGAATACGCCGCATCAGGCCCGCAACGACAGTGAGAGCGACGTTGAGTTTCTGGTGATCTCGGCGCCCGGCACCCAAGGCGACAGGGTGGCGGCGGATGCGATGCCAGAGGGTTAGAGGGTGTCGCGTTCATTCGAAGTCACGCGACACCCTTTAACGTATTGATTTTGCATGTTCGAGAAGCTCAAAACCGGTTCCCACTTTTGAGCAACATGCTCCAACACCGCATCGCGCGCTTAGCTTGGCAGGTGGATATTGAACCGCTTGCGAATGGCCGCATCGGTGATCGGGTCAAACCGGGCCGGGGCGCGTTCCGACAGGATTTTTTCCTTCTTGGCGCGCGCCTTGGCGATCAGATCGGGCTTGTCCATTTCCACCCATTCCTTGGGCGACGAGCGATCGGCAAGCGCGGGATAGATGTAATCGGTCTGCATCCGGCTCAGGGTCTGTTCGGCGCCAAGGTAATGCCCCGGTCCGCCGATGCAGGTGGCGCGGATCACCTCAAGGCTGACGGTATCCTCATCCACCTCGATCCCGCGGGTACAGCGCAGCGCCTGACCGATAAGGTCATCGCCGAGGATCAGCGATTCAAGGCAGAAGCCAAGCAAAGAGGCATGCATGCCGGCGGCCTCGTAAACCATGTTGAGGCCCGATAGGCCTGCCATCACGTTCGAGGTTGCCTGTTCCCAGCCGGCCTGCATATCGGGCAGCTTGGCGTCGGCAATGCCGGCCGCTGCGCCGCCTGGGAGCCCGTAATACTTGTGCATCTGCGCGCAGCCTGCGGTCAAAAGCGCCTGCTCGCCAGAGCCCCCCGACATCGCCCCGGTGCGCAAATCGCTCACGAAGGGCCAGGTGCCGAAAATCGCCGGATGCCCCGGTTTCACGGCGTTGACATAGACCAGACCCGCCAAACACTCGGCGGTGGCCTGAACGATGGCGCCGGCAATCGGGGCAGGGGCGGTGGCCCCGGCCTGACCGGCGCTTAGCAACAAAACCGGCATGCCGCCGGCAATGCAGGCCTCCATCACCAGACAGGATTCGGTGGCGAATTTCATCGGCGGAACGACGAAACAGTTGGAATTGCTGACAAACGGGCGCTCGCGCCATTTGTCCTCGCCGCCCGCGATCAGGTGCAGCATCTCAAGCGCATCGGCGACATACCCCGGCTCGGTGAACGAGGTGCCGACATGCTTGGTGGTGCCCGCGCAACAGCCATAGACGGTGTTGAGGTCCATCTCGCGGTTGTCGGTGATATCGCGGCAGACCATCGGGCGCTGCACGAAGTGGATGTTATCAAGCTGATCAGCGATGCGCGCGGCATCATGCAAATCCTGCATGGTGCACTCGCGGTAATGTTTGGTCTCGATGTCGATCAGATGCACCGCGGCGCCGGCGGTGCCGTAATGCACGCGGTTGCCGTGAAGCTGCATGTCATTGGCGGGGTCACGACCAAATAGCGTGATCTCCTTGCGCGCCCGCGCAATCGTGTCCTCGATCAGGGCGCGCGGAAAGCGGATGCGCCCGTCAGACCCAAGGATCGCGCCTGCGCCGGTGAGATATTCAACCCCGCTTGGCGGCGCATCGGCAAGGCCGATCTGTTCAAGCGCATCAAGCACCGCCTGATGGATGCGGTCCATCGCGGCGTTCGAGAGCGGGCGATAGGTGCCGCCCTCCAGTCCGGGGCGCACCGGGCGCAGATTGTCGGCGAGCGGGTTCGAGCGGGCCTCGCGGCGGGCGGCACGGCCACCAGCGCGACCACTTGTGCGGCGCGTTTTGGTTTCTGTCATGATCTTGGAAATCCTAATGCAGGTGTCGGGGAAAGAAAGGGGCGCTTAATGTGCGCCCGGTCGGCCCCGCGCCGCACGGCCCCGTTCCGCCCCGATGGTGCGGATCACAAGCGCGATCTTGCTGCGTACGTGCATGGCGTCTCTCCTCAGGACCGTTTCAGCCGACCCGATTCTGCGCGCCCTGTCTGTTCCAATTCCGACCAATGTCGTTTTTGGACCAGTCACGTCGCGCTTGACCGGGGTGGCGCGCGCAGCTAGGTCTTGGGGCATGAGCACCGCACCCTGCATTATCTGCTGCATTATCCGCTGAGTTTTCTCTGGCGGGCCGGTCTTCTGTTTCCAAGTTGTGACGAAGTTGCTAAGCCCGCCGCGAAGGCCTGCGCGCGAGGACATTATGACGAAACATCCGATCAAGCTTAGAAATTCTAAAACGAAGTCAAAGGAACCCGAACCATTTGTTCCCCTCGACTGGCTTGATGATAAAATTCCAGCCGTACAAAAGAAGGTGCGGATGTATGTCTGTGGGCCGACGGTCTATGACCGCGCCCATCTTGGCAATGCGCGCCCGGTGGTGGTGTTTGACGTGCTCTACCGCTTGCTGCGCCATGTCTACGGGGCCGATCACGTCACCTATGCGCGCAATTTCACCGATGTGGATGACAAGATCAACGCGCGCGCCGCGGAGAGCGGTCGCTCGATTGGCGAGATCACCGCCGAGACCACCCAATGGTTTCTCGATGACATGGGGGCCTTGGGCGCGCTGGAGCCGAATTTCATGCCCCGCGCCACGCAGTACATCCCGCAGATGGTGGCGATGATCGAAGACCTGATCGCCAAGGGTCACGCCTATGCCGCCGAGGGCCATGTGTTGTTCGCGGTCGATAGCTACACCAAGTATGGCGCGCTGTCGGGGCGCACGGTTGATGACATGATCGCGGGCGCACGCGTAGAAGTGGCGCCCTACAAGCGCAACCCGATGGATTTCGTGCTGTGGAAACCCTCAACTGAGGATCAGCCCGGTTGGGACAGCCCTTGGGGCAGAGGCCGCCCGGGCTGGCATATCGAATGCTCGGCCATGGCCTATGAATTGCTGGGCGAGAGTTTCGACATTCACGGTGGCGGCAACGACCTGATGTTCCCGCACCACGAAAACGAGATCGCGCAGAGTTGTTGCGCCCACCCCGAGGGCGGGTTTGCGCAGGTCTGGATGCACAACGAGATGCTTCAGGTCGAGGGCAAGAAGATGTCCAAATCGCTTGGCAACTTCTTCACGGTGCATGATTTGTTGGAGCAGGGCGTACCGGGCGAGGTGATCCGCTTTGTGTTTCTAAGCACGCATTATCGCAAGCCGATGGATTGGACGGCTAAGAAAGCTGAAGAGGCTGAAGCGACGCTACGCAAGTGGTATAAGCAAGCTGACAGAGCGCTAGATAATTCACCTCCATATATTGGCGTTGTTAACGCTATTGCAGATGATTTGAATACTTCACAGGCGATTTCAGAGATACACCAGCTTTCTCACGCGGATGATGTGCCGTCTTTGCGCGCAAGTTTAAAATTCCTTGGCTTGATGGGGGATACCTCGCCAGCGTGGGCTGCCGCTCCGACTACTGACTTGTCGTATTGGCTGGATGGGTTGTCGACTGCGCGTAAGACTTCCATGGAGACCAAAGATTTTACAGAGGTCGACAAGCTAAAAGCAGCCTTGAGTGATGCCGGAGTGGAAGTGCGTATGAGTAAAGATGGCATTGAGCTTGTTCCTGGCCCAAATTTCGACCCCGCCAAATTGGAGGCATTGAAATGATGCACTCTTTGCCACCACGCTTGTCTGCCGCCCAGGGGGCGGTCGGGCGCTGCGCGGCGGCGCGCATGGCGCGCCTTGATTCCGCGCGAAGGGGCTTTGGGGCAAAGGGAAGCGCGTCATGACGAAAGAACGTCTCTACCTCTACGACACCACCCTGCGTGATGGGCAGCAGACGCAGGGCGTCAGCTTTTCCACCGCCGAGAAATGCCGCATTGCCGAGGCGCTTGACCGGCTTGGCGTTGATTACATCGAGGGTGGCTGGCCCGGCGCCAACCCCACCGACAGCGCGTTTTTTGACAACGCTCCGAAAACCCGCGCCACGATGACCGCCTTTGGCATGACCAAGCGCAGCGGGCGCTCGGCCGAGAATGACGAGGTGCTGGCAGCTGTGATGAATGCGGGGACCGGGGCGGTCTGTCTTGTCGGCAAGACCCATGATTTTCACGTCGAAACCGCGCTTGGCATCCCGCTGGACGAAAATCTCGAGAATATCGCCCGCTCGCTGGCGCATATCGTGGCGCAGGGGCGTGAGGCGCTGTTTGACGCCGAGCATTTCTTTGACGGCTACAAGGCCAATCCCGATTATGCGATTGAGTGCCTGCGCGCCGCGCTTGAGGCCGGAACGCGCTGGATCGTGCTTTGCGATACCAATGGCGGCACCCTTCCGGTCGAGGTGGGCGAGATCACGGCGGCAGTGATTGCGGCCGGTATTCCCGGCGATTGCCTTGGCATCCACACCCATAACGATACCGAGAGCGCGGTTGCCGCCAGCCTTGCGGCGGTCGATGCGGGCGCGCGCCAGATTCAGGGCACGCTCAACGGCTTGGGCGAGCGCTGTGGCAATGCCAACCTGACCACCCTGATCCCGACGCTTTTGCTGAAAGAGCCCTACGCAAGCCGCTATGAGATCGGGGTAAGCCGCGATGCGCTGCGCTCGCTCAGCGCCATAAGCCGCCAGCTTGACGAGATCCTCAACCGCGTGCCGATGCGGCAGGCGGCCTATGTCGGGGCCTCGGCCTTTGCCCACAAGGCGGGGCTGCATGCCAGTGCGATCCTCAAGGACCCGAGCACCTACGAGCATATCGACCCCGAAACCGTGGGAAACGCGCGCGTCATTCCGATGTCCAATCAGGCCGGGCAATCAAACCTGCGCCGTCGTCTGGCCGAGGCCGGGATCACGGTCGCGCCCGGCGATCCGGCATTGGCGCGCCTGCTCGATACCATCAAGGCGCGCGAGGAGCAGGGCTATAGCTATGACAGCGCGCAGGCGAGTTTCGAGATTTTGGCGCGCAAGGAATTGGGCCAGATGCCGAGTTTCTTCGAGGTCAAACGCTACAAGGTGACGATCGAGCGGCGCAAGAACAAGTACGACCAGATGGTCAGCCTGTCCGAAGCGGTGGTCGTGGTGAAGGTCGATGGCGAGAAGAAGCTGTCGGTGTCTGAATCGATGGATGCCGAGGGCTGTGATCGCGGGCCGGTCAACGCGCTTGCCAAGGCGCTCGCCAAGGATCTCGGCCCCTATCAGGATCAGATCGCCGATATGCGGCTGGTGGATTTCAAAGTCCGCATCACCCAGGGCGGCACCGAGGCCGCGACGCGGGTCATCATCGACAGCGAAGACGCAGAGGGGCGGCGCTGGTCAACGCTTGGGGTGAGCCCGAACATAGTGGATGCCTCCTTCGAGGCGCTGCTTGATGCGATAAACTGGAAACTTCTGCGTGCTGAGTGATGACCTGAATGCCTGCGCTGATATGCTTCGGCGCGGCGATCCTGACCGGTTTCTGGCGGCGATGGCGGCGCCAGTGGCGGCGCGCCACGTGCTGTTCCCGATCTATGCCTTTAACCTTGAGGTGGCGCGTGCGCCCTGGGTCACGCAAGAGCCGATGATCGCCGAGATGCGCCTGCAATGGTGGCGCGACGCCTTGGGCGAAATCCGCGAGGGTGGCCTAGTGCGCCGACACGAGGTGGTCACGCCGCTGGCCCATGTGCTGGACGGCGCTTGCGCGGCGCGGCTGGAGGCCCTGATCGAGGCACGACGCTGGGATATCTACCGCGAGCCCTTCGCGGACCCCGCGGCGTTCGAGCGTTATATCAACGACACATCCGGCAGCCTGCTTGCGGTCACTGCGCTCGCCCTTGGGTCTGCGGACGAGGGGGTCTTGGCGGATGCGGGCTATGCGCTTGGGCTGGCCAATTGGTTGCGCGCAATCCCCGCGCTTGAGGCGGCGGGGCGCATTCCGCTGGTCGATGGGCGCCCCGAGGCGCTGCGTGCGCTTGCATCGGGCGGCTTGGCGCGGCTCAACCGGGCAAGGCGCGCGCGCCATAAGGTGTCACGGGCGGCGCGCCCTGCGCTTTTGCCGCTGTGGCAGGCCGGCCCGGTTCTGGCCCTCGCAGAACGTGCGCCAAATGCAGTGGCAGAGGGCGCGCTTGATATCGCGCCGGCGCGCAGCCGCCTGACGTTGATGCTGCGGGCAAGCAGCGGGCTTTGGTAGGCACTTCAAGCCGGCAATCAGGCGAGAATTTCGCGCACCTGTTGCAGGATCGGTGCCACCGCCGGGCTTTGTGGGCTGGTGCGGGTGATGACCAATAGGCCGACCATCATCCCCAGCAACACCTTGGCGGTATCGTCTGGTCGCAGACCGGGGGCAAGCCCGCCCTGTTTATCGGCCCGCTGCAGGCACTCTCGGAAGAAGCATTCGACCTGCCCAATGCTGGCCTCGACCAGAGCGGCGATCTCGGGGTCGTGGGGGGCAACCTCAAGCGTCGAGTTGACCATAAGGCAGCCGCCCGGCAGGTCTTCATTGCCGGTCTCAATTGCGCTAAAGGCGGCAAGGATCGCGGCCTTTGGATCGTTCATGTCGCGCAGCTGGTTGAGAAAGGCGACACGATAGACGGTATCGTAATGCTCAAGCGTGCTGATATAAAGGCTGCGTTTGTCCTTGAACCCGGCATAAAGGCTGCCTCGATTAAGGCCGGTCGCCTTGACCAGATCGGCCATCGAGGTGCCCTGATAGCCATGCTCCCAAAAGGCGCGCATGGCCGCATCAAGAACGTCGGCATCCTGATATGTTTTTTCCCAGGGCATTCAGGGCGTCCGTATCATGATGAAGTCAGGCAACCGATACGCGGGCCGCAGGCGCGCGGTGGTTGCGGGTGAACTTCCCCGGCACCCTGCAAAAGGGTGAGTAATGGGCCCTTCCACAAGGCGCCGGGTGTTCGTGGCGCGCCGGTGCTTGGAACCGGCGAACGCGTGATGGTCTTTCGTGAGTGGCAGCATAATATGCGCCTTTTCATATTGGTTCATTTAGAACGATTGGTCAAATAACATATCTGTGCACGCCATGTGATAGGGGGGGGGCAATCTTAGGGAGAAGACTTACTTTCGTTTCATGTTAGGGCGGAGTCCGGGACTGCCTGCCGATTCGGGATGATCAGAGATATAGCGCGCTTTTATGTCAAATGAAGTGCCCTTGCTTCCATCATGACTCCAGCCAGGGGGCATCACGCAATAGTTGAGCCGCTCGCGCCATGTCAGGCCGGGTTGCGTGACATCGCGGAAAATACCGACCCATTCGTGAAAGGCCACGCGGAGCGGGTTGAAGGTGCCAAGGTTATGGACAAGGCCGTAATCGACCTTTTCGCTGTCCAGCTCGGGCACGAAGGTACCGAATAGCTTGTCCCAGACGATGAACACCCCGGCATAATTGCAATCCAGATAACGCGGGTTGCGGCCATGGTGCACCCGGTGATGGCTTGGCGTGTTCATCACCGCCTCGAACCAGCGGGGCAGGCGGGTGATCGCTTCGGTGTGAATCCAGAACTGATAGATCAGGTTGAGACCGCCGACGAACAACACCATCCCCGGATGAAACCCCAACAGGATAAGCGGCGCGCGCATCACCATCATGAAGGTGAATGTGCCGGTCCATGTCTGGCGCAATGCGGTGGTGAGGTTGTAGTGCTGGCTTGAGTGGTGGTTCACATGGCTGGCCCAGACCCAACGAATGCGGTGACCAAAGCGATGCACCCAGTAATAGCGCAGATCATCCAGCACGAAACAAAGCGCAATCACCCACGCCGAGGTGCCAAGATCAAGCGGCGTGATCGCCCAGAGCACCATGAAAAACCCATAGGCGACAAAGCCAAGCACGATCCCGCTGGCGACATTGCCCGCCCCCATCAAAAGCGAGGTCAGCGCATCGCGCGTCTCATAGCGCCCGCCGCGTCCCTTGATCACGATCCAGAGAAGCTCTGCCAGAATGGCGGCGACGAAAAACGGCACCGCCCAATTCACCACATCGGGGAAAGTGATCATATCGCTCATGCGCTGTCCTTCATGTGGGAGGGCCATTGCGCGGCCTCGTCCGGGTCAAGCCGCAGGCGGATATGCGGCGCGGTGAAATCGGGCAGGTCGATGCGCAGGCCCTTGGCCGTGCGCCGGATGCGCGCCCCGCCGAGATAGCGCGCGGTGGTATCGGCGCCCATGGCCCAGACCACGCCCGACCCGGCCTCGGTCTCGATCAGCGCGGCTTGGCCATCATGGCTCAGGATCACGCGGGTGGGCGGCGCGTCAGGAAACTCGCGCAGCCAGACGGCCGAGGCCCGTGCCGAGCCCTCAAGGCGTGCGGGCCGCGACAGGCCAAGCAGATGCAGGATCACGGCAATACCGATGATGCCGCAGACAACCAATGGCAGCAGAACACTCAGGGGCATAAGCCACTCTTCCCATCTCTTCCCAGGTGAAAGTAGACAAATCCGGGCGCGATTTGTCAAAGGTCGCGTTGCGTCACTGGCCGCAACCGGCCCTCACGCCAGGCCAAAAGGCCGGCCCCGGATAGGATCACAATCGCCCCGATGACCGATATCGCATCAGGCCAGACACCAAAGATCAAACCGTCATAGAGACCCGCAAAAACCAGGGCGGTATAGAAAAAAGGCGCCACAAAGCTTGCATCGGCGCGTGCCATGGCATTGACGAAACAGGTCTGCGCGAGGGCCATCAGCACGCCGATCCCCGCAAGGGCGGCCCATTGCGGCGCGCTTGGCGCGCTCCAGACCCAGATCACCGCAAGCGTCGCGATGCCAAGCCCGATGGCGTTGTTGATCAGCAAGATCTGATAGGGCCCCTCGCGCCCCGACAGGCGTTTGATGAAGATGAGCTCGCCACCAAGGCAAACCGCCGATCCAAGCGCCAGAAGGACGCCGACCTCGATGGCGCCGGTGCCGGGCCGGGTCAGGATAACGACCCCCAAAAGCGCGATTGCAGCTGCTTTCCAACGGGTCGGGCCGACCCGCTCACCCAAAAGCGGGATTGCCAGCATCATGCCAAAGACCGGGTTGAGAAAGCTTATCGCGGTGGCATCCGAGAGCGGGATAAAGGCGGCAGCGGCAAACATGAGCGTCACCCCGCCCCAGCCAAGGCCCGAGCGTTTGGCATGCAATCCCAGATCGGGCCGTGTCCAGCGGGGGCGCATTATGGCCGTGACCGCGGATATCGCCAGAAGTGCGAATAAAAACCGCCCATGACTGATCTGAAGCGCATGCATCGGAGCCCCAAGCGCGCCGGTGCCAAGCGCCTTGGCCAAAAGCGTTGTGCCGGCCGCAAGCGCCGCCGCCAAAAGCGTCAGCAGGGCGGCGAAGGCCGGATTTTGAGCGCGCGGAGTAAACATTGACAGTCTTTGGCCCGCCCTGCGCGCCCTTGCAAGGGCGAAAACCGGGGCTGGTCCATCACCTTTGCATGCTGCGACAGGTCAAAAACGACCCCATGTCGGTGCGGGCAAAACATCGCCACCAGATTTGTGCAAAGCCAAAAGGCAAGACCCCTGAAAGACTGCTCATGCATCAACGCCGTATCCCCGAATGGCTCCGCCATGCGCCCGCGCCCTCGGTGCGCGGCTTTGCTGTGCTGGCAGGGGCCGAGGCGGTGGCGCGCGGCATCCTGATTTCGGTCTTTCCGCTTGAGATGTACAACGCCCTGCAGGACGCGGCACTTGTGTCAGAGGTCTACTTTCTGGTCGGTCTGTTGTCGCTTGGCGTCGGCCTGATGGTGCCTTTCATCGGCCGCTATATCGCGCGGCGCTGGATTTATGTGACCGGCACGCTGATGTTTGCCAGCGGGGCGCTTTTGGCAATCATCGGCAGTGGCGCGGCGATGATCGGGGCGCTTGCGCTGATCACTGCGGCGACGGTGACGACCTTTGTCTGTTTCAACGCCTATGTGCTTGATTACATCGTCAAGGCCGATCTCGGGCGCTGCGAAACCTCGCGGATGTTTTATAGCGCGCTTGGGTGGACCATCGGGCCGTTTCTGGGCGTCGTCCTGTTGGGCTGGTGGCGGCCCTTGCCGTTTTTGATTGCCGCCCTGGCCTCGGGGGTGATGCTTGGCGTGTTTCTCTACATGCGTCTTGGCAACGGGCGGCTGATCACCAAAAGCCGACGCCCGCCGCCCAATCCGCTGGCCTTCCTGCCACGCTTCTTTGCACAACGTCGCCTTGTTGCCGGATGGCTGTTCGCGGTAATCCGGTCAAGCGGCTGGTGGATCTACATTGTCTATCTGCCGATCTTTGCGGTTGAGCGCGGCCTTGGCGAACACATGGGCGGGATGATGCTGTCGATTTCCAACGGGATGCTGTTCCTGACGCCCTTCATGCTGGCCTGGATGCAGCGCCGCACCATTCGCCATGCGGTGCGCGCCGGGTTCCTTCTGGCGGGGGGGCTGTTCTTCCTCGGGGCGGCCCTCTCGGGCATGCCTTGGGTGACGGTCTGTGCGCTTGCCTCGGCCTCGTTCTTTTTGATCCTGCTCGATGTCTCGGGCGGCTTGCCGTTTCTGCTTGCGGTCAAACCCTCGGAGCGCACTGAGATGTCGGCGATCTATGCCAGTTACCGCGATGTTTCGGGCATTCTCACGCCGGGGATATCCTGGCTGGTGCTCCTGGTCGTGCCGATGCCGGGGATTTTCGCGGCGGGCGGGCTGGCGCTTTTGGGGGCCTGGGGGCTGGCGCGCAATCTGCATCCGCGTCTGGGGCGCGCACGGCTGACGATCGAGCCGGCGACCGGCGAGCAGGGGCACATCTCGGGCCTCGCGCACTAAGATTTTGCTTTGCACAGCCCCAGAAACCCGCTAAGCGCGTGTCCATGATCAAAAGCGCCACATATAGCCCGACCCGACGCCGACGCTCTTGCGCCTGAGCGTCCCGCACGTTTGATCCCTTGGCACTCTTGCTGTGCCTGACCTTACCGAACACTCCCAGAAACTCTCAAATCATTGACTTGGCCCCGGTGTTGCGGCACTCAAAGGGCTTCTTGTACAAGGAAAGCTGACATGATCCCGTCCGTTCTGCCCACCTATAACCGTGCGCCTCTGACCTTTGTCAAAGGCGAAGGCAGCTGGCTTATCGAGGCCGACGGGCGACGTTTTCTTGATCTCGGGGCCGGGATCGCGGTCAATGCCTTGGGTCATGCGCATCCCGATCTTGTCGCGGCCCTGACCGAGCAGGCCGGTGCGCTCTGGCACACCTCGAACCTTTACCATATCCCCAAGCAACAGGAACTGGCCGATAAACTAGTGGCGAATACCTTTGCCGATACGGTGTTCTTTACCAATTCCGGCACTGAATCCTGCGAGCTGGCGATCAAGATGGCGCGCAAGCACTTCTATGACGCGGGCCAACCCGAGCGCACCGATATCATCACCTTCGAGGGCTCGTTTCATGGCCGTTCTTCGGCGGGCATTGCGGCGGCCGGCTCTGAAAAGATGACCAAGGGCTTTGGCCCGCTTTTGCCCGGTTTCAAACATCTCGGCTGGGGCGATCATAATGCGCTTGATGCGGCGATTGACGACAAAACCGCCGCGATCCTGATCGAACCGGTGCAGGGCGAAGGCGGCATTCGCCCGCTGCCCGATCAATGCCTCAAGGGGCTGCGGGCGCTCTGTGACGAAAAAGGCATCCTGCTGATCCTCGACGAGGTGCAATGCGGCGTCGGGCGCACCGGGCGGCTGTTCGCGCATGAATGGGCGGGAGTAGCCCCCGATATCATGATGGTCGCCAAGGGCATCGGCGGCGGCTTTCCCCTCGGGGCGGTTCTGGCGACCGAGGCTGCGGCCTCTGGCATGACGGCAGGCACCCATGGCTCGACCTATGGCGGCAATCCCCTTGGATGCGCCGTGGGCTGCGCGGTGATGGATATCGTGACCGACCCCGCGTTCCTGGCCGAGGTGAACCGCAAGGCGGGCTTGATGCGCCAAAAGCTGGAAGGCCTCGTTGCCGCCCATCCGGCGGTGTTCGAGGCGGTGCGCGGCACTGGCCTGATGCTTGGCCTGAAGTGCAAGGCGTCCAATATTGACGTGGTCAATGCTGGCTACGGCGCGCTTGTCGTCACCGTGCCCGCCGCCGACAACGTGGTGCGCCTTTTGCCGCCTCTCACCCTCACCGACGACGACATCGCCGAGGCGATGAGCCGCCTTGAGCAGGCCGCACGCGCGGTTGAGGTCGCCTGATCTTTCACCGTTCCCGAAATACTCCGGGGGTGTGGGGGCTGGCCCCCACATGCCTCACCTGACAAAAAGCGATACCACCATGCAGCATTTCCTCGATATCCACAAAACCCCTGCCGACCACTTGCGCGCCATCATCGATCAGGCCCGCGATATGAAGGTCGCACGCGCCGGGCGTCCGCGCGGCATGCCCGACGATGATCAACCGCTCGCCGGGCGCATGGTCGCGCTGATCTTTGAAAAGCCCTCGACCCGCACAAGGGTCAGCTTTGACGTGGGCGTGCGCCAGATGGGCGGCCAGACAATGGTGCTTTCGGGGGCCGATATGCAACTTGGCCACGGCGAAACCATCGCCGACACGGCGCGCGTTCTGTCGCGCTACGTGGATCTGATCATGATCCGCACCTTTGACGAAAGCGTTCTTCTGGAAATGGCCGAATATGCCGATGTGCCGGTGATCAACGGCCTCACGGACCGCACCCACCCCTGTCAGATCATGGCCGATATTCTCACATTTGAGGAACACCGTGGCCCGATCAAGGGCAAGAAGGTGGTCTGGTCAGGAGACGGCAACAATGTCTGCGCGTCGCTTTTGCATGCGGCGGGTCAGTTCGGCTTTGACCTGACCTTCACCGGCCCGATGCAGCTTGACCCCGAGGGCGAATTCATCGGCCTCGCGCGCAAGGCTGGCAGCACCATCACCATCGAGCGTGACCCCCACAAGGCGGCCGAGGGCGCTGATCTTGTGGTGACCGATACCTGGGTGAGCATGCATGACAGCCAATCCACCAAGGAACGTCGTCACAACATGCTGCGCTCCTATCAGGTGAACGACAAGCTGATGGAAGTCGCCAAGCCCGATGCTCTTTTCATGCACTGCCTTCCTGCGCACCGAGAGGAAGAGGTGACATCGGCGGTGATGGACGGCCCGCATTCCGTGGTCTTTGACGAGGCCGAGAACCGTCTTCACGCTCAAAAGGCGGTTATGCGCTGGTGTCTTGGCGTCTGAGACGCTGCCCCCATCGGGACCCAGAATTTTCGCCGAAAATTCTGGGGACTGGCCGCGCTTGCAATTCTGGCACCAAGGCGTAGCGTAAAGCTCTAAGGTTAGCGCGGCAGGGGTGAGGCATGTCACAAGCACAGATCGGGGTTTACGGTCTTGGGACGATGGGCAGCGCCCTGGCGCTGAACATGGCCGAGCACGGGTTTGACGTGGCGGTCACCAACCGCGAATCCGATTGGATTGCGGCCTTTTTGGCTGAGGCGGGGGATTTGGCGGAGCGCCTGCACCCGCATGACAGGCTTGAAAGCTTCGTGTGCGGGCTCAAGACCCCGCGTGTCATCCTGTTCATGATCCCCTCCGGGGCGCCGATGGATGCAATGATCAAGGCAATAACCCCGCTCCTATCGCCGGGTGACACGGTGATTGACGGCGGGAATGCAAATTTCCACGATACCCGCCGACGCGCCGCCGAGCTTGGCGCGCGGGATCTGCATTTTGTTGGTCTCGGGGTCTCGGGGGGCGAACTTGGCGCGCGGACCGGCCCGTCGATGATGATGGGGGGATCCGATCATAGCTGGCAACAGTTGGGCCCGATCCTGCGGGAGATTGCCGCGCACTACGAGGGCGTGCCCTGCGTGGCGCATCTGGGGCCTGATGGGGCGGGGCATTTTGTAAAAACCGTCCACAACGGCATTGAATACGCCGATATGCAGGTGATCGCCGAGATTTACAGCCTGTTGCGCAATGGCGCCGCGATGCCCCCCAATGAGATCGGTGCGCTCTTCACCGCCTGGGACAGGGGGCCGTTGAAATCCTATCTGGTGGAAATCACCGGCAGGTTGCTTGGCTACACTGACCCTGAGACCGGGCACCCGATGGTCGATGTGATCAAGGATGCCGCCGGGCAAAAGGGCACCGGGCGCTGGACCGTCATCGAGGCGCTGCGGATGGGGCAATCGGCCAGCATGATCGAGGCCGCAGTGGGCGCGCGCGGCTGGTCTTCGGAAAAGGATACCCGGCAAACGGCTGAGAGTATCCTGGGCGGTTCCTTGGGCGCGTTTGATGGCACGCCCGATGTGCTTGCCGAGGCTTTCATGGCCGCGCGTATCCTGTGTTACGCGCAGGGATTTCGTATTCTGGCGGCGGCATCCGAGGAATATGACTGGGCTCTCGATTTTGCCGAAATCGCCCGGATCTGGCGGGCGGGTTGTATCATACGCTCGGCGTTACTGGATGATATCGCAGGCGCCTTTGGCGCTGATCCGCCGCATGGCCAGTTGATCCTTGCACCAGAGTTCGCCCAGACCCTTGCGCGCACCCTTCCGGCCCTGCGCCAAGTGGTGTGCAGCGCGGTGCACGGCGGGCATGCGGTGCCCGCACTTTCGGCGGGGTTGGCGTGGTATGACAGCATGCGCCTGGGCCACGGCAGCGCCAATATCATTCAGGCGCAGCGCGATGTCTTTGGATATCACGGCTTTGAGAGGCTTGGCCAGGAGGGCAAGCATCACGGCCCGTGGTGGGATTAGGCGCATGAGTATTTAGGGAACGATGAAAGCCTAGTCGCGGCTCAGGTAACGTTCCAGTACGATCAAGGGCATGGCCCCGCGCAGCATCATCTCGCCAAAGACATAAGACGGGGCAAGGTCAAGCCCGAGATCGCGTGCCAGATCGGCGTGGCTGTCCATATCAAGCAGGGTCACGCGCAGGTCATGGGTTTCGCTCAGGGTGCGAAGCCCTGCCTCGGCCTCGGCGCATTCGACACAGTCCTTGCGGGTGAAAAGCGCGATTTTCTGCTTTGCCTGGCTTGGGCCAAAACCGGGCAGAGCCGCGTCATACAGCCTCTGCGCGGCGCGGGCGAGGGCGCTGAGATCGGCGGCCATGTCATCGGCGTAGAGGTTGAGGGCGGCGGGTTGGTTCAGGCCACTGGTGCGCGCCATCACAGGTGTCAGAAAATCGGGGTTCTCAATCAGGGTGTCGCGGATCGCTTCGCCAAGCAAAGAGCGTGATTGCCGAATTGGCGCATCGGCCAGAGCCGTAAAAGGAAACAGCAGCCCCAGAAAAAGGGCTGCTGGAGGTTTCAGGCTGTACATGGTTAATTCGCGCGGATCTCGTTGGCGATCTCTTGCATGGCATCTTGCGGAAGGTAGCCGCGCAACATCTGATCCCCCATCACAAACGAGGGTGTGCCGCTGATGGCGAGGCGCTGACCCAGGGCGTGATTGTCGGCGATCACCTTGTCGACGGCGTCGCTGTTCATCTTGGAAATGATCTTGTTGGCATCAAGCCCGAGCGTGTCGGCGAGGCGGCCGAAGCCGGTGTCGTTCATCGCGCCGGTATAGGTCATCAGCGCGTCATGCACCGATTTATAGGCATCATCGCCCGCCACCTGAAGCGTGGCGATGGCAAAGCGCGAGGCGAGAACGGACTCGTCGCCCAAGATCGGGAACTCTTTGACAATAAAGCGGATATTGCCATCTTTCTCCAAAAGCCCCGCGACCTCGTCATGGGCGCGTCGGCAATAACTACAGCGGTAATCCATGAATTCGACCAGGGTGATGTCGCCCTCGGGATTGCCGCCAACCCAAGAGGCGGGATCGCTGAACAGGGCGTCGGCATTCACCTTGACCAGGTCGATACCGGCCTGGCTTTGTTGCTGGCTTTGGCGCTGTTCGAGAACGGCGACGGCCTCCATGATGATCTCGGGGTTGTCGAGGATATAGGCGCGGATTTCATCGCGCAGCAGGGCACGGTCGCCATCGGACATCGATTCAAGATCAAGCGCCTGCGCGGGCAGGCTCAGAGACAGGCAAAGACCTGCGGCACTCAGAAGGGGGCGTATCATGGGCATTCTCACTTATCTCCGTTTTTCAGCGTCTTGCGCGGCAGAGAGCACATCCTGTGCCCGTTGCCAAGCCGCTGACCCGCGCGGCAAAAGGTCTGTTGCGCGTTTGGCGTGTATCTTAGCATCTTTGAGCCGCCCGACCATGGCATAACGTTCCGCGGTCAAAACCGAGGCCATGCCGTTGTTGCCTTGCTTGGCATAGGTCACCGCCAGATCGCGCATCACGCGCGCATCACGGCCATCGCGGGCGCGGGATTTATCAAGGAACTGCTGCGCCTTGGCGAGCTGACCATCGGCCAGTAACGCGCGCCCGTAGGACCCAAGAATAAGCGGGTTGTTCGGGGCAAGGTTGGTGGCGCGGGCATAGGCGGCGACGGCGGGCTTGATCTGGCGGCTTTCCATCAGGATCTGCCCGCGCAGTTCATGCAGGTAGGGGTCTTTGGGGCGCAGCGCCACCGCGCCGTCGATGGCGGCCAAGGCGCGGCGCAGATCGGCCTGACGGTGATAGGCCACCGCCTGACGCATCAGTTTGACATCCTGAAAGCCGCTTTCGCCGGCGCGTGTCAGGGTCCATTTCGGCGAGCGCTGAAAGGCCGAAAGCTTGCCCTTGGCGCGGGCAAACCAATATGTCGCCTGAGGGTCAGGCGCGGGGGCGGCACCCTGTGCGCCGGCAAGTTGGCGCACCAGGCGATAGCGATCGCGCGACAGGGGGTGGGTGCGCGCATAGGCATCCTGTCGCGTGACGGAGAGCGCCTCTTGGCCGCGAAAGATGTCCATGACCTCGACGGAGCCGTTAAGATCGACGTCGGCACCCTTCATGAAACGCATGCCGCTCTGGTCGGCGGCGTTTTCCTCGGCGCGGGTATGCGAGAAAAAGCTGCGCATGGCGGCGCCCTGAAGGCCGGCGGCGGCACCGGCGGCGAATTCACCGTTTCCGGCAGCGGCGCCCGCGGCGATGGCCAGCGCAACCCCAAGACCGGCGGCGGTGCGCGCATTGCGGGCGTTGATGGGGCGGCGCATCAGGTGGCCATTGGCAATATGGGCGGCCTCATGGGCGATCACCGATTGCAGCATTGCCGGGGTCTTCATCCGCAGGATCAGCCCGGAATGAATGAACATGCTGTCTGCATCGACCACGAAGGCATTCAGGTTCGGATCATCAATCACCAGGATATCCACCCGGTTCGCGCTTAGCCCGGCGGCGCGCAGGATCGGGGTTGCCAACTCGCGCAGGGCATATTCGATATCGGGGTCGCGCAACAGGGTAATGGCGCGCGCAGGCGCGGCGATACCAAGCGTCAGGATCAGGGAAATCAGAAGAAATCGGAGAAGTTGCATTGACGGCACGGGCCTTTCCCAGTGAAACGAGGGATCAAACACGCACAGTCTAGGAGTAAAGCGATGCGGAACTCAACCCGGTCCCAGGTCGATGCCTTCATCGTGATGGATGTCATGGAGGCGGCGCGGCGCGCCGAGGCAGGCGGTCGCCATATCATCCATATGGAAGTCGGCCAGCCGGGCACCGCCGCGCCCGAAGGGGCGCGCCGCGCGCTTGCCCGCGCGATGGATGAAGACGCCATGGGATATACGGTGGCGCTTGGCCTGCCGGAGCTCAGGGCGCGCATCGCGCGACTTTATGGAGAGTGGTATGACGTTGACCTTTCGCCCGAGCGGGTGATCGTGACACCGGGCTCGTCTGGCGCGTTCATCCTTGCATTCACGGCGCTGTTTGATGCGGGTGACCGGGTGGGAATCGGCAGCCCCGGCTATCCGAGCTACCGCCAGATCCTGCGTGCGCTTGATCTTGTGCCGGTCGAGATCGAGACCGCGGCGGAAAACCGCCTGCAACCGGTTGCGGGCGATCTTGGCGGGCAGGAGCTGAGCGGTCTTTTGGTGGCGAGCCCGGCGAATCCCACCGGCACGATGCTGGATCGCGGGGCGATGTCCGATCTTATCGGGGCGGCGGGCGCGCAGGGCGCGCGCTTTATCAGCGACGAGATTTATCACGGTATCGAATATGAGGCCAAGGCGGTCAGCGCGCTTGAGATCACTGACGAGTGTTATGTGATCAATTCGTTTTCAAAGTATTTCAGCATGACCGGCTGGCGCGTTGGCTGGATGGTGGTGCCCGAGGATCATGTGCGCGTGATCGAACGGCTGGCGCAGAACCTGTTCATCTGTCCGCCGCATGCCAGCCAGGTGGCCGCGCTTGCGGCGATGGACTGTGGCGCGGAGCTTGAGGCGAATATGGCGGTTTATCGGGCCAATCGCGCGCTGATGCTTGAGGGATTGCCCAAGGCCGGGTTTGATCGGATCGCGCCGCCCGATGGGGCATTTTACGTCTATGCCGATGTTGGCCACCTGACCCATGACAGCCGCGCCTTTGCTGCCGAAATACTTGAAAAGGCCGGGGTTGCGGTGACGCCGGGACTTGATTTCGATCCGCTGCGCGGGGGCGGCACGATCCGGTTTTCCTATGCCCGTTCGACGGCGGATATCAAGGAGGGGCTTGGTCGGCTCGCGCGCTTCATGGCCGAGCGTGGCCAGCGGTGAAATGCCGGATTTGAGTATTTATGGAATGATGAAAGTTGGAAATGCCATGGTTTCGCCATGTTTCCCTCGGCAAACCGCCATATTCAAAAGGCAAAATCTTAAGGAATGATAACCAACCGAAGGTGGACCAAGCCATGCAAACGTTTAAAGAAGGCTATCGCGGGCTGAGTGTTCTGGTGAACGTCAATTTCGATCTGCTGCTTTACGTGACGACGCTTGCGCTTGCTTTCGTATGCGCCGGTTTCATGGGCAGCCTCTAAGTCACACCTGCGGTCATACCGCGCGCGGGGCCAACTCGCGTTTTGACAAGCCCAGACAGACGGGGTAGTGACTTCCCTAAATGGGAAGTCTGACTGGGTTTAAGCAATGAATCACTATGAAGTTGACCGCGCGGCACGCCTTAAGCTTTTTTCCTTGTTCAAGCCCGTGAAGGGCGCGATTTGTGCGGTCCTGCTTGTGTTTGCAGTGATGGCAGGCACGGGACAGGCCGAGGCGCAATCGTATCGGTTTTCTTCAGTCGCGGTTGAGGGCAATCAGCGCATCGAACCCTCGACGATTCTGTCCTATGCCGGGATCGCACGCAATGAGACCGTCTCGGCGGGCGAACTCAACGATGCCTATCAGAAAATTCTGGCCAGCGGCCTTTTTGAACGGGTCGAAGTGGAGCCGCAGGGCAATCGCCTTGTGATCCGCGTGACCGAATATCCCACGGTCAACCGCATTGCATTCGAGGGCAACAGAAAGCTCAAGGATGAAGACCTTGAAGGGTTCATCAAAAGCCGCGTGCGCCAGGTTTACAGCCCAACCCAGGCCGAGCGCGATGCCGCGACCCTGGCCGAGGCCTATGCCCAGAATGGCCGCGTTTCGGCCCGCGTCACCCCGAAAGTCATCCGTCGCAGCGACAACCGTGTCGATCTTGTCTTCGAGATTTTCGAGGGCGGCAAGATCGAGGTTCAGCGGATCGGCTTTGTCGGAAACCGGGCCTATTCGGACCGCCGCCTGCGCCGTGTGATCGAGAGCAAGCAAACCGGCCTTTTGCGCGCCTTGATCGAGCGCGACACCTTCGTCGAGGATCGTCTGCAGTTCGACAAACAGGTGCTGACCGACTTTTACAATTCGCGCGGCTATGTCGATTTCCGGGTTACCGGCACCAATGCCGAGCTGGCACGCGAGCGTGACGCCTATTTCGTGAGCTTCAACGTTCAGGAAGGTCAGCAGTTCCGCTTTGGCGAAATCACCACCGTCAGCGAGATGAACGGCGTCGAGGCCGAGCCTTATCATGACACGCTCAAGGTGCGCCCCGGTGTGGTCTATTCGCCGACACTGGTGGAAAATTCCATCGCCCGCATGGAACGTCTGGCAATCAAGAATGGCGTTGATTTCATGCGCGTAGAGCCGCGCATCACCCGCAATGACCGCGATTTGACGCTTGACGTCGAGTTTGTCCTGTCGCGTGGGCCGCGCATTTTTGTCGAGCGGATTGATATCGAGGGCAATACCACCACACTTGATCGCGTGATCCGACGCCAGTTTGACCCGGTGGAGGGCGACCCCTTCAACCCGCGCGCCATCCGTCAGGCCGCAGACCGCATTCGCGCGCTGCGCTTTTTCTCGGATGTGACGGTGAATGCGCGCGAAGGCTCGCGCCCGGATCAGGTTGTGATCGAGACCGATGTCGAGGAAACCACCACCGGCAGCGTGTCGGTTGGCGCAAGCTTTTCGACCAACAACGGCCTTGGCATTCAGCTTGGCTTTAGTGAGCGTAACTTTATTGGCCGTGGTCAGGCGCTGTCCGCACAGATTGCGGCAAGTGCCGATACCATCAACTATAACATTAGCTTTGTCGAGCCAGCCTTCCTTGGGCGCGATGTGGCCTTTGGCCTTGATTTTGCCCTTCAGGAAACCAGCGACGACAATAGTCTGTTTGACACCACAATCGGCCAGCTGCGCCCAAGCCTGACCTTCCCGGTGAGCGAAAACGGACGTCTTGGCGTGTTCTACAACGCCGCCTATGAGGATATGTCGAACTACAACGGCGTGTCCGGGATATTGCAATCCGAGGTCAATCAGCGCGATCTGTGGACAAGCGCCGTCGGGTACGAATTCTCATATGACACGCGGCGCACGGGCCTTAACCCGTCGGCCGGGGTTCTGTTGTCCTTTGGCCAGGAGTTTGCCGGGCTTGGCGGCGACAACGACTTTATCAAGACCACGGCGCGGCTTGTCGGCCAGACCACGATCATGAACGAAGATGTCACGCTCCGGGCTATCCTTGAGGGGGGCGCGATCGAATTCTCAAACGGTCAGAGCAGCCGCTTCCTCAACCGCTTCAACAACCAGATCATCCGCGGGTTTGAGCCCAACGGCATGGGGCCGGTCGAGGGCAACGAAGTTTTGGGTGGCGATTATTATGCGGCTCTGAAGTTTGAAGCGGAATTCCCTCTTGGTCTGCCGGATGAATATGGCATCACCGGCGGCGCGTTTTACGACATCGGTTCGATCTGGGGCATCAACACGCGCAATGCGACGGGTCCGGTTTCCTCGACCGGGTTTAGTGATCGCCACGTGATCGGTGTATCGGTCTTCTGGTCGTCGCCCTTCGGCCCGCTGCGGATGAACTTTTCCAATGCTCTCAAGAGTGAGCCGGGCGATTTCGAACAGACCTTTGACCTGACGGTCAAAACGGAATTCTGATCATGTGGCGGAGCCTTGCCCTTGCGGGGCTCCTGCTCGCGTTGCCGGTTGGTGGTGGCGTGCCTGTCGCGGCCCAGCCGACCGGCGTTGTGCAAAGCGATATCCTTGTCCTTGATCCAGAGCGTTTGATGAATGGAACGCTCTATGGTCAACGCCTTTTGGCCTCCATCCAGAGCGAGCGTGACCGGCTGGTTGCGCATAATCGTTCGGTCGAAGCCGAGCTTGAACGTGAAGAAAAATCGCTGACCGAGCGCCGCCCCAAGCTCTCTGCGGCAGAATTCCGCGATCTTGCCGATACCTTTGATCGCAAGGTCCAGCAGTTGCGCCAGGATAGCGAGCGCATGTCGCGCGACCTTGAGCGACAGCGCGAAATTGCCCCGGTTCAGTTCATGCGCATGATCGAGCCGGTTCTGGTCGATATCCTCTCGGATTCGGGCGGCGTAGTGATCATGGATGTGCGCGCGGTTTTGCTGCGCTCTGGCGTGGCGGACATCACCGACCTTGCCATCGAGCGGGTCAACGCGCAGATTGGAGAGGGTCCGCAGAACGGCCCGACCCGCAACGGGGTGATGCCGCCCAAGCCCGCAGGCGATTAGGCCGTCTTGCCCCCATTCTTCCCAGTTGCTAGGGAAGCGACCACATCGACGCAAAAAAGGACGATCCATGACCGAGCCGCTGAAATCCGCAGATATCCACCTGATCCAGCGGCTTATTCCGCATCGCTATCCGTTCCTTCTTGTGGACAAGGTGGTCGATATCGAAGGCTTTCAAAGCGCGCGCGGGATCAAGAATGTCACCATGAACGAGCCGCATTTCCAGGGGCATTTTCCGGGTAAGCCGATCATGCCGGGCGTCACGATCATCGAGGCAATGGCACAGACCGCCGCCGTCATGGTGGGCACCGCGCTTGGCATGGAAGACCGCAACATGCTGGTCTATTTCATGGCGATTGATAATTGCAAGTTCCGCCGCATGGTTGTTCCGGGCGACGTGCTTGAAATGAAGCTTCAGACGATGCGCGGCAAGCCCGGTGGCAAGGTCTGGAAATTCAGCGGCGTGGCAGAGGTCGAAGGCGAAATGGCGGCCGAGGCCGAATTCACCGCGATGATGGACCTTCCGAAAGAGTGAACGAGATGACCGATACCGTGATCCATCCCACCGCCTTTATCGAGCAGGGCGCCGTTATCGGCGCGGGCTGTGAGATTGGCCCGTTCTGTCATATCGGCCCGGAGGTACGCCTTGGCGACCGGGTCACGCTCAAGTCGCACGTCGTTGTGGCCGGGCGGACGGTGGTGGGTGACGAGACGGTGATCTTTCCGTTCTCCTGCATCGGCGAGGTGCCGCAGGATCTCAAGTTCAAGGGCGAAAGCACGCAGCTGATTATCGGCGCGCGCAACCGCATCCGCGAGCATGTGACCATGAACACCGGCACCGAAGGCGGCGGCGGCATTACGCGGGTCGGGGATGACGGGTTGTACATGGCCGGCTGTCACGTCGCGCATGACGTTCAGATCGGCAACCGGGTGATCGTGGTCAATAGCGCCGCCCTTGCCGGGCATTGTATCCTAGAGGATGACGTGATCATCGGCGGGCTGTCGGGCATTCATCAGTTTGTCCGCATTGGTCAGGGCGCGATCATCGGCGCGGTGACCATGGTGACCAACGATGTCATTCCCTATGGCCTCGTGCAGGCCCCGCGCGGCGTTCTTGACGGGCTTAACCTTGTGGGTCTCAAGCGGCGCGGTGTGTCGCGCTCGGATATCACCTCGCTGCGGGCGGCGTTTCAGATGCTGGCACAGGGCGAGGGCGCATTTCAGGACCGGGCCCGCCGTTTGGGCGAAGAAACCGAAAGCGTTTATGTCAGCCAAATCGTCAATTTCGTGACCGGTCACAGCGACCGCTCTTACCTGACACCAGGGCAGGGGTAAGGCGATGACCGGGCGGCTTGCCATTCTGGCCTGTGGCGGGGCCTTGCCTGTTGCGCTTGCCAAGGCCAATCCCGATGCCTTGCAGGTCTGCTTTTCCGGGGTGCCCCATAGCCTTGGGGCGGGGGCGCAAGAGCACCAGTTCGAAAAGTTCGGCACCCTGTTCGAGGCCCTGCACGGCGCGGGCGTCACGCGGCTGGTTCTGGCCGGTAATCTGCCGCGCCCGGCGCTTGACCCGGCGGCCTTCGATGCGGTGACCATGGCCCTCGTGCCGCGCCTTATGGCGGGGATGCAGGGCGGGGATGATGCTCTTTTGACCACGGTTATCGCGGTCTTCGAGGAACAGGGGTTCAGTGTTCTTGGCGCGCACGAGCTTTTGCCCGATCTCACCGTCAGTGAGGGGTTTTGCGTCGGTCCCGTGCCCGATGACCTTGCCGAGGCGGATGCCGTCCGGGCCGCCGATATCCTTGCCGCCCTGTCGCCGCTTGATATCGGGCAGGGCTGTGTCGTGGCAGGCGGGCAATGTTTGGGGATCGAAACCCTACAGGGCACCGATGCCCTGTTGGGGTTTGTCGCCGCGACCGATCCGGCGTTTCGCCCCAAGGCACCGGGGGTCTTTGTCAAAGCTGCCAAGCGCGGACAGGATTTGCGCGTTGACATGCCCGCCATCGGCCCCGGCACCATCGCCGGTGTAGCGGCGGCGGGCCTTGCCGGTCTGATGATAGAGCCGGGGCGCGTGATGATCCTTGAGCGTGAAAAGACCCTCGCCGCCCTTGCCCAAGCCGGGCTTTTCCTCGCGGCCCGGACGGTCTGATGCGGGTGTTCGTGATTGCGGGCGAGGCCTCTGGCGATAAGCTTGGGGCGGCTCTTATGGCTGGGCTGAAATCCCTGACAGAGGTCGAGTTTTCCGGCGTCGGTGGCCCCTTGATGGAGGCCGAGGGCCTGCAAAGCCTGTTCCCGATGGACGAGCTAAGCGTGATGGGCCTTGCCGAGGTTTTACCGAAATACCCGGCGCTGAAACGGCGCCTGAATCAGACCGTCGAGGCCGCGCTTGGCTTTGCTCCCGATATCCTGATCACCATCGATAGCCCCGATTTCTGCCTGCGCGTTGCGCGTAAGGTCAAGGCCGCAAGCGCGATCCGCACGGTGCATTACGTGGCCCCCTCGGTCTGGGCCTGGCGGGCAGGGCGCGCGGCCAAGATGGCGCGGGTGATCGACCATGTGCTTGCGCTCTTGCCGTTCGAGCCGCCCTTCATGACCGCCGCCGGGATGGAATGTGATTTTGTCGGCCATCCGGTGGTGGCCGAGCCGCGCCCGAGCGCGCAGGACGTGGCCGCGTTTCGCGCCCGCCACGGCCTGACCGATGCGCCGCTCTTGATGGTGCTGCCCGGATCGCGCCGCGGCGAGGTGACCCGCCTGACCCCGATCTTTGGCGAGGTGATTGCCCGGCTGGCGCATGAGCGCCCCGACACCCGCCTTGTCCTGCCAACCTCGCGGCATCTGGCCGCTTTGGTGCGCGAGATGGTTGCCGACTGGACGATCGTGCCGCTGGTTTTGGCCCCGGAAGACGGGCAAACCCCGGCGGAGTTCACAGCGCAAAAGGCCTGTGCCTTTCACGCGGCCGATTGGGCGCTTGCGGCCTCGGGCACGGTCTCGCTTGAGCTGGCGGCGGCGCGCACGCCGATGGTGATTGCCTATGACATGAATTGGCTTAGCCGCACGCTGATCTGGCGCATGCTCAAGGTGGATACGCTCACTCTGGTCAACCTGGTGAGTGAAACCCGCGCCGTGCCGGAATTCATCGGCAAGGCCTGTCGCGCAGAGCTGATCGCGCCCGAATTGCTCAAACTGATGGAGGATCCCGGCGCGCAGATGGCGGCGATGGAAACCACGCTTGAGCGGCTTGGGATGGGCGGCGAGGCGCCGGGCCTAAGGGCGGCCCGGGCCGTTTTGAAGCGCGGTTTTACTTGACCGCATCGTCCGTCACGGTGATCGCCTCGATCTTGGGCATCATCACCGGCATCGCCTTTTGCAACACGGCCGAGATCATCGGCTGTTGGATCTGCGCCAGCTGCGGCATCTTTTCCATCACCGCGCGGCCATGCTCTGACATGTAGAAACCGCGTAGCGCGGTCAGTTCTTCGAGCGACATAAGATCGGCCATGACCTCGTCCTGCTGTAGCATGACTTCTGTCAGTGGCCCGGTCAGCTCGTCGGAAAACAGCTTTTCGATCTGGCTGATCTGTTCGGGCGACATCGGCTGGCGGTTTTTGGCCATTTGCTCGATCATCGGAAACCAGAGCTGGCGGATGAAATCCTGGATGTCCATGTCTTTCATGGTCGCCTCGACGTAGTCCTTGGCGATGGCCACGCGGGCATCGCGATTGTCGGTGGCGGTATCGGCATAGGCGGGAAGGGCAAGGCAAAGGGCTGTGGCGGCCCCGATAAGAAAACGCATTTTAATTCAACTCCAAGGTCATAAATCGCAGTCATGACATCACCTTGGCCGGGCGCTGTCAATCCACCACCGTTGCGTGATGCCTTGCGAAGCCGACGCAGGGTTGTTATCTGGCGTTAAACAAAACCCGATAGATTTGATCGGATAGAGATGAGGCCTCGGTGCAGACGCAAGATCCCCGGTTAGAAATCAAGCATCTGGTGCGCCGCTACGAGGGCCGCACCGTGGTCAAGGATGTCTCGCTCCGGGTGATGCCGGGGCAGGTGACCTGTCTGCTTGGGCCGTCGGGCTGTGGCAAGTCAACGACTTTGCGGATGATCGCCGGCGTTGAAATGCAGGATTCGGGTGAGATCTGGGTCGATGGTGCGCTGATCTGTGACACGGTGTTTCGCGTGCCCCCCGAGCGGCGCCATATCGGCCTTATGTTTCAGGATTTCGCCCTGTTTCCGCATCTGAGCGTCGCCCAGAACGTGGCCTTTGGCCTAAGTGGGGATAAGGCTGCGATGGCGTCACGGGTTAAGGAATTGCTTAACCGGGTCGGCATGGGGCGCTATCTTGAGTCCTATCCACACGAGCTTTCTGGTGGCGAGCAACAGCGCGTTGCGCTTGCCCGTGCCCTCGCGCCGCGCCCGCGCATCATGCTCATGGACGAGCCGTTTTCCGGGCTGGATAACCGTCTGCGCGACGGCATCCGCGATGAAACGCTGGATATCCTGCGCGAAGAAGATACGGCGGTGCTGCTCGTTACCCACGAGCCGGAAGAGGCGATGCGCATGGCCGATGAAATCGCGCTCATGCGGGATGGGCGGATCGTGCAACAGGGGGCGCCCTATAACATCTATAACGCCCCGGTGGATCGAAGCGCGGTTGCCTTCTTTAGCGATATCAACGTGATACGCGGCACCGTGCGTGGCGCTTTGACCGAAACACCCTTTGGTCATTTCCTGGCGCCCGGTGTGCCTGATGGGCAAGAGGTCGAAATCGTCATTCGCCCCCAGCATATCAAGATCGACTTTGATCGCGGCGGCCGGGGCCCCAACCCCACGCCCCAGGATGGCACGCCTGCGCGCGGCGTGGTGGTGCGGGCGCGCTTCATCGGGTCGGAAAGCCTTGTGGAGTTTCGCATGGATCATGACGGCTCGATCCTGCGGGCGACGGTGCCGAATGTGTTCCTGCCAAAGCCGGGCAAGCCGCTCTGGCTTATGCTGCGGCGCGATCGCTGTTTCGTCTTTCCGGTCAAGAAAGATTAACGCGCCTTCAACAGCATTTAGATCTTGCTGACCTTGAGCTTGGTAATGCGGTTGTCCTTGCGCGCGATCACCTGAAACCGGAAGCCGTGAAAGATGAAGACCTGATCGACCTTGGGAATCATCTGCGCCTCGTGGATGACAAGGCCGGCCACGGTATTGGCCGCCTCATCCGGAAGGTTCCAATCGGTGGCGCGATTAAGATCGCGGATCGTCATGGCGCCCTCAACAAGGAACTGATTGTCGTCGCTCTTGCGAATGGCATGTTCGGCATCGGGATCGAATTCATCGGTGATCTCGCCGACGATTTCCTCAAGGATATCCTCAAGCGTGATGAGGCCCTGAAGGCTTCCGTATTCGTCGACCACAATTGCGAAATGGCTTCTCATGCGCAGAAACTGACGCATCTGATCGTCGAGCGTCGTGGTTTCCGGCACAAAATAGGGTTTGCGCGCGACGCTGGTAATATCGAACTTACTCAAGGCCTTGGCGCTTGATGTTGATCCGGTGACCAGCTTGTGCATTGCGCGCAGCAGGTCCTTGGCGTGGACCACGCCGATGATATTGTCCGGGTCGTCACGATAGAGCGGAAGGCGCGTGTGATTGCTTTCCAGACATTGATTGAGAATGGCGTCGGGGTCGGCATCAACATCAATCATCTCGATGCCGGAGCGGTGCAACATGATCTCTTCTACGGCGCGTTCCCCAAGATCCAGCGCGCCCAGAATCCGGTCACGATCTTCTTTTTCGACCACGCCCTCGGATTGACCAAGATAAAGCGCGCCGGCAATTTCGTCGCGCACCGCTAGGATATGGCTGTCGGGGTCGGTCTGAACCCCGAAAAGGCCAAGAACCATACGCACGAACAGACGAACGGCCGAGACGATTGGCGAAAAAACCTTTATAACCATGACGATAATAGGCGCAGTTCGCGCGGCTGCCGCCTCGGCGTTGGTGATCGCATAGGTCTTGGGAAGCACCTCGGCAAAGACCAGAACCAAAAGGGTCATCACCAGGGTGGCAAGCGCCACGCCGCTTTCGCCGAACATCCGCGTGAACAGCGCGGTGGCAAGCGATGTGGCGAGAATATTCACAAGGTTGTTGCCCAACAGGACCGACCCGATCAGCCGCTCGTTATCCTCGGTGATGTTCAGAGCGCACTCGGCGCCGGCCGATCCCTTTTCCGCCTGCGCGCGCAGCTTGCCGCGCGAGGCCGCCGTCAGCGCGGTTTCGCTTCCCGAAAAGAAGGCGGACAGGACCAGCAAGGTCAAAATCGCCCCGCTCGTTATCCAGAACGCGAAATCAAGAATTGGTGTAGTGGCTTCCATTTGGGCAGATGTCCTTTTAGTCATAGCGGTTATGGGGTGCCGAGGCGCGTCAATCAAGGGATGATGCGGAATGGAATTGCTGGATTTGGGGGTGCTGAGCGGGCCGGTGCTGCTTTTTGGCGGGCCTTACTCCAACCTGTCGGCCTTGCGGGCCTTGATCGGGCAGGCGCGGGAGCTTGGTATTGCGCCAGAGCGGATGATTTGCACCGGCGATCTGGTGGCATATTGCGCGCAAGCCTCTGAAACAGTTTTGGAAATCCGCAGGCTCGGGTGCCCGGTGGTGGCCGGAAACTGTGAAAAGCAGCTGGCGAATAATGCGATGCATTGCGGCTGTGGCTTCGGAAAAGACAGCCAGTGCGATGTTCTGTCCGGGGCGTGGTACGCGCATGCGGATCGTGCGATTGGTGGGGCGGACCGGGCTTGGATGGCGGGCCTGCCGGATATGATCACCTTTCAGCACGCAGGCCGACACTGTGCCGTGGTGCATGGCGGTATCAGCGACATCAGCCGGTTCTTGTGGTCGGTGTCGCCCGAGGCCGAATTTCAGGAGGAAATCAATTTAATACAATCCCTTGTGGGCAATATCGACCTCGTGATCGGCGGTCATTCCGGGATTCCGTTTCAGTGTGAGATTGGCGACGTGACATGGGTGAACGCCGGGGCTATCGGCATGCCGACAAATGACGGGCGCCCTGAGACGGGGTTCGCCATTCTTGATAGCTCGGGTGTGGTGTTTCACGATCTGGTCTATGATCATCAGGCGGCCAGGGACGCGATGCAGGCGGCGGGCCTCACCCAAGGCTATGACGCGGCGCTTACGTCCGGCTATTGGCCCTCGGAAGAGGTGTTGCCACCGGCCTTGCGCCGCGCCGCCGTCACCAAGGGGTGATGGTCCTGCACCAAGGATTGAAGCCGCGCCTCAAGCACATGGGTGTAAATCTCGGTCGTGGCCACATCGGCATGGCCCAAAAGCGTCTGAATTGCGCGTAGATCGGCGCCGTTGGCCAAAAGATGCGTGGCAAAGGCATGGCGCAGGGTATGCGGTGTCACCTTGGCCGGAGACACACCAGCTTTGACGGACAACTCTTTGATCAGCATATAGAATCGGTGGCGTGTCAGGTGCCCTGAGGCGCCGTTCGAGGCAAAGAGATAGGGCGATGCAGGGAGGCCTTTGCTGCGGGCAAGCTCTTCGTCCTGATCGCGCAGCACAAGCCAATTGGCAAGCGCATCTCTGGCGGGCGGCGACAGCGGCACCATGCGTTCCTTGCCTCCCTTGCCCTTGATCAAGAGCAGCGCCGGATTGCCGCGCGCGGCGGCGACAGGCAGCGACACAAGTTCGCTCACGCGCATGCCCGTCGCATAAAGCAGCGCCATCAGACAGGCGTTGCGGGCCTGATCGGCGGGGCTTCGACCGTGATCAAGCGAGGCGTCAAGCAGGTCGCCGACCTCGTCTTCGCTTAGGGTTTTGGGCAGACGTTGCGCCTTGCCCGGACCCTTGATGCGAATGGCAGGATTATCGGCGCGCAGGCGTTCGTCAAAGGCAAAGCGGTAAAGCTGGCGAATCGCGGACAGGCGGCGCGCGCGGGTGGCGCGGGCAAGGCCTTGCTCATCGCAATGCACAAGGTAAGACTCAATATCCGTTTGACTTGAAGAGCTTAGGCTAAGGCCTTGATGAACAATCCATTTATGAAAGTCCCGCAGGTCGCGCTCATAGGCCAGAAGCGTGTTGTTTGCCGCGCCAAGTTCGGCGGCCTGCGCCTCAAGGAAAAGCGAAATCCAGCCGCGGTCGTTGCTCATCTCTGGGCGCTCAGCAGCAGCATCTGCAGGGCTGCACGTCGGGCCGTGTCCTCTAACCCGACGGCGCGCAGGGTGGCAATTGCGTCGCCAACGCCGTCGCGCCCACTGGCCGAGGCGCGGTCAAGCCTGGTGGTAGCCATCAAGATTGCCTCGCCCAATTGGCCGCGATCCAACAGGGAGCGATAGGCGGGCGCGGCCTGAGATTGGGCAAAGCCGGTTGCAATCGCCTGTTCAAGCGTCGTGCTGGCGTCTTGCATGGCCGGGGCGCCCGTCGCGAGCCCGGTCAGGAACCGTTGCCGCCCGGTTTTTGGGGCGAAGGCCTGCGCGGCGCTTTCATAGCTCTCGGACAAGAGGGCGATATCAAAGGCCAGCGAGGTGATGTCATCGGGCAGCGTCACCGCTGCCAAGCGATCGGCAAAAAGCTCGGCAAAGGCCACCTCAAGGCGTTGCGATTGCGCGGCGGACCATGCCCCCGGCAAAGCGCGCGCAACAGCGTCAGGATCTGCACGATTCAGGGCCTTGTCCAGCGTTTGAATGGCCTTGATCCGATCCCAGACCCCACCAGAGGCGGCCGGTTTGCGATCCGTATAAAGCCCCAAAAGCCTCGCCGCCGGCAGGGCGCCGGTGCGCGCAAGCCGCTCTGCCGCCTCGACTTCGGCCTTCCAGCCCGAGGTGCCGCGCAGATCGGCCATGGCAAAGGCGCGCGCAAGGTTATGGGTGGGAAGCGGCGTTCCGATTGCCTCGAAAAGACGAAACTGAAGCGGGGTAAGGGATTTGGGAACGGGTGGCGGCGCGGTGTCGTCGATCAGCTCGGGATCAAGAAACAGGGCAAGCAGGGTGCTGTTGGTATCGCTCAACGCCCCAAGGGTGTCTGCGCTGTCAAAGATCAGGGCGGCGGTTTGCCAATCACCGCTTCGCGCGGTGCAGAAAATCCGCGCCTCTAACTCTGTGCTCAGCCGCGGCTGGCGGCTCAGGTCCGTGCAGGGCGTGTCCTCCTGTCCGGTGAGAAGGGCAAGATCAAGCCATTGATCAAAAAGGGGTTTCGTGGCGGGGCCGGCGCGTTCGATCAGGGCAAGCGCCGGCTCGATCGCGCCCGCGCGCCGCAGCGCCTTGATGCGGGCCAAAAGAAACTGTGCATCCGCCTGCGTATCGCCCGGCGCATCGGCCTCGGCCAGCAAAAGCGTGTAATGCAGCGCTTGTATGGCGGGCAAAGGTTCCGGAGAAAGATGATCGAAGAGACGCAGGATTTCGCGGGTTGTGCTGCCCTGCCAGAGCGTCTTGGGCAGGCCGGTGGTGCGGCTTGGCAAAAGCCCCACGGCATCCGCGTGCGGCGCATCAAGGGCCGTTACTGCAACCCTTGGCGTCTCAACCCCTTCGGTCACCGGGGCCTCTAGCTGCGGGGCCAGGCGCGGGGTTGTGATGGCCGCCGTGCTCGCCTCATCCAGCCAGTCAATCGCCGAAAGCGGTTGCTGCGCGGCACAGGCCACCCCCCAGAGTCCGGCCAGAAGTGTCGCGCTAATTCGTTTCAAGAATGATTTCCTGCCGAATCTCGATTTGCGGCGGAGAAAAATCCGCGCCGAAAAACGGGCCGATATAGGAATAGGTCACCAGGGCGATAAAACCCAGAATGGCCAAATAAAACAGCCACTTGATCAGTCTTACCATGAGTCCCTCTGCCTGCTTTGGGTATTCTTTTTCCCAACTTATAACTGGCCTTTTGCCTAAGATCACGTCATTCAGTGAAAAACCTGAAGTTTTGGCAGAGGAGCGCCGAAGGGTGGCGGCTGAGAGGCGTTGGAAATTGAAGAAAACCGTTGTCCTTGTGGGGATGATGGGCGCAGGCAAGACCGCTGTGGGCAAGGCCCTTGCAGCGCGCCTTGGCGTGCCGTTTCTCGATTCGGACGCCGAGATCGAAAAAGCCGCCAACATGACAATTGCCGAGATATTTCAACGCGATGGCGAGGCTTTCTTTCGCGACCGCGAGACCGAGGTGATTGATCGGCTGTTGGACAGCCACCGTGGGATTTTGTCCACGGGCGGCGGTGCTTTCATGTCTGAGCGCAATCGCGCGCTGATCTCGCAGAAGGGGGTTTCGGTCTGGCTTAATGCCGATATGGATATCTTGTGGTCGCGGGTAAAAGGAAAGAATACCAGGCCCTTGCTGCGCACTTCTAATCCATATCAGACGCTCAAGGATCTTTATGACGCCCGCGTGCCGACCTATGCGATGGCCGATCTGAACGTGCAAGCGCGCGCCGAATATTCCATCGATGCAATGGCCGAGCAGGTGCAAGAGGCCCTGGCCGACCGCAGCGACGTTTTGGAGAGTGCAGAATGACCGAGATCGTACATGTGGACCTTGAGGGGCGCGCCTATGACATTCACATCGGCCCCGGCCTTTTGGATCAGGCAGGGGCGCTGATTGCGCCGCTGTTGCGGCGTCCGCGTGTGGTGATCATCAGTGACGAAACCGTCGCGCGGCTTCATTTGGAAACGCTGCGTAAGGGACTGGAAAAGAACGGAATCTCTTCAGAGGCGCTTTGCCTTCCGCCCGGTGAGGGCACCAAATCCTGGCCCTACCTCGAGCGGGCTGTTGAGTGGCTGCTTGACCAAAAGGTCGAGCGCAACGACGTGGTTGTCGCCTTTGGCGGCGGAGTGATCGGCGACCTGGTCGGCTTTGCCGCGGCGATTTTGCGGCGCGGCGTGCGCTTTGTGCAGGTCCCGACAAGCCTTTTGGCGCAGGTCGACAGCTCGGTTGGTGGCAAGACCGGGATCAACGCCCCGCAAGGCAAGAACCTGATCGGCGCCTTTCATCAGCCAAGCCTTGTTTTAGCCGACACCGAAGTGCTTGGCACACTGACGCCCCGCGATTTTTTGGCTGGTTACGGTGAAGTCGTCAAATACGGCATGTTGGGGGATAGCGAATTTTTTCAATGGCTTGAAGGCAATGCTTCAAAGGCCGCAGCCGGTGATATGGCCGCCCGCATCTACGCGGTCAAACGCTCGGTTCAGATGAAAGCCGAGATCGTGATGCGCGACGAAACCGAGCAGGGCGATCGCGCTCTGTTGAATCTGGGGCATACCTTTTGTCACGCGCTTGAGGCGGCGACGGGGTATTCGGATCGCCTTCTACACGGTGAAGGGGTCGCCATCGGCTGTGCTCTGGCGTTCGAGCTGTCGGCGCGCATGGGCCTGTGCAGCCAGGAAGACCCAAGCCGCGTGCGTGCCCATCTGCGCGACATGAAGACCAAGGTCGATCTCTCTGATATAAAAGGAGAATTGCCGAATGCAGATGGGCTTATCGCGCTCATGGCGCAGGATAAGAAGGTGGTCGACGGCAAGCTGCGCTTTATCTTGGCGCGTGGCATCGGCGAGGCGTTCATCACCTCGGATGTCGATCCGGATCTTGTGCGCAGCGTGTTGAACGACGCCCTGCGCACGCGCCAGACCTAAAGGCCCGCCGCCGCTTTACTCGGCGAGCCGGATCAGGGCGTGGCGCTTTTTGCCCGCGCTTAACTTGATTGGGCTGCTCAACGCAGAGGGCGCGATCATGAGCCCGGCATCGGTCAGCGGTTGATCATCAATCCGCGCGCCATTCTCAGCCATCAGGCGCTTGGCCTCTTTGCCCGATTTCACAAGGCCGGCCTTGACCAAAAGCTGCACGATTGAAATGCCGGCATCGTCAAAATCCGCCATTTCAAGCGTCACGGTCGGCAAATCATCCCCGACACCGCCCTTTTCAAACACCTCGCGCGCGGTGGCATAGGCGGCGGCGGCGGCCTCGGCACCGTGCAAGAGGGTCGTCACCTCATTGGCAAGGATCACCTTGGCCTCGTTGATCTCGGCGCCCGCAAGCGCGCCAAGGCGGTCGCATTCCTCGACCGGCAGTTCGGTGTATAGCTTGAGGAACCGGCCGGTATCGGCATCGGTGGTGTTGCGCCAGAATTGCCAGAATTCATAGGGCGCGCACATATCGGCATTCAGCCACACGGCCCCATCCTGGCTCTTGCCCATCTTCTTGCCGTCCGAAGTGGTCAAAAGCGGCGAGGTCAGGCCGAAAATCTGATGATCCAGCACGCGGCGCGTCAGGTCGATACCGTTGACGATATTGCCCCATTGATCCGAGCCACCCATCTGGAACAAACAGCCATAGCGCCGGTTAAGTTCAAGAAAATCATAGGCTTGCAGGATCATGTAGTTGAATTCAAGGAATGACAGCGATTGTTCGCGATCAAGCCGGGATTTCACGCTCTCAAAGCTCAGCATGCGGTTGACGCTGAAATGACGCCCGATATCGCGCAGGAAATCGAGGTATTTCAGATCATCAAGCCATTCGGCATTGTTGAGCATGAGCGCGCCGGTCGGGCTGTCGTTGTAATCGACATAGGCGGCAAAGACCTTTTGAATGCCGGCGATATTCGCGTTGATCTGTTCATCGGTCAAAAGCGGGCGCTCATCGGCGCGAAAGCTCGGGTCGCCCACCTTGGTTGTACCCCCACCCATCAGGGTGATCGGCTTGTGCCCGGTTTTCTGCAGCCACCGCAGCATCATGATCTGGATAAGGCTGCCCACATGAAGCGAGGTCGCGGTCGCGTCAAAGCCGATATAGGCGGGCACCACACCGGCGCTAAGCGCATCATCCAAGCCCTGATAATCGGTGCAATCGGCCAGAAAGCCGCGCGCCATCATCGTTGCCATGAAGTCTGATTTGGGGTGGTAGGTCATATCGCTTGTCCCGGCTTGGTTTGCGCGGCATGTATAGGGACACAATGAGCGAAGGAAAAGGCCATGTTGAGCGCAGATCGCCTTTGGGCCCTCGGGGCGATGTCGGGCACCTCGCTGGATGGGGTGGATGCGGCCATGATCGAGACCGATGGCGAGGTCATTCATGGTTTTGGCCCGACCGCCTATCGGCCTTATTCACCGCAAGAACAGGCGGTTCTGGCGGCGGCGCTTGGCAAATGGCCGGGCGATGATCTTGACGCCGCCGCGGGTCTTGTCGAGGCGGCGCATCTTGAGGTGCTCGGGCGTTTTGAGGGGGCCGGCATTGTCGGCTTTCACGGTCAGACGCTTGCGCATGATCCGCAGGGTCGCGGCACCCATCAGCTTGGCGATGGCGAGGCCTTGGCGCGGGGGCTGAACCTGCCGGTGGTCTGGGATTTCCGAAGTGCCGATGTACAGCTTGGCGGTGAAGGCGCGCCGCTGGCGCCGTTCTTTCACTTTGCCTGTGCCAAGTGGATCGGGGCCACGGCGCCAATTGCCTTTCTCAACCTCGGCGGGGTTGGCAACCTGACCTGGGTTGACCCAAGCCATGCCCGCCCCGAAACGGATGGTGCGCTTTTGGCGTTTGACACCGGGCCTGCGAATGCGCCGATCAACGATCTGATGATGGCGCGGCGCAATGAGCCGTTTGATCGCGACGGTGCGCTCGCGCGGCGGGGCAGGGTTGTTCAGGGCGCGCTTGAGCTGTTTCTTGACGAGCCCTATTTCCTGCGCATGCCACCCAAGTCGCTGGATCGCGATACCTTTGCCGACATGATCGGGCTTGTGGGCGAGCTTGGCGACGGCGATGCCGTCGCGACGCTGACCGGCATGAGTGCCGCCGCCGTTCTGCGCGGGATGGAGCATTGCCCAAGCCCGCCGACGCGCCTGCTTGTGACGGGCGGCGGGCGGCATAATCCGGTGATGATGGACATGCTGCGCGCCGCGCTTGATTGCCCGGTCGATCCGGTCGAGGCGGTTGGCCTTGACGGTGACATGCTCGAGGCACAGGCCTTTGCCCATCTTGCCGTGCGCGTCGCGCGCGGATTGCCGACATCATGCGCAAGCACCACAGGCGTGCGCGCGGCGGTATCGGGCGGCACGATCAGCAGACCGGACAAAACCACAACGGCACGAGGGGCAGGGTGATGGACTATGCATTGGACAACGGCGCCGGCGCGGGCTTGCGGCTCGGGCTTATCCTGCTGAGCACTGATGAGACACTGGAATACGAGGCCCGGTCGGTGATTGGCACCCGCGATGTGAACCTGCTTCATTCTCGTATCCCGGCCAACGCCCATGTGACGCCCGAAGACCTGCTCCTGATGGCCCCCGAAATGACCCGCACGGCGGCGTTGCTGCCCAAAGGGTTAAGCGCGGTGGCCTATGCCTGTACCTCGGGCTCCACCATCATCGGAAGCGACAGGGTTGCCCGGCTTGTCGGCGAGGCGCACCCCGACGCGGCGGTGACCAATCCGCTTGCAGCGGTGATTGCCGCGCTTGGCGCGCTTGGCGTGACCCGGATTGCCATGGTCACCCCCTATGTGACCGAGGTCAGCGGCCCGATGCGCGCCGCTCTTGCCGAGGCCGGCATAGAGGTGGTGAGCGAGGTCAGCTTTGGCCAGAAAGAAGACTGGACCGTGGCGCGCATCACCGAGGCTTCGACCGAGGCGGCGATGCTGGCGGCCGCACAGGTTGAGGGCGTCGAGGCGGTCTTTGCCAGTTGCACCAACCTGCGAACCTTTGGCATCATAGAGGCGGTCGAAGCCCGGCTTGGTGTGCCGGTGATAAGCTCGAACCTGGCGCTGATCTGGGATATGCTGCGCCAGAGCGGGGCGGAGGCGCGCGGCTGGGGGCCGGGGCGCTTGTTTGACCTTAAGACGGAGGTGCGAGGCCAATGACGAACGACCCACTCAAACCCGCCACCATTGCCGCACAGGCCGCCGGGGCGACCGATGGCGAGACCGCCGGCGTGGTGCCGGGCATTCACCTGAGCACCACCTACCTGCGTGACCCTGATTACGAACTGATGCGCGCCGACAACAAATATGGCCGCGATGAAAACGATACCGTGCGCCAGGCCGAAGAGGTGCTGCGTCAGCTGGAGGGCGCGGCGGCGACGCTTTTGTTTCCCACCGGCATGGCGGCGGTTGCGGCGGTGTTTCGTGCCCTTCCCAGCGGGGCACGGGTGATCCTTCAAAGCGGGATTTACTGGGGCACGATCAAATGGGTGCGCGATTTCTGCGCGCGCCGCGGCATCATCCTTGAAGAGGTCGACGCCGCCGACGCGACCGCCCTGGCGGCGGCCTGCCGCTCTTCTGCCGATCTGGTGTGGGTCGAAACACCGTCCAATCCCTGGCTCAAGGTGGTCGATATCGCCGCCGCCGCCGGGGTTGCCCATAAGGCGGGGGCGATCCTAGTGGTGGATGCCACCGCCGCCACGCCGATCCTGACGCGGCCGCTTGATCTTGGGGCTGACATCGTGATGCATTCGGCAAGCAAGGCCATCAACGGCCATACGGATGTTCTTGCCGGGGTTCTGTCCTGTCGCGATGTGGCCTCCTCGATCTGGCAGGCGATTGCGATGGATCGCCACGACGCCGGCGCGATCATCGGCCCGTTCGAGGCCTGGCTTTTGCTGCGCGGGGTGCGCACGCTGCCGCTTCGGGTGGAGCGGATGTGCGCCAATGCCTTGGCCGTGGCAGAGTTTCTCGAAGGTCACGCCTTGGTCGAGGCGGTGCTATACCCCGGCTTGCCAAGCAACGCCGGTCATGCGATTGCCAGCCGCCAGATGTCTGGCGGCTATGGTTCGCTTTTGTCGGTGCTGATCAAGGGTGATCGCGCGCGTGCGCTCGACGTTGTCGGGCGCTTGCGGCTGTTTCACCGCGCCACATCGCTTGGCGGGGTCGAAAGCCTTGTCGAGCATCGCCACACCATCGAGCCGCATACCGGAATTCCCGAAACCCTGTTGCGCCTGTCGGTCGGGATCGAGGATGCGGGCGATCTTATTGCCGATCTTGCGCAGGCGCTTGACGTGCACTAACGGCGCGCGCCGGTGCCGATCTGGTTCAGGATCGCCTCGATGGCGCTTTCTGGGGTTTGGCCGCTGGCGGCCACCCGCGCCTTGATGGCATCAAAGCGCGCGCGCAGGGCGGTTTTCTCACCGCCCTGACAGTCGTTCCATGGCCGCCCCTGAAGGCCCATCACCATGGCGTAATAAGCAATGAAATGCGGCCGCGCCCCGCTTTGCAAAAGCCGTTCATAGGCCGCATCCGGCCCCAGATCACGCAGCTGTTCAGCGCTGGTTATTCCGGCACCCGCATAGACCGCATCGGTGGCGGGCCCAAGGTTGCGGATGGATGAGACCGGCACCGCCATCGCCTAGTAATCCTTTTCAAAGAACACGCCGATGCCGGTGCTGCCATCGTTCGATGCGCCGCCCTTGAGGGTGATCGAATTGGTGATGTCGAGGTTCAGGTTGATTTGTTGCTTGCCGGCGCTGTCTGCGGTGACCTCGGAATAGATCTTGTCCGAAATATAGGCACCGGCGCTGACCTCTGTGTCGCCCTCGGCGGTCTGGGTCACGTCCAGATCGCTAAGCCCGACCGCGCCGCGCAAAGTGCCGATCACGTCAAGGCTGCTGCGGCCCGAAAGCGTGGCCACGGCCGAGGCCATTCGCGCCGCTTGAAAGGGCGATATCGTATCAAGCCCGCGCCCGAACAACAGCCGCGCAACCACCTCTTCTTCGGGCAGGTCCGGCTCTGACGTAAAGCTGATTTCGGGGGCGCTGGCAGGGCCTTCGACCGCGATCATCACGGTCACATCCTCGGCGGTGGTTTCGGCCACGAAGCGGATGTAGGGGTCAAGAGCGCCCTGCATGTTCACCAGGCCCTCGGTCAGATCAAGCCGCCTGCCAAGGATATCGAGACGCCCGCGAATAAGTTGGAACATCCCCACGGGTTCAACCGCATCTGTGGTGCCCGCCAGCCGCAAGCGCCCGCCAAGTTCGGCGTCAAGCCCACGCCCGCGCACGAAAATCCGCGAGGGCGCGTTGATCTGCAAGTTCAGACCAAAGGGCCGCGCGCCGCCTGTGGTTTCGACAGCAATCAAGCCTGCGCGCTGTCGGGTGGCGCGCACCTCTGCGGGCTCGTTGATATGGCGCAGACCGGGCAGGGCGACCGAGTTGGCCCCAAGCCCCGACGGTATGCGGATGTTGGTTTCCTCAAGGTTGAGCGTGCCGCCGATCACCGCCCCGCCGGTCATCGGGCCGCTCACCGTGACATTGCCGTTCACCGTGGTGGTATAGATTTCCTGATCGCTGACCACCAGGTCGGCCAGATCAATCCTGAGATCACCGTTGAACCCTTGCGTAAGGCCCACCGGCCCGCTTGCGGTGATCACGCCGCCGTCGCGCATCCGGGCGGTAAAATTGGTCTCGGCGCGTTGATTGGACAGCGTAACAGTGCCGCTCAGGCTATCAACCCCAAGCCCGGTGCCGGGCAGGGCGATGCGCGTGTCATCGGTGGTCGCCGTGCCCGAGACCGCCCCAAGCCCCGGCGCGCCGTTGACGCGCAGATCATAGCGCGCGCTGCCTTGCAGGGCATTCGGTTTGATCATCCCGTTGATCAGCGCAAGCGGCAGCGCGCCGCGCGCTGTCAGGTCAAGCCGTTGACCGTGCTCGTAAATATCGCCGTCAACCTGCGCGGTGGTGCCACCGGGGCCCTCGGCGCTCATGGAAAGGGCGACCTGGCGCGCATCGGGGCCGATCGGGCGCGCCTGTCCCTCGGCGGTGACCGGGCCGCTGAAATCCGGGGCAAAGAGGCCCAGATTGGCCAGCCGCGCGGTGAAATTCACCGGGCCGTCGCCACCTTCGCCGGTCGCCTTGAGCGACAGTTGCGGGGTCTCGACACTCAGGGTTTCAATCTCGATGCGCTCTTTTGTGCGGGCCGCCTTGGCACCAAGGGCGATGCGCCCGGCAATCAGGCGGTCAAGGTCGGCGATTCCGGTGGCGATGTTCTCGCCGTCAAGCGCGGTGGCGATTTCAAAGGTCTGATCCTGAAGCGCGGCATTGCCCGCCAGCGTCAGAGTTGCGGCACCGCGCAAACGCTGACCGGACAGCGCGTCAAAGCGCGACAGGTCGGATATCCGGGCCGTCAGGGTGCCCGTGGCGGGAAGGCCGGGCGCATCGGGCGTCAGCGTGCCGGTGGCGGTGACATCAACCCCCATCAGGGCGGCCTCAAGCCCGGTCAGCGTGACATCGCCGCCGGTTTGCCAGCCAAGCGTTGCCTTGGCGTCGGCGGCACCGCTCAGCCGTTTGTCGGCCAAACCGAGGTCGCTCAGTTGGGCGCTCACGTCAAGTGTGCCGCTTTGGGCGCTCAACTGGCCCTTGGCGCTTGTGTTCAACACGTCGTTCTTGATGACAAGGCTGCGCAATTGGGTGCCGCTGGTGTCGCGCTTGGCCGAGAGGGCAAGCGTGCCGGGGCTTGTCAAAAGCGGGTCTAGCTGGGCGATGCCAAGGGCAAGATCACGGGTTTCGGCGCCGAGCTCAATATCGAAATCGCCGCCCAGAAGGCTGCCGGAGCCGGAAATTTCGGCACTGGCGCGACCGGCGATCTGCTGACCTGCGATGGCGGCAAACCGCGCCAGATCAGGCGCCTCAAGCCGGGCCTCGCCGCTGACCGGAAAGCCATCGGCAAGGTTGTCGATGCTGCCACGCCCCGAAAGACGCGCGTCCCCGCTCAGAATGCGCAGCCCGAGGATGCGAAGCGGCTTGCCCTCGGCCCAGTCGATCGTGGCGTGCCCGGAAAGGGCGTCGCCGGCGGCCTTGGCCAGGGCGGGATCGTTAAGGTAAAGACCGCCGAGGCTAAACTCGGTCAGGGCCGACACCCCGCGCGGCGCATTGCGCCGGATCGCGCCGCGCCCCGAAAGGGTCGCGCTTTCGATGCCAAGGCCGGGCTGCGCCAGCTCTGACAGGGTGACATTGGCGCGCCAGCGATCACCGCGCGCCGCGTCAAAGCGGGCCTCGATCACGGCCGAGCCAAGCCGCGTTGCAGGGCCGGGTATCGGCAGGCGCACCGGCGTCGTGCCATCGCCAAGCTGCCCGGCCAGGGTAAAGGCCGTGGGCCAGCCAGCCGCATCAAGCGAGAGCGAGCCGCCAAGTTGCACCTGCGCCGCAGCAAGGTTGAATTCGCTGATGTCGAGCGCGCCGCTGGCCTGGCGCACGCCTTGCAGGGCAAGCTGGCTACCGGGGCCAAAGAACGGACGGTATTCGGCGGCCATGAGCGGGGTAAGATCGCCGGCAAGGGCGGCCGTGAACTCGCGCGCGATGGCCTCGGGCGGGCCATCGGCGCGGATCGTCACGCTGCCGGCAAGGCGCGGTTCGCCGTTCGAGGCAAGGCTGATATCGGCGGTGTAATCCGACAGCGGCGCCTCACCGGCGATGGAAAGGGCGATTGACGGGCTGTCAGGCAGGTTGAGAAGGGTCGAGGCGATGCCGCCCTCGTCCTCGCGCAGCTTGAGATCAAGCGCCAGGAATTGCGTCGCGTTGACATAGGCCGCCACAAGCGTCAGCGCACCGCGTTCGTCAAGCCGGGTCACGTCAAGCTGTGCCTCACCTTCGCCCGCGCCAAGCGATAGCCCGCCAGTCAGGCGCAACTCTACCTTCTGGCCAAGGATCGGCGCGCCAAGGGTCACACGCTCGGCGCTGATCTCGCCGATATTCACCGAGACCGGCAGCTCTGGCAAGGCAAAGGGCGTCGCCTCTGCCATCTCGGGGCTCAGGTCTTCCTTGGTATTGGGCAGACGGGGCAGGTCGATCTCGCGCGCGGTCAGGCGGTTCACTTCGATGCGGCCCGACAAAAGCGCGCTTCGCGTCCAGTCGAGCGTAACATCGCGCAGCGTGAGCCAGATACCGACGTCATCGGCGATTGTGAGCTCTTCGAGCGTGGCCTGTGACGACAAGGCGCCGGCAAAGCCGGTGATGCGCACCTCGCGCCCCGCACCCGAAAGGTTGTCTTCGATCAGCCCCTGAAGATAGCCGCGATCCTCATCCGCGCTCTGCGCCAGAAGAGGGGTACACAGAGAGGTAAGAAACACGGTGAAGAGCAGCAGAAAGCGCATCAAAATGCCTGTCCAATCCCAATGTAGAGTTCAAAATCCTGGCCTGCGCCGCTATCAAGCGGGGTCGCAAGATCGACACGGATCGGGCCGACGCCGGTCATATAGCGCGCGCCGATGCCCGCACCGCTGTGCCAGTCGCCCTGACCGGTGCCAAGCGCATCCTGCGCCACATAGCCGGTATCGGCAAAGGTCACGGCCTGAATGCTCTTCGTCACATCGGCGCGCAATTCGCCGGAAAAGGCCATGAAGGCGCGCCCGCCGACGGTGACGCCGGGCGATAACTCGACCCCAAGCGACTGATAGGCTTGCCCGCGCACGGTGCCGGCCCCGCCTGAATAAAACAACATGTCGGCGGGCACATCGGTGACCTTGGCCCCCGCAACCGAGCCAAGTTGCGCCCGCGCGGCAAGGGTAAAGCGATCCGCCGCGCCGACACTGTGATAGGTGCGGGCATCGGCAAACAGGCGCGCGCCATTGCCGCTCTGGCTTTCCAGACCAAGAAACGGCGTCAGGGTAAGATCGACAAATTGGCCGGATTTGGGGTTGAGCGCGCTGTCGCGGCGCCGGTCCCAGGTGGCACGCAGCGGAAACAGCAGATGTTGCAGGCTGCGCGAGCCAAGGTCGTCGTCGATCTCGGAATAGCGATAGCTGATGCCGGCCTCGGCGGTGAGATACTTGGAAAAGATATGGCTCAACCCGCCGCCGATTTCGACACTGCGTTCGCGGTAATCGGGTTCGTTGTTTTCCTCGATGCTGGCCAGCAGGAACAGGTTTGTGTCAGCGGAAAACGTGGCGGGGCGGTCATAGCGCGCGGACAGGCGGTAATCCTCGCCGCCCGAATCGCCGCCAATGCCGCCGACCATCGCATCAAAGCGCAGCCGCTCGGCTCCGCCCAGCAGGTTGCGATGCAGCCAGAACCCGGTCAGCGTCAGCCCTTCAAGCGATGACAACTCGGCGCCGACATCGACCCGGCGGCGCTTGGCATCGACCACGCGGGTGGTGATATCAAGCGTGCCGTCGGCATTTGGGGTTTCGGCCTCGGTCATCACGACCGAGCGAAACGCGCCGGTGCGGCGCAGCCGGGTGGCCGATCGGCCAAGGGCCTCTGGCGAAAAGGTCTTGCCGGTCGGCAGCCCGGCGATGGCGCGGATGCGCGAGGGGCGCACGCGGCTAGGCCGTTCGGATGCCTCGACCTCAAGCGCGCCAAACCGCAGGCGCGGTCCGGGCGCGAGCGTGATATCGGCATCAAGGGTCTTGCGGGCATGATCGGCGGTGATCGCCTGATCCGCGACCTCGGCCTTGGCATGCCCCTTGGCGCGCCAGCCCTCGACTCCGGTGCGCGCCGCCGCGCCAATCAAGTCGCCGCGCGCGGGCTTGCCCGTGGCAAACCCCTCGGGCAGGACGGTGCGCGGATGAAGCGGCGCCACGCGCGCAGTGCCAAAGGCGAATTCAGCGCGCCGATCCACCGTGATATCAATCTGGCGGATTTCGCCCGGCGCTCGCAGCGGCGGGATGCTTGCGGCTTCTTTTCCATCAACGCGGATGGTGATCACGCCGCCATAAAAGCCCTCGGCGTAAAGCACCCCGATCAGGCGGGCATAATCCGATTGCGCGGCGGCCAGAAGATCCTGGGCGGTGGCATCGTCGCGCGCGGCCGTGGTCAGGCTCAGCGAGGCGCTGCGCAATTTGTCGGTAAAATCCTCGGACGCCTGCGGCGCGGTGAATGTGACATCGGCCGCCTGCGCGCCAAATGGCAGCAGGGCGGCGAAAAGAGCGGCGAACAGAGGGTGTTTCAAATGTGATTCTGCCACGTCAAAGGGTCCATTGAAGATAAGGATTTATCGCACTTTAGGCGGGGGAACGCCACCCGATGTCACGACCTAGGGCGAATAGGCGGAAAGTCACTCAGCCGGTTGAGAGGCGCCGACAAGCTCGGCCTCCAGCGCCTTTTCCACGGCGCCGCGTGGTTTGGTGTAGCGCGCCATAAGGTCATAGAGCACCGGCGTGACAAACAGCATAAGCACCGTTGCCATGCTCAGGCCAGCCACGATCACCGTGCCCACCGCGATCCGGCTTTCGGCGCCCGCACCGCTGGCGAGTACAAGTGGAAGCGCGCCCAGAACCGTCGAAATCGCCGTCATCACGATCGGGCGCAACCGCAAAACAGAGGCTTCGATTACCGCGTCGCGCACGCCGTAGCCCTCATCGCGCAATTGATTGGCAAACTCGACAATCAGGATGCCGTTCTTCGAGATCAGCCCGATCAGCAGGATGATCCCGATCTGGCTATAGACGTTGAGCGACAGCCCTCCAAGGGCCATGGCATAAATCGCGCCGGCCACGCCGACGGGCACGGTGAGCATGATCACCAGCGGGTGAATGAAGCTTTCGAATTGCGCGGCCAGAACAAGGTAAACGATCAACAGGGCCAAGAGAAACACCACGCCAATCCCGCCAGAGGTGTCCTTGTAGGTGCGCGATTGCCCGTCATAGCCAAGCTTGGCCTCGGGCGGCAGGATTTCGGCGGCAATGGTTTCAAGCTGGCTCAGGACCCCGCCAAGATCGGCGCCCGGCGCAAGCGCGCCCGACAATTGGATCGAGGGCAGGCGGTCAAACCGGCGCAGCGACGGCGCGGCGGCGTTTTCATTGAGCGTCACAAGCGCGCCAAGCGGCACAAGGGTTTCGCCGTCGCCCGCGCGCAGGAAGATGTTCGAGATATCCGAGGGCGTGCGCCGGTCGGCCTGTTCTGCCTGTACCAGAACCGGGTATTCGCGTCCCCGGCTTACGAAAGTCGTGACCTCGCGCGAGGCCAGCATGGTTTGCAGAGTGGCCGCGATCACATCGGCGGAAATGCCAAGGTCATCGGCGCGGGCGCGATCAATGCTGACGTCCAGTTGCGGCAGGTTCTGTTCAAAGTTGATCTCGGGGTTGACCAGCCCCTCGACGCCTTCGGCGCGTGCCAAAAGCTCGATGGCCCATTCCTTGACGCTCTCGAAATCCGGGCCGCCGATCACCACCCGCACCGGGGTGGAATTGCCGCGCAGCCCAAGCCCGGCCGGCGTCACCGGAAAGCCGCGCGCGACCGTGACATTGCCCATCTGCGGGGCGATCTCGCCGACAAGGGCCGAAATCGGGCGATCCCGCTCTTCCCAGGGCGCAAGGCGATAGACCACGAAAGACCGCCAGGCGCGTCCGCCCCAGCCGGTGAAGGTAAAGACGGTCTCGATCTCACCCGACTGGCGCATCGGTTCGAGAATTTCCTCGACCTGACGCGCGGCCATGTCGGAATGGGCGACGGTGCTGCCTTGCGGCGCGGTGAGCGGCACAAAGCCAACGCCGCGGTCTTCGCGCGGGGCCAATTCGCGCGGCAGACCGTCATAGAACAATCCGGCGCCCGCCGTCAGAACGAAGGTCGCCGCCAGAACCACCAGCGGCATGCCGATGGCCCGCACCAAAAGCCCGCGATAGACCCGAAGGACCACCGGCGCACGCTCTGGCGTGTCGGCGGCGGCCTTGCGGATCTTGCGCGCGCTCAGGATCTTGGCGGCAAGGGCGGGGCAGGCGGTCAGCGCCACAAAGGTCGAAATGCCCACCGTGCCGGCCATGACCCAGCCGAATTCGACGAAAAGCCGCCCCACCTGCCCGGGCATGAACGACAGCGGCACGAACACCGCCACCAGCGTCAGAGAAGTGGCGATGACGGCAAAGGTCACCTGTCGCGCACCCTTGAGGCTTGCCACCAGCGGGGATTCGCCAAGCTCGATCCGGCGCTGGATGTTTTCCAGCACGACAATCGCGTCATCCACCACCAATCCGATCGCCAGAAGCAAGGCCAGAAGCGTCAGCGTGTTGAGTGAAAACCCCCAGAGGCCGATCAGCATAAAGCACCCGATCAAGGAAACCGGAATGGTTATCGCCGGGATGAGCGTGGCGCGAATACTGCGCAAAAACAAGAGGATCACCGCAATCACCAGAGAGAGCGAGATGAACAAAGCGATCACCACTTCGCGGATCGAGGCCCCGACAAAAAGCGCGTCATCCGAGCCGACGATGATCTGCATGCCCTCGGGCAGGCTCGCGTTCAGCGACTTGATTTCGGCGCGCACGGCCTTGGAAATGGCCAGCGTGTTCGACTGGCTCTGGCGCAGAACGGCGACGCCGACGGCATCCTTGCCGTTGGTGCGCACGATGGTGCTGTCATCGGCGACGCCGGGCGCGATTCGCGCCACATCGCCAAGGCGCACCGGGTATCCGGCAACGCGATCCAGCACGATATCGCGAAAATCCTCGATGCTGCTCATGCGGCTGTTGAGACGCACGGAGAGTTGGCGATTATAGGATTCAACCTCGCCTGCGGGCAGTTCGATATTGTTGCGCCTGAGCGCGGCCTCGATATCCGACACCGCCAGATTGCGCGCGGCAAGGGCGCGCCGGTCGATCCAGATCCGCACCGCGAAAGGGCGCGCGCCGTAAATGTCGACATTGGCCACCCCGTCAAGCGTGGCAATGCGATCAACCACGAAACGGTCGATATAATCGGTGATCTCGGCGGTGGTCATCCGGTCAGAGGTGATGGCAAGGCGCATCACCGGGTCGGCGTCGGCGTCGCTTTTGACGACCTGCGGCTCGTCGGCCTCTTCGGGGATGTCGCCGCGCACTCGCCCGACCGCGTCGCGCACATCATTGGCGGCCACGTCGATATCGGTGCCGCTGTCAAATTCGATGGTAACGCGCGAGCGGCCCTGACGGCTCTCGGAGCTGATCGAGCGGATGCCCGAGATCGAGGCAATCGCGCCCTCGATGGTTTCGGTCAGATCGGTGTCGATCACCTCGGGCGCGGCGCCGCGATAGGTGGTGGTGACGGTGACAACCGCATTGTCCACATCCGGCAGTTCGCGCACCGGCACCGAACGCAGCGCGGCGAGGCCGAAAATCACGATCAAAAGGCTGACGACAGCGGCCAGAACCGGGCGGCGGATCGAGATATCCGAGAGCGTCATGTCGCTTTTTCCGGGGTCCCGGCGTTGGATTTGGCAGTGGCGCCCTTATCCTCGCCCTTGATCTTGAGGTCGCTGCCGGGGCGGACCCGTTGCAAGCCGCGCGTGATCACCTCTTCGCCGGGCTGAAGCCCCGAAGTCACGGCAATCATGCCGTCAAGCCGCTGACCTGTGACCACCACGCGGCGCGCGGCCTTGCCGTTTTCATTCACGAAAACATAGGTTTCGGCCGCCTGAAAGATGATAGCCTCTTCGGGCACGACAAGCGCCTCTGCCTCTGACAGGATCAGCTTGAGCGACAGGAACATGCCGGCCGGCAGGGTGCTGTCGGGGTTGGGAATAAGGGCACGGGTGCGAAAGGCGCGGCTCACAGGATCAATCCGGTTGTCAACCGCATCAATCGTGCCGGTAAATTCGCGGCCCGGAAAGGCGGCGCTGAGCGCGCTCAAGCGTTGACCGCGCGACACTTGCGCAAAGACGGTTTCGGGCAGCGAGAATTCGACCTCGATTTCGCTCAGGTCATCCAGCCGGGTCAGAACCTGCCCCTCCGAGACCCGCGCGCCGACATCGTAGTTGGTGAGACCGACAACACCGGCAAAGGGGGCCTTGATCACCCGGTCTTCAAGACGGCGGCGGGTGCGTTCAACCTCGGCGGTGGCCTCGGCCAGGCGGGCGGTGGCCTCTTCCTGACTAGCCTTTGAGACGGCATTGGTCCGGCGCAACTGGCGGATACGCTCGACGCTCTGGCGCTGTTCGGTCAGCATAGCCTCGGCCTCGACCAGATCGGCGCGCTCGATGGTATCGTCAAGCCGGGCAAGGATGTCGCCCTTTTGCACGCGGGCTCCGGAGGTGATCGCAAGTTCGACAAGGCGGCCATCCACCTCGGGCACGATATCAATGGATTGCAGCGCGCGGGTGGTGCCGACTGCCTCTATGGTTTGCTGCAAGAGCCGGGTTTCGGCGATGGCCAGCTCGACCGTAACCGGGCGCGGGCCGCCGGAGGGGGCCTCGGCCACGGCATCGGTGGCGAGATAGGTCTTATAGCCCTCAAAGCCGCCATAGGCGACGCCCCCGAGCAGACAAAGCAGCAAGAGTTGTTTCCAGACTGACATGGATATCGGGGCCCCGTTTACCAAAACATGCCCTTCGCGAAGACGGGCACCGTTGACGCATTCTAAGTCATAAGAAGTATAGTAAGCTGGGCGAAAGGCAACTCTTTGTGAGGGCGCGGCGCAATCCCTGTTCAGGCAGCGCGATGGCGGGCCAGCAAATGCGCCATGGTTTCTTGCCAGAGGGTTGGCAGATCGCTCAAGAGCCTTTCTGCCTTTGCCAATTCGCCTTGCCTTAGCGCGGTTTCGGCCTGCACCAAAAGCGCTTGCAGGGCGACGGCGCCGGTTGTGGCGGCAGAACCGGCGAACCCGTGCAGCCGGTCGGCAAGTGCCTCTGGCGGCAGGGTGTCGAGGGCTTGCACATCCTCAACGATCTGCGTGCCTTCGGCCTGAAACCTGTCGAGCAGGCCGATGATGCTTGCCGCGGAAAGCGAGGTGCCAAGATGCGACAACAGGCTGTTGTCGACGCAAATCGACGGATTTCTGGCCTGCATCGGCGTGGGAATGCCCGCCAGAAGATCCCGCAGGGTCGCCCGCCGCAGAGGCTTGGTTTCTACCGCATCCATGCCCGCCGCGCGCAGCTCGGTGGCCTTTTCCGCGCTGAAATGCGCGGTGAGGGCCACGATACGGGTGCGGGCCGAGGCGCCATTGCCCTCGCGTATGCTGCGCGTGGCCTCGATCCCGTCCATGCGGGGCATGTTGATATCCATCAGGATCAGATCGTAGTGGCGCTCGCCCGCGAGTTTGACCCCCTCAACGCCGTCGCAGGCCAGCGTGACGCGGTGGCCATCGTTCTTCAGCATCGCCTCGATCACCAGCCGGTTGTTGGCGTTGTCCTCGACCACCAGCACATCGAGCGGTGCGATGATGGCGGCGGCCGCTTTGGCGCGCGGGGCAGGGGCGGCGTGGTCCTTCACCGGCAGGGGCATGCGGATCCAGAACAGGCTGCCTTCGCCGGGCACACTTTCGGCCCCGATTTCACCCCCCATCAGGGTCACGAGATGGCGCGCGATGCCAAGGCCAAGGCCGGTGCCCTCGGGTTGATTGGCATCAGATGATCCGACGCGCACGAAATCATCAAAAACGCGGGCCAGGTTGTCTTCGCTGATCCCGCCGCCGGTATCGCTGACCTGAAATTCGACCATCGGGTTCCCACCGGGCGAGGATGCGGCGCGCACCGCCTCGATGGTGATCTGGCCATTTTGGGTGTATTTGATCGCGTTTGACACCACGTTGAGAAGCACCTGATAGACCCGGCAACGGTCACCCTCGACACGGCCAAGGCCATCCTTGGCGATCAAAAGCTCAAGTGTGTTGTTTTGAGCCCGCGCAAGGGCCTGTTGGTTCTCGATCAGCTCCTGCAGCATCTCGTCAAGATCGAACACGCCCATCCGCAGGACCATCTTGCCGACCTCGGCCTGGGTCATGTCAAGGGCATCGCTGATCTGTGTCAGCAACATCTGCCCCGAGGATTTCATCACTTTGGCATAGCGTTCCTGTTCCTGGCTTAGGCCGGTGTCCTGCAATAGATCAAGCGCGCCCAGAATGCCGTGCAGCGGCGTGCGCATCTCGTGGCTGATCATCCCGAGGAAGCGCGCCTTTGCCCGCTCCCCCGAGAGGGCGCGATCACGGGCCGACAGGATCTCGGCCTCGGCGGCAAGGCGTTCAGAGAGATCGCGCACAAAGCAGATGCACACCGCAATGTCACCGCGCCGCGCGATATCGGCCGAAATTTCCGCCGGAAATTCGCGGCCATCCAGGCTTCTTACAACAAGGTCGTCAAACCGTTTCGATCCCTGTTCGCACTCCGCCAAGAGCATCCGCCCGGTCAGAGGCGTAAGGCCGCCATCCGGGTCGGTTCGAAACAGGAAGTTACTGACCGGAATGGATAATTTATCGGCGCTTGGCAGGGCGAACATGCGGTCGGCTGCGCCGTTGGTATCCTGCACCTCGCCGGTCGGTCCGACCACGAGAATGCCATCCTGCGAGGTGTTGAGAATGGTCGTCAGCCGGTTGGTGGTGTTGCGGCTTTCCTTGGCCTGCCTGCGCGAATCCTTATACAGGCGCCAGACAAGCAGGAGCGCCAGGAAAAGCGCGCTGACCATGAGCAGGGCCAGCAGCGTTAGGGTAATGATCTGTTGGGTGAGCGCGCCGCGCTCGGCATCCGCACGCTCCGCCCCGGCGGCGATGCCTGCCAGGGCAATGTCGCGAATGCTACCGGTCATGCCCATCACCAGAGACAGGATGTGATCGTTTGCCTCGAGAAGTGCTGCATCATCGCTGTCGATGATTACCACCATCTGATCCAACAGCCCGAAAACGACCTCAAGGTCGGGTTCAACCTCGGTTCCGAGCAGGATGCTGCGGTAAACGGCGCCGTTCTTAAGTGTCATCACCCGGCTGTAGAAAAGATCAAACCGCCGCCGCAGCCCATCAAAATCCGGGGTTTGGTCGGCCTTCATGCGCTCAAGCTCGACGATCAGCTTGAGTTGATCGACCTCGATCTGGGACATCGTCCAATACACGTCGTCCTGGCTTGCGGTGCTATATCTGTCGAGCTTTTCAAGAACCGTATTGATCAGGACGGACGCCGCCAGAAAGCACAGGGCGACGACCACACTGAGCGCGGTCAATTGAACGCGGCGGCTCGCGATGAATTTAAGCGCCGTACCGACAGGCATTTCCACCATCCCTTCGGGATATCTGACCCTCTCGGGTATAAGGGATTGTCCTAACGGATTATCGCCATCCGGTCGAGTTGCCATATGCTGCGGGAATAGACGGTTTCCGTGCGGTAATCGGCATTGGCGTCATAGTTATAGATCAGCCAAAGCGGCCCGTTATCGCGCAGTTTCATGGGTTTTCCATTGCGCTCATAGGCAATGATCGGCGCCCCGGCTGTGATGCCGTCAACTGGCATGGTGATGGAATAGTCGTTCACCGCCTGCATCTGAAGTTCGCGCGCCTCGATCTTGAAATGTTCAAGCAAGGCCAGAAGGGGCACGCCGGTAAAACGCTGTACTCCACTGGTCCAAATCGTGGAGGTTTCAAAGGAAATAGCGGGAAACGCGCGCAAATCCTGCTCGCTCAGGGCGATGACGGCTGTGTCACCGCTTTCGGCCTGTGGCAGGGTGATCGTCAGGACGACCGGGGCCTCTTCGGTGGCAAAAACCCCCGTTGTCGCCCCGAAAACAGTAAGAAAACAGCCTATCAGGCCAGACATGAACCAACGTTTACGCATGTAACACCCCTCTGAACGCAGATACGCCATCTTGACGGCAATAGATTTCAAATCCATCCCCCTATGCACCTGGATAGGGGCACTATATATACGTCATTATGTGCAGGGAGTTAACGCCCAACACATTCTAAACGATTTTCGCCTTTCTTTCTTTGGGTGAGTCGATATGTACCGGAACGTCCAAAGGTTGAATGAATGAAGAAACTATTGCTGGCAGATGACCATGACCTGGTCCGGGAAACCATCGCGGAGTTTCTGCGCGCTCAGGGCAATTTTGATGTTTTTGCTGCCGAATCTCTGGAAACGGCGCTCGAATGTTACGATCGCCATGGGCCCTTTGATCTTGTCCTGCTGGATTTTGTGATGCCGGGGATGGAGGCGCTTTCGGGTCTTGCGAGGATGAAGGCGCGGGCAACATGCCCTGTGGCAATTCTCTCGGGAACGGCGCCGCCGGATGTGGCGCGCCGCGTCTTGCGCTCGGGAGCGGCGGGGTTCTTGCCCAAAACGCTTGACCCGAAATCGCTGATCGCGGCGGTGCGCCATATGCTCTTGGGCGAAATCTATAAACCGATGGATTTCTTGAGCCTGGACGACAGTGACCTCAACCAGATTAATCTGACGCCGCGCGAAACCGATGTTCTGGTGGGCATTTCAGAAGGGAAATCCAACAAGGAAATCGCCCGCGACCTGGATATTCGGGAGGTGACGGTCAAGCTTCACCTCAAGACGATGTCGCGCAAACTGAACGCAAGGAACCGGACCCATGCGGCGATGCTGGCGCGGGATATGGGCCTGGCCTGACGGTCCTTATTAACATTAGAATTGTATTTTAACTCGTTGGTATAAATGAAAAAAGGCCCCGTCGATGACGAGGCCTTTTTCTGTTTGTGCTCAGGCGCGGCGGCTGCGGCTGCGGCTGCCCGCGCGACCACCGGTACGCGCGACCTCGCCGGGCTTGGGCGGGGCTTTATTGAACTTGATCCAATTGCCGCCGTGCGGGTCGTTGTTGGTCAGGAAGTTGGCGGCCATGATGGCTTCCATCTCCTTGCCCGCGCGCGGTTTGGTCGAGCCAAGGCCAAACAGCTGACAGAAGGTTTCGTCATCCATATCGGCGGGAAGCACCAGACCGGTGGCAGCAACCTCGGCCTTCTTGGCCTCGATCTCGGCCTGTTTCACCGGCAGGGCGATCGGGTTCATGATCGCGCTGGTCATGCCGGCGGCCATGGCCATCGGCAGGAAGGCGTTGTTGATGCCGTGACGGTTGGGCAGGCCAAAGCTGATGTTTGAGGCGCCGCAAGTGGTGTTCACCCCAAGCTCGTCGCGCAGGCGGCGCACGAGGGTAAAGACCTGAAGGCCGGCGGTGCCCATGGCGCCCACGGGCATGACCAGCGGATCAACCACGATGTCATGCGCGGGAATACCGAAATCGGCGGCGCGCTGAACGATCTTCTTGGCGACCTCAAAGCGTACATCGGGGTCCTCAGAGATGCCGGTATCGTCGTTCGAAATCGCCACCACCGGCACGTTGTACTTTTTGACCAGCGGCAGAACGTATTCAAGCCGATCCTCTTCACCGGTGACCGAGTTCAGAAGCGGGCGGCCTTCACAGGCCTGAAGGCCGGCCTCAAGAGCGGCGGGCACCGAGCTGTCGATGCAGAGCGGCAGGTCCACAAGCCCTTGAACCAGCTCGATGATCTTGGTCATCAGCGGCGGCTCGGTCTCGTTGGGGTTGGGGTTCGAGTTGTAAACCACGCCCGCATTGATATCGAGAACGGTGGCGCCGGCAGCGGCCTGGGCAATCGCGTCGGCCTCGACGGTCGAGAAATCGCCCGCCTCTAGCTCGGCGGCCAGTTTCTTGCGGCCCGTGGGGTTGATGCGCTCACCGATCACGCAGAACGGCTCGTCAAAGCCGATAACGGCGGTTTTGGTTTTGCTCTCGACGATGGTGCGGGTCATATGAGGTCCTTCAGGATACGTTTGCAGGTTTGCCGGCGTCGCCGCCGTTTTCGATGGCCCAGGTGGCGTTGGTCTTGATCCCGCCAAGCGGGAAGAAGTGGACCTTTTCGATGTTGAAATCGGGGTTTGCGGCCTTATGCGCGGCCAGCTCTTTCAACACGTCGTTGGGCTCGTAGGGCAGCAAAAGCTTGGTGACATCCATCGCCCGCTTTTGCAGCACCTTGAGAGAGGGGCCGACACCACAGGCAATCGCGAACTTGATCAGCGTCTGAAGCTTGGCCGGACCAGCGATACCGATGTGGATCGGCAGGGTGATGCCGGCGGCCGCAAGGTCATCGGCCCATTTGATGATCGGCTTGGCGTCAAAGGCAAACTGGGTTGCAAGCGCCATTTCGGCATCGGTGGTCTCGTTGAATTTCTGCTTCCAGCGCAGCGCGTCCATGACGTTTTGCATGCCGCCCTTGGGGTCGATATCCTTGTTGCCCTCGGGGTGGCCGGCCACGTGCAGGCGCTTGAACCCGGCGCGATCAAATTCACCGCTTTCCAGAAGTTGCATCGAGGAGTCGAAATCGCCATGCGGCTCCGTGACGCCACCGGCCAGAAGAAGCCCCTGATCGACGCCGGCCTCGCCCTGATAGCGCGCGATCCAGTCGGTGAGGGTCGCCTTGTCCTTGATGATCCGCGCCGGGAAGTGCGGCATCACCGGATAGCCATCGGTGGCCAGACGCTTGGCGGTCGCGACCATCTCTTCGATCGGGGTGCCCTCGATATGGGCGATATAGACGCGGGTGCCCGTCGGCAGCAGATCGCGAAAGTTCTCGACCTTCTCGGCGGTGCGCGGCATCACCTCGATCGAATACCCCTGCAAAAACGCCTCAAGCTGGCCATTGGCCGGTGCGGCGGTCTTTTCACGCTTCTTGAAATTCAACAAAGCCATTGCGGCCTCCCATAGCGATCCGGGGCGCATCACGCCCAGCCATTATTGGCAATCAGGGTCTTTATCCGGTCCTGATCATACTCTGCATCAAGCCGGGCCGCCTCTGATTTGGCGACCTCATCCTGATCTCCGTCAACGGAATAGGGATCTGCCTTGCGCCATGCGGCAAGATAGTCATCCGTCCCCGCCGCGCCGGTCTTCATGGCGGCGCGGTCAATCGCCTGCTCAAAGCGTTCGGGCAGCTGTACTTTGCTGCCGCGGCGGCCTTTCCCGGCGATAACCTGAGCGGGGATGTCCCGCCAGTAGACAATGGTGACGTCAACCATGGCTGATTCCTTTTCCTTAAGGTCTTTTCCTAATGCAGGCGGCCGCGTGCTCAGGGTTCGATTTCGACAGAACGGACGCGTCATGCGACCTAGCGACACTAACCGGGGGGCGCAGAGGTGACCACGGCGAGACATGCGAAAAATATTCATCATCGTTATCAAGATCGCGCTTGGGGCCTTCGCGGCGCTTGCGCGGGACCACGTAAGCCACTACCTTGGGGATAACTTGAAATGGAGGGCGTGTCGTTATGGCGCCCAAGCGTCCCGAAAGTGCGGGCGCGGTCCCGAAACCGGTTGAGAGCCCCGCACTGAACCAGCCGGATCAGATGCCGCTTTATGCGGCGCTTGATCTGGGAACAAACAGTTGCCGCATGCTGATTGCCCAACCGCGGGGCAATCAGTTCAAAGTCGTGGACAGCTTTTCCAAGTCGGTCCAGCTTGGCGCCGGGCTTGGAAGCTCGGGGCGGTTGTCGCGCGCCGCGATCTATCGCACCATTCAGGCGCTTCGGGTCTGTCGGCAAAAGCTCAAGCGCCACCGCGTGGAGCAGATGCGCCTTGTGGCGACCGAAGCCTGTCGGCGCGCCACCAACGGCGCCGATTTCATGCGGCGGGTGGAACGCGAAACCGGGTTGAAGCTTGATATCATCGCGCCGCAGGAAGAGGCCCAGCTTGCGGTCGTGTCCTGCGCCCCGCTGGTGAGCCCGAATACCGATCAGCTTTTGGTGGTTGATATCGGCGGCGGCTCGACCGAATTGGTCTGGATCGACCTGACCGGCGTGCCGCGCCCTGAACGGCGCCGCGCGATCATGCGGATGCATCTTGGCTTTAACGCCTGCGACAGCCGCTTTGCCGCCGCGCGGGTGGTCGATTGGATCAGCGTGCCGCTTGGGGTGGCGACGCTGCGCGATCAGTTCCGCGATGTCGAGGACGATTCTGCGCGCTTTGCCCTGATGAGCTGGTTTTTCGAGGAAAACCTCGCCGAATTCGCCCCCTACAAGGACGAGCAAAAGCGCGAGGGCTTTCAGATCATCGGCACCAGCGGCACCGTCACAACGGTCGCCGCCAGCCATCTTAACCTCAAGCGGTATGACCGCAACAAGGTTGACGGGATGACCATGACCAGCGACGAGATCGACCGCGTGATCCGGAGCTATCTTGCGCTTGGGCCTGCGGGGCGGCGCGCCGATCCGCGCATCGGGCTTGACCGGCAGGCGCTGATCATGTCGGGCGCGGCAATTTTACAGGCGCTTTTGCGATGCTGGCCAACCGACCGTCTGTCGGTGGCCGATCGCGGTTTGCGCGAAGGCATGCTCTACGCCCAAATGGCGGCGGATGGGGTTTTCAAGGACGGAACAGACTGATGGCCAAGACACCGGATGGCAAGAACACCTCGGGGCGCGGACAGCGTGAACTGACGGTGCAGGTAAAGACCGCGCGCGGGCGCAAACCCTCGTCGACACGCTGGCTTCAACGCCAGTTGAACGACCCCTACGTCAAGCGCGCTCAGGTCGAGGGCTATCGCGGGCGCGCGGCCTTCAAGATCATGGAGGTGGACGACAAGTTTCGCTTTCTGGTGCCGGGCGCGCGGATTGTCGATCTTGGCTGTGCGCCGGGGGGCTGGTGCCAGGTGGCGGTGCCACGGGTCAACGCGCTTGGCGAAAAGCAGGGCAAGGCGGTGGGGCGCATTCTTGGCGTCGATCTGCAAGAGGTCGAGCCGATTCCGGGCTGTGAAATCCATCAGCTTGATTTCATGGCCGATGATGCCGACGAACAGGTCAAGGAATGGCTTGGCGGCAAGGCCGATGTGGTGATGTCGGACATGGCCGCGTCAAGTTCGGGCCACAAACAGACCGACCATTTGCGCATCATCGCACTCTGCGAGGCGGCGGCTTACCTTGCCTTTGACGTGCTCGAAGTCGGCGGCACCTTCGTGTCCAAGGTTCTGGCCGGGGGCGCCGAGGGCGAGTTGCAGAAGATTCTGAAAACGCGCTTTGAAAAAGTGCATAACGTCAAACCGCCTGCGTCACGCGCCGACAGTTCGGAAAAATTCGTCGTCGCCACCGGGTTTCGCGGTTGAGTTCATAAAACCGGCGGTTGGGTCTCTGGGGGCAAGCCAAGCGAGTGTTCCGCTGCGCGGGCGATCGCCGCAAGGTCGCCCGGATCATGCGGCGGTCGGCTCAAAACCCGTTTGTTGACGTGTTTCGCCATGCTGCGCTGACGGATCAGTTCGAACAATAGCGCATGGCGCGGCGGTTTTTGCCGTAACGATGACGCGGGGGCGTGAAAAGACATACCGAACCTCTTGCGTGACTGCGGTAACGTGACGTCAATTGATTGGCATGAAATTAAGGCGGATTTGGCCCCTCACCGGTGCAATCGCGTGGCAAAAGGCGGAATTCACGTTAAAAGGGGCCAAAAATTGCGGTGACGCTGGCGATCGGCGGCGTGTCGCAGACCTGTTTGCACCGGGGCGCAAGTTGCGAGATAGTCACGTCAAAGCGACCCCGAGTCTGGTGCAAACGCGCCACGGGCCGCAAGCAGGGAAAGGACATCAAAGATGCGATATGAGGCGCCAAACAGCGTTGAGGCCGCGGTTGATCTATTGGCCGCGACCGAGGGGGCTTATGTTCTGGCCGGGGGCACCGATTTGCTGGTGAAACTGCGCGCCGAGATGCTTGAGCCGGACCTTGTGGTCGATATCAAGCGGATTGCCGGCATGAAGGACATCACGGCCGAAAACGGCGGCTGGCGCATCGGCGCGGCTGTCTCGGGGGCCGAGATGGGCGAGCATGCCGGGCTTCTCCGCGATTGGCCCGGCGTGGTCGAGGCCGTGGGTCTGATCGGCTCGACCCAGGTACAGGGCCGCGCGACACTGGCGGGCAACCTCTGCAATGCTTCGCCGGCCGCCGATAGCGTGCCCGCGATGGTTGCGGCCAATGCCACCCTGCGGATCGTCGGCCCCAAGGGCAGCCGCGATGTCGCGGTGATCGACGTGCCCGCAAGCCCGGGCAAGACCACGCTGGCGCCGGGCGAATTCATCGCCTCGGTGTTTTTACCCGCAAAGCCCGAGCACGGTGGCGATGCCTATCTGCGCTTTATCCCGCGCACCGAGATGGATATCGCCGTGGTCGGCTGTGGCGTTTCGCTTGTGCTTGACGGCGCGGGCAAGGTCAGTGCGGCGCGCGTCTCGCTTGGCGCGGTTGGCCCCAAGGTGATGCTGGTCGAGGCGGGCGCCGAGGCCCTGATTGGCCGCGCGCCCAAAGGCGACGCTCTGGAGGATCTGGCCGCCGTCTGTTCGGCTGCGGCCACCCCGATTGACGACAAACGCGGCACGGTTGATTTTCGCCGCCACGTCGCGGGCGTTCTGGCCCGCCGCGCGACCGAGATCGCCGCGATCCGCGCAAAAGGAGAAACCGCATGAGCCAGATTCACGTAACAACCTCGATCAACGGCGACGCCACGGAATTTCTGTGCGAGGCCGAAGACACGCTTTTGGATGTGCTGCGCGACCGGCTTGGCATGACCGGCTCGAAAGAGGGCTGCGGCACCGGAGATTGCGGCGCCTGTTCGGTCACGGTTGATGGGCGGCTGGTCTGTTCCTGTCTGATGCTGGGGGCCGAGGCCGAGGGCCGCGAGGTCACCACCATCGAGGGCATGGCCACGGGCGATCAACTGCACCCGCTGCAACAGAAGTTCATCGAGATGGCCGCCCTGCAATGCGGCATCTGCACGCCGGGCATCCTTGTGGCGGCGAAATCGCTTCTGGAAAAGAACCCCGATCCGACAGAGGAAGAGGTGCGCTATTGGCTGGCGGGCAATCTCTGCCGCTGCACCGGATATGACAAAATCATCCGCGCCGTGATGGAAACGGCGGCGGATCTGCGGAGGGCTTCGTGATGGCATTGGACAGCTCAGACAAACCCCGGACCTTCAAGGTTGTCGGCACGCGCCCGCTGCGCCCCGATGGCATTGACAAGGTCACTGGTCGCGCCCGCTTTGGCGCCGATATCGTTGCCCCCGGCATGCTGGTGGGGCGCGTGTTGCGCAGCCCGCATGCCCATGCCCGGATCGTCAAGATCGACACCTCGAAGGCGCGCGCACTTTCGGGCGTCAAGGCCGTGGTGACACGTGCCGATTTCGGCGCTGTGCCCGATAGCGTGGCCGATGTGATCGACAATTGCATGGCCGGTGACAAGGCACTTTACGACGGGCACGCGGTGGCCGCCGTTGCCGCCTCAAGTGCTGCCGTGGCGCGCAAGGCCCTGCGCCTTATCGAGGTCGAATATGAGGTTCTGGCGCATGTGAGCGATGTCGACGCGGCGATGAAACCCGACGCGCCGGTTCTGCACAGGGGCCGTCAGGAAGAGAGCGTGCCCGAAGGCTATTCGCAAAACGTGATGTCGCGGGTCGAGTTCGGGCATGGCGATATCGACAAGGGGCTGGCTGAGGCCGACCGCGTGGTCGAGCGCACCTATCGCACCGGCGCCACCCATCAGGGCTATATCGAGCCGCATGCGTGTTTGGCGACGATGGGCCCGGACGGGCAGGCCGATCTGTGGTGCTGTACGCAGGGCCATTACATGGTGCGCAACACCTGCGCGGCGATCCTCGGCATGGAACAGGGCCAGCTTCGCGTCACCGCAAGCGAGATCGGCGGCGGGTTTGGCGGCAAGACCACGGTCTTTCTGGAGCCTGTTGCCTTGTTGCTGTCGAAACTTTCCGGGCGCCCGGTCAAGATGGTGATGAGCCGCTCCGAGGTTCTGCGCGCCACCGGGCCGACCTCGTCAAGCTCGATTGATGTCAAGATCGGCATGACCAAGGATGGCCGCATCACCGCCGGTTTCGCGCAATTGCGCTATCAGGGCGGGGCATACCCCGGCTCGCCGGTCGATATGGGCTCGATGTCGGCCTTTGCGCCCTATGACCTTGAGAACGTGAAAACCGTCGGCTTTGACGTGGTCACCAACCGCCCCAAGGCCGCCGCTTACCGTGCGCCGGGCGCGCCGATGGCGGCCTTTGCCGTGGAAAGCGCGGTGGATGAGTTGGCCAAGGGCTTTGGCCTTGATCCGCTTGAGGTGCGCCTAAAGAATGCCGCGCGCGAGGGCACTGTTGCCTCTTACGGGCCGACCTTTCCGGCGATCGGCCTTGAGGCCACGCTAGAGGCGGCCAGGGCACATCCGCATTGGACCGCGCCCTTGGGTGAAAACCAGGGGCGGGGCGTTGCCTGTGGCTTTTGGTTCAACTTCGGTGGCGATACCTGTGTGACCCTCAATGTTACCCCCGATGGCACGGTCACCGTCTCCGAGGGCAACCCCGATATCGGCGGTTCGCGCGCCTCGATGACGATGATGGCCGCCGAAGAGCTTGGCATTCCTTACACACAGGTCCGCACGATCATCGCCGACACCGGATCGCTTGGTCAGAACGAGGTGACCGACGGTTCTCGGGTGACCTTTGCCGTTGGTCTTGCCACGATTGAGGCCGCCCGCAACGCCAAGCGCGAGATGTGCAAACGCGCCGCGATGGTCTGGGGCATCGACGAAGAGGCGGTCGAATGGGTCGATGGCGCGGCGCGCCCGGCGGGCCCGAATGCGGGCAAGCATGACCCGATGACCCTAAAGGAAATCGCCGCGATTGCCAGCAACACCGGCGGGCCGATTGCCGGGCATTACGAGGTCAATGCCGAGGGCGCCGGCGTCAGTTTTGGCACCCATATGGTGGATGTCGAGGTCGATCCCGACACCGGCGCGCCGAAAATCCTGCGCTATACGGTGTTTCAGGATGCCGGCAAGGCGGTGCATCCGGCCTATGTCGAAGGCCAGTTTCAGGGCGGCGCGGTGCAGGGCATCGGTTGGGCGCTGAACGAGGAATACATTTACGGGGAGGATGGCGTTCTGCAAAATGCCGGCTTCCTCGACTACCGTATTCCGGTCGCCTCGGACTTGCCGATGATCGACACGGTGATCCTTGAGATTGCCAATCCGGGGCATCCGTATGGTGTGCGCGGGGTTGGCGAGACGCCAATCGTGCCTCCGCTTGCGGCCATCGCCAATGCCGTGTCGGCGGCGGCGGGGGTGCGGATGACCGACCTGCCAATGTCACCGCCACGCATTCTTGCCGCCATTCAGGGGCAAAAGGGCGGCTAAGGGCATGGTCAAGGTGCGCGTCTGGGGCTCACTCGCCGAATTTACCGAAGGCCAAACCGAGGTCGAGATCAAGGCCGACACCCTGCGCGAGTTGCTGGATGGGCTGGCCGGGGAATATCCCGGCCTGCGCCCGCAGCTTGAGCGCGGGATTTCGGTGGCAATTGACGGCCGCGTTTACAACGACAGCTGGTTCACGCCAATCTCTGAGGAGAGCGAGGTTGTCTTGTTACGCCGCCTCAAGGGTGGTTGATGTAATGCATCAACAGTGACAGTTATGCCTTTATTATAAATCTACTTTACCAGCTTCACAATATCACGGAATTCAGGGTGCTCGGCAGTTGTCATCCACTCGAAGATCACCATTTCCGTAGTTACAATCTCGGCCCCGTGATGCGCCATACGCCCCAGTGCGGCGCGCCGGTTTTCCTCCATACGCGACCCGATGGCGTCTGCCACCACATAGACGCGGCGGCCATCGGACAAGAGGCCAAGCACGGTTTGAAGCACGCAGACATGCGCCTCGCAGCCCATGACGACAAGCGCCGTGTTATCGGCAAGATGTGCGGTCACCTCGGGGGTGCGACAGGCATCAAACGTCATCTTGTGGAGGACTTCTTCGCCCGGCTCGGGCGCAAGCTCGGGCAGGGTGGTGCCAAGGCCCTTGGGGTTCTGCTCGGTATAGGAAATCGGTAATTCAAGGCGCCGCGCCGCCGATAACAGGCGCCCGGCGTTCTGCACCACCGGCGCGCTGTCGTGAATGGCGGGCATAAGGCGCGCCTGAAAGTCGATCACCAAAAGGTGCGAGGTGCGCGCGTCAATTGTCAGCATGGGCCGTGTCCTGTCGTAAGGGTGGCGGTTTTCTCGGCGATATAACGCGCCATCATATCGGGGGCAGAGGCGCCGAACATACGAATGCGTCCGGTGTGCAGCAACAACAGCAATCCGGTGGCATGGGCAAAAAGATCGACGGTCAAAAGCTTGGCGTCATGGTCTGACACACCAAGATCAATCGCCGCGCGCGAGATCGGTGCAAGCGCGTCCTCAAGGGCCGCGTTGAGCGCCTCGTCGTGGTCACGGCCAAGGCCGGCGGGCTTCATGCCGCCGCGAAACAGGTAGAACCCGAGGTCAAGATCGCGGGGATGGTCGGCGTAATAGGTGAAAAACGCCATCGCCGCCGCGTTAAGGCGTGCGGAGGCGGTTTCGCCGGCCTCGCCCGCCGTGGTCGCCGCGCCAAGGCGTGCCAGCGAGGCCATCAGAACCTCGGCGTAAAGCGCCTCTTTCGAGGCGAAATGAAAGTAAAGCGCCGCCGGAGTATAGCCTGCACGCGCCGCCACCGCCCGGAGGCTTGCGCCTTCAAGTCCGTCCTGCGCAAAAATCTGCGCAGCGGCATCAAGGATCAGCGCGCGCTTGGCCTCGGTGTCTGCGCGCGGGCGTTTGGGGCGGGGGGCTGGCATCTGGCGGGCACCGCTTTGGGGAAATCGAACACCGTTCAATTTCTAGCATGCGGGCAGGCGGATTGCCAAGGGATTAGCCGCGAAATGCCGCCATCCAGCCAAGCCCTTCGGCGGTGGTCGCGGCGCGCGGCCGATATTCGGCGCCAAAGGGCGCGCTGTACCCCGCCGCCGCCATCGCGGGCAAGAGCCAGGCGTAATTGATCTCGCCGCTATCCGGCTCACCGCGATCCGGCACAGCGGCAAATTGCACATGGCCGATGAGCGGGCGCAGCACCTGAAACCGGGTAAAAAGGTCGCCTTCCATGATCTGCAGGTGGTAGCAATCAAACATCAGCTTAAGATTTTCGCGGCCAAGATCGGTGATGATCCGCGCGGCGTGGTCCGTGCTTGAGAGGTGATAGCCCGGCACGTCGCGCCGATTGATAGGCTCGATCAGAATAGTGATCTCATGCGGCGCGGCGCGATCGCAGGCATAGGCCAGATTGGCGCGAAAGCTGGCCTCGGCCGCCTTACCGCCATCGGTAACTCCTGCCATGACATGCACGGCGCGCGCCTTGATTTGTGTTGCATATTCAATCGCTTGGTCAATCGCAACGCGGGCCTCATGCTCGCGACCGGCAAGGGCCGCAAGGCCAAAATCCCCCGCGGCGCGATTGCCCGGCCAGGTGTTGAGGCCAAGCATCGAAAGCCCGGTGTCGCGCAAGGCCTGCGCCACTTCGGCGGCGGGCGTGTCATAGGGAAAGTGACATTCGACCGCGTCAAACCCGGCTTTGCGGGCCGCGTGAATCGCCTCGGGCAAGGGCAGATCGGTGAACAGAAAGCCAAGGTTGGCGGAAAATTGCATCAGTCCCAGTCCAGCTTGAATTTATCCACGACCTGCGCGATTTGATCGCCGCGCAAGGGGCGTGCCCCGGTGCCGCGCAGCAAGAGCGCGAGTTTTGCGGTTTCTTCCAGCTCTTCCATGGCAAACACCGCCGCCTCAAGGTCTTTGGACGCCACCACAGGCCCGTGATTGGCGAGCAAAACCGCCGAGCGCCGCCCCCCAAGCCCGCGCAGCGCATCGGCCATGGCCGGATCACCCGGCACGAAGAACGGCAAAAGCGCCACCTTGCCCACCCGCATCACCGCATAGGCGGTGAGCGGCGGGATTGCATCCTCGGGGTCGGTCTCGGGCAGCATCGAGAGTGCGACGGAATGGGTCGAGTGCAGATGAACCACCGCGCCGGCATTGGTGCGGGTCTCGTAGAACGCCGAATGAAGCGGCATTTCCTTGGTCGGGGCAGGGCCGTCGATATGATTGCCCTGCGCGTCAAAGCGGCTGAGCGCGGCGGGATCAAGGCGGCCAAGGCTGACGCCGGTGGGCGTGACAAAAAGCCCGCCATCGGGCGTGCGCACCGAGATATTGCCCGAGGCCCCGCCGGTGAGGCCGCGATCAAACAGGGAGGCGGCCCAAAAGCACAGATCCTCGCGAAGTTTGCTGTCGCTCACGCTGTGCCCTCCATCATGGCGGCGGCCTTGGCAAAGAAGTCCGCTGCGCCGAAGTTACCGGATTTGAGGGCCAGAACAAGGCTGTCATTGGCGCGGATCATCGGCACGCCGGGATCAATCTCGGGGCCGATTTCAAACTCTGTCACGCCAAGCCCCGACACCACTGCGCCAGAGGTCTCGCCGCCGGCACTGATCAGGCGGGTCACGCCCTTGGCGGCGAGCGCGCGGGCAAGATCGGCAAACAGGGTTTCAATGGCCTCGGCCAGCGGCGCCGCACCGTGGCGGGCCTGCGCGGCGCTCACCGCATCCGGGTCAGCCGAGGAATAGATCAGCGGCACGCCGTCCTGGCCAAGTGCCCATGTGGCGAGAGTGTCGGCATCCACCTCGTCGCTGATCACCTCGTCGGCGGTGATTTCGCGGCTAGGGTGGCTGGCGGCATGCGCCGCGACCTGCGCGCGCGTCGCGCCAGAGCAAGAGCCGGACAGCGCGACCACAGGGCCGCCTTGGCCGCGCCATTCCCCGGCGCGCCCCGACAACAGCCCCTTGGCGCGGAAATTCTCGGGCAGTCCCATGGCGATGCCCGACCCGCCCGTGATCAGCACGTGATCAGCCGCCGCATGGCCAAGCGTGATCAGGTCCGCATCGGTGATCGCGTCGGTGACGATAAGGCGATGGCCCTTTGCCGCCTCGCCGCTGAGGGCCGCGCGCACGCGTCCGACCCCGCCCATCACGGCGGTGGCGGGGACATGGCCGACGGTGCCGCGGGTCTGATGCGCGAGCCAGCGGCGCAGATCCGGGTCGCGCATCGGGGTGAGCGGGTGATGTTGCATGCCGCTTTCGCTGAGCAAGTGATCACCGACAAACAAATGCCCCTGGTAGATCGAGCGCCCGGTGGCGGGAAAGGCCGGGCAGACGATGACCTCTGTTGCGCCAAGCGCATCGGCAAGCGCTTCGGCGACAGGGCCGATATTGCCCTCGGGCGTGGAATCAAAGGTCGAGCAGTATTTGAACAAAAACTGCGTACAGCCCTGATCGCGCAGCCATTTTAACGCGGCCAGCGATTGCGCCACGGCCTCGGCCGCCGGGATCGAACGGGATTTGAGCGCGACAATCCCGGCCTCGACATCGGGCGCGGCGGGCGCATCGGGCACGCCGACATATTGCACAGACCGCATGCCCGCCTTGGTCAGCGTGTTGCCAAGGTCCGACGAGCCGGTGAAATCATCGCCGATACAGCCCAAAAGCATCACGCATCCCCCGGCAGTTTGAGCCCGGCGCGCGCCGTGATATGGCGGGTGATCGCGGCATCATCCATCGCCCCCATGCCGGCGGCAGAGGCGGCGCGATATTGCCCGAGCGCGGCTTGTGTCAGGGGCAACTCAAGCCCGGACTCGCCAGCGATATCGGTGACAATCCCAAGATCCTTTGGCCAGATGTCGATGGTCGAGCGGGGCGTATAATCGGCCTCGATCACATGCGGGGCGCGGTTTTCAAACATCCATGAGGTTCCGGCCGAAACCCCGATCACATCAAGCACGCGGGCCAGATCAAGCCCCTGCGACGTGGCAAAGGCAAGCGCCTCGCCCATGGCGGCGATGTGCACGCCCGCGAGCAGTTGATTGACCGCCTTCATCGCCGATCCGGGGCCGGCCGTCTCGCCCAGACGGTGGAGGGTTTCGGCCATGGCCGCAAGTGCCGGTGCCGCGCCGTCAAAGGCCGCCTGCGTGCCAGAGGCCATGATCGAAAGCTTGCCCTCTGCCGCCTTGATCGCGCCGCCGGAAATCGGTGCATCAAGATAGGTCAGCCCGCGTTCATGGGCGATCTCTTGCATCTCAGCGGCGAAATCCGGCGCGACCGTGGCGCAGCTTATGATCGTGCCACCCGCCACAAGGCCGCTGGCCCAGCCGGCATCGCCAAACAGCGCCCCGCGGGTCTGATCGGCGTTCAGCACGACACAGACCAAGGCCTGCGCCGCCGGGCTTTCGCGCGTCAGCGCCGCGCCACCGGCGGCGCGAAACTCTGCAAGGCGGTCGGAATTGGTGTCAAAGCCGTAAACCTCGTGGCCCGCGCGCAACAGCGATTTGGCCATGCCAAGCCCCATAGAGCCGAGGCCAAGGATATGGATGATCTGCGTCGTCATGGTGTGATTCCCAGAATGGTTTGCATCGGCCAGAGGGTGATGGCGGGCACATAGGTGATGATCATCAGCGCGCCAAAGACGGTGAGCACGAACCACAAAAGCTGTGGGATGATTGCCTCGACCGGAAGCTTGGCCACCGCGCAGGCGGCAAAGAGGTTCACGCCAAGCGGCGGGGTGATCATGCCAAGGGCGAGATTGACCACGATGATCAGGCCAAAATGCACGGGATCAACGCCGTAGGCGACGGCAATCGGCGCAAGGATCGGCGCCAGAACAAGGATCGCCGCCGAGGTCTCGATGAACATCCCCACGATCAGCAACAGGACATTCACCGCCAGAAGAAAGGCGATCCGGCTTTCGAATACATCCTTGAACCAGGCGGCGATTTCATTGGGCAGGCCAGAGCGCGTGATCAAGAAGGAAAACAGCGCCGCCCCCGAAATGATCAGCATGATCGCCGAGGTCGAAATCACCGTTGCCTTCAGGATGTCTGGCAGATCGGCGAGCTTGAGCTCGCGGTAAAACGCCATGCCGACAAGGATCGCGGCGGCCACGGCGGCGGCACTTGCCTCGGTCGGGGTGAAGACGCCCGAATAGATGCCGCCGATGATCACGAAAGGCACCACAAGTGCCGGCAGGGCAGCGACAAAGGCGGTGCCAAGGCGCGGGCGATCGGCGCCGTCGGTCTTGCCGATGCCGCGCAGCCGACACAGGATCAGCACCAGCGCCATCAGCGAGCCGGCCACCAGAAACCCTGGCCCGATACCGGCCAGAAACAGCTGACCGATCGAGGTGTCGGTGGACACGCCATAAAGGATAAGCGGGATAGAGGGCGGAATTAACACGCCCAACTCGGCAGAGCTGGCCTGAACCGAGGCGGCCATCGGCGCCGGATAGCCGTGCTTGACCATCGCCGGAATAAGGATCGCGCCGATGGCAAAGGTGGTGGCGACCGACGAGCCGGACACGCTTGCAAACATCATGCAGGTCAGCACGCAAGAGGCCGCAAGCCCGCCCTGAATGCCGCCGACGATGGATTTTGCCAGCTCAACCAAGCGGTGCGAAATCCCGCCCGCCGACATCAGGTTGCCGGCCAGAATGAAAAGCGGAATCGCCATCAGAGGAAAGCTGTCGACCCCGGTGAACATGCGCTGCGCCACAAGCAGGAGGGGCAGGCGGCCCTGCACCTCGATCCCGATGATCGAGGCCAGACCAATCGCCACGGCAATCGGCACCCCAAGCAGGAAAAAGATCGCAACCGACAGGGCGAGGGCGGTATTCATGCCTTCACCTCGGTGAGCGGCTCAAGCCCGTCTTGCCAGGCCCGCAGCATGCAGGCCAGAACGGCGATGATGGTAAAGACCGAGCCCACCGGCAGCGCCGCATAGACCCAGGCGATCGAGATTTCCAAAGCCGCCAATTTCTGGCGCATGACTCGTTCGGTCATCGACCAGCCCTGCCAGAACAGGATCGAAAAGAAGATGACCGAAAGCGATGAGGCAAAGAGGTAGAGAGCGAGCCCAAGCCGGCGCGGCAACATGCGCTGAATGATCTCGACCGCGATCATCGAGCCATGGCGAAACGCCACCGCGACGCCGGTAAAGATCGACCAGATCATGGCCGAGCGGGTGATCACCTCGGACCATGTCGAGGGGTGGCCAAAGACAAAGCGGGTGGTGACCTGATAGAGCGCCAGCGAGGTGGCAATCACCAGAAACAGGATCGACAGACGCAGGGCGATGCCGGTGGTCAGATCCTCGAATTTCAGAAACAGGCCCATGCGGATCCCCAGTAAAGACAGAACCGGCGCAGAGTGGTCCGCGCCGGTCCATTCACTTTAAATACGTTACTTAACGGCCTGAATACGCTCAACCATTTCGGTGCCATATTGGTCGGTATAAACACTATAGGACGAGGCCGCCGCCAGCTCGGCAAAGGGGGCCTTGTCGATATCGGTGATCACCTCCATGCCGTTTTCACGCAGGAGCGCAACGCCGGCCTCTTCAAGGCGGTTCACCTCGGCGCGGGTCGCGGCGGCCGAGGCATCGGCGGCGGCCTGAAACCAGCCGCGCTGTTCGTCGCTCAGCCCATCAAGCAGGATCGGCGAGGCCAGCACGACGGCGGGCGAATAGACATGGCCGGTGAGCGAGACGTATTTCTGCACCTCCCAGAATTTCGAGGCGGTGATCACGGTCACTGGGTTTTCCTGACCGTCGACAACGCCCTGTTGCAAAGCGGTGAACAGCTCTGGAAAGGCCATCGGTGTGGGCGAGGCGCCCATGCCCTGGAACGCGGCCATATGGACCTTGTTTTCCATCGTGCGCAGCTTGAGCCCGTCAAGATCGGCCGGGGTGCGAACGGCGTGCTGTGAATTGGTCACGTGGCGAAAGCCGTTTTCCGACCAGGCAAGGCCGACAAGGTTGTTCTCACCGATCTTGTCGAGCAATTCCTGACCGATGTCGCCGTCAAGCGTGGTGCGGGCATGGGCGTAATCGCGAAACAGGAACGGCAGGTCGAGCGCATAGATTTCCGGCACGAAGTTGCCAAGCGGGCCGGTCGAGGTGATGACCACGTCAAGCGAGCCGATCTGAAGCCCCTCGATCATGTCACGCTCGCCGCCAAGCTGGCCCGCAGGGGCCTGTTCGCCGGTAAAGGCGCCGCCCGAAAGCTCGGTCAGGGTGTCGATGAAGGCCTGCGCTCCGACGCCGTAATGCGAGGCGGTCGACAGGGCATGGCCGACGACGATGTTTTGCTGGGCCTGGGCCGAGGTGGCCAGTGCGGCGGCGACGATGGCGCCGGTTAGGAAATGTTTCATTGGTATCCTCCCTGGAATTGACTGTGGTTAGCTCTGGCTCAGGCCCATGGCGGTCATGTGATCCTGAACAAGATTGGTAAAGGCGGCGTCGGGGGTAAAGCCAAGCGCGCGGGCGCGCGGCGTGATGATCTCGCCCGGCCAGCTATTGACGATGGCGGCAATGGTGGCGTCGGGGGCGGGCCTGACGCGGTCGGCAACCCGGTCGCCCGCAACCCGGCGCAGGGTTTCAAGCATCTCGCCCACGGTGACGGTAATGCCGGGCAGGGTGATGGTCGTTGTCTCGCCAAGCGCATTCTGGTCAAGGCCACAGGCGGCCAGCGTATACTCAAGCGCCTTGGCAGGCGAAGCAAGGTGCAGCCGCAGATCGCGCCCCACCGGCAAAGGCGCCTCTTGCCCGGCCAAAGGTTCGCGGATGATACCGCTGGCAAAGCTCGACGCGGCCTTGTTGGGCGCGCCGGGGCGCACGGAAATCGTTGGAAACCGAAGACTGCGGCCAAGGATAAACCCCTTGCGCGTGGCGTCGCGCACCAAGAGTTCGCCCATGAGCTTTTGCGTGCCATAGGACGAGCGCGGCGCAGGCAGGGTATCTTCGGAGATGGTGTCATTCGCAGCGCAGGAAAACACCGCCACGGAGGACGAAAAGACAAACACCGGCGGGCGCGCCATGCCTCGGCAGGCGTTGATAAGGTCGATGGTCGACTGCAGGTTCACCGCCATGCCAAGGTCGAAATCGGCCTCTGCCTGTCCCGAAACCACGGCGGCAAGGTGGATGACAAGTTCGGGCGAATCTTCGGTGATACGCGCCAATATCGCCGGATCAGAGAGCGCGCCGGGCAGGGCATGCACGCGGCGATGGCTGGCGGCAAGATCGGCGAGCGGCGCTTCGGCCATGTCGCAGGCAAGGATCGCCGAAATGCATCGCTCTTGCCCGTTCAGCACAAGCGTATCGCGCGCCGCAAGCGCGCCGACAACCATACGGCCAATGAATCCGGCAGCACCGGTGACGAGTATCCGCAAATGTCCATCCTCCCGAGCGGCAAGCTTGCACTCAATGACAGCGCTGTCAATAGGGTCGGTTCTATGCTGAAAAGTGATGACCACAAGCCAAAAATATGTGACAGCCCTGTCATTTTTACGCATGATGCCCCCACCATGGACGAAAACAACATCCCGAAAAACACAGCTTCAAACCGCCGCCCGACCCTGTCGCAGGTGGCCGCCGCCGCCGGCGTCAGCGAGATCACTGCAAGCCGCGCCATGCGCGGGGGCGGGCTTGTGGCCAAGGCCACGGCGGACCGGGTGCAGGCAGCCGCGCGAGAGCTTAACTATGTGCCCAACCGCCTTGCGGGCACGCTTGCGGGCGGGGCGTCGCGACAGGTGGGGGTGATCCTGCCGTCGCTGTCCAACAGCGTCTTTGCCGATGTGCTGAAAGGGCTTGAAGATCGCCTTGAGGAGGCCGGCTATCAACCGGTTCTGGGGATTTCGAACTATGATCCGACCCGCGAAGAGCGGCTGATCGAGAACCTCTTGTCGTGGCGTCCGGCCGGGATCGTGATCGCGCCTGCAGATATGACCGCAGCAAGCCGCGCCTTGCTTTTGCGCGCTGGATTGCCGGTGGTTGAAATCATGGATGTCGATGCCACCCCGACCGATATGGCGGTGGGAATCTCGCACCTTTCGGCAGGGCGCGCGATGGCGCATTACCTTGTGGGGCGGGGCTATGAACGCTTTGCCTATCTTGGCCATTCGATAGACAGCGACCTGCGCGCCCTGGCCCGTCTTGAGGGGTTTCGAGGCGCCCTTGGCGAGGTCGGCAGAGAGCTTGCACAGTGCCTGACGCTTGCGGGGCCGTCCTCTGTCAACCTTGGGCGCGAGGGGCTGGCGCGGCTTTTGGCCGAGGCCGAACAGCCGCCCGATCTGGTTTATTTCTCGAACGACGATATGGCCGTGGGCGGCATGTTTCACTGTATGGCGGCGGGGATTTCGGTGCCGGGTGATCTTGCCTTGGCGGGGTTCAACGGGCTTGAGATCGGTCAGGCGCTGCCGGTGCCGCTGACCACCACCGCCTCGAACCGCGCCGCCATCGGCACCGAGGCCGCGCGCCAGCTGTTGCAGCGCTTCAAGGGCGGCATGCCGGAAAAGATAAGCGATGTCGGCTTTCGCCTGATCCCCGGCCAGACGGCCTGAGACGGCTTAGGGCCTGGTCAAAAGCCACCGCTGAGTGTCATGATCATACCGCAGCATCCGCGCCGCCTTTTTCTGCGGACGGGTGCGCTTGACATACTGGCGATAAAGCAGCGCGTGCAGGCGCTCCAACAGGTTGGGGCGACGCCGCAGGGCGCGAATTTCGCGGCGATACCCACCGGGCGTCTGCTTCGAGAGCTGATCGGGCTCGACCGTGAACGATCCGATATGGGTGTCGATCACGTAAAGCTCTTGGTGGCGCGCGAGCGAACGCCAAAGGAAATAGTCGCCCGCCAGCTTGCACGTCGCCAGCTTTTCCAGATCGAAATGCGTATTCAGGCCGCTGCGCCAGAGCGTGCTTTCCTGCTGCAGGACGGTCAGACGCGTGCCGTACATGCCGCAATCGAAAAAGGAGCGTCGAAAAGGATGCGGCAGGCGGCAATTGATGATCTGCCCCTTTTCATTGCGCGTCACCTCGTGCCCGGTGACCCATTGAACCTCGGGGTAGCGCGACAAGACCTCGGTGATCACGGAAAACGCGTGGGGATCAAAGGTCTCTCCCGCGGGCAGATAGCCGGTGACGTCGCCCCCGGCGCGCGCAAGCCCCTTGGCAAGCGCGTCATACATGCCGCTGTCTTGTTCCGACAGGATGGTTATGCGCGGATCGTCAAAGCCGCGTACATGATCAAGCGTGTCATCGCTCGAGGCCCCGTCGACGACAATGCAACTCAGGCGCGCCTCACCTGTGGCAAGCGCTGTCTGGGACAGCAGGCTTTCGATGGTATGCGCGATTTTGGAACCGGCATTGAAAACCGGAATGATGATGGTGAACTCCATCAGCCTGCACCACCCGTTGAAATAGCGCCTGACGCCATCTGGCGAGCCCGGTCATGCATCTCGGCGGGTTCCTGCAATCTCGTTCAAAAGCAATGTGTTATACAGAGACGTTTCGCGCAGAACCCGGCGGGTGTGGGTCTTGGACATGGGCAGAAACATTGCAAAAAGTCGCGCCTCAAGGGCACGAATGGAAGAAGAGCCATAATGCCCCCGCCCAATCCGCGCCAATTCCGCCACGTGTTTGTTGACGAAAGCATTCTGCCTCAGGCTTGGATCGGCGGCCCCAAGCAGGCGGCGGAACTCCTGACCAGAGCGGATATACTGTTTCTTGTTCCAGCGTCCGTCATGGGCAAGGTGCCAGATCTTGATACCCGTTCCGGGCAGAAATTCGCAATTTTGCCAAAACAGCATCAGCGGCAGATAATGATCCCACCACGGCATGCCATAGATCAACTGGCCACAGTCGATATTCGCAAGCGCCTCGCGCCCGGCCCCAAGAAGGTCGATGCCACCGTCATAAGGCGCATCCGCCTTGGTGTTGTCGCCGTGGTAATCGCGGCGCCGCACGCCGATTGCCTGGGTCGGGCCAAGGTTGGCGAGGCGCTGTTTTGCGGTCTCGTCCATCTCAAGCTCGATATCGGCATTGATGATGAAAATCCGCTCGCTCTGCAATGACAGGGCGGCATTCAGAAGGTCGTTCATGAACACATGCGGGCGACCGGTGAATTCCGAGGCATCGCGCGTCACACGCACAACCCTGACGTCATGTTCTTTGATCAGCGGATGCAGCGCTTCTGTCTCGGCGTTGACGGTGACCGGCTCGAACCCGCAGGCGCGCCAGGATTTTATGCAGGCCGAAAGATGAGCATCACCGATTTCCTGACCCATCGCATCCTTGCGCGAAAAGAACGGCGGTATCGACGTGACAATCGGACAACCCATAGGTGGCTTCCTTAATCCCTAAATTTAGCCGAGGCTATGACATACTCTAACTTTGGCTTCAAGTTTGCGAGCGGCGCCGCTCAAAGCCCGAGATCCGCGCGCAGCCGCGCACGCGCGCGCGCCAGACGTGACATGACGGTGCCGGGTGCAAGCCCGGTGCGACGGGCCAGATCGGCGGGGCTGGTCTCGCCCGCAGCCACCATCCGCATAAGGCGCTCCTGATCGCGCGGCAGGCGCCTGATGGCGCAGAGTGTCTCGCTTAGCGCGCAGGCATCAAGGGCATTGGGCAGGGTCATTGTCTCGACCTCTGGTGCGCCAAGCGGGATCTGGTCACGGCGCAAGCTCTGACGGTGCTGATTGCGCAGCGCGGTCATGGCATAGGCGCGCAGATCGTCAATTTCGGCGCCCGCATCAAGCCTCACCCACAGCTTTAGCAACACCTCCTGGCAGAGATCCTGCGACCGGTCCGTTTCGCGGGTAAGACGACGGGCCACCCGCATCAGGTCGGGCATCAGGTCGGTCAGGGGGGCAGTCAGCGGGTCGGGCTGGGGCATCGCAACCTCTTGGGTGAGGCTCGAGTTTTGCGACTTTCCTTGCGCGCAATCAAATGGGCAGATTCCGCCGATGCCACTTGAAGGGCCTTTTTGGGCAAGGCTTCGCCGGTTCGCAAGCCTGTGATCGGCGGGGCCTCGCGCGTTCGGGCCTGTTGCCGCTATCGGCGGGACGCCCCGGCCATCTCGGGCGTCTTGGGGTGTAAGGTTCGCGGCTGTCGCGGCCTTTCAACCTGACCTTCTAAGGAGAACAGACATGATGAAATTCATCGTACTTGTGCTTGGACTTGGCGCGCTGGCAAATGCGGCGATCGCCATGGGCGAAGCCATGGCCGAGCTTGATGCGAACGGCGATGGCATGCTCAGCGTAAGCGAGGTGCAGGCCGCCTATCCCGACATCAGCGCCGAGACCTTTTCCGAGGTCGACACCAACAGCGACGGCGCGCTTGACGAAGCAGAGCTTATCGCGGGCCAGGAACAGGGCCTCTTGCCGGATATGTCGGTGAACTAAGCGTTTTCCGACATCCCCCCGATTGGTTGCGCAGTTTCCCCAGAGTGCGCAGCCGCTCAAGGGGGGGGCGGGCCGTGTCCTTAGGCGGGTGCGGCCCGTTGTACCATCCCGAAAAGATCGCGCGGATCATCGGGATCGGCCAAGAGATCAAGGTCGATGAAAAGATCGGTGCCGTTGATATTGTCACGCACATAGCGCAGGGCAGAAAAATCCTCGATGGCAAAGCCGACACTGTCAAACAGGGTGATCTGTTCGGGCGAGGTGCGCCCCTTGACTGTGCCGTTGATCACCTCCCACATCTGGGTGACGGGGTGATCGGCGTCGAGTTGCTGAATTTCGCCTTCAATCCGGGTTTGCTCGGGGTATTCCACAAAGATATCGGCGCGATGCAGGATCGCCGGGGCCAGTTCGGTCTTGCCGGGGCAATCGCCGCCGATGGCGTTGATATGCACGCCCGCGCCGACCATGTTGTCGGTCAGGATGGTGGCATATTGCTTGTCTGCGGTGCAGGTGGTGATGATCTGCGCGCCTTCCATGCTTTCCTCGGCGGATGTGCAGGCGACAACGTCAAGACCCAGCCCCGACAGGTTGCGCGCCGCCTTGGCGGTGGCGGCGGGATCGGTGTCATAAAGGCGCACGGTTTTGATGCCACAGATCGCCTTCATCGCCATGCTCTGAAATTCGGATTGCGCGCCATTGCCGATCATCGCCATGGTGTCGGCGCCCTTGGGGGCAAGATATTTCGCCACCATCGCCGAGGTGGCGGCCGTGCGAAGGGCGGTCAGAACTGTCATTTCCGACAGTAGCACCGGATAGCCATTGCCGACATTCGCCAAAAGCCCAAAGGCGGTCACGGTCTGCAAGCCATCGGCGGTGTTCTTGGGGTGGCCGTTGACGTACTTGAACCCGTAAACCTCGCCATCCGAGGTCGGCATAAGCTCGATCACACCCTCGGCGGAATGGCTGGCAACGCGGGGCGTTTTGTCAAACAGCTCCCAACGGCGGAAATCAGCCTCGATGTACTCGGCCAGCCCGCGCAGCATCGGTTCGATCCCGATGTGATGTACCAGCTTCATCATGTTGTCGACGGAAACAAACGGCACTAGGGCCTTTTCGGAGGGGGTCAGGGTGGTCATGCGGATACCTCTTGGGAATGTCGCCTGTGGCGAAATTGGATCAGGAAAAGGCGCGGGTTGGGCGGTCAAACACGCGGCGGCCAAGCGCCGAGGCGGCGAGATCGACCATCACCTGCGCTGTGCGCCCGCGATCATCGAGGAAGGGGTTGAGTTCGACCAGATCGAGCGAGGTCATCAACCCGCTGTCGCTTATCATTTCCATCACCAGATGGGCCTCGCGGATGGTGGCGCCGCCGGGCACGGTGGTGCCGACCGCCGGGGCAACGGAGGGATCAAGGAAATCGACATCAAGCGAGACATGCAACGCGCCATTTGCCGCCGCCACATCGTCAAGAAAGGCGGAAAGCGGCGCGGCGATGCCCTGCTCGTCGATCGCGCGCATGTCGTGATAGCGGATATCGCTTTGCTGAAGCGCCTCGCGTTCGGCCATATCGACCGAGCGCAGGCCCAGAATGCAGATGTTTTCCTGCGCCACCGGATGCCTGACCTCGGGAAAGCCATGAAAGCCCTCGCGCCCGGTCACATAGCCCAGGGGCGTGCCATGCAGGTTGCCCGAGGCGGTCGATTGCGGCGTGTGAAAATCGCTATGGGCATCAAGCCAGAGCACGAATTGCGGGCGCCCCGCCCTGGCGGCATGGGCGGCAACGCCCGCGACCGAGCCCAAGGACAGGCTGTGATCGCCACCAAGGAAGATCGGCAAGCCCTGCGCCATCGCCGCTTCGCCAGCCTCGATCAGGGTGGCGGTCCAGCCTGCGGTTTCGATCGCGGCAAAGACATGCGGCGGCATATCGGGGTGAAGCTCAGCCGGGGCATGGGTGAGATTGCCCATGTCCCTGACGTCATGGCCCAGACCCGACAGCGCCTCGGCAAGGCCGGCGGTGCGATAGGCATCCGGGCCCATAAGGCAACCGCGACGATTTTTGCCGCTATCAACCGGCGCGCCGACCAGAATACAGGTTTTTGTGGTCATGATCTCTTTCCTTTTCGGGGTTGTATGCAAGTTGGTGTCAATTTGGGTTGATTTACAGCCGCTATTTTGCGCTAATCGGGTGAAGTTTTCACAAAACGAAAGAAGTAACTGACGAAATGGACGATATTGATCGCAAATTGATTTCGGCGCTGCGCCATGATGCGCGGGCCTCTCTTTCGGATCTGGCGCTTGGGCTTGGGGTGTCGCGCACCACGGTGCGCGGGCGGATTGACCGGCTGCGTCAGCGCGGCGAGATCGTCGGCTTTAGCGTGGTCTTGCGCGGCGACACGGCGCGCGATCCGGTGCGCGGGCTGATGATGCTTGGCATCGAGGGGCGCGGCGCGGATCGGATCATCCGCCAACTCAACGGGCTAAGTGCTGTGCGCGCGACCCATACCACCAACGGGCGTTGGGATGTGATCGTCGAGATCGGCACGCCGACGCTGGAAGAGCTTGATCAGGTCTTGGGCCAAATCCGCCGGTTCGACGGGATTGCCCATTCCGAAACCAGCCTTTTGCTCAACACCCGAAAATCGGGGCGTTAACCGCGCCGCCAGGCCAGGAACCAGACAGCGGCCAGCCCGAGCGACACAATCGCGTTCCAGCTTGCCATCGACAGGGTGAACATCTCCCATGGCACCTCGTCACAGCGCACAAGCGGGGCGGCCATGATCTGGGCCAGAAGGTCGTCGGTTGAAAGGCTCGTCGCGTCGCCTGCGGTGCAGGTGGTCGGGCCTTGCCAAAAGCCGCGCTCGACCCCGGTGTGATAGAACCCGATGCCCGCCGTGGCGAGAGCCGCAAGCATGCCGCCAAAAGCCATGACGCGGGGGACGAAAAACATCGCCAGCACGCCAAATCCGATGGCAATCACATGCGGCCAACGTTGCCAGAGACAAAGCTTGCAAGGCGCCATGTCGCCCAGATGCTGAAACGCGAGCGCCCCAAGCATCATCGCCGCCGAGCCACCCGCAGCCAGCAGGATCAGGTTTCTTTGCGTCACAAAGGTCATAGGTGCTTCACCAGGTAAAAGCCGGCAAACAGCAGGACCACAAAGACGATGGTCAGAATGCCAAGGCGTCGTTCGATGAAATCCCGGATCGGCGCGCCGAATTTCCGCAAGAGTGCCGCCAGGATAAAGAACCGCAAGCCGCGTGCAAGGATCGAGGTGGCGATAAAGGTGGCCAGCGGCATGCCTGTGACCCCCGACATGATGGTGATCACCTTATAGGGAAACGGCGTGACCCCGGCGGTCAGAACGGCCCAAAAGCCGAAATCGTTGAAGCGGGTGCGAAACGCTTCCATCGCATCGCCTTTGCCGAGCGCCTCAAGGATCGGCTGGCCGAGTTCCTGATAGGCAAGCGCGCCGATGGCATAGCCCAAAAGCCCGCCGGTGACCGAGGCCACAAGAGCCACACCGGCAATCAGCCAGGCACGAGACGGGCGCGCAAGGATCATAGGAATGATCAGAACATCGGGTGGAATCGGAAAGACCGAGCTTTCGATGAAAGACACAGCCGCAAGCACCCAAAGGGCGTGGCGATGATCCGCCATCCGGAGAGTCCAGTCATAAAGGCGCTTCATCATCGCGACGTTCTTTCCCTTGGTTGACCGCGAGACAGCACGCAGCGCCGGTGGGGTCAAGGGCTGCGCGGTCGCAGGGCGTAAAAACGGTGCAAAAAACCCGGTTTGGGCACTGGACGCGGGGCGCGGCCTTCGCTAGAGATTTGCCCGTGCCCAAGTGGCGGAATGGTAGACGCAGGGGATTCAAAATCCCCCGCTGGTAACAGCGTGCGAGTTCGAGTCTCGCCTTGGGCACCACATTTCGCGAAAAAGTGATGATGACCCGCATTCGCCCTCTGCGAATCATGCCCTCATTCGGGCTTTCGCCGGGCTATTGTTTCCAAACGGCAAACGATTGCAGTCGAAATTAACGATTGGTTAGTAAATAGCGTAGCTGCCGTTAACGATGTGGCGGAAATGTGGCGCAACTTTGCCCAACATACGGGCGTTTCAATGCCTGAAACAATTACACGTTAAAGGTGTGCGTTAACCTTTTGATTACCTGAAAATCGATAAAAACCAGCCATATCAGCGGAAATTTGCCGCTATTTCAGGAAACAATAGCTGTTTTGCCATCATGTATCCTACCCCAAAAGACCTGGGATTACCTTGATTTAGGCCACCATTCTGACGCGTTTCGGACAAATTTCCCTTTGGAGTTCCTTTGCCATTGGGTAAAACAAAGTCAGCCCAACTGGGGGGCGATGTCTGTAGGTCGTGGGGGCGACCGCACAATTTTACGCATCATTCGATGCGGCAAGAGGTGCGTTCGCGGAGTTATTGATAACAACGCATGAATGGCACGAGGTGTGGGTTGAATTCCCGTACCTGGCATTGTCGATCTTTGGCAATCTCCCTCTTGTATTTAGTTGTGCAGGTCGCCGTGCGCCAACACATCGTCGGCAATGGGAAAGTGATTTAACCGCCCGGTCACACTTGGGTCCGCGCGTCATAGGAGAAGAACATGCCGATTAATAAAGTGGAAGGCGACAACGCCGCGAATCCTATTGATCTTGGGTACACTGCCGATGCTGAAGGCGATCAAATCGACAACAATGACGCGGCAGATCTCTCCAATGACGACGTGGTCGACGGCTTTGGCGGCGACGACACGATTTCGTCCGAAGACGGCAATGACACCGTCTATGCCGGCTCTGGCAACGACAGCGTTGACGGCGGCATCGGCAATGACGTGATTTTTGGCGACAGCAACAGCCCCGATGCGGGCGGGCGTGAAAGCTTTGAGTGGGATCTTGCACCCGATCCCAATGATGCGGCCCCGATCGAAAGCGGCGATCCGATCTCGGGTTTCACCCAGAACACCGGCACCGTCGATGTAACCTTCTCTCAACTCGCGGCCACGGGCCCGAGCACCACCGACTTTGCGGCCAATCCGCAGACCGTCGATGGCATTGATACCGATGGCGCGCCCGCCGATCCCAACAGCTCGCTCGCGACTGACCTTGGCAGCGAAGGCACATTCACCGATCTCAAGCTTGAGTTCTCGGAAGGCGTCGAGAATATTTCGTTCCGGATCAATGACGTGGACGGTAATGAAAATATCCGGGTCTATGCGTTTGACGAATTCGACAACCTTGTCCCGGTCACCCTGACCGGCGGGGCCGCGATCCTGACCAACAGCGCGACACAAGTCGAAGGCACCGGCGCGAGCGCGACCCTGGGCGATGACAGCGCCGACAATTCGGTTCTGGTTGATATTGCGGGTCCGGCCGTGTCGCTGGTGATCCGCTATGAGGTCACCGGCCCGGATGCGGACGGCATCAACGTCACCGACGTTTATTTTGACGCGCCCGGCGGCGCCATCGACACCGGCGCGCCCGGCGATGACACCCTTTTGGGCGGTGACGGCGACGACAGCCTGTTTGGCGAAGAGGGCGACGATGTTCTCACCGGCGGCGCAGGCGCCGACTCGATCGAAGGCGGCGATGATCAGGACCTGATCATCGGCGGCACCGCAGGCGACGTGGCCGATGGCGGCAGCACCGGGGTGGACAATGACACGCTTGACCTGAGCGACTCTGGCCCGCTTCGGGTTGCCGAGGAAGCCACCGATCCGGATGGCAATTCGACCTCTGGGCGGATTGAATTCCTTGACGGCGACGGCGCAGTGACCGGCAAAATGACCTTCCGCGAGATCGAGAACCTGATCTTGCCGGAGAACAACGCGCCGGTGACGGGTGATGATACCGCGACCACCGATGAGGATACCTCGGTCGATATCCCGGTTCTGGCCAATGACAGCGATCCCGATGGCGATCTGCTGACGGTGACCGATGCGACGGCGCCGAATGGCACGGTTGTGATCAACCCCGACAACACCCTGACCTATACGCCCAACCCCGATTACAACGGGCCGGACGAGATCACCTATACGGTCGACGACGGCAATGGCGGCACGGCGACGGGCACTGTTGCGGTCACCGTGACCCCGGTCAACGACGCGCCGGTGGCGGGGGATGATGCGGTTCCGACCGACTTTGAGACCGCAATCGACATTCCCGTTCTGGGCAATGACACCGACGTGGATGGTGACACCCTGCGCGTCGATAGCGTTGGCCCGGCCAGCAATGGCACCACCGCGATCAACCCGGATGGCACCCTGGCCTATACGCCGGACGCGGGCTTTAGCGGCACCGACACGTTCGATTATACCGTGACCGATGACAACGGCGGCACCGATACCGCCACCGTGACAGTTACAGTGGCCGATGCCCCGCCGCCGACACGCGACGGGATCGTTGACGGCACGGCGGGTGATGATCTGATCGACACCGCCTATGCGGGCGATCCGGATGGTGACTTTGTCGATGCGGGCGATGCCATTCTGCCCGGCGCGGCACCGGATGATGACAGCATTCGTGCTGGCGACGGCGATGACACGATCCTGGCGGGTCTTGGCGACGATCAGGTCGACGCAGGCGACGGCAGCGATAGCGTGTTCGGCGGTGTCGGCGATGACCTGATCGACACAAGCGCCCCGCTGAGCAGCGCACCGCTTCCCGATCTCGGCTTTCCGCCTGTGGTTCCGGTTGATGGCGACCCCGAGAACGACCGCGACTTTGTCTCGGGCGGCGATGGCAATGACACCATCACCACCGGCGACGATGCCGACACCATCACAGGTGGTGCGGGCGACGACCTGATTGACGGCGGGATTGATGCCGATGTGATTGATGGTGACGATGGCAACGACACAATCGTCGGCAGCGAAGGCTCGGATACGATCCGCGCCGGCGAGGGCGATGACCTGGTCTATGGCGGGCTTGACCCAAGATTCCCGGACGAGCTTAACATCCCCGATGCCATCGATCCGGTGACCAACAACGGTCAGGACCTGATCTTTGGTGAGGACGGTAATGACACGATCTTTGGCCAGGATGATGATGACACCATCTTTGGTGGCAGCGGCGACGATGTGATCGACGGCGGCATCGACGATGATGTGATCGATGGCAACGACGGCAACGACGACCTGTCTGGTGGCGACGGCGATGACTCGGTGCGCGGTCAGGCCGGGGCTGACACGCTTGACGGTGGCCTTGGCGATGACACGCTGGCCGGCGGCGCGGACGATGACATCCTGTCGGGTGGTGCTGGCGACGACTCGCTACGCGGTCAGGGCGGTAATGACACGCTTGACGGCGGCGAGGGCAGTGACGTGCTGGCCGGTGGCGCAGGCGACGACACCATTTTCGGCGGTGCCGGCGATGACGACATCCGTGGTCAGGGGGGCAACAACCTGATCGCAGGCGATGGCGGCGACGACATTATCGGTGGCGGCTTGGGTGACGACACGGTCACCGGCGGCGATGGCAATGACCTAATCATCGGCCAGACCGGCGATGACCTTCTCAGCGGCGACGCAGGCGATGACACGATCGAAGGCGGCAATGGCGACGACACCATCTTGGGGGGCGAGGGCGCCGATCTTCTGCTGGGGCGCGCCGATTCGGATGTCTTCCGTGACGTCGGCGCAGGTGAAACGGTCGATGGTGGCACAGGCACCACCGCCGACGGCGTGGATTTCGATACGCTTGATCTCACGGGCGCGGGAGCCTTCCGCGTGGTTGACGAGACCGTCGATCCCGACGGCGACTCGACCAGCGGCACGGTCGAGTTCCTTGACGGCGCCGGTGCTGTTACCGGTACGCTTCAGTTCCGCGAGATCGAGAACCTGATCCCCTGTTTCACCCCCGGCACGGTGATTGCGACGCCGCGTGGTGAAAAGCTTGTCGAAGAGTTGCAGGTTGGTGATCGCATCATCACCCGCGACAATGGCCTTCAGGAAATCCGCTGGATCGGGCATCGCGCGCTTGGCGGTCAGGAGTTGATCAAGTCACCGCACCTCAAGCCGGTTTTGATCCGGGCAGGGGCGCTTGGTCAGGGTCTTCCGGAACGTGACATGCTGGTAAGCCCGCAGCACCGCATCCTGCTCAACAACGAACGTGCGGCGCTTTACTTTGAAGAGCGCGAAGTTCTGGCGGCAGCAAAACACCTGACCGGTCTTGACGGTGTCGATACCGTGGAAAGCAGCGGAACGACCTATATTCACTTCATGTTCGATCAACACGAAGTGGTTCTGTCGAACGGTGCCTGGACCGAAAGCTTCCAGCCTGGTGAACAGGTTCTGGATGGCATGGGCAGCGCGCAGCGCGATGAAATCTACGACCTGTTCCCGGAACTGCGCGATGTCAAAGGCCTTGAGGCCTATCAGTCGGCGCGTCGCTCTCTCAAGCGGCACGAAGCACAGTTGTTGGTGAAGTAAGTCATCCGGTTTGCAGCCGGCCTGCCAATCCCCTTTGGGGGCGGGTTGGCCAGAAATCGGTTGCGGGGGCTGACCCGGTTTCAAACTCGTGAGCAATCCCGGTCATTGCTCGGGATTGTTTCCGTTTCGGCGATAATTAAATCGGAGTTACCGCCGTCCGGCGCGCCAAGCGGCCCAGGCCTCGGGCGTGTCAAGATCCGTCGTGGCATGTGCATCGGGCAGGGTGATCTGCATCACCGGCTCTGATCGCAGGAGCGCGCGCGCGCCCTGATCGCCATTTAGACGTTTGAGCGCGGGAAATAGGCCAGCGGGAAAAATCACCGGATGACCGGCGGTACCATCGCTATTCGTAGCCCGGTAAATATTTTTGAAATCAAACGCCTGAAGCATGATCTTAAGGTCACTCACCTCAAGATCGGGCATGTCGGCCAGCACCACCATCACGCCTGTGGCGCGGCGAGACTCGGCCCATGCGGCGCCTGTTCGGATTGAGGCGGCGATGCCCTCGGCGGCCTCGGGCACCTCTTGCACGTGAAGCCGCTGATCGGTGATCCCGGCAAGTGCCGCGCGCCGCTCCGGGCGATTGGGTGGCAGGGTCACAAGCACGTCACAGCGGCTTTGCAACGCCATCAATACCTGTCGGCGCAGCAATGGCACCCCATCGACCAGTTCCAAAAGCTTGTCACGCGGCGCCATGCGCGAGGACTCACCGGCGGCGGGAATGAGCAACACGATATCGGTGGGCATCTCATGTCCTTTCGCGACCTAGCGGATCAGGTTCATCCGGACCTTTAGTCCGCGGCGCGCCTCTTGCGGCAAATGCCGGTTGAGATAGCGGTTGATCAGGCCAAAAAAGGTAATCACCGCAAGCGTCAGGATGACGAAAAAGCCCGCGAGGATCGGGTAGGGCACGAAGGGGTTGAAGGTCTTGTCGGCGAAATACTTGGCGTAATAGAGCGCATCACCGCGCTGTTGCCAGACCGGAAAGCCGGAAAAGAACACCAGCGTGGTGGCGTGAAACAGAAAGATCGCCTCGTTGGTATAGGCAGGCCAGGCCAGCCGCAGCATGGTCGGCCAGATGATCCGGCGAAACCGCGCCATGCCGCTAAAGCCATAGGCATCGGCCGCCTCGACATCGCCCTTGGGGATCGAGCGCAGCGCGCCATAGAAAATCTCGCCGGAATAGGCGGCGGTGTTGAGAAACAGCACGATTAGAGCGCCCAGAAAGGCCGAGGTCAGCACGTTGAACATCGGGCTGAGCGTCTTGAGCGAGAGGAACAGGAAATAGGCGAAAAAGAACTGGATAAACAACGGCGAGCCGCGGAATACGAAAATGAACCACTCGGAAGGTTTGCGCAAAAGCGGGTTGGGCGAGGCCTTGCCAAGCGCCACCGCGGTGGCCAGCACAAAGCCGGTCAAAAGCGCGAGCGCGCCGAAATAGACGTTCCAGATCATCCCCGACCCGATCAGCGTCACCTGCTCGCAAAGCGTAAAATCCTCGCGCGGCAAGAGGCGCTCGCCGATGCCGATGCTGCGCAGGGCGTAGTCCTGAATGGTCTGCAAACAGCTCATGCTGCGGCCTTTCTCTGGGCTTCGCCGCCTGTGGTCGCCTGCCCATGGCTGAGCTTGATCATCAGCTTTTCAAGGAACACCTCGGAAACCCGTGTAAAGCCGAGATAAAACACCAGCAGCCCAAGGAAATACCACATCCGCCAGTCGCCATGCGGGTATTCGGTAAAGCGCGGATTGACGGTTCCGCCAAGTTCGCGCGCCCAATAGACGATATCCTCGACCCCAAGCAGGAACAGCAGAGGCGTCGCCTTGATCAGCACCATCCAGAGGTTGCTAAGGCCGGGCAGGGCATAGACCCACATCTGCGGCACGAGAATGCGCCAAAAGCTTTGGCGCCGCGTCATGCCATAGGCCTCGGCGGTTTCCATCTGCGCGCGCGGCACTGCGCGCATGGCACCGAATAGAACATTGGCCGCAAAAGCGCCAAACACGATGGCAAAGGTCAGAACAGCAAGGAAAAAACCATAGGTTTCATGGACCCATTGCGGCGCGCTTCCCAGCGGAAGCTTGGCCGCCTGACAGACCACGAAATCATTGCCTTGTCGGATCGGTTGGTCCCAGTCGGGACAGAGCACCTGATGGCGCATCCATTCGAAACCCTGATCAAGGGCAATCACGAAAAACAGGAAAAACGCGATGTCGGGCACGCCGCGCACCACCGAAATATAGGATTTGCCAAACCAGCGGATCGGCAACAGATGCGAACGCGCGGCCATCGCCCCGCCAAAGCCAAAGGCAAGCGCCGCCGGCGCGGTAATTGCGAGCAATAACAGAACCGTCGCCACCGCATAATAAAGCTGCATGTGCTTGGTCGTCGTCAGATAACACGACAGCCAGTTCACCCCATCAAGGGCGGCCGGATCAGAGCAGAATGAAAACATTGCATCTGGCCTTATCGGGAAAGGGCGGGGCCGCCGTGGCCCCGCCGGAGGCGTTTATCAGAACGTGACGCCGATTTCCCATTTGTCGATCAGGGCGTTCAGGCTGCCGTCGTCTTTCATCGACTGGATCGCGCCATCAAGCGTGGCTTTCAGCTCGGCGTCGCTTTCGCGCAGACCAAGACCGACACCGCCACCGATAAGCTCCATCTGTTCGAGCAACTCAAGCGCGGCATCGTCATCGGCGATCGGCGCAAGGAAGGCGCGATCGGCCAGAACCGCGTCGGCCTCGCCATTTCGCACGGCCGCGACGGTTTCTTCGGGGGTGGCATATTCCACCAGGGTGGCGCCGCTTTCGGCCACGAAAGAGGCCTGGATCGTGCCGGTCTGGGCGGCGATCACGCCGGTTTTCACGTCAACACCGGCCGAGGCCGCAAGATAGGCGGACGGATCGGGCAGGGTATAGTTTTGTGTGAAATCAATGACTTCGTCGCGCTCGTCGGTGATCGACATGCCCGCGATGATGACGTCATAGTTGCCCGACACGAGGTTGGGGATGATGCTATCCCAATCGTTGGTGACCCATTCGCAAGTCAGCGAGGCGCGCTTGCAAAGTTCATCGCCAAGCTCGCGCTCAAAGCCGTCAACCTCGCCTTTGTCATTGATGAAGTTATACGGAGGATAGGCGCCCTCGGTGCCAAGACGGACGGTATCGGCCATCGCGAAACCGGTGGTCAGCGCCAGAGCGGCGGTGGTCAGCATTAGTTTTTTCATGTGAGTTCTCCCTTGGTTGGTGTGTTGCCTCAACCCGGATTTGTCGAGCTGAGGAATTGTTGCAGGCGCTCGGATTTCGGAGCGCCGAAAAGCGTTTCAGGCGGGCCTTGTTCTTCGATCAGGCCTTGGTGCAGAAACACCACGTGGTCGCTGACATCAGCGGCCATTTTCATGTCATGGGTGACGATCATCATGGTGCGGCCTTCGTTGGCCAGATCGCGAATGACGCGGATCACCTCTTGTTCAAGCTCGGGGTCAAGCGCACTTGTGGGTTCGTCAAACAACAGCGCCTCGGGCTCCATGCAGAGGGCGCGGGCAATCGCGGCGCGTTGTTGCTGGCCACCGGACAATTGCGCGGGAAAGACATCGCATTTGTCGCCGATCCCGACCTTGTCGAGATGCTTGCGCGCGGTCGCCTCGACCTGGGCGCGATCCCGGCCAAGAACGGTAATCGGGGCCTCCATCACGTTCTGCAGGATGGTCATATGCGCCCAGAGGTTGAACTGTTGAAACACCATCGAAAGATTGGTGCGAATGCGCAAAACCTGCGCCGCATCGGCGGGGTGACGGCCAAGGCCTTCGCCGCGCCATGTCACCGGCTCGCCCTTGAACAGGATCTCGCCCTGCTGGCTGTCTTCCAGAAGGTTGGCACAGCGCAGGACCGTCGACTTGCCCGAGCCGGAAGAGCCGATAAGCGAGACCACATCGCCCTTGCGCGCGGTGATCGAGACGCCCTTGATCACCTCAAGCGCGCCATAGGCCTTGTGCAGGTTTCGGATTTCAAGGACCGGGGTCGCATCTGACAAGGTAGGGTTCCGTTTCGCTTGGGTCTTATGTTCGTGTGTTAATAGGGCCGAAAAAATGCACCGATGCAACGTGCAAAACGGTTGATTTCACCGCTTGAGTGCCAGAATGACGGGGTTCATGCACAATTTGGCGGCGGTGGAGGTGGGTTGGGTTGGCCAAGATAGGTCTCTGCGGCAATCCGGGTCACGCCGATTATCCCGAGGGTTGCGCGGTCGTCCTGCGATAGCCCGGAGATCGCCGATTGCAGCGCGGCAAAGATCGGCGCGCGGTCGCGTCCAAGCGCGGTGATGTAGGGCAGGGTCGGGGTTGGATCGCTGCGTGCCAGAACCCTGAGGGTGGCGGCAAAGGGATCATGGCGCTGCATCATCTTCCAGCTGAGCGCATCAAGTGCTGCGATGTCGGCGCGGTTTTCGGCCACGGCACGGGCAGACGCGCGATGTGCGCCGCTCTGCACGGGGTTGGAAAAGGTAAAGCCATGGGCGGCGGCATAGGTCTGGGGGGTGGCCCAGCCCGATTGCGACAGCGCCTCGTTATAGGCAAAGCGCGCCTCGCCAAAGTCGCGCGGCCCGGCGCGCGGATCATCGGCGCGGGCGACAAACACGGAATAATACTGCCCCGGCGGGCAATCGGGCAGATCAAGCACCGGCGTGCCGACAAGCGTCACCTTGCCATGCAGGCGCGCGCGATAGGGATAGCCACAGGTCTGCGACACGATAAGGTCGGGGCTTTGCCAGTGATCCCAGGGATCGCCGCCGCGGGTCAGTTGATCCGGGCCATAGCCCAGATGCGTGCGCACCGCTTGCCAGAGCCGGTCATTGGCCGCGACCGTCTCGGGGCGGTCATACATCGGCAGGCTTGCGATCATGCGGGCGGCGTCATCCTTTGACGCGCCATCGCGCTATCGCGGTCTGTGACCCCCAAAAGGTTCGAGACCAGACGCAAAAGCGCGTCCTCGTCGGCCTCACGTACACCATCGGCAAGAACGACCTGCCAAAGCGCCTCGATCACGCCAAGGCGGTCCTCATAGGGCACCGCATCCTTGATCGCGCGGGTAAAGCGCACGGTATCGGGGGCCTCGGCCTCAAGATATTCGGCCTGCTGGCGCAGGTCCTCGGCCTCGGGTTTCGAGAGGCCATAGCGCGCGGCAATGATCCGGGTGATGCGAATGATTTCATCGGCGGAGTAATCGCCATCGCTGCGCGCGACGCGCACCAAAAGGGCCGACAGGGCGAGCCGAGCATCCGCAACGGCCAGAGGTTCCGGGGCTGGTTGCACCAGCTTTTTGAGAAATTCACCAAACATGCCCTAGGTATAGGGCGCAAGGACAGCCGGGCCAATGGTAATTTAGCTATTTTCGGCCAAGGCGCGCGCGGTGTCGCTATCGGCATGGCTCAGGCCCATGGCCTCGCGGGCGACGTCAAGCACCTGCAGCTCTTCGGGCTGGCTTGCGCCGTCCGACAACACCACTTCCCAGAGGGCCTCAAGCGCGTTGACGCGGGTCTCGATGCTGACGGTTTCGCGGATCAGATGGGCAAAGCGCTCGGTATCGGGCGCGGCATGTTCCAGCTTTTCACAGGTGGCGCGCATCTTGGCCGCCTCGATCGGCTTGAGCCCGTAAAGCCGCGCCAAAAGCCGGTCGATCCGCTTGATTTCCGCCACCTCGTAGTGATGGTCAGACTTGGCCACGCGCACCATGAGGGCGCCAAGCGCAAGCTTTTCATCCGGCTCGGGAAGAGGAACGGGTTTGGGGGCAGAAAAGGCCTTCAGAATCCTGTTTATCATGGTCTCAGATTAGCCCCGAATCCAACGGCCCCCAAGGAAATTCTAGGCAGGGCCAACAGGAAATTTCCTGGAAAACGAACCGATCGTTCCCAAAGCCCCAAAGGCGTCACAATTGCTCCAAAGAAAACGCGCTTTGTCCGGCCAATTTGCATGCACTTGATTTTATTACAGACGGAGCGCTTTATGCCCACGCCCGAATCTTTCGACTGGTCGGCGACCACCGAGGTTGATCACCTGACACAGGCGCGCACGCTTTCGGCGGACGATCTGCGCGATATGGTCAAGAGTTATGACTGGGCGCATTACCCGGATGTTGTTCTGGGCTGGGCGATGGCGCAAAAGGGGATTGATCTCTGCTCGGCCATGTCCGCATTTTTCAACGGCGAGCCGGAACGCTTTAATTACATGCCCAAAGGCCATGTGCCCGAGACCCATCGTGGCGCCGCGCGGGTGCTCGACAATATCTGTTTGCGCATCAACAGCGGGTTCTATCTTGTCTATCCCGGACATGCCCCCAAATACCGTGACAAGCTCATGAAATGGCTGGAGTATCAAAGCAGCGACCGCGCCGAAGGGCGCCGCGGTCGCTGGATTCTGGATGAACGTATTCTTGAGCCGATGCTAAAGGACGCGCTACGCTTTGATCGCTCGACCGAGGCCGACCGCTATCAAAAGCCAAGCCTCTGGCGCGATCTGCTGAGTCCGATTCTGTCACTCGGGGTTGACCGTCGGCTATTGAAACACAAACCACCGCGCGGCTGAGCGCGCGAAACGCGAGTCAGACCAGTCGAGAGGTTTCAATCGCCGCGCGTACGAAATCGGCAAACAGCGGGTGCGGCGCGAAGGGTTTGGATTTCAGCTCGGGGTGGAATTGCACCCCGATGAACCAGGGGTGATCGGCCCATTCGACGATTTCCGGCAGACGCCCATCCGGTGACATGCCCGAAAACCGCAGGCCGACCTCTTCGAGTTTCTCGCGATATTTGGTGTCGACCTCATAACGGTGACGGTGGCGTTCCTCGATGTCGAGCCCGCCATAGATATCGGCCACTTTCGAGCCTTTGGTGAGGGTGGCATCATAGGCGCCAAGGCGCATTGTGCCGCCCTTGTCGTCCGACACCTTGCGCTGCACCTTTTCGTTGCCCTGCACCCATTCCTTGAGGTGATAGACCACCGGCTCGAACCGCTTTTTGCCGGCCTCGTGGTCAAATTCCTCTGATCCTGCATCGGGCAGCCCAGCCACATTGCGCGCCGCCTCGATCACTGCCATTTGCATCCCCAAACAGATGCCAAGATAGGGAATCTTGCGGGTGCGGGCAAATTCGGCCGCCTTGATCTTGCCTTCGGTGCCGCGCTCGCCAAAGCCGCCGGGCACAAGGATGGCGTGAAACCCTTCCAGATACGGGGCCGGGTCTTCGGTATCAAACACCTCGGCATCGACCCATTGCACGTTGACCTTGACCCGGTTGGCCATGCCGCCATGGGTCAGCGCCTCTTTGATCGACTTATAGGCATCCTCAAGCTGAACGTACTTGCCGACGATGGCGACGTTGACCTCACCATCAAAGTTGTGAATGCGATCGGCCACATCCTTCCAGACGGTCAGATCGGGCTTGGGGGCAGGCGAGATATCAAAGGCGTCAAGCACCGCCTGATCAAGCCCCTCGCGGTGATAGGCAAGCGGCGCCTCGTAGATGGATTTGAGATCATAGGCCGCGACGACCGACTCCTTGCGGACATTACAAAACAGCGCGATCTTTTCGCGTTCCTTTTCGGGGATCGGATGTTCAGAGCGGCACACAAGGATATCGGGCGCGATACCGATGGATTGCAACTCTTTCACCGAATGCTGAGTCGGCTTGGTCTTGAGCTCGCCACTGGCGGCGAGATAGGGCAAGAGGGTCAGATGCATGAAGATGCACTGGCCGCGCGGCTTGTCATGGCTGAACTGGCGGATCGCCTCGAAGAACGGCAGGCCCTCGATATCGCCCACGGTGCCGCCGATTTCGCAGAGCATGAAATCGACCTCGTCATCGCCGATGGCAAGGAAATCCTTGATCTCGTTGGTGACATGCGGGACCACCTGGATGGTCTTGCCAAGGTAATCGCCGCGCCGCTCACGCTCCAGCACGTTGGAATAGATCCGCCCCGAACTCACGGAATCGGTATAGCGCGCCGGAACGCCGGTGAAGCGCTCGTAATGGCCAAGGTCAAGATCGGTCTCGGCGCCGTCATCGGTCACGAAAACCTCGCCATGCTCAAACGGGCTCATGGTGCCGGGATCAACGTTAAGATAGGGGTCAAGCTTGCGCAGGCGCACCGAAAATCCACGCGCCTGAAGCAGGGCACCAAGAGCCGCAGAGGCAAGCCCCTTGCCCAGAGATGAAACAACGCCGCCGGTAATGAAAATATAACGTGCCATGCGCGTGGCGCCCCCCGTGATTTCTTTTGTGTGATATGCGGTAAAGCGCCCAGACCGGCCATCAAAAGACCGAGGCATCACGGGGCTCAACCCTTATAGGATTCGCAACAATAGCGCAAGCCAACCGCAAGATGATGTTGCGGCACTGGTTTTGCTATCAATTCTTTGTGGTTAGTCGGCGGTCGGCGTCAAGGGGGCCGTATCGCCACTCGGCGGCGGCAAAAGCGTGTCGGCGTCGGGCAGGGCGGGAACGCTCGCCTCGGGGGCGGGCGGCGCATCGGTCAGACGATCAAGCACCGAAACCCCGGCCGCATTCTGCGCCGCGATGATCGTCAGGGTGATCGAGGTCACGATAAAGGCCGCAGCCAGAATCCAGGTCACCTTGCCAAGCGCCGTGGCCGCCGCGCGCCCGCTTACGGCACCGCCACCGCCCATGCCCAGACCGCCCCCTTCCGAACGCTGCAAAAGCACAACACCAATCAGCGCGATTGCCAGAAGAAGATGGATGGTAAGGACGACGTTTTCCATGAAGCACGGGCCTGTAAGTTAGCTTGGTCAGCCGCTATCTATGCAATTCCGCCAGTCCCCGCAACCCGGCAATGTCGATGTGATAGGACTTGGCGGAGTGAGGGTCTGTTTTTTGGACCTGCCTGTGTCGGCATGGCAGCCTTGCAAACCGGGATGATGACGCGGGGCAACGGCGGCTCTGCGGGACAAGGACGCAGCGGACGTTCGATGTTATCTCACCAAAGACCGCTTCAACGCACCGGCAAGGGGCAGGCTATTCAAGATGCGGTGAACCAGTTCGACGGTCCCAGACCATTGCCCAAAATTGCTGATCCCAATTCGTTTGGTGGCCGTCAAGGTAGCGGGATTTCCCTAGCGCGTCTCCAAGACGAGAAACAATTCCATAAAATTTCGTGTCCTCGGACCCGCAGTTAGCAAGCCAAATACGCCCGAGAGTGTAATTCAGGATCGAGTGATACAGCGTTATTCGGGTGGCTTTTTGAGGGTCATAGACGATCGGCCCACTTTCAATACACGCAGTGCTCTCTCCGGGATTGGCAAAGTGCAAACGACTTTGCCACTGAGCCAATTGCGAAGTGTAATGTGCATATGGCTGGACGGCTCCTGCCAGCTTAGCCATGAAGTCTTCCCAACTCTCCGACCAAAGTCCCGCACCATAGGAAGGCCATACTTCCCTAGCAAGCCACTGGCGGATTTTGCCGGGCGACGCTTTGCCCTTCAACCAGTCTTCTAGGATGGCTTCTCGGCCATTCGTTCGGCACATGCCCAGCTCAATTATTGCCAGCGCTTCAATGCAATATCGGGTTTGGGAAAGCGCGTTGGCGTGAATGCCTGCCTTGTTGGCTTCGTAAGCGATTTCCATGGCATGCACAAAAAAATAAACGGCTTCCTGCGGCGCCAAAGATAGGTGAGTTGGCAGACCATGCGATTTGATCGCCGCAGCAACTCTCTGGTGGACGGGATCGAATGCTTCCTCGGCCCTAGTAAACCAATCTGGTATGTCGCGTTCAGCCAATCAACTATCCCTTTTCGTTCGTGGCCTTGGAATAACGCTAGCTGGAGTTCTTGTCACGCTCATGGCAGCGCGGACATAAGCCGAACTACATGCGCATCGCAGCATTCGTCACATTAGAGCTCCCACCAGCCGTTGCCCGAGACATTATCGCCGCTCACTCATCCACGTCATCCATATCCGCCTGACCCGACAGCTTGCGGCGCACGTGGCTCCAGCTCAGGCCAATGCCAAGCACCAGCGACAGCGCCAGAAGCCCGAGCCAGACGTTGACCGACGGATTATCCAGTCGCAGGATGCCATAGTCGTAAAGCACCCACAGCAGGGCTGCGGCGATGGCCATGACAAGCCCCATACCAAAGCCGCCAATCGAGCGCAGCGTGGCGCGCAGGTAAATGATATATCCCACCAACAAGAGTAGCCCCAGCAACACGGTCAGCGGCATCTGATCGCCAAACCCCGTCTGCGCCCAGGTCACGTAATTCCACTCGGTCGGATTGAACGTCGCCGACAACAGGCCAAAGGCCATCGCCCAACGCAAAACAAAGCCCATCCGTCGATCCTTTCCCGTCAATCCCCCCTGATTTGCCGCAGGCGCCATCCCCTGTCTAGGGGCTGCGGCGATTTAGTGGTTTCGCCCGCCGCTGCGCGCCGCTATACGGGCTCCGGTTTTGACCAAATGCCGAGAGGATAATCATGGCAAATGTCGTCGTAGTCGGTGCCCAGTGGGGCGACGAGGGAAAAGGCAAGCTTGTGGACTGGCTGAGCGAGCGCGCCGATGTGATCGCGCGCTTTCAGGGCGGTCATAATGCGGGCCACACGCTTGTCATTGATGGCGAGGTCTTCAAGCTCAATGCGCTGCCTTCGGGCGTGGTGCGGGGCGGCAAGCTTAGCGTGATTGGCAATGGCGTGGTGCTCGACCCTTGGCATCTGGTCAAGGAAATTGCCTCGATCCGCAAGCAGGGTGTCGAAATCACCCCCGAAACGCTGATGATCGCGGAGAACACGCCGCTGATCCTGCCGATCCACGGCGAGCTTGACCGCGCCCGCGAAGAGGTCGCAAGCAAGGGAACCAAGATCGGCACCACCGGGCGCGGCATCGGCCCCGCCTATGAAGACAAGGTCGGGCGCCGCTCTGTCCGGGTGGCCGATCTGGCCGACGAGGCGACCCTGGTGGCACGGGTGGATCGCGCGCTTCAGCATCATGATCCGCTGCGCAAGGGGCTTGGGATTGATCCGATCGACCGCGACGCGCTGATCGCCCAACTCAGAGAGATCGCGCCGGAAATCCTGCAATACGCCGCGCCGGTCTGGAAGCTGCTGAACGAAAAGCGCCGGGCCGGCAAACGCATCCTGTTTGAGGGCGCACAAGGCGCGCTGCTCGACATCGACTTTGGCACCTATCCGTTCGTCACCTCGTCAAACGTGATCGCAGGGCAGGCGGCCACCGGAACCGGCATCGGGCCGGGTTCGATCGACTACGTGCTTGGCATCGTCAAGGCCTATACCACCCGCGTCGGCGAGGGGCCTTTCCCGACCGAGCTTGAGGATGAAGACGGTATTCGCCTTGGCACGCGCGGCCATGAATTCGGCACCGTCACCGGGCGCAAGCGCCGCTGCGGCTGGTTTGATGCCTGCCTCGTGCGCCAGACCTGCGCCACCTCGGGCGTCAACGGCATTGCCCTGACCAAGCTTGACGTCCTCGATGGCTTCGAGACCCTCAAGATCTGCGTCGCCTACGACCTTGACGGCAAACGGCTTGACTATCTGCCGACCGCCGCCGAGCAACAGGCCCGCTGCACGCCCATTTACGAGGAAATGCCGGGGTGGTCGGATTCGACCGAAGGCGCACGGAGCTGGGCCGACCTGCCGGCCGAGGCCATCAAATATGTCCGCCGCGTCGAAGAGTTGATTGATTGCCCCGTGGCCCTACTTTCAACCTCACCCGAGCGCGAGGATACCATCCTCGTGACCGACCCCTTCGCGGATTGAGGACAAACATGGCCCTAAGCTACAAGGCGCGCCGCCGCTGGTCTCTGGTGATTTTGCTGATCGGAATGCCCGCCTATGTGGTGGCAGCCGTTAGCGTGATCGGCCTGCTGGAGCGGCCCGCCATGTGGCTGGAACTCTTGATCTATGTCGCTCTTGGCATTGTCTGGATTCTGCCGTTCAAGTTCGTTTTCAAGGGCGTCGGTCAGGCCGATCCCGACGGCCCTGACAAATAATCGCTCGACGCCCAACCGCTATTTCTTCTTGGCCCAAATACTCAAATTCCGGCGCGCGCCTCTAAAGGCCTGCGCCGGAAATCTTGTCAGCCCCGCATTCGCACAGCATCCGCATCAAAGAGCGGCTCGGTGATCAAAGTGGCCGGATAGCGCTCCCCCAAAATCTCGATCTCGGCGGTCAGACCCGCCACGGCCTGATCTGCGGGAACAAGCCCGAGGGCGATGGATTTTTCGGCGTGATGCGAATAGCCGCCCGAGGTGCAAAATCCTTGCACGTCGCCCTCGATCCAGATCGGCTCATATCCGTTGACATCCGCGTCCTCGGCCTTGACTTCGAAGGCGACAAGCTTGCGTTTCGCGCCCGTCTCACGCTCGGCCTCGGCCGCCGCGCGACCGATGAAGTCGGCGGCTTTGGTGAAGCTGATAAAGCGGTCCATGCCGGTCTCGGCCGGGGTGTAATCCGGCGAAAACTCGTTCATCCAGGAGCCAAAAAAGCGGTCCAGCCGCAAGGACATCATCGCGCGCATGCCAAAGGGGCGCATGCCGTGGGCTTGCCCCTCGCGCCAGAGCACATCCCAAAGCGCGCGTTGCGCCATCGGATCGCAAAAGATTTCATAGCCAAGATCGCCGGTATAGCTGACCCGCTGCACCAGACAGTCGACCATGCCGATGGTGGCGCGGTGGATGTCCATGAATTTCATCTCCTCAACCCGGTCACGGGTCACCGCCACCAGAACCTCGCGCGCTTTCGGCCCGGCGATCTGAAACCCGTTCAGGCGGTCGCTGACATTCTCGACGCGCACATCTTCGGCGTCATTCATCGCGAACCAACGCATGTGAAACGCCTGCGCGCCGTAAGATGCGGTCAACCGAAAGGTTTCGTCGTTGAGACAAGACACCGTGAAATCGCCCCAAAGCCTGCCCCTGGGCGAAAGCATCGGCGTCAGCGACAGGCGCCCCGGTTTGGGAATGCGCCCGGCCATGATCCGGTCAAGCCAGGCGCGCGCGCCGGTGCCGGTGACAAGGTATTTGCCGAAATTGTGCACCTCGTTGATGCCGACGGCGCCGCGCACGGCGGCAACCTCGCGGGCCGTCGCCTCCCAGGCGTTCGAGCGGCGGAAGGACGGGGTTTCAAAGCGCGGCTCATCGCCTGTGGCAAAGTAATTGACCACCTCAAGCCCGTATTGCGCGCCCCAGACCGCGCCCATGCCGTCAAACACGTCATACATCGGGGTTTGGCGCAGCGGGCGCGCGGCGGGAAGTTCTTCGTTGGGGTAGCTCACGGAAAAGCGTTTCTGGTAATTCTCGATCACCTTGGGGCGGGTATAACCCGGCGTGATCCAGTCGCCAAAGCGCGCCACATCCATCGCCGTTACATCGCGCTCGCATTCGCCTGATGTCATCCATTGCGCCAGCATGAGACCGACGCCGCCGCCCTGGCTGAACCCGGCCATGACGCCGCAGGCCGACCAATAGCCGCGCATCCCTGGCACCGGACCCACCAGAGGGTTGCCGTCGGGCGCAAAGGTGAAGGGGCCGTGGATCACCGATTTGACCCCGGCCTTTTCCAGCACCGGAAAGCGGCGATAGGCAAATTCGATGCTGGCCTCGATCTTGTCGAGGTTGTCGGGCAAGAGCTCATGTCCAAACTCCCACGGGGTGCCATCCACCGCCCAGGGTTTGCAGGGTTGCTCGTAAAACCCGATGCAGAGGCCGCGGCCTTCCTGACGCAGATAGCTTTCGCCGGCGGGGTCCATCACATGCGGATGTTCCGCGTCACGCTCATAAATCTCGGGGATCTCGTCGGTGACGATATATTGGTGCTCCATCGGGTGCAGCGGCAGGTAAACCCCGGCCATCGCCGCCACTTCACGCGCCCAGAGCCCGCCGGCATTCACCACATGCTCGGTATGCACGGTGCCCTTGTCGGTGACCACGTCCCAAGTGCCATCGCCGCGCTGTTTCGTTTCGCGCACCATGCAATGGGTTTCAATCAACGCGCCACCCATCCGCGCGGCGCGTGCATAGGCATGGGTGGTGCCCGAGGGATCAAGATGACCGTCGAGCGGATCATAGAGCCCGCCAAGGATGCCGTCGATATTGGTCACCGGCGCGATTTTGGCGATTTCCTCGGGGGTGACGATATGGGTGTCAAGCCCCATGTAGCGATGCTTGGCGCGCTCGGCCAAAAGCATGTCAAACCGGTCGCGATTGTCCGCCAGGGTCACGCCACCGACGTGATGCAGCCCGCAGGACATGCCGGTGATCTCTTCGAGTTCCTTGTAAAGGCGGATGGTATAGCCCTGAAGCGCGGCCATGTTGGTATCGCCATTGAGCGTGTGAAACCCGCCTGCGGCGTGCCAAGTGCTTCCCGAGGTCAGCTCGGAGCGTTCAAGTAGAATCACATCGGACCAGCCAAGCTTGGTCAGGTGATAAAGCACCGAACAGCCGACGACACCGCCGCCGATCACGACGACGCGGGTGGTGGTTTTCATGGCGGGCCTCCTTGCGGGTTTTTAGGTTCAGAGTGAAGCCCTGTTGGGGGCGTGCATGCACATTTGCGACAGATAATGTCGTTTGTCTTGGCTGACCTGGGTTTTCCAGGTGGAGCGGCTGCGCCGCGCTGCCTATGCTTTGATGAGGGGCGCTGCCCCTCAAACTCCCCGGAGTATTTACACTAAGAAGAAGGCGAATCGGCGCGCGCGAGAAAAGCCGGAAGATGGAACCACAACGACAGAACATGTCGGAGACTGGCAATTAAAGGCGCTGCGTGGTCTTCAATATGGCGCAAGGACATAAAGCCAAGGGAAGACCCATGAAGACCCATGCACAGGCAGTCGTGATCGGCGGCGGCGTAATCGGATGCTCGATCCTTTATCACCTGGCCAAGCTTGGCTGGTCCGATGTGGTTCTGCTGGAACGTGACGAGCTAACCTCGGGGAGCACATGGCACGCAGCGGCCAATATTCACGGGCTGCATGACAGCGCCAATATCAGCCGCCTGCAACATTACACCATGACCCTCTACAACAGCCTTGAGCAGGAAACCGGCCAGTCCTGTGGCGTGTTTCAGCCCGGCAGCCTTTATCTTGCGCAGACCGAGAACCGCGAGCATCAGCTGCGCCTGCAGGCGGCCAAGGCCAAGCTTTACGGGATGAATTTTCACGAGGTGACCCGTGACGAGGCCGAGCGGCTTCATCCGCTGGTCAATTTCGACGGCATCCGCTGTATCATGTGGGAGCCCGATGGCGGCAATGTCGACCCGTCGGGTGTGACCAATGCCTATGCGGCCGGTGCGCGCCAGAGGGGCGCCGAGATCAACCGCTTTACGCCCGTGACCGGCACCGAGCAACAGCCCGACGGCACATGGATCGTGCACACGCCCAAGGGCGATATCAAGACCCAATGGGTGATCAATGCCGGTGGTCTGTGGGGGCGCGAAGTGGCCGCGCTCGCGGGGATCAAGGTGCCGTTGCAGCCGACAGAGCACCAGTATTTCGTGACCGAAACCATTGCCGAGATTGCCGCGATGGACCGCCGTTTGCCCTCGGTTGCGGATCGCGATGGCGAATATTACCTGCGTCAGGAGGGCAAGGGCCTTTTGATCGGCGCCTATGAGCAGGACATGAAGTTCTGGGCCGAAGATGGCACGCCGCTTGATTTCGCGCATGAGCTTTTTGCCGATGATCTTGACCGGATCATGGAGAATGTGATGCGCGCCATGGACCGTGTGCCGCTGGCCGCCGAAGCGGGGGTAAAGCGGGTGATCAACGGGCCGATGATCTGGTCGCCCGACAGCAATGTGATCTTGGGGCCGGTGCCCGAGTTGAAGAATTACTTCATGTGCGGTGGCATTATTCCGGGCTTTAGCCAATCGGCGGGCATGGGGTTGATGGTGGCGCAGTGGATCACCACCGGCGAGATGGAATATGACATGTTCGCCTGGGATATCGCGCGCTTTGGTCTTTGGGCAAATGACAAAAAATTCGTCAAGGCCAAGGTGCAGGATCAATATGCCCACCGTTTTGCGATCCATTACCCTAATGAGGAACGCAGCGCCGGGCGACCGCTGCGCACCCGCCCGGTATATGAGCGGCAAAAACAGTTGGGGGCGGTGTTTGGCCTTAACTACGGCTGGGAACATCCGCTTTGGTATGCGAGCGCGCCCGGCACGGCTGATACCAACGGCTTTACCCGCCAGAACTGGTGGGCGTCGGTTGGCGAGGAATGCAAAATGCTGCGCGAGCGGGCAGGTATCATCGACATCTCGAACTTTGCCAAGTACCGCGTCAAAGGGCCCGGCGCCGAGGATTGGCTAAACGCGGTTTTTGCCAACCGGATGCCACGTGCGGTGGGGCGCTCTTGCCTGACGCCGCTGATCGGGGTGCGCGGCGGGATTGCCGGGGATGCCACCGTGACGCGGCTCGGCGAGGATGAATTCTGGGTGATCTCCTCGGGCATGGCTGAGCGCTATCACAAGCGGTTTTTCGATGCCGTGCCCTTGCCCGAGGGCACCATCTTTGAGAGTCTGACCGAGGAGGTCTGCGGCTTTAACGTGGCCGGTCCGAAATCACGCGAGATGTTGCAGCGCTTGACCAATGCGTCACTGGCGACGGATGATTTCGCCTTCATGCGCTCGCAGCGCATTACCCTTGGTGGCGTCGACTGTGTTGCCCTGCGTGTAAGCTTTACCGGCGATCTGGGGTGGGAATTGCATTGCGCCACCGAAGATCAGGCGCAATTGTACGACGCGCTTCTCGAGGCGGGCAAAGAGGTTGGCGCCGGGCCGGTCGGCAGCCGAGCGCTGATGTCGATGCGGGTTGAAAAGGGCTATGGCTCGTGGAGTCGCGAATATAGCCCTGAATACTGGCCGCAAGAGGTCGGACTTGCGGGTCTTTGCAAGATGGACAAGGATTTTCTCAACAAGGGTGCGGTGCAAGAGGTGCTTGCCAAGGCCCCGCGCGAGACGCTTGTGCTGTTGCATCTGGACGAGGCGGAGGTAACTGCCTCAAACGCCGATGCCACCGGCGGCGAGCCGATCATGAAGGATGGCAAGGGCATCGGCCGGGTCACCTCGGGCACCTATGGCTATAGCGTCGGGATGAGCCTTGCGCTTGGCTATGTCAAAGGCGCCGCGCCCGGTGACGAGGTCGAGGTGATGGTGCTGGGGCGCCCGCACAAGGCGCGCATCCTGCATGAACCACCGTTCGACCCAAGCGGCGCGCGTCTGCGGGCCTGATCAGGGCAACGGCCCTGCACCACTGGTGCGGGGACCCGGGCCGCCGGTGGATCACCCCTGGCGTTAATTGGGCCTGCGCGCGAGACGTCCGCAGGGTAGTTATCGGTTGAGCGGGAGTGCGTGTCATCGGCGGCAAGCATCATCCAGTCGTGATCAACCAAAAGCTCCTGAATGCTGGTCGAGGGCATTGGCCTGCCGAAAAAGTAGCCCTGAACCTCTTTGCAGCCCTGTTGCTTGAGTTTGCGCGCCTGCGCCAGGGTTTCCACCCCTTCGGCATTTGACGTCATGCCAAGCGACGCGCCAAGGTCAATGACGGCCTGGATGATGCAATCCGCCTCGGTGCTTCGGCCAAGTCCCGCGATAAAGGATTGGTCGATCTTGATCTTGTCAAATTCGATCCGGCGCAGATAGTTCAGGCTGGAATAGCCGGTGCCGAAATCATCCATCGCGATGCGCACGCCCATGGCTTTGAGCTCGCTCAGGATCGCGATGGTTTCCTCGGTGTTTTGAAGCAAAATTCCCTCGGTGATCTCAATTTCAAGCCTGTTCGGGTCGATCCCCTCGGTATCAAGCGCGCTGCGGACGGTTTCGATGATATTGCCCTGGCGAAACTGAATCGGAGAGACATTGACGGCAAATTTCAACTCGGGCCAGTCACTTGCCTGGGCACAGGCCTGGCGAATGACCCAATCGCCGATCGGAATGATCAACCCGGTCTCTTCTGCCAGGTGCACGAACTGATCCGGCGGCACCCGGCCTTTGGTCGGGTGGTTCCAGCGCAGCAAGGCCTCGACACCGACCATCTTGCCGGATGTCAGATTGACCTGAGGTTGAAACTCCAGCTCAAGTTGACCCTCTGGAATGGCGCGTCTGAGATCGCCCTCAAGCTGTTTGCGGATCAGCAGTTGTTGGTTCATGTGTTCGGCGAAAAACTGTAACGATCCTCGGCATTTGCCCTTGGCGCGATAGAGCGCAAGATCGGCCTGTTTGAGAAGGGTCGCGGCCGTGATTTGCTCGTCACCGTTCTGGATCGTGATGCCGACGCTGACACCGACATAGGCCTCGGTCCCGTCAAGATCAAAGGGCCGTGCCAGCGCGGCGATGATCTGGCTGGCAAGCTGCGTGGCACGATGCGGCTGGTCCTTGGTTGTCTGCACGATGGCAAATTCATCGCCGCCCAACCGCGCCAGAAAGTCGTTGTGTTCAAGCAGGGCCTTTATGCGCGCCGTGGCTTGCTTCAATAGATCGTCCCCGGCTGCATGGCCAAGGGTATCGTTGACGTCCTTGAAGTGATCCAGATCAAGGCACAAGACGGCCAGTGGCTGTTCTCTGTGCTCGGTATCGACGGCAGCGTTGTCGAGCCAATCGTTGAACAACGTTCGATTGGGCAGTTTCGTCAACGGATCGTGGCTTGCCAGAAACGATGCGTGATCCATCGCCCGCCGCAAGACCCCGAGGGGAAGCGTGCGCATGGCGAGAAAGATGAGGGTTCCAATGAGGCTTGAGAATAAAAAGACCACAAGGCTGCGCTCGACCAGCGGGCGCAGGCTTTGTGTGATCTCCAGAGTGCCGGCTTTGATTCCAGCATCGAATACCGGGGCGGTGGTCGTGATCATCGGGCCGGGCAGGGCGCTATTGCCGACCTCGGTGACCAGTGCGCCGTCAATGTCATAGAGGCGGCGAATCTCGGTCTTTTCGTGCCCGTCGAGAATTTCGTTTAATCTCAGGGATTCGAACTGCCACATTTGAGGGTTGCGCCCGATAATCTGTGAGACGGACCTTGAACTCACTTTGGCCTGCGCGCTGGAACTGCCGCGGGCGTATTCATAGCCGAAGTAAAAGTAGAAAACCGGCGCCATCACGGCAAAAGCAATGGCAAGCACCAAAGCAAAAACGTCGTCAGCTGAAGGACACGCGGGTCAATCTCTCGGGTCAAGGTGCTTTGCTCAAACATTGAATTCACTTCCAGGCGGGGGGGGAATCATGGGCCAGAAGGATATAGCGGGCCTGATCGGAATAGACAAAATCCCGGAACTGGGCGGCTTGAGGCGGCAAGGTTTGCTTTGAAACCACGTAAATGGACTTCAAAAGCGCGTCTGCCCGGCCTTCGGAAAAGGCGCCGTCCGACGCCGTGTTATCCAGCCTAAGGACTTTGAGGCGTCGTTTTTCCGTTTTGATCTGCCCCCTTGCGATAAGGCCGAGAGAGCCTGTCAACCGCTCAGTGCGTCGGCGTTATCCTGATCGTTGGTTGCGTTGATCAGACCGGGGCGCTCAAGGGCCTGGTCAACCGCCAGCGCCATTCCATCGGACAGCCCTTTCAGGATCTTGGTATTGGCCTCTTCGGCGGGGCGCATGACAAGACGGATCGGCGCGCCAGTTGCCCAGCGCAGGATATGCCCGGAAAATGCCCCTTCGATGGCCTTTGTGGTGATCACGTTGATCGGATTGTCTCGTGCCGTGGCAAAGACCAGAAGGGTATGGGCTAAACCCCTCGCCTGCGCGCCCGCCGCTTGTTCCGTCGCCTTTAGCGGCCGCGCGCTTAGCCCAAGATCAATCGCCTCGGCGATCACGGCCTTGATGCCGCCACTGCTTCCGAGACTTGGAAGCACCTCGACGGTCATATCCGGGTGCTGTGTCTCATAGGCCTCGGCCAAGAGGCGTATGGCTCCGAGGGCCGTCCCGGTGCCACCGAAGCGCAGCGTGTCGGCGGATGCGACGCCGCCACAAAGCACCACCGCCAGCGTTGCCGCGGTTTTTGCGGCACTCAGCAATCTATCCTTGGCCATCGGAGTTTCCTTGGGTTTGTGTACCCGGCAAGAAAACCGCCAAAGGTTTAAAAAACAGCAAAGGGATGTGATCCCAACGACGGAAATCTGTGGAAGATTGTTTTCACTTTGGCTGAAGGAGAAAATTAGCGCGGTTGACACAAAAAGCCCCGCGCCGGGGGCTCGGCGAGGGGCTTTGGTAATTTGTACAGACGACGGTCAAGTGTAACGTAGGGTGGGTGAAACCCACGCGTGCCCGGCGCTAACGCAGAGCGCGTGGGTCCATCGCGTCGCCCGAAGTTTGCGCTGCTTCTTTCTCGGCTTTGAATTTCTTCAACTTTTCAATCAGATAAGCGCGCGCCTTAATGTTGGCGCGGCGCACGCGAACCGAGGTCAAAAAGGCCTCTTCTGCGGTCTGTGACCCGGCGCCGAGCACCTTTTGGATATCGGCAACAAGATCCTCGTCGCCGGTGACCTCGATGGCCTTGATCACGTCGCGCGCCAGCTCATCGGCAAGATCTTCGGTGACACCCATCGAGTTTGCTCCCTTTAGCGCGTGTTTTCGGTCAGACGGCGTTTGACGTAAGAGGTCACGCTTCCGATCATCGGATCCATATGCGGATCCTCAAAGAAATGACCCGCGCCCTCGACCTCTTCATGGGTGATGGTGATACCCTGCTGTTCATGCAGTTTATTCACCAATGCCGTGGTATCGGCAGGCGGCGCGACACGGTCATTGCTGCCGTTGATGATAAGCCCAGAGGCCGGGCAGGGCGCAAGGAACGAAAAGTCATACATGTTGGCCGGCGGGCTTACCGAGATGAAGCCGGTGATCTCAGGCCGACGCATCAAGAGTTGCATACCGATCCAGGCACCAAACGAAAAGCCGGCGACCCAGCAATGTTTGGAGTTGTTGTTCATCGACTGCAGATAGTCGAGCGCCGAGGCCGCATCAGACAACTCGCCAACGCCTTGATCATATTCGCCCTGGCTTCGACCGACGCCGCGAAAGTTAAAGCGCAACACGGTGAAACCCATGTTATAAAAGGCATAATGAAGGTTGTAGACTACCTTGTTGTTCATCGTGCCGCCAAATTGCGGGTGCGGGTGAAGCACGATCGCAATCGGGGCGTCCTTTTCTTTTTGCGGATGGTAGCGGCCTTCGAGCCGACCTTCTGGGCCGGGAAAGATTACCTCGGGCATGTGTTCCCTTTATCCTTGCTGTGAGGCGCGCGCGATAATCTTGACGAAATCGCTCAAGCACCTTAGAACTGTTCTAAATTGCGACCAGGGCCATAATGGCTCAAAGGGAGATAAGCCTTGCGGTGCGTAAGGTCAATCTGTTCGCGGGGGAGTGGGTCAATGAAACTGAGCACAAAAGGCAGATATGCGATGGTTGCGCTGGTGGATATCGCGCTTCAGCCGCAGGGCGCGGTGGTGACACTTGGCGAAGTGTCGCGCCGTCAGGACATTTCGCTGCCCTATCTCGAACAGCTTTTCGTGAAATTGCGCCGTGCCGAGCTTGTGGCCTCGGTGCGCGGGCCCGGCGGCGGCTATCGGCTTGCGCGGCCGGCGTCAGAGATCAGGGTGGCCGACATTCTGGCGGCTGTCGATGAGACGGTCGATGCGCTTCACAAGGGCGCCGGCGCGTCAGGTGGCGCGAGCGGGTCGCGGGCACAATCCATGGCAAACCGGCTTTGGGAAGGCCTGAGCGCGCAGGTTTATGTCTATCTGCATCAGACCCGGCTTAGCGATGTGGTTGACAACTCGCTGGCGCCCTGTCCGGCGGTGCCGCATCTGTTTTCAGTGGTGGATGAAGAATGAGCCCCGTGCTGAGAGGTGTTGCGCCGCCTTCGGCGTCGCGGCAGCGCGCCCTGGCGGGCGCTATTAAAGGTGGCGTCCTGCCGGGCGCTGAATTGGGCCTGCGGCGCGAGTATTTTTGCCAAGAAGAAGGGGAAGCCGTGTAATGGCGCGTGTTTACCTTGATTATAACGCGACGGCGCCGCTGCGGAGCGAGGCGCGTGCGGCGATGATTGCGGCGATGGATGTCGTGGGCAATCCCTCGAGTGTGCATGCCGAGGGGCGCGCGGCCAAGGGTTTGGTCGAGAGAGCGCGTGCGCAGGTGGCAGCGGCCTTTGGGGCAGAGGGGGCGGATGTGATTTTCACCTCCGGTGCAACCGAAGCGGCCGCGCTTGCCTGTGCAGGACGAGGGCTTGCCGGGGCTGGCGTTGAGCATGATGCGGTCGGGGCCTGGGTGAGCGATGAGCTTGAGGTTGATGAGGACGGCCGTGTCGGTGTGCCTGATCCGGCGCGCTCGGTTTTACAGATGGCCAATTCCGAGACCGGCGTTGTTCAGGCCCTTCCCGAAGGTCTTGCGGTAAGTGACATGACGCAGGCCTTTGGCAAATTGCCGATGGCGTTCAACTGGTCAGGATGTCAGATGGCGCTTGTTTCTGCGCATAAGCTTGGCGGGCCGAAAGGGATTGGCGCACTTGTGGTGAAGCGGGGCACGGATGTAGCGGCCCAGATCCTTGGCGGTGGTCAGGAAATGGGGCGTCGGGCCGGCACGGAGAACGTGATCGGCATCGCCGGATTCGGCGCTGCTGCCGAGGCGGCAGCCCGTGATCTTGAGGGCGAGACTTGGGCCAGGGTGGAAAAACTTAGAAACATTCTAGAATCCACTATTGCACAGTTTGCAAATGAGACTATTTTTGTCGGGAAAGCCGTTGATCGCTTGCCCAACACCAGCTGCTTCATTACGCCGGGCTGGAAAGGCGAGACGCAGGTGATGGCGATGGACCTTGCCGGGTTTGCCATTTCGGCGGGCAGTGCGTGTTCCAGTGGCAAGGTGCGCGCCAGCAAGGTTTTGCGCGCGATGGGATTTGACGAGGCCAAGGCAAGCTCCGCGATACGCGTCTCGCTTGGGCCCCAGACGACAGAAGATGAGATCATGCGCTTTGCCGAAGACTGGCTGAAGCGTTGGCAAAAACATCAGGGCCGGATGGTCTGAGAGGTTAAGGAGATAGGAATGGCTGTTTTGGACGACGTTCAGGTCAAGGAAGGCGTAGATCAGGAAACCGTCGATGCCGTGCGCGAGGTGGGCGGCGCCTATAAATACGGCTGGGAAACCGATATCGAGATGGAATACGCCCCGCTTGGGCTTAACGAGGATATCGTCCGTCTGATCAGCTCGAAGAACGAAGAGCCCGAGTGGATGACCGAGTGGCGCCTCGAAGCCTATCGCCGCTGGTTGACCAAGGAAGAGCCAACCTGGGCGATGGTCGACTATCCCAAAATCGACTTTCAGAACCAGTATTACTATGCCCGCCCGAAAAGCATGGAGGTCAAGCCCAAGTCATTGGACGAGGTCGACCCCAAGCTTTTGGCGACCTATGCCAAGCTTGGTATTCCGCTCAAGGAGCAGATGATCCTTGCCGGGGTTGAAGGCGCCGAGGACATGCCCGCCGAAGGGCGCAAGGTGGCCGTGGATGCGGTGTTTGATTCCGTGTCGGTCGGCACCACCTTTCAGGCCGAATTGCGCAAGGCCGGGGTGATTTTCTGTTCGATCTCGGAAGCGATCAAAGAGCATCCCGAGCTTGTCAGGAAATACCTCGGGTCGGTCGTGCCGGTGAGCGACAATTACTATGCCACGCTCAATTCGGCGGTCTTCTCGGATGGCTCGTTTGTCTATGTGCCGCCGGGCGTGCGCTGCCCGATGGAGCTTAGCACCTATTTCCGCATCAATGCCGAGAACACCGGCCAGTTCGAGCGCACCCTGATCATCGCCGACAAGGGCAGCTACGTGAGCTATCTTGAGGGCTGTACCGCGCCCAAGCGCGACGTGGCACAGCTTCATGCCGCGGTGGTCGAGATCATCATCGAGGAAGACGCCGAGGTGAAATATTCCACGGTCCAGAACTGGTATCCGGGGGATGAGAACGGCAAGGGCGGGATCTATAACTTTGTGACCAAGCGCGCCGATTGTCGGGGTGATCGGGCCAAGGTGATGTGGACGCAGGTCGAAACCGGCTCTGCTGTGACGTGGAAATACCCGAGTTGCATCCTGCGCGGCGATCAAAGCCAGGGCGAGTTCTATTCGATCGCCATTGCCAATAATTACCAGCAGGCCGACACCGGCACCAAGATGATCCATCTGGGCAAGAACACGCGTTCGCGCATCGTCAGCAAGGGGATCAGCGCGGGGCATGCGCAAAACACCTATCGCGGGCTTGTGTCGATGCATCCCAAGGCCAAGGACAGCCGCAACTATACCCAATGCGACAGCCTTTTGATCGGCGATAAATGCGGGGCACATACGGTGCCTTACATCGAGGTCAAGAACAACTCGAGCCGAGTAGAGCACGAGGCGACCACATCCAAGGTGGATGACGACCAGATGTTCTATTGCCGCTCGCGCGGGATGGACGAGGAAGAGGCCGTCGCGCTTGTGGTCAACGGCTTCTGCAAGGACGTGCTTCAGGCGCTGCCGATGGAATTTGCCATGGAAGCACAGCAGTTGGTGGCGATTTCGCTGGAAGGGTCGGTCGGCTAGGGCGTGGGTTTCACCCACCCTACGCATGAACGATAGGAGGCTAGACGGCGATGATCATCACCACCACCCAAAGCGTCGAGGGGCGCCCGATCACCGATTATCGCGGCATTGTTGTCGGCGAGGCGATCATGGGGGCCAATATCATGCGCGATTTCTTCGCCCAGATTACCGATGTGGTCGGCGGGCGCTCTGGCGCTTATGAAACCAAGCTTGCGGATGCGCGCGAGGTGGCGCTGCGCGAGCTTGAAGAGCGCGCGGCGGCGCTTGGGGCGGATGCGGTGGTCGGGGTTGATCTTGATTGCGAGGTTGTCGGGGAGTCGATGTTGATGGTCTCGGCCTCGGGCACGGCGGTGGTGCTGGGCTAGGATGTCGGGCGTATCCGTCATAGAGCGGCCCGAGCTGACCCTGCCAGAGGCGGAGGCGGCGGCGGTGCGCGCGGCCTATGAGGGGGCCTCGGTGATCCTGGAATACGGATCGGGTGGCTCGACGGTGATGGCCTCGGAAATGCCGGGCAAACAGGTGTTTAGCGTCGAAAGCGATCAGGATTGGGCGCAGATGATGCGCGGCTTTCTGGCGCAAAACCCGCCCGCCGAGGCGACCGAGGTTGATGTGATCTGGTCCGATATCGGGCCGACCAAGGAATGGGGGTTTCCCCGCAACAATAGCGGCTGGAAGCGCTATGCCTCCTATCCGCTGGAGGTCTGGGACCTGCCGGAATTTCGCCAGCCCGATGTGGTGCTGGTCGATGGGCGGTTTCGTACCGGCTGTGCGATGGCGGTGGCGCTGCGCACGACCCGGCCGGTGAAGGTGTTGGTCGATGACTATAAACGTCGTCGCCAATACCATCAGATCGAAGAGTTTCTGGGCGCGCCTTTGCGCCTGCATGGCCGCATGGCCGAGTTTGACGTCAAGCCGATGGCCCTGCCGGCGGATCGGCTTTTGAAGATAATCGAGATGATGACCCGGCCTTGAGGCGGGTTTGAACGCAACACACGGTGAGGACATAAAATGTTGGAAATCAAGAACCTGCACGTCGATCTTGAAGAAGAGGACAAGACCATCCTGAAGGGTGTGAACCTGACCGTCGAGGCGGGCAAAGTGCATGCGATCATGGGGCCGAACGGCTCTGGTAAATCAACGCTGTCCTATGTTCTTTCGGGGCGCGATGGCTATACCGTGACAGAGGGCAGTGCCACGCTTGAGGGCGAGGACATCCTTGAGATGGAGCCGGAAGAGCGCGCCGCGGCGGGCCTGTTCCTGGCCTTCCAATACCCTGTCGAGATCCCCGGCGTGGGCAACATGACCTTTCTGCGCACCGCAATGAACGCTCAGCGCAAGGCGCGCGGCGAAGATGAGATCAGCGCCGCCGATTTCCTCAAGCTGGTGCGTGAAAAGGCCAAGACCCTCAAGATCGACGCTGACATGCTCAAGCGGCCCGTAAACGTCGGCTTTTCGGGCGGCGAGAAAAAGCGCAATGAAATCCTTCAGATGGCGATGCTTGAGCCGAAGATGTGCATTCTCGACGAGACCGATTCCGGTCTTGACGTGGATGCGATGAAACTTGTGTCGGAAGGGGTGAACGCCCTGCGCGATGCGGGTCGCGGCTTTCTTGTGATCACCCACTACCAGCGCCTGCTCGATCATATCAAACCCGACGTGGTGCACATCATGTTCGATGGCCGTATCATCAAGACCGGCGGGCCGGAGCTGGCGCTTGAGGTCGAGAAGAACGGCTATGCCGATATCCTGTCGGAGGTGGCATGATGGCGGCCCCGCAGGCAAAAATGACCGCCAACCAAGAGCGTCTTGCGGCGCTTTCGCTTCCCGAAGGGGGCACATGGGCCATGGCGGCGCGCGGCGCGGCGCTTGACCGGCTACGGGCCATGGGCCTGCCCGAGCGGCGCGATGAATACTGGAAATTCACCCGTCCCGACAGCCTTGTTCAGGCCGAAGCCCCGAAAGCGGCCCTGTTTGACACTGGCGGCGAGGCCGAGATGTTCGGCGGTGTTGACCGCCTTCGGATCGTCTTCGTGGATGGGGTTTTTGATGCCGAGGCCAGCGATGACCTCGCGCTTGAGGGTGTGCGCATCGAGCGTCTGGCCGAGGCCGGTCAAAGCGATATCCACTGGGCGAAAGACACCTATGGCGTGCTCGAAGAGCGCGGCCAGACGCCGGTGGCGCGCCCGCTTGCGGCGCTTAATACCGCGCTCGCAACCGATGGCGTGCTGATCCATGTGACGGCGGCGGCCAGCAAACCCATAAACCTGATTTACATCCACAAATCAGATACTTCCGATGCGGTTTTACACCACATCGTCAAGCTTGATGCCGACACCGAAGCCACCATTCTCGAAAACGGCCCGGCGGCGGCGCGCTTTAACAAGGTGATGGAGGTCGAGGTTGGCGACGGCGCGACCTTCCACCACGTGCGCACCCAAGGGCGCGATCACGAGCGGCGCGCGGCGACGCATATCTTTGCCCGCCTTGGGACAAAGAGCGCCTTCAAGAGCTTTACCATGACCGCCAATGGCGTGATGACGCGCAACGAATGCGTGATCGAGCTTACCGGCGATGATGCGACCGCTCATGTGGCGGGCGCGGCCATGGGTGACGGTGACTTTCATCACGACGACACCGTGTTCATCACCCATGACGCCGAGCGCTGTGAAAGCCGCCAGGTGTTCAAGAAGGTGCTGCGCAACGGCGCGACGGGCGTGTTTCAGGGCAAGATCCTGGTCAAGGCCGGCGCGCAAAAAACCGATGGCTATCAGATCAGCCAGGCGCTCTTGCTGGAGGACGACAGCCAGTTCCTGGCCAAGCCCGAGCTTGAGATTTACGCCGATGACGTGGCCTGTTCACACGGCAGCACCACCGGCGCAATTGACGAGGATGCGCTTTATTACCTGCGCGCGCGCGGTGTGCCAAAGGCCATCGCAACCGACCTTCTGACACTGGCCTTTTTGGCCGAAGCGGTCGAGGAAATCTCGGATGAGGCCCTGCGCGGGGAAATAAACAGTCGGCTTGAGGGCTGGCTGGAGCGTCGGCGCGGCTGATGCCGGTCACACGCGACATCGTCGCCACCTATAAGGGGCCGCGCCGGGTGGTGCGGCGCCTGCTTGATGCTGGTCCCCGCGAGGATCGGGCTCTGGTCATTCTCGTGGCCGCTTGCGGGGTGATTTTCATCGCGCAATGGCCGCGTCTTGCCCGCGAGGCGCATCTGACCGGGCAAGAGCTTAACCCGATGCTGGGCGGCGCGCTTTTGGCCTGGATATTCATTGCGCCGCTGATCCTTTACACGCTGGCGCTTATCAGCCACGGGCTTGCGCGCGTGCTTGGTGCCAAGGGCACTGGTTATGGCGCGCGCGTCGCGCTGTTCTGGGCTCTGCTGGCGACAAGCCCGATCATGCTTTTGCACGGGCTTGTGGCCGGCTTTATCGGTCCGGGGCCGGGGCTTCAGGCGGTTGGCCTGATCTGGTTGAGTTTCTTCGGCTGGTTCTGGGTCGCCGGCTGGCTAGAGGCGGAGTGGAGCAAAGCATGACACAGGCCGGGTTCAAGGCCCTTCTGGTGCAGACATTATTTGCCCCGCGCAGCGCCGCAGGGGTTCTGATCTCGCTCAACCTGCCGCAGCGATGGCTCTGGACGGCGCTTGCCCTGATGTCGGTGCTCAACTCGATCGTCTATTCGGTCACGTTGCAACTGACGCCGACAAGCGATCCGATGGCGACCGCAATGATGCCGCCGGCCTTTCATTCGCCGGTTCTGTTCACGATGTTTCTGTTTGGCGCCCTCGCGATCACGGTGCTGACGCTTTACTGGATCGGGCAGGGCTTTGGTGGCAAGGGGCGTCTGGATGACATGCTTGTGCTGATCTGCTGGCTTCAGGTGCTGCGGCTTATCCTGCAACTGGTGGTGGCGGTTCTTGTGATCGTGGCGCCTGTTCTTGGCGCAATGGTGATTTTCATAGCCTCGCTCTGGGGCATTTATATTCTGATCGGATTTGTCGATGCCGCGCATCGCTTTGACAATATGTTCAAGGCGGCGGGGGTGATTGTTTTGGCGATGGTGGCCATGGCCGTGGGCCTGTCCATGTTGCTAAGCATGATCGGCGTGGCCGCTATGGGAGGGGCATGAGATGCTCGATGTAGAGAAAATTCGCGCCGATTTCCCGATTCTTGCACGAGAAGTGAACGGCAAGCCTTTGATTTACCTTGATAATGGGGCCTCCGCGCAAAAGCCGCAGGTGGTGATTGATGCCATCACAACCGCCTATAGCTATGAGTATGCCAATGTGCATCGCGGGCTGCATTACCTCAGTAACCTGGCGACCGAAAAGTACGAATCCGTGCGCGGCACGATTGCGCGTTTCCTTGGTGTTGCCGACGAGGATCAGATCGTGCTGAATTCCGGCACCACCGAGGGCATCAATATGGTCGCCTATGGCTGGGCCATGCCGCGCATGCAGGCGGGCGATGAGATCATCCTGTCTGTGATGGAGCATCACGCCAATATCGTGCCCTGGCATTTCCTTCGCGAACGTCAGGGCGTCGCCCTCAAGTGGGTGGATGTGGATGCACGCGGCTATCTTGATCCGCAAAAGGTGATCGACGCCATTACGCCACGCACCAAGCTGATCGCAATTACACAGCTTTCCAATGTGTTGGGAACCAAAGTTGATGTGAAAACCATCTGCGACGCCGCCCATGCCAAGGGCGTGCCTGTGCTGGTGGATGGAAGCCAGGGCGCGGTGCATATGCCAGTCAATGTCGATGAGATGGGCTGTGATTTCTATGCAATAACGGGACACAAACTTTACGGGCCCTCGGGCTCTGGTGCGATCTTTGTCAAGAAAGAGCGGATGACCGAAATGCGCCCCTTCATGGGCGGCGGCGACATGATCCGCGAAGTCAGCAAGGACGCCGTCACCTATAACGACCCGCCGATGAAATTCGAGGCCGGCACCCCCGGCATCGTGCAGACTATCGGCCTTGGCGTCGCGCTTGAGTATATGATGGGCGTCGGGATGGAGGCGATTGCCGCCCATGAAGACGAGTTGAGCCACTATGCGCAGGGCAAACTGGCCGGGCTGAACTGGATTTCGCAACAGGGCATCTTGCCCGACAAGGCCGCGATTTTCTCGTTCACCATGGAGGGCGCGGCGCATGCCCATGACATTTCGACGATCCTCGACAAAAAGGGCGTCGCGGTGCGCGCCGGTCATCACTGTGCCGGGCCGCTGATGGATCACATGGGGGTAACGGCCACGTGCCGGGCATCATTTGCGATGTATAACACGCATGCAGAGGTCGATGCCCTTATCGACGCGCTTGAGTTGGCGCACGAGCTTTTCGGCTGATTTTTGCGATTGCGGGGCAGGGAATGCCCCGCTATACCACGCCGCAGGTGTGGACCCATAGCTCAGCTGGATAGAGCGCTGCCCTCCGAAGGCAGAGGTCGCTGGTTCGAATCCAGCTGGGTTCACCATTTTTCCTTACGGTCAAAAGACTTGGCGTAATTCGCCACTGGCATTCGGCCCGCCGTGACAGCGGGCCGTGTCATCGCAGGCTTACGGGATCAGCAGAACCGACCCCGAGGTGCGGCGTGCCTCGATATCGGCGTGGGCCTTGGCCGCATCGCCTAGCGCATAGGTCGTAATCGTATCGGCGCGCACAACGCCCGCCGCAATTGCCGCAAAGAGGTTTTGCGCGGCGGCCTCGTATTCGGCGCGCACAGCCGTGTAATGCGCGATTGAGGGCCGGGTGAGGAAAAGCGACCCCTTGCCGCCCAAAAGGCCGATGGCCAGCGGTGGCACCGGGCCAGAGGCTTCGCCAAAGCTTACCATCGTGCCGCGCGGGCGCAGGCAATCCAGCGATTTGGCGAAGGTATCGGCCCCGACCGAATCGTAGACCACCTTGACGCCGGTGCCGCCGGTGATCTCGGCAACGCGGGCCGGAAAATCCTCTTCGGTATAGATAATCGCATGCGCGCAGCCATTGGCCTTGGCGGTGGCTGCCTTTGCCGCGGTGCTCACGGTGCCGATCACCGTCACGCCCATATGGTGCAGCCATTGACAGGCAATAAGCCCGACACCCCCCGCCGCCGCATGCACAAGAACGGTGTCGCCCTTGGTGACCGGCGCGCAGCGGTGGATCAGGTATTCAACCGTCAGCCCCTTGAAGATCAGCGCGGCGATATCGCGATCGCTCAGCGCCTCGGGCACGGCAAGGGCCCGCGCGACGGGCAGGTTGCGATGGGTGGCATAGGCGCCCGGCGGACCACCGACATAGGCCAGACGCTGCCCCACGGCAAACCCCTCAACGCCCTCGCCAATCGCTGTTACGCGGCCGACGCCCTCCATGCCAAGACCGGTCGGCACGGGCAGGGGCGGCGCGAAGACGCCCTTGCGGTGATAGATGTCGATGAAATTAACGCCGATGGCCAAATGCTCGATCTGAACTTCGCCGGGCCCCGGCGCGGCGAGATCCAGCGTTTCGGCCTTCAAGACCTCTGGCGCACCATGTGCGGCAAGCCGCATGGCGGTGATCTGTTGTGTCATTGTCCTGCTCCCTGATTGATCGCCTATGAGATAGACGAAATACGGGCACAGTCCAGACGTCGTGGCACTGTTGGTCAGCCCTCGGTAAAGCGGACCTTGCCGATATAGGGCAGGTTGCGGTTTCTCTGGGCAAAGTCGATGCCATAGCCGACAACAAATTCGTCCGGAATTTCAAACCCGGTCCAGTCGGCGCGAATATCGGCCTCGCGGCGCGACGGTTTATCCAAAAGGGCAATGGTGCGCAATTTATGCGGCCGACGGCTATTGAGCAGGTTCAGCACGTGAAAAAGTGTGTGACCAGTATCGACGATATCTTCGACAACCAACACGTCGCGCCCTTCAATATCGCCGCGCAAGTCCTTGAGAATACGCACTTCCCGACTGCTTTCTGTGGAGTTTCCATAAGACGAGGTTTCAACGAAATCCACCTCGACCGGCAGGTCAAGTTCGCGCACAAGATCGGCGATGAACACGAATGAGCCGCGCAAAAGGCCCACCACAGTCAGCTTTTTGGTGCCTGCAAATTCGGCCTCGATCTCGTGTGACAGTGCCTCGATGCGGGCGGCGATGCTTTTGGCTGAGATCAGTTTGTCGATCACATAAGGACGATCCGGCATAACACCCCCTTGAAATTTCCGCCCCAGTCTATGACAAAGCGCGCCACTGTCACGTGAAAACCACTGTACATCCGGGGCCCTTATGCCATCACATTCCGAGACACGCACCCTGCGCTATTCAGCGGATCAGATGTATGGGCTGGTGGCCGATGTGGCCAACTATCCCAAATTCCTGCCCTGGACGGCCGCCTCGCGGGTCCGAAGTGTGACGCCGCAGGCCGATGGATCAGAGGTGATGGAGGCCGATCTCGTGGTCAGCTTCAAGGTCTTCCGTGAACGCTTTACAAGCCGGGTCGTGCTCTGGCCTGCGGCCCAACGGATCGAGACCGAGTATCTTGACGGGCCGTTCAAATACCTCAAGTCCAACTGGCAGTTCCGCGATATCGAGGGTGGCTGTGAGATTGCCTTTGATGTGGATTTCGCCTTCAAGAACAGAATTTTGCAGTCCGCAGCTGATCTGTTTTTCTTTGAGGCTATGAAGCGGATCGTGCGCGCGTTCGAAGAGCGCGCCGATGATCTTTACGGCTAGGCCAGACACGCAAGCCAGCCCGTCAAGGGGGTCAACCCATAAACAAAAAGATCGGGCGCTTTGCGATGGTTGTCGCAAAGCGCCCTTTGGTGAGGAAGAATATATTCTCAGCCGCCAATGATATCGTCTTCACCCCAGATGGTAACAAAGAGTGTGGCCGTGTCGCCGCCTTCGATCGCATAGGTGAATTCGGTTTGGGCGGTTTCGTCGGTGCCAAGATAGTCGAACTGACCATCCGCCGAGAAATCTACACTGCCATCGGCATACATGATGAGCAGCCCACCGCTCAAGCCGCTGACGATCTGCGCCACAGCCGTCGTATCGCCATTCACGCCTTCAACCTGACCCAGATATTGAAGGTCATCTGTTGTGTCGTTCTGAAGAACGGATGTCATGCGCCCTTCCAGGGCATCGCCGCTGCCATCCCGGTTGAAGCCTTCGGTTTCAAACACGAAAAGAAAGTCGTCATTGGCGATATGTACCGGATCCGGGTCGACGGCCGGGTCCGCCTCGATTGGCGCTTCGCCCCCGATTTTAAGCGAATCCTCCCGGCTGCCGTCTTCTTGGCCGACACTGGTCAGGCGAACGGCAAAATCCTGGCCCAGGATGCTTTCAATGGTCAGATCGACATTGCTTTGGGACAGAATAAAGCTTGTCTCGCGAATATCGTCTTCTCCGATGTCGGCGGTCCCGAACTGAACACCGCTGTCGAATTTACCGTAATCATTGACCACTTCGCCATTGATATTGGTGAAGCTGTCGATTTTGGATGACACCATCCACCTTGAATTTCACCCCGGTGACATCATCGCCTGAGACGGTCAAACCGTCAGCAAGGCTGTCGTCCGCTAGGTCAAAGAAGATTGCGTTCAGATCACCAATAGAGCCGGTGTCATCCAGCACGGAAAGGTCAAATTTCAGCGATCCATCTTCAAGTTCAGTCACGATGATCTTGATATTGACATCGCCTGTCAGCACGAAGGTTGAGGTACTCATAAGTGTCTATCTCCCAAGAAAGTAATTTTTTGCACAAAATGCTCTGTGTGGCGGAGGGAGGCTAAACAAGGCTGCTATATGGCGTAATAGCGGCGATTAGCGCCGATTTATAAAAACAGTGTTGAATATTCCTCATGGTATGACCGGGGCCTGGCTGTCTTGACCGGGCGTTCAGAGAGGCCCGATCAAGACATTTTGCCGCCTAGCTGCTCATGTCGTAGGCGCGCTCGCCGTGAACGCTTAGGTCAAGACCGTTGGTTTCGGTTTCAAGATCAACCCGAAGCGGCGTGACAAGCGACACCAGCTTGACCAGAACCACCGTGACAACCGTCGTGAAGATGCCCACGATGGCGAGCGAGCCAAGTTGCGCCGCCCAGGTTCCGGCGCCAAAGGCCGCGATCATGATCGTGCCGAAAATGCCGCCCACGCCATGCACCGCGAAGACATCCAGCGTGTCGTCGATGTGCAGCTTTTCGCGGATCAGGTTGACCGCCTCCTGACACAGAACCCCGGCAATCGCGCCGATGATAAGCGCCTCTACCGGGCTGACAAAGCCGCTTGCGGGTGTGATTGACGCAAGTCCGGCGATGGTGCCGGTCACGATGCCGACAAGCGAGGCGCGGCCGAACTTGATCTTTTCCCAGAGCGCCCAGCTGAGCGAGGCGGTTGCCGCCGAGATATGAGTCACGGTCAGCGCCATCGCGGCGCCGCCGTCGGCCGCCAATTGCGAGCCGCCATTAAAGCCGAACCAGCCGACCCAGAGCATCGCCGCCCCGATCATCACGAAACCGGGGTTGTGCGGCGGCGTGGTGCGGTTCTTGCGCGCCCCAAGCATCACCGCGATGATCAGCGCCGCCAGACCGGCCGTTTCATGCACCACGATGCCGCCGGCGAAATCCTTGACGCCGGTCTCGCCGAAAATGCCGCCATCCGCCAGAAAGCCGCCGCCCCAGATCCAATGGGTCACCGGCGCATAACAGAGCAGCATCCAGAGGCCCGAGAACAGCAGGACAAAGCCAAACCCAATCCGCTCGACATAGGCGCCAACAATCAGCGCCGGGGTGATGATCGCGAATGTCATCTGAAAGGCAAAGAACAGAACCTCGGGCAGGGTGCCCGACAGGCTATCGGCGGTGACGCCACTGAGGAACATCTTGCCCAAGCCGCCCCAGAGCGCGTTGCCATCGCCAAAGGCAATGGAGTACCCGGCGACAAGCCAAAGCACGCTCATCAAACAGGCAATCGCATAACACTGCATGAACACGCTCAGCACGTTGCGCGCGCGCACGAGGCCGCCGTAAAACAGGGCAAGCCCCGGCAATGTCATAAACAGCACCAGCGCCGTTGCCACAATGATCCAGGCGGTATCCGCTCCGTTCATCTCTTTTCCTCTCCATGGGTTTTTTTCGGTTTGTGACGGTTCAACCGAATACGGAGCGGTAAAAAAAGCGGCAATCGTATCTGAAGGCGCCCAAAGAGCGGGCGTTATGCAAAGCGCCTAAAAATTAGGCTGTAATTCGGGCCTGCGCCCAATTTGCACGCGAAGTCAGTTTACGGCTTTTGCCAGAAGATCAAGCGCATGCGCGGTGCTGGCAAGGCGCACGCCCTCACGGCCAAGGGCACCGAATTCGATGGTTTCAACCAGCACCGGCGCGCCCCTTTGGGCAAGACCAAAGCAGACCCGGCCCTCGGGCTTGTGCTCTGATCCGCCGGGGCCTGCGATGCCGGTGACGGACACCGCGATATCGGCAGCAGAGTGGTGCAGGGCGCCCGACGCCATCTCGGCGGCCACCTGTTCCGAGACCGCGCCATGGGCGTCTAGCGTGGCCGTGGCAACGCCAAGCATGTCCTGTTTCGCCGCGTTGGAATAGGTTACGAAGCCCCGGTCAAACGCATCCGAAGAGCCCGCTATATCGGTCAGCCGCGCGGCGATCATCCCGCCGGTACAGCTTTCGGCGGTGGCGATGCGCAGGCCCTTTTCGCGCGCTCGCGCAAGGATCTCGGAAACCGTCATGCGCCCAGGAGGCCATGCGAGATCGCGGCCCCTGCCATGACGCAAAGCGCTGCGGCGATACCGGCGAAGATATCATCAAGCATCACGCCAAGCGGGTCATTGCGCCGATCCGCCCAGCCGATCGGGCCGGGCTTGAGGATATCGAACAGGCGAAACGCCACGAAACCCGTGACCCAACCCGGCCAAAGCGCCAGCATGTCGACGCCCGCGTGGGTCGCGCCGATCGAGACCGGCAAAAGCGCAAGCCATTGTCCGGCGACCTCGTCGATCACGATCTCGGAGGGGTCGTGATCATCTTTTCCTTTTGTTTCCCGTGCTGTGGCCCACACTCCTAATGTGAATGAAAGGGCAACACCAAGCGCCAAAAGGATCGGACCACCCAGCACATGCAAGGCCCATGCCGTCGGCAGGGCGGCGAGCGATCCCCATGTTCCGGGTGCCGGGCGCAGGTGGCCGACACAGAAAAACGTTGCAATCAAATGACTTACGCGCATATCTTCACCAATGTTACGGCGGCTTGTGCCGCGATGCCTTCTTCGCGCCCGGTAAACCCGAGCCGCTCTGACGTGGTTGCCTTGACCGAAATCCGGTCAACCGTGACGCCGGTGATCTCGGCCAATGCCGCCTGCATGGCGGCGGAATGGGGCGTGATCTTGGGGCGCTCACAGATAAGAGTGACGTCCATATTGTTGATTTTAAATCCATGTTCCGTCGCAAGGGCAACGGCATGGCGCAGGAAGATATGGCTTTCGGCGCCTTTCCATTGCGGATCACTTGGGGGGAAATGACGCCCGATATCGCCCATGGCCATCCCGCCGTAGATCGCATCGGTGAGCGCATGCATGCCAACATCGGCGTCGGAGTGCCCCTGAAGCCCGCGCTCATGCGGCACGGCGACACCACAGAGCATGACATGATCGCCCGCGCCAAAACGGTGCACGTCAAAGCCTGAGCCGATGCGAATATCCATTTGATCCCTCAGTATTTTCTCTGCCCGTTCAAAATCGGGCGGATGGGTGATTTTCAGGTTGCTCTCATCGCCCTCAACGATGCTGACCGCAAGCCCTGCGGCGCGCGCGACCTCGACATCATCGGAGGCACCACCCGGATGGGCGCGATGCGCGGCAAGGATGGCCACAAAATCAAAGGCTTGCGGGGTCTGGGCGCGGTAAAGGCCGCTTCGATCTTTCGTGCCTGCGACCTGTCCGTCAGCGCCAATCCAAAGGGCATCGGTCACCGCAAGGGCCGGGGCGACGCCGGGGGTGTCGCCGGTTTGAACCCGCGCAGCAATCTGGGCGATATGCGCCGGGGTGATACAGCACCGGGCGACATCGTGGATCAGGACATGGGTAACATCGCCACCATTCGCGGCGAGATACTCAAGCCCGTTGCGCACCGACCCGGCGCGGCTGTCACCGCCGGTTGTGATCTCTATATCCGGTGAGTCGGGCAAAAGCCCGAGGTCATCGGCGTGCAGCACCACGAGGATGCGACTGACCACAGGCGTGGCGTGAAAGGCGTCCAGCGTCCAGTCGATCACCCGGCGCCCGCCAAGCGGCTGCCATTGCTTGGGGCCTGGCGTGCCTGCGCGCTGGCCTCGGCCTGCGGCAACGATAAGGGCGGCGATTGTCATGCCCTTGATTTATGCCGCGCCGCAGACAAGCGCAATGGCTGTGCGGTTGCCTAAAAATTAAGCACAGGCGCTTTCAATGTTGCTATTTTAGGCCTGTGAACATTGTTTCAGGCTGGATTCACAGCTAGAACAGCGCCATTGCACAAGGATTAGGCATGTGACCCTGCAAGTGACCGATCACCCGATGACGACCCCGGTTTTGCTCGCCCCTCTGGCGGGAATCACCGACTTGCCGTTTCGCAACGTGGTCTCGCGCTTTGGCGCGGGGCTCGTGGTCAGTGAAATGATCGCAAGTCAGGAAATGGTGCAGGCCCGCCCCTGTGCGCGCGGCAAGGCCGAGCTTGGCTTTGGGATTGAAAACACCGCCGTGCAACTGGCCGGGCGCGAGGCGCATTGGATGGCCGAGGCCGCCCGCATGGTCGAGGCCAATGGCGCGCGGATCATTGATATCAACATGGGCTGCCCGGCGAAAAAGGTTACGAGTGCGGCGGGCAACGGCGCCAGCGGCTCGGCCCTGATGAAGGACCTCGATCACGCGCTCGGCCTGATCGAGGCGGTGGTTGGCGCGGTCACGGTGCCGGTCACGCTCAAGACGCGGCTTGGCTGGGATGACGCGCTCATGAATGCGCCCGAGCTGGCCAAGCGCGCCGAAGCCGCGGGCATCGCGATGATCACCATTCACGGGCGCACCCGCTGTCAGTTTTATAAGGGCCGCGCCGATTGGGCGGCGATTGCAGATGTCAAACAGGCGGTTGGCATCCCGGTGATTGCCAATGGCGATATCACTGGCGTTGCGCAAGCGCGCGAGGCGCTGCACCTGTCGGGGGCGGATGGGGTGATGATCGGGCGCGGGGCGCAAGGGCGCCCGTGGATTTTGGCCCAGGTCGCGGCGGCGCTTTACGGCGCGCCTGCGCCAAAGGTGCCACAAGGCGCGGCCCTGGCCGAGCTTGTTGGCGAGCATTACGAGGCAATGATCCGATTTTACGGCGCGGTCCTTGGGCTGCGCAACGCGCGCAAGCATCTTGGCTGGTATATGGATGCGGTTGGCACCGAACCGGCGCTGCGTCGGCGCATCCTGACCAGCAAACAGATCGACGAGGTTCTGGCCCTGATCCCGGCGGCCATGGCGGATGCAAATCCCGGAAAGGTGGCGGCATGATTGATCAGGATGCCATCTGGGCCTCGCTTCCGGTGCCGGCACTTGTGCTTGACGACAGCGACATGATCGTGCGGATCAACCCGGCCGCCGAGGGATTCCTGATGACTTCGTCAAAGGCGCTGATCGGTCAGCCGGTCTGGGACAAGCTGGCGGTGAATGCGCCGCTGGAAGAGGCCTTCGAGAGGGCGCGCGCCAACAATGCGCCACTTTTTGTCAACGACGTCGATGTCGGCAATGGCGAGCGCGCGCCGATGCAGTGCAATTTGCAGGTCTCGCCGCTGGCCGGGCAGGCGGGGCATATGCTCATGCTGATCAGCCCGCGCGAGCTTGCCGGGCGCATGACCCAGAACAGCAGCGTCAAGGCGGCGGCCAAATCGGCGATCGGCATGGCCGAGATGCTGGCCCATGAGATCAAGAACCCGCTGGCGGGCATCACCGGCGCAGCCCAGCTATTGTCGATGACGCTTAGCCCCGAGGACCTTGAGCTGACCGATCTGATCGTCAGCGAGAGCCGACGCATCGTCGCCCTGCTGGAGCGGGTTGAACAGTTCGGCAATATCGTCGCGCCCGATCTCAAACCGGTGAACCTGCATGATGTGCTGGATCGCGCGCGTCGTTCGGCGATGCTTGGCTTTGCGGCGCATATGGCGCTGGTCGAGGATTACGATCCCTCGCTGCCGCTGGCGCTTGGCGATGCGGATCAGCTTTTGCAGGTGGTGCTGAACCTGTTGAAAAATGCCAGTGAGGCGGCCGGGGGCAAGCCTGGCACGATCCGCCTCAGAACCTATTACGAGCAATCCCTGCGGGTGCGCGGGGGCGATGGCGCGGAAAAGGCGCTTCCGCTGCAAATCGAGATTACCGATGACGGGCCGGGCCTTCCGCCCGAGATTGCCGAGGATGTGTTCGACCCTTTCGTGTCGGGGCGTGAAAACGGCACCGGCCTTGGGCTCGCGCTCGCGGCCAAGATCATTTCGGACCACGACGGCTGGATTTCGGTCACCTCGGTGCCCGGACGCACCGTGTTCCGGATTTCTCTGCAACGCGCAGTAACCAACAGATAAGGGAGCATAAGCCATGGATGGCACGGTACTTGTTGCTGATGATGACCGCACGATCAGGACAGTTCTGACGCAGGCCCTGACGCGGGCGGGGTGCAAGGTCCATGCCACCTCAAGCCTGACCACGCTGATGCGGTGGGTCGGCGAGGGCAAGGGCGACGTGGTGATCAGCGACGTGATGATGCCCGACGGGAATGGTCTTGAGATGCTGCCCAAGATCGCCGCCGACCGGCCCGGATTGCCGGTGATCGTCATCTCGGCGCAAAACACCATCATGACGGCGATCAAGGCGGCCGAGGCCGAGGCCTATGATTACCTGCCCAAGCCGTTCGACCTGCCTGACCTGATGAAGCGCACGGCGCGCGCGCTTGAAAGCAGGGTGCGCACGGCGCCGCGCATCAACACCGAGGCCGAGCGCCCGGACGAGTTGCCGCTGATCGGGCGCACCCCGGCGATGCAGGCGCTTTACCGGGTGGTTGCGCGGATCATGAACACCGACCTGCCGGTGATGATCTGTGGCGAATCGGGCACCGGAAAGTCGCTGATTGCCAAGGCGATCCATGATTTCTCGGATCGCCGCACCCTGCCGTTCGTGACCGTCAGGCCGAGCGATCTGCGCGATATGGATGGTCCCGCCAAGGTGATGGCGCGGGCCAAGGGCGGCACCATCGTTCTGGACGAGATCACCGATCTTCCGCCCGAAGCACAGGGGCGGGTTGTGCGGATGATGGATGCGCCCGGCGATCACGTGCCGCGTTTCATGGCCACAAGCCAGGCCCAGCCCGGCGGGGCGCTCGAGGCGGGCACGCTGCGAGAGGATCTCTATTACCGGCTGAGTGGCGCGGTGATCGACGTGCCGGCCCTGCGCGAGCGGGTCGAGGATATTCCGCTTTTGGCCGAACATTTCCTGGCCCGCGACGAGCGTGACGGCCAGCCGCCGCGCCATCTTTCGCCAGAGGCCGCAGAGCTTATCCGCGCCTATAGCTGGCCGGGCAACGTGCGCCAGCTTGAGAATGCGGTGCGCCGCATCGGGCTGACGGCGATGGCCGAAGAAATCAACCGCTCCGAGGTAGAGGCGGTGCTTGGCAATCAGCCGCGTGCCGAGCCGGTGATGGGCCAGCAGCGCGGTGAGAGCCTCTCGGCTTCGGTGGCGGGGCATTTGCAACGCTACTTTGATCTGCATGGCACGGCACTTCCGCCGCCGGGCCTCTATGCGCGAATCCTGCGCGAGATCGAGATGCCGCTTTTGGAAATCGCCCTTGATGCGACGGGCGGAAATCAGGCGAAATGCGCCGACCTTCTGGGCATCAACCGCAATACTTTGCGCAAGAAGATCACCGATCTGGATATTAACGTGACACGCCGCCGCAAGTTGATGTAAAACTGCAACAGGACTGTGACTATTTGGGGCGTCCCGTCCCGAATTGTCCAGATGTTGCGGGGGGCATCTTGTCACCCCACTAGCCGATGGGGGGCATGCGTGGCAACGCAGACACGCAAATTGCGCAGCGGGCGCCTGTCGTGGAACACGATAAGCCGTTTGCGGCGCCTGCAACAGTTGCAAAACTGGGCCGCTTTGGGGCTTGTGGTTCTGGGGCCGTTTCTGGCGCTTCTGACCTATCTGCTGATGGGGCCGCTGGATCAGGGGGCCTCGTCCAACGGGCTTCGGCTGGTTCTGCTCAGCGACATGGTTTACGTGCTGATGGTCGCGGGCCTTGTGATGCAGCGCGTGGCGCGCATGGTGGCGGCGCGCAACAAGCGCTCGGCGGGCTCGCGGCTTCACCTGCGGCTCACGGGCGTGTTCGCGCTGATGGCGCTTGTGCCGACGGTGACGGTCGCGGTTTTCGCGACGCTGTCGATCAACATGGGGCTTGAGGCGTGGTTTTCCGACCGGGTTGGCCGGGTGGTCGATAGCTCGGTCGCCGCCGCCGAGGCCTATCAGGAAGAGCACCGCCGCGATTTGGTGACCGACATCCAGGTTCTGGCCTCGGTTCTCAATGCCACCAAGCGGGCGGCCGTGTTCATGAATGACGGCGATATCCGCCAGGTTCTATCGAGCGGGCAGCGCGAAATTCAGCGCGGCCTGCGCGAGGCCTTTGTGATCGACGGCACCGGCGCGATTCGCGCCCGCGGCGAGCAATCCTATCTGTTTGATTTCGAACGCCCGACGCGCGAGCAGATCGAGACCGCCTATGACGAGGGCGTGCTGGTGATCCGCGATTGGGACAACAACGAATTCCGCGCCCTGATGCCGCTGACGGCGATCCCGGACCGCCTTTTGTATGTCAGCCGCAATGTCGATGGCGCGATCCTGAGCCTGCTGGATGACACCAAGGAAACCGCCACCTTCTACAAGCAGCGCGAAAGCGAGCGCGGCCGGGTCCTGTTTGAATTTGGACTTTTGTATCTTGGCTTTGCGGTGATCCTTATCCTTGCCGCGATCTGGCTTGGCATGTGGTTTGCCGAACGCCTGTCGCTGCCGGTGGGGCGGCTGACCAGTGCGGCGCAGCGGGTTGGCGAAGGCGATCTTGACACCCAGGTGCGCGAGGAAGAGGGCGACGACGAAATCGCCATGCTCAGCACCTATTTCAACCAGATGACCCGCCAGCTCAAGGGGCAGCGCGACACGCTTTTGGCAAACACGCAACAGATCGAGCGCCGTCGTCGGCTGTTTGATTCGGTACTCGGCTCGGTCTCGTCGGGGGTGCTTGGGCTTGATGCGAAGGGGCGCGTGACCTTTGTGAACCGCGCCGCCGAGCGGCTTTTGGACTGGCAGGAAGATCAGCAATCCGTCGCGCTCAGTGTGGCCGTACCCGAATTCGGCGCTTTGTTTGAAAAGCTGCGCAAGACCCCGAGCGGTTTCGTGCAGGAAGAAATCAAGGTGACGCGCGGCAACCGGCAGGAAAACCTGCTGGTGCGCATGTCGACGCGGATCAGTGCCGAGCGGCGGCGCGAGGGCTATGTGGTTGCCTTTGACGATGTGACCGATCTTGTCGCCGCGCAGCGGATGGCGGCCTGGGGCGACGTGGCGCGCCGGATTGCCCATGAGATCAAGAACCCGCTCACCCCGATCCAGCTGTCGGCCGAGCGCATCAAGCGCAAATTTGCCCGCCAGCTTGAGCCGGATCAGGCCGAGAGCCTTGAACAGCTCACCGATGTGGTGGTGCGCCAGACCAACGACCTGCGCCGGATCGTCGATGAGTTCTCGAAATTCGCGCGCATGCCCGAGCCCCAGACCAAGCAGGAAAGCCTGACCCGGCTGTTGTGTGACGTGGCTTTGCTTCAGGAAAGCGGCCAGCCGGATGTGCGCTTTGATCTCGATTTTGCCGAGGCGCCGCTCTGGGCCGAGATTGATGCCACGATGATCGCCCAGGCGCTGACGAACCTGATCAAGAACGCCGGTGAAGCGATTGAAAGCTATCAGGAAAAAGGCGCGCCCGAGGGGCATATCCCGCAAATCCGGGTGCAAAGCGCCCTTGAGGAGCAGATGGCGGTGATCCGGATTTCGGACAATGGCATCGGTCTGCCACAGGATCGTTCGCGCCTGTTCGAGCCCTACGTGACAACCCGCGAGAAGGGCACCGGGCTTGGTCTGCCGATCGTGAAAAAGATCATCGAAGAACATGGCGGCACCCTGATGCTGGAAGATGCCGACCCGTTTGAAGAGGGCGCCCATCCCGGTGCGATGGCGGTGATCCGCCTGCCGCTGGTGGCGGTGCCAGAAGACACAGTAGAGGCCCAAAAGGCAGTATGAGGGACACATGAGTGATATTCTGATTGTCGATGACGAGCGCGATATTCGCGAGCTGATTTCGGATATTTTGCAGGACGAGGGCTATACCACCCGTCTTGCGGGCAATTCCGACGACGCGATGGCGGAAATTGCCGGGGAACAGCCGGCGCTGCTGATCCTTGATATCTGGCTCAAGGACAGCCGGATGGACGGGATTGATATCCTCAAGACGGTCAAGCGCGATTACCCGGATGTGCCGGTGGTGATCATCTCGGGGCATGGCAATATCGAAATCGCGGTCGCGGCGATCAAGCAGGGCGCCTATGACTTCATCGAAAAGCCCTTCAATATCGACCAGCTGATGGTGGTGATCCGGCGCGGCATGGAAACCAGTCGTTTGCGGCGTGAAAATCAGGCGCTCAAGCGGCGCGACACCACCCCGGCCGAGATGCTCGGCGACTCGCCGGCCTTTCGCACCCTGATCGGACAGTTGGACAAGGTCACCAAATCCAACGGCCGGGTCATGCTGAGCGGGCCGGCAGGGTCGGGCAAGGAGCTGGCGGCGCGCTATATCCACGCCAATTCAAACCGCGCCGATGCGCCCTTTGTCAGTGTCGGCTGCGCCTCGATCGAGGCCGACCGGATGGAAGAGGTCTTGTTCGGGCGCGAAAGCGAGGAGGGCGGGGTGACGCCGGGCCTTTTGGAAGAGGCCAATCGCGGGGTGATCTATTTCGACGAGGTCGCCGATATGCCGCCCGGAACCCAGTCGAAGATCCTTCGGGTGCTGGTCGATCAGACATTTTTAAGGGTTGGCGGGTCGGAAAAGGTGCAGGTCGATCTGCGGGTGATTTCCTCGACCAGCCGCGATCTCGAGGCCGAAATTGCCGCCGACCGGTTTCGGCGCGAGCTGTTTCACCGACTCAACGTGGTGCCGATCACGGTGCCAAGCCTTGAGGAGCGGCGCGAGGATATTCCGGCGCTGGCGGATCACTTTATCCAGATGTTCAACAAGACCCAAGGCTTGCCGCTGCGCAGCGTTAGCAATGAAGCGGCGGCCTTGTTGCAGACCATGCGCTGGCCCGGAAATGTGCGCCAGATGCGTAACGTGATCGAACGGGTGCTGATCCTTGGCGAGGGCGCCGATCCGATCCAGGTGCGCGAATTGCCGGGTGAAACCGGTGCGTCGGCGGATGAGGGGCGCGTGGTTCTGTCGGGGGCGATTGCAACGATGGCCCTGCGCGAGGCCCGCGAGGCGTTCGAGCGCGAATATCTGCTGACCCAGATCAACCGCTTCGGCGGCAATATCAGCCGCACCGCCGAGTTTGTCGGCATGGAGCGCAGCGCACTGCACCGCAAGCTCAAGTCGCTTGGTGTGGTCACCAGTGGCAAGGGTGGCGTGCGCAATGGCGATGAGGATGCGCAAGAGCAGGCTGCGGGATAGAGCCGTAAACGGCTTCGCCTGCGGCGAGCGCGGTGAGGGGCCAGCCCCTCACACTCCCCGGGATATTTGGGGCAAGAAGAAACGGCAGGTCAGGGTGTGACGATCTGCCAGTTGCCGGATTTGAGCCGGATTGCGCAGCTTTTGGGCGTCAGCGGCGGCAGGGTTTTGGTGGCGGTAAGCGCGGTTTTGCGGGTGGTTTCGGCGTTGCATTGCGGCAGCGCGACCGGGCGATAGCCGACCATGGCCATGCACTGATCCACGACTTTGACGCGCAGGCGCGCGTTGGCGTCATAGGTTTCGGTGCGCGCCGGGCTGATCATTCGGTAATGCGTGCTGCAATATCCGGCGGCGTTGCAATGGGTGTAGGGCGCGTAGCGCGCCGGAACATAGCGGGTCCGGATGTCGCGTGGCACCTCTTTGAGGGCCGAAACTTGGCATTGGGTCAGGTTGATCTCGGATTGCACCACATCGGCGCCTTCCTTGTAATAGATCGAGAGCGGCGCGCAGGCGCCGAGCAGGACGAGGGCCAAGAGGGTGAGGCTGCGGATCTTGTACATGCCCGCCAGTATAGCGCAGTCGCTTGGGAGGACAAAGGAATTGACCCGCCCGGACCCTTCTGTCATGCAACACGCTCAGACAGGATGAGGCAGGGCAATGAAGGTCATCATCTGCGGGGCCGGTCAGGTGGGCTGGCAGATCGCACGCCATCTTTCGGGCGAACGCAACGACGTCACGGTCGTGGACAACAACCCCGATCTGGTGCGCCGTGCCACCGATACGCTGGATGTGCAGGGGATCACCGGCTTTGCCTCTTACCCTGATGTGCTTGATCGGGCAGGCGCGCGCGACGCCGACATGATCATTGCCGCGACCTATTCCGACGAGGTCAACATGGTGACCTGTCAGGTGGCGCATTCGGTCTTTGGCATCAGCCGCAAGATCGCGCGTCTGCGCAGCCAGTCCTATCTTGATGCGATTTATTCCGATCTTTACCGGCGCGATCACATGCCGATTGACGTGGTGATCAGCCCCGAGCGAGAGGTCGCGGTGGCGGCCCTGCAACGGCTTGCGGCGCCGGCCGCCTTTGACACCGAGATGTTCATGGACGGCAAGGCTCAGCTTATGGGGTTGCGCCTCGAAGAGGATTGCCCGGTTCTCAACACGCCGCTGCGCCAGCTGAGCGATCTGTTTTCGACGCTGCGGGTGGTGGTTCTGGCGGTGCGCCGCGAGGGGCGGCTTTTCGCGCCTGAATCCGGCGATCAGCTTTTTGAGGGCGACGAGTGTTATCTGTTTGCCCCGATCGAGGATGTGCCGCGCACGCTGGACGTTTTTGGCAAGTCGCAAAAGAAGCAAGAGCGGGTGGTGATCATCGGCGGCGGCAATATCGGCCTTGCTGTGGCGCAGGCGCTTGAGACGCGCAGCGGCGGGCGTATTCGCGCCAAGGTTATCGAACGCAACCGCCCCCAGGCCGAACGCGCCGCGGATGCGCTTGAGCGGACCATCGTTCTTAACGGCGACGGGTTGAACGCCGCGCTTCTGGCCGAGGCGGGGATTTCGCGCGCCGATGCGGTGCTTGCGGTGACGGATGACGACAAGACCAACATGCTTGCCGCCGTGCGTGCCAAGACCGAGGGCTGTCCGTTTGCTATCGCGCTGATCAACGATCCGACCATGATCCCGATGCTGGAGCCGCTTGGCATTGACGCCTATATCAACCCGCGCGCCACCACGGTCAGTTCGATCCTGCGCCATATCCGCCATGGCCGGGTGCGCGGTGTCTATTCGATCGGCGACGCAGAGGCCGAGGTGATCGAGGCCGAAGTGATGTCGACCTCTTCCATCGCCGGCGCCGCGATCCGCGACATAAGCTTTCCCGAGGGCGTGCTGGTCGGCGGCGTCAGAAAAGGCGACAAGATCGTCAAACCCGCAGGCGGTATGCGGATCGAGGCCGGCGATGTGATCGTGCTTTTTGCGTTGGCGGCAGATGTGGCGGCGGTCGAGCAGCTGTTGCAGGTCTCGATAGATTTCTTCTAGCCGATGATCGCCCGGATTCTCACCTTTCCGCTTATCCTGATCCTGGCCGGCATCGCGTCGATCATGATGCTGCTGCCGACGATTGACGCCTTGATGCGCAACGACACCAGCGTGGCGCGCGCCTTTGGCTACTCCGCCATTCTCGGCATGGCCTTGGTGATGATCATCGGCCTTGCCATGTCGGGGCGCGAGAGACGCGAGATCAGCGACAGCCAGAACCTTGTGTCGCTCTTGCTGGCCTATCTGATCCTGCCGCTGTTTCTTGCGGTGCCGTTTTACGAGGGCGTCGGCAACACCACCTTTTTGAATGCCTATTTCGAGATGGTTTCAAGCTTTACCACCACAGGCGCCACCTTGTTCGGCGCCACGGGGCGGCTGGTGGACAGCCTGCATTTCTGGCGCGCCCTGGTCGGCTGGGGCGGTGGGCTTTTGATCTGGATCTCGGCCTCGGCGGTTCTGGCGCCGCTGAACCTTGGCGGATTTGAGGTAACGGCACGCGCCGAGCCGGGCCAGGATGACGCCCGCGCCGGGCGGTTTCAGCGCGCCAGCCCGGCCAAGCGGTTGGCGCAGATCACCGCCGGGCTGGCCCCGGTCTATATCGGGCTGACCGGTGCGCTCTGGGTGATCCTGATGATGGGGGGCGAGCGGGCCTTCGTGGCGATGGTCCATGCCATGTCGACACTGGCGACAAGCGGGATTTCCTCGATTGGCGGGGTCCACAACGGTGCCTCTGGATTTGGCGGAGAGTTCGCGATTTTCCTGTTCCTGCTGTTTGCCCTGTCGCGCCTTACCTTTTCGTCTGACACCATCACATCCGCGCGTCCCGGCGTGCTTTACGACCCTGAGTTCCGGCTGGGGGTGATGCTGGTGCTTGGGGTGCCGCTCTTGCTGGTGGCGCGGCACTGGATTGCCGCCTTCGAGGTGGTCGAGGCCGATAATTTCGCCGTGGGCCTGCGTGCCTTTTGGGGCGGGATGTTCACCGTGCTGTCGTTCCTGTCGACCACCGGATTCGAAAGCGCCGATTGGCAGGCGGCGCGCGACTGGTCCGGGCTTGGCACGCCGGGGCTTGTGCTCTTGGGGCTGTCGCTTGTCGGCGGCGGCGTCGCCACCACCGCCGGCGGGGTCAAGCTTTTGCGGGTCTATGCGCTCTACCTGCATGGCAAGCGCGAGGTTGAACGCCTGGTTCATCCGTCCTCTGTCGGGCGCTCGACGCGGGCCGGGCGGCGGATTAGGCGGCATGGCGCCTATATCGCCTGGGTCTTCTTCATGCTGTTCGCGATGTCGCTGACCTTTGTGACGCTTTTGCTTGCGCTCTTTGGCCAGGATTTCGAATCCTCGCTGATCCTGTCGATTTCGGGGCTCTCCACCACCGGGCCGTTGATCATTCTGGCCAGTGACACGCCAATCCGCCTGTTCGAGCTAAGCGCCGGTGCCAAGCTCTGTTATGGTGCGGCGATGGTGCTGGGGCGGCTTGAGACGCTGGCGATGATCGCCCTGCTGAACCCGGCGGTCTGGCGCGACTAGGGCAGGGCGCGAGCGTGCCACACCCCGATTGCATTTTTAGGCTGGAAAGTCATGCGCGGGCAAGACATACTCGCGCCATATGCAAGATCCTCAGGCATCGGTTCGCGATGTGTGCAAGAATAAAGGCTTTGAACATAAATGGCTTCTGATCGACAAAATTTGCAGGACGCGTTCCTCAATCAGGTTCGCAAGACAAAAATCCCGGTCACGGTTTTCCTGATCAACGGGGTCAAATTGCAGGGGGTCATCACCTGGTTTGACAACTTCTGCATCCTGCTGCGCCGTGATGGGCAATCCCAGCTGGTTTATAAACATGCCGTGTCGACGATCATGCCGTCGCAACCGGTCAACCTGTATGATGGTGAAGACACCAATTGACCGATAACGCGCGCCCCGTGACACGGGCATGGGTCATTCATCCTGAAATTCCCTCTGCCGGGTCAGAGCGCGATCCCGATCTCGCTCTGGAAGAGGCTGTGTCGCTGGCGCATGCCTTACCCGAGATCGAGGTGGTCGGCGCGCAGGTCGTGCGATTGCGCAAACCCGATGCCGGGAAATTGTTCGGCAAGGGCAAGCTTGAAGAGCTGCGCCAGGCGATCGAGGCCTCCGAGACCGAGCTGGTGCTGGTCGATGGCCCGGTCACGCCGGTGCAACAGCGCAATCTCGAAAAGGCCTGGGAGGTCAAGGTGCTCGATCGCACCGGGTTGATTCTGGAAATCTTCAGCGACCGAGCCGCCACCCGTGAAGGCGTGCTTCAGGTCGAGATGGCCGCGCTGTCCTATCAACGCACCCGCCTCGTGCGCGCCTGGACCCACCTTGAACGCCAGCGGGGCGGATTGGGCTTTGTCGGCGGCCCCGGCGAAACCCAGATCGAGGCCGACCGCCGCGCCATCGACGAGCAATTGGTGCGCCTGCGCGGTCAACTCAAGAAGGTGGTGAAAACCCGCGCCCTGCATCGCGCCGCGCGCGCCAAGGTGCCGTTCCCGATTGTCGCGCTTGTCGGTTACACCAACGCCGGCAAATCCACCCTGTTCAACCGCCTGACCGGGGCCGAGGTGATGGCCAAGGACATGCTCTTTGCCACGCTTGACCCGACCATGCGGCGCATCAAGCTGCCCGGCGGCGGCCCCGAGGTGATCCTGTCGGACACGGTCGGCTTTATCAGCGACCTGCCCACCGAACTCGTCGCCTCGTTCCGCGCCACATTGGAAGAGGTGCTCGCCGCCGATCTGATCTGCCATGTGCGCGACATCTCGCATCCCGAGACCGAGGCGCAGGCCCAAGATGTCACCACCATCCTCAACAGCCTCGGCGTCAAGGACACGACCCCCCAGATCGAAATCTGGAACAAGATCGACCGGCTTGACGACGACGCCCGCGCCGCCACTCTGACCAAGGCCGCCCGGCTTGATCATGTTCAGGCCCTTTCGGCCATCACCGGACAGGGCATTGATGATCTCGTCGACGCCATCACCGAGGCCTTGGCCGATGTGACCCATGTTACCGAGCTTCACCTTGGCTTTGACGCGGGGCGCAAACGCGCGTGGCTATTTGAAAAAGACCTGGTCGAGGCCGAAGCCCAGACCGAAGACGGCTTTGATCTCACTGTGCGCTGGTCCACCCGCCAAGAGGCGCAATTCAGAGACCTCTGATTAGTCCCCGAAGCCCGGCACCTTCAACCGGGCTTCTTCTTGGCAAAAATACTCAAAATCCCGCCGTTGCCCCGGAGCGCGCGCGCTTAATACCCGCGCCAGATCCAGCCGCCGCCAAGCACCCGCGTGCCGTCGGCCTCGTAAAACACACAGGCCTGCCCCGGCGACACGCCCTCTTCGGGCACCAGCAATTCGACCTCGGCTTCGGTTTCCGAAATCGGGCGCAGGATCGCCTCGCGCACCGGTCGGGTAGAGCGCACCTTGACGGCCACGGTCCATTCGGGCCGCGACATCAGCGGCTCATCGCCGAGCCAGTTGATTTCGCGCAGCGGCACCTTTCGGGTCGAGAGCATCTCCTTGGGGCCGACGATGACCTGTTTGGCATCCACATCAAGGCGCACCACGTAGAGCGGATCGGCAAGCCCGCCGATGCCAAGGCCGCGGCGCTGACCGATGGTATAGTGGATCACCCCCTCGTGTGCCCCAAGCACCCGGCCATCGGCATGCACGATCTCGCCCGGGTCTGCAGCGCCGGGGCGCAGTTTCTCGATCACGCTGGCGTAATTGCCGTCCGGCACGAAACAGATATCCTGGCTGTCGGGCTTGTCTGCGACCTGCAATCCGTATTTCGCCGCCAGCTCTCGGGTGGCGTCCTTGGACGGCAAATGCCCAAGCGGAAAGCGCAGGTATTCGAGTTGTTCCGCGGTCGTCGAGAACAGAAAATATGACTGATCGCGATTCGAATCAGCCGCGCAGTGCAATTCCGCGCCGTTCAAACCGGTCTTGCGCTGAATATAATGACCCGTCGCCATGCAATCGGCGTCAAGATCGCGCGCGGTCTGCAACAGGTCCTTGAACTTGACCCGCTCGTTACAGCGGATACAGGGCACCGGCGTTGCCCCCGCAAGATAGCTGTCGGCAAATTCGTCGATGACCGCGTCGCGGAAAATGTTTTCATAATCCAGCACATAATGCGGAAAACCCACGTCTTCTGCGACCCGGCGTGCGTCGTGAATATCGATCCCCGCACAGCAGGCGCCCTTCTTGGCAAGCGCCGCGCCGTGGTCATAAAGTTGCAGAGTTACCCCCACGACATCATAGCCCTGTTCCGCAAGGTAAGCCGCCACAACAGAGCTGTCGACGCCACCAGACATGGCCACAACCACGCGAGTATCGGCCGGGTCTTTTGCAAAACCAAGGGAGTTCAGGGGATTATCACTATCAAGCGCCATATCGGCCTCCGATCAGGGTCGTTCAGAATATAGGAAAATCCTAATTACTCTCAAGCCCCGGTTTCACCTGCCGTTAAGCCTGATGCTGTCATTTTGGTCCACATCAGAAGAAGGGTGAGAGTGATGTATCTGAAGAAAGTAGAAGGGCCAAGGGCCGTCAGCCTGCCGGATGGCACGATATTGAGTCGCGCAGACCTGCCCCCCGCCGATACCCGGCGATGGGTGGCCTCGCGCAAACTGGCCGTGGTGCGCGGGGTGGCCTATGGGCTTATTACCCGCAGCGAGGCGATGGCGACTTACGGGCTGAGCGAGGAAGAGTTCGACGCCTGGGTCACAGCCGTCAGCAGCCATGGAGAACAGGCGCTGAAGGTAACCGCGCTCAAGGAATATAGACAACTTTAGGGGTGTTGGCAGAATGTTCCTGCAATGGTAACGTGTGGTTAACCATTTTTGACGAGTGTTGATCTTAATGAAGCACTGATCTGTGGAGAACCCATATGCGCGTACTACTGGTCGAGGACGATCCGACAACCTCGAAAAGCATTGAACTGATGCTGACTCATGCAAACCTGAACGTTTATACGACCGATCTGGGCGAAGAGGGGGTCGATCTGGCCAAGCTCTACGACTATGATCTGATCCTGCTGGATCTTGGTCTGCCGGATATGAACGGCCATGATGTTCTGCGTCAACTGCGCATGGCGCGGATTGATACGCCGATCCTTATCCTGTCGGGTGCCGATGACACCGAAAGCAAGATCAAGGGCTTTGGGTTCGGGGCCGATGATTACCTGACCAAGCCGTTTCACCGCGAAGAGCTTGTGGCGCGCATTCATGCGATTATCCGCCGGTCAAAGGGTCATTCGCAATCTGTCATCCGCACCGGCAAGATCAACGTCAACCTGGATGCCAAGACGGTGGATGTGGGCGGTAAAACCGTGCATCTGACCGGCAAGGAATACCAGATGCTCGAGTTGTTGTCGTTGCGCAAGGGCGCGACGCTGACCAAAGAGATGTTCCTCAACCACCTTTACGGCGGCATGGACGAACCCGAGCTCAAGATCATCGACGTCTTCATCTGTAAGCTGCGCAAGAAGGTCAGCGAAGCGACCGATGGCGCGAATTACATCGAAACTGTCTGGGGCCGGGGCTATGTGCTGCGCGATCCCGATCCGAGCGAGATGGATGACCAAAGGCTTGCGATTGGCGCCTGAAGCGCGCCGTGACATCTGGACCTCTGCCAGACAGGGCCCTATCACTTTGACCTGAAAGATCGAGGGCGTGAAACGTCCTCGGCACAAAAGGACAGAGGGGCCCATGAGCGATACGCGCACGGTTGAAAGCCTGAGCAAAGATGAAGCGCGGCAAGAGCTAGAACGGCTCGCCGCGCTTATTTCCGTAGCCAATGAGGCCTATCACACCAAAGATGCCCCGGTCATGTCGGATGCGGAATTTGATGCGTTCAAAGCCCGCAATGCCGCGATCGAGGCGCTCTTTCCCGATCTCAAACGCCCAGACAGCCCCAGTGAAATGGTCGGCGCCGCGCCCTCCGACGGCTTTGCCAAGATCACGCATGCGGTGCGCATGCTCAGCCTCGGGAATGCGTTTGACGATGAAGATGTCGCCGAATTTGACGCCCGCATTCGCCGCTATCTTGGCCTTGGACCCGAGGCCGATCTTGCCTATACCTCCGAGCCCAAGATCGACGGGTTAAGCCTCAGCCTGCGCTATGAAGGTGGCCAGTTGATACAGGCGGCAACGCGCGGCGACGGGCAGGTCGGCGAAAATGTCACCGCCAATGCCCGCACGATCACCGATATTCCCCAGATGTTGACCGGCGCACCGGATATTCTTGAGGTGCGCGGCGAGGTCTACATGAGCCATGCCGACTTCGAGGCGCTCAATGCGCGGCAGGCCGCAAGGTCTGACAAGCCCTTCGCCAATCCGCGCAACGCCGCCGCAGGGTCATTGCGTCAACTGGATTCCAAGATCACCGCCGCGCGCCCGCTGAGGTTTTTCGCCTATGCCTGGGGCGAGGTCAGCGCGCCGCTGGCCGACACGCAAATGGGCGCGATTGAACGCCTTGCCGCCCTCGGGTTTCAAACCAATCCGCTCACTACGCTCTGTGCCGGGCCGGATGACTTGCTGGCCGAATACGGGCGCATCGAACAGCGCCGCGCCACGCTTGGCTATGACATCGACGGGGTGGTCTACAAGGTCAACGACCTTGCCCTTCAGCACCGCCTTGGCTTTCGCTCGACCACGCCACGATGGGCGATTGCGCATAAATTCCCGGCCGAGCTTGCCTGGACCCGGCTTGAGGCGATCGACATTCAGGTTGGGCGCACCGGCGCGCTAAGCCCGGTCGCGCGGCTGACCCCGGTCACCGTCGGCGGCGTTGTGGTCTCCAATGCCACGCTTCATAACGAGGATTACATCCTTGGCCGCGACAGCAAAGGCGAGGAAATTCGCGATGGCAAGGATATCCGCATCGGGGATTGGGTTCAGGTCTATCGAGCGGGTGACGTGATCCCAAAAATCGCCGATGTGGACCTTGCCAAACGCCCTGCGGATGCCGTGCCCTACGCCTTCCCGCAGACTTGTCCTGAATGCGGATCGGATGCGGTGCGCGAAGAGGGCGACGCGGCGCGCCGCTGCATCGGCGGGTTGATCTGTCCGGCGCAGGCGGTGGAGAAGCTAAAACATTTCGTCAGCCGCGCCGCCTTTGACATCGAAGGTCTTGGCGCCAAGCAGGTGGAACAATTCTACCGCGATGGCTGGATCAGGGAACCGGCGGATATCTTCACGCTTGAGGCGCGCTATGGCAGCGGGATGCAACAGCTCAAGAACCGCGAAGGATGGGGCGACAAGAGCGCGAAGAACCTCTTTCAGGCCATTGAAGAAAAACGACAAATCCCGTTCGGGCGATTGTTGTTCGCGCTCGGAATCCGCCATGTTGGCGAAGCCGCCAGCAACACGATCGCGCGGTTTTATGGCAGCTGGGAGGACTTCACGCAGGCAATGGACGCCGCACAAGGGTTTGAAGGCCCCGAATGGGAGCGGCTTTTGGGCATCGACGGCGTCGGCGAAGTGATGGCGCGCTCGCTGGTGGGCGCTTTTGGCGAGGCCAATGAACGCGCCAGCATCGACCGGCTTGTGGCGCATCTTGACGTGCAAGACGCCGCGCGCCCCGACACCAGCAGCAGCCCCGTGGCGGGCAAAACCGTCGTTTTCACCGGCACGCTTGAGAAAATGACCCGCGCCGAGGCCAAGGCCCGCGCCGAGGCGCTTGGCGCCAAGGTTGCCGGAAGCGTATCGGCCAAGACCGATCTTCTGGTGGCGGGGCCCGGCGCCGGGTCCAAGGCGAAAAAGGCCGCCGAGCTTGGCATCGAAACGCTGGACGAAGACGGCTGGCTTGACCTGATTGGCCAGACATGACCGGCCGCCCCGAAATCCTGTTTCCGCTTTTCGCAGAGCTTGAGACGCTGCCCGGCGTGGGGCCGAAAACCGTGCAAAACCTGGCCGCGCTTGATGTGACGCGCCCGCGCGATTTGCTGTTCACGCTGCCCTATACGGGGGTGGATCGGCGCAAGCGGACCACGGTGCAGGGTGCCGATTTGCCCGGTGTGGTCACGGTCGAGGTTGTCATCGGCCAGCACCGCGCCCCAAGCCGCCGGGGTGGGGCCTATCGGGTGACGGTCGAGGATGCGGAAACCACGTTTCAGCTGGTGTTTTTCCATGCGCGTGACGAATACCTGCGCAAGGTCCTGCCCACCGGCGCGCGGCGTGTGGTGTCGGGCAAGGTGGAACTCTTCGACGGAATCGCCCAGATGGTGCACCCCGATCACATGCTGTCGGTCGATGAGAGTGGCGATATCCCCGATTTCGAGCCGGTCTATCCGCTGACCGCCGGGGTCACGCAGAAGATGATGGTCAAGGCGCAGCAGGGCGCGCTTGCCCGTGTGCCCGACCTCGATGAATGGATCGACCCGGTGCAAAAGGCCCAGGCCGGTTGGCCCGATTGGGCCGATGCGATACGCGCGGCGCATGCGCCGCAGGATTTTCAGGATCTCTCGGCGGCGCATCCCGCCCGCGAACGGCTGGCCTATGACGAGTTGATGGCGCATCAACTCACGCTTGCCTTGGCGCGCTCGAAATTACGCCGGGCCAAGGGGCGCGCGACGATCGGCACCGGGAGATTGCAGGCCAAGGTGCTTGAGGCGCTGCCCTATGCGCTGACCGGGGCGCAGACCCGTGCGATTGCCGAGATTGCCAGCGATATGGCCGCGCCTCTCAGGATGAACCGCCTGTTGCAGGGCGATGTTGGTGCCGGCAAAACATTGGTCGCCTTCAAGGCGCTTTTGATCGCCGTTGAGGCAGGCGGGCAGGGGGTGATGATGGCCCCGACCGAGATTCTGGCGCGCCAGCATTTGCAGGGCCTGCGCCCGCTAGCCGAGAGTGCCGGTGTCGTGTTGGAAATCCTGACCGGGCGTGACAAGGGGGCCGAGCGGCGCGCCAAACTGGCGGCGCTCGCGCGGGGCGATATCCAGATTTTGGTCGGCACCCATGCGGTGTTTCAAAAGGACGTGGAATTTGGCGATCTCAGGCTGGCGATTGTCGATGAACAGCACCGCTTTGGCGTGCGTCAACGCCTAGAACTTGGCAAAAAGGGGGCGCAGGCAGATGTGCTTGTGATGACCGCCACGCCGATCCCGCGCAGCCTGGCGTTGGCGCAATACGGCGATATGGATGTCAGTATCCTTGATGAAAAGCCGCCGGGCCGCAAACCGATCAAGACGGCGCTGGTCAACATGGCACGGATGGATGAGGTGATCGCGCATATGCGCCGCGCAATTGACGAGGGGCGGCAGGCCTATTGGGTCTGTCCGCTGGTCGAGGAAAGCGAAAGCGTCGATCTGAGCAGCGCCGAAGAGCGATTCCGGCGGTTGCGCGCCGTGTTTGGCGAAGGTGTCGTTGGGCTTGTTCATGGCCAGATGCCGCCCGAGGATAAGGACGCGGCCATGGCCGCCTTTCAGCGCGGCGACACCTCGGTGCTGGTGTCGACGACGGTGATCGAGGTCGGGGTCGATGTGCCCAATGCCTCGATCATGGTGATTGAACGCGCGGAAAGTTTCGGCCTTGCGCAATTGCACCAATTGCGTGGCCGGGTCGGGCGGGGCGAGGCGGCCTCGACCTGTCTTTTGATGTATCAGGCGCCGCTGAGCGAAGGCGGAGAACGTCGGCTAACCACCATGCGCGATACCGATGACGGGTTTCGCATCGCCGAGGTCGATCTTGAAATGCGTGGCGCGGGCGATCTTATCGGCACGGCGCAATCGGGGCTGCCTCGGTTTCGGGTGGCGGACCTTGAAGGGCAGTCGGCGCTGATGGCAGTGGCGCAATCGGATGCACGCAAGCTTTTGCACGATGACCCGGAGTTAACCTCACCGCGTGGCACGGCGGCGCGTGTTCTCTTGTGGCTCATGGAACAGGATCAGGCGATTCGTTTGATTTCAGTGGGTTAGAGAAATTCGTTCCACATAGTTCACAAATGTTCTTAAAAAGTTCTTTACTTTGGTTAACGGAAATGAGAACAAAGGAGCAACACAAGGTTTTCAAAAGGAAGCGCCCCATGTTGCACCAGATCAAGACAGCCGCCGCCCGGTCGCAAGACACGTTGCTGGCCGATGCCCTAGGTGCTGCGGCGCTGATGATAACCTTGGTCGGGGCGCTCTATTTGCCCGGATTGTTCTGAGTTTCTGCCTGGCGGGGTGACCCTGTTGTCGCCTGCACCCCCTCTGTCCCAACTTCGGGGTGCCAAAGTTTCTGCCTGTTCCTTTGCTATTTTCGGGGTTTGCCTCATTCCCCCCGATAAGCGTGACAGGGTCCGCAAACCTCGCTTACCTTGCCGCCGCCGTTCACCCGAACGCGCGGCGGTTTTTTTGCGAAACGGATTGACCCATGTCAATAAGCCGAGGGCAAGCGGGTCTACCATTCCCTTTCGTTTAGGGAGGTAGTCTCATGAAAATTCTAGCTTATGCTGCTATGGTTGCGATTTTGGGGTCTTCACAGTCGGCTCTTGCGCAAGACAACACATTCGGAGCCATAGAATACGGAAATTCCTGTGCCCAGTGTCACGGCATGGATGGTAAGGGCGGGGGGCCGATGGCTGGTTTCCTGACCGGCACCCTGCCGGATCTTACACAGCTTCAGAAAGACAATGGCGGCGTGTTCCCGGTGACCCGCGTCTATGGCGTAATTGATGGCAGCACTGAATTGGGCCCGCATGGCACACGTGAAATGCCGGCATGGGGCAACCGCTATAAGCTCGATGCGCAAGAGCACCTGTCCTATGATTTCGGTCCGAGCCGCGAAACCTATGTTCGCACGCGAATCCTGGCCCTGATCGAACATCTTGCCGCCATGCAGGACTAGGCCTCCTTCAGGCGCAGGAACTTTGGGCTTTGGCCTGTTCCATCGCCTCAACGGCGGCTTCGAGAGTGAGAAGGATCGAGGCGTGGCGGTTCTTGTAATCGCGCGCCGGTCGCAACACCCCGAGGCCGTCAAAGGGTGTCGGCGGTGTCGGGCCGTCGTTTTTCAGCATCTCTTTCAGCGCATCACGCGCCGCTGTCACCTGCGCCAGATCACAGCCGATGATGTGCTCGCCGACCACCGATGCGGCGGCCTGACCCAAGGCGCAGGCCTTGACCTCAGCGGCATAATCGCTGATGCGGCCATTCTCGCAGGTGATATCGACGGTCACCGTCGAACCACAGAGTGGGGCACGCCGTTTGACGCTTGCATCGGGCGCAGCAAGGCGACCGTGATGGGGAATATCCGCGGCGAGCGCCAGAATGCGCGCCGAGTAAAGTTTGATCAGGTCAGTTTCGCCGCTCATGGCTTTCCCTTTCGGTTCTGACCTCATAAATAGGCCTCAGACGCGCAGATGCAAAAGGTTTTCCGCAATGGAATTTGATCCGGCCACACTAAAGTATGACGCAAACGGGTTGATCCCGGCGATTGCCCAGGATGCGACCAGCGGCGAGGTTCTCATGATGGCCTGGATGAATGGCGAGGCGGTGGCACGCACACTTGCAACCGGGCGCGTGACCTATTGGAGCCGTTCACGACAGGCGTTCTGGATCAAGGGCGAAACCAGCGGACATGTGCAGAACTTGGTGGATTTCCGGGTTGATTGTGATCGCGATTGTCTTTTGGTCACGGTCAATCAGGTCGGGCCGGCCTGTCATACCAACCGGCGGAGCTGTTTCTATACGGCTGTGCGGCAGGGCGATGAGACCGAGATCATGGCGCCTATGGACAGCTCTGAGTGAGTATTTGAGCCAAGAAGAAGCTTAGAGGCCGATCATCCGGCGAATGTCATCGGGGCTGGCACCTTCGGAGCGGTAGGTGGCAATCGCGCGGGCATCATCGCGTTTGGCGAGGCGTTTTCCGGTCTCGTCGCGGATCAACCCGTGATGATGATAGAGTGGGCTTGGCAGGGCGAGCAGACCTTGCAGGAGAACGTGGATTTGCGTCGCCTCGAAAAGATCCTGGCCTCGGATCACGTGGGTGATGCGTTGATCCGCATCGTCGATGACCACCGAGAGATGATAGGACGCCCCCATTTCGCGACGGGCCAGCACCACGTCACCGACGGTTTGGGCCATATTTTGCGAGGTGATCAAACCGGTTTCACCGTTTGGTCCTTCGCCGGTTTCGGTGAAGGTTGGCGGCGTGGAGAGGCGATCAAGTGCGCGCGCCATGTCGAGACGCAGGGCGCTGTCGGTGGGCATCGGCCCCACCGGCGGTGTGGCGGGGCGGCAGGTTCCGGGATAGATCAGCCCGTCGGGGCCGTGCAGGGCCACGCCTTCTTGCGGGGCGGATGCGGCGGCACGGATGTCGGCGCGGGTGCAGGAGCAGGGGTAGAGCAGGCCCATGTCCCAGAGTCGCAAGAGGCCGTCGCGATAGCGCGGCAAGCGTTCGGATTGGCGCAGCACCGGGGTGAGCCAGTTCAGGCCAAGCCAGTGCAGATCGTCAAAAATCTGCGCCTCCCATGCGGGGCGGCTTCGGCTCTGGTCGATATCGTCAATCCGCAGGTGGAAGATGCCGCTGGCGGCCATGGCCATGTCATAGGCCGTGATCGCCGAAAAGGCATGCCCCAGATGCAGGGGGCCCGTCGGGGACGGGGCGAAGCGGGTGCAAAAAGTCACGCCTTTTGAAGTATATAAACGTTGGAGTTCAACCCCTGACCGGGGAGGTGGGGGCCGTAGTCCTTGCTCAGAAGGCGGGCCGCGCCGCAATCAAGCCAGCCGTTGAGCGCGCCTTCATAAATCGGGTCGGCAAGGGCGTGGTCGTTGTAGCTGAAGACCAGGTACCCGCCGCGATCGAGCGCCTTCATCAGGAGATCAAAGGTCGAGACCGGGGCCGCGCCGGGGCCGATCACGCCAATCGCCGCGATGGCCTTGTAGGCGCCTTTCGGGACCGGGGTTTTGGCGGTCACGTCAAGTGATGACAGGCTGCGATAAACGCCTTTGGCCGTGGCCTGCGCCAGCATGTCGGGGCTTGGGTCGATGCCGTCGATCACCTCAAACCCGGCCAGTTTGAGCGCCAGACCAGAGAGGCCGGTGCCGCAGCCGTAATCAAGCACCGGGGTCTGTGGCTCGGGTAGTTTGGCAAAAAGCGCCTTGGCACAACGGCCCGGCGTGGCATAGCCGTTCTCGGCGATCTCCGCGTCATATGTGCTTGCCCAGTCGTTATAAAACTGGCTGGCGTCCTCGTTTGTGTCCAGCCCGTAGGCCTTATCCAGAAATTTTTCACTCATGCTTTAAGAGTGGCCGAAGAGTTACGCCACGTCCAGTCAAGACTTTGCCAGCCAGTCGCTCCAAGCGGCCTTGGCGCGGTCGGTATAGGCCTTGTAGCGGTCTTTGCGGCCACGTCGCCCACCCTTGAGGCCGTCAACCGGGCGAAACAGGCCGAAATTGACGTTCATCGGCTGAAAGGTCTTGGCCTCGGCTCCGCCGGTGATGTGGTGGATCAGCGCGCCCATGGCGCTATCCTGGGGCGGATCGGCAAGCGGCGCGCCGAGGATTTCGGCGGCGGCCATGCGACCGGCCAAAAGCCCCATGGCGGCGGATTCGACGTAGCCCTCGACGCCGGTGATCTGACCGGCAAAGCGGATGTGCGGGCGCGAGCGCAGGCGCATCTGGTTGTCGAGCAGAGTGGGCGAATTGATGAAGGTGTTGCGGTGAATGCCGCCAAGGCGGGCAAAGCTGGCGTTTTCCAGACCAGGGATCATGCGCAGCACTTCTTTCTGCGCGCCATATTTCATTTTAGTCTGAAATCCCACGATGTTATAGAGTGTTCCTAATGCATTATCCCGGCGCAGCTGGACCACCGCCCATGGCTTGATATCCGGCTGATGCGGGTTGGTCAGGCCGACCGGTTTCATCGGGCCGTGGCGCAGGGTTTCGCGACCGCGTTCGGCCATCACCTCGATCGGCAGGCAGCCGTCGAAATACCCGGCGGTCTCGCCCTCGTGGAACTCGGTTTTCTCGGCGGTGAGCAAAGCGTCGATAAAGGCCTCGTATTGGGCCTTGTCCATCGGGCAGTTGAGGTAGGCGGTGCGCTCTTCCTCGGTTTCACCCTTGTCATAGCGCGACTGCATCCAGGCGCGCGACATGTCGATGCTGTCATAATAAAGGATCGGCGCGATGGCGTCGAAAAACGCCAGCGACTCGGCGCCGGTCTCACTGGCGATTGCCTTGCCAAGCCCCTCAGAGGTGAGCGGGCCGGTGGCGATGATCCAGTGTCCATCCTCCGGTAGGGTGTCGATGGCGCCGTATTCAACCGTGATATTGGGATGCGCCACAAGCGCCGCGGTCACCGATTGTGCAAAGGGGTCGCGATCCACCGCAAGCGCGCCGCCGGCTGGAATGCGGTGCTTTTCGGCGGTCTGCATGATCAGGCCGTTTGCCGCGCGCATCTCCCAATGCAACAGGCCGACTGCGTTTTGTTCGTCGTCATCCGAGCGGAACGAATTGGAACAGACCATTTCGGCCAGATCGCCGGTGCGATGGGCAAAGGTTTTCACCTCTGGGCGCATCTCGTGGATGACAACGGGCACGCCCATATGGGCGGCCTGCCATGCGGCCTCGGAGCCGGCCATGCCGCCGCCGATGATATGTAATGTTTTGCTCATGGCGCGGGATGTAGGCGATTGCAGGGGGTTTGAAAAGGGGCGCTCACTGATCCCAATCCGGGGCGCGTTTTTCGATAAAGGCGTTGATGCCCTCGGCGGTGTCGCGATCGAGCATGTTTTCCACCATCACCGCGCCGGTATGGGCATAGGCCGCATCGACGTCCATTTCGAGCTGGTCGTAAAAGGCGCGTTTGCCGATGCGCACGGCACTTCCAAGCTTGGCGGCGACGGTTTCGGCGAGGGCGAGCGTGGCCGCGTCAAGATCTTCGGGTGACACCGCGCGGTTGATAAGGCCAAGCTCTGCAGCGCGCATGGTGTCGATGAATTCGCCGGTGGTGAGCATCTCGAAGGCCTGTTTGCGCGGGATGTTGCGGCTGAGCGCGACCATCGGGGTTGAGCAGAACAGGCCGATATTAACCCCGTTGACGCCAAAGCGCGTGCCGTGGGCGGCGACGGCCATGTCACAGCTTGCCACAAGCTGACAGCCCGCGGCGGTGGCGATGCCGTGGGGCGCGGCAATCACCGGCTGTGGCAGGGTGCGGATGGCCCGCATCACGCTGGTGCAGCGATTGAACAGATCGGCGAAATAGGCGCGCCCGCCATCGGGCGACTGACGGCCAGCGGTCATTTCCTTGAGGTCGTGACCGGCGCAAAATGCCTTGCCTGCGCCCGCGAGCGTAACCACGCGAATGGTTTTATCCTGCGCCAGTTGATCGAACTGATCCTGCAGGGCGGCGAGCATCGCGTCGCTGAGAGCGTTGAGTTTTTCCGGCGCGTTCAATGTGAGCCGGGCAATGGCGCCGGTATCCTGGCGGTCGAGAATTGTCATCTTGTATCCCTTCAAAGCTTGTGGCCATTCTAGCGCGCGATTGGGCAAGGAGCAAAGCATGAGCCTTAAAATGACGCGCGACGAGCTGACGGTGTTTCTGGATCGGGAATTTCCCCAGGTGAAGGGTGATTTTGCCATCGAAGAGGTCGGCGACATGCGCGTGCGGGTGCGCCTTGTGGTGGCCGACAAGCACTTGCGCCCCGGTGGCACGGTGTCCGGCCCGTCGATCTTTGCGCTTGCGGATGTGGCGGTTTATCTTGCGACGCTGGCGATGATCGGCCCCAAGGCCATGGCCGTCACCACCAATTGCAGTATTGATTTCATGCGCAAGCCGACGGCGGGCGTTGATCTTGTGGCCGAATGCAGGTTGCTCAAACTGGGCAGGACCCTGTCTGTCGGTGATGTTCTTATCTTTTCCGAGGGCATGGAGGCCCCGGTGGCGCGCGCCAGCCTGACCTATGCGATCCCGCCTAAATAGGTGAGGCCGGGGGGCTGTCTGCCCCCGGACCCCCCGTGAGTATTTAGGCCAAGAAGAAGAAGGCAGGGCGGGCAGGGGGTATTTGCGGGAGAAAGTGCGCAGCGAAGTGGGGTATTATATTACCTAATTTTCAAGTCATTGATTTGGCTTTGTTTAATTGGGGTGACTGTGGTTGACCTGACAGTTCAAGCGTCTATAACCCGCCCATCGTATCAGCGCGGCCAAATCGCGGCCGAGGCGGATCAAGACGAAAGATCAAGCACAAGGTTTTGCCTGAAATGAAAACATTCTCTGCTACCCCGGCAGATATCGACAAGAAATGGATCCTGATCGACGCTGAAGGCGTTGTTCTTGGTCGTCTTGCCTCGATCATCGCCGTTCGCCTGCGCGGCAAGCACAAGGCCAGCTTTACCCCTCACATGGACATGGGTGACAACGTGATCGTCATCAATGCCGACAAGGTACAGCTGACCGGCAACAAGCGCGAAAAGCCGAACTATTGGCACACCGGCCACCCTGGTGGTATCAAGTCGCGCACAACGGGCCAGATCCTGGAAGGGAAATACCCCGAGCGCGTCGTGATGCAGGCCGTCAAGCGCATGCTTCCGGGCAACCGCCTGTCGCGCACCCTGATGACCAACCTGCGCGTTTATGCAGGTTCCGAGCACCCCCACGAGGCCCAGAGCCCCGCAGTGCTGGACGTCAAATCCATGAACTCCAAGAATACGCGGGTGGCATACTGATGGCTGACGAAATCAAATCCCTCGAAGGTCTGGAATCGATCGCAGAAGGCGTCGTTGCCGAGACCGAAACCATGGTACGCCACGAGCAGGTTCGTGACGAGCTTGGCCGTTCCTATGCCACAGGCAAGCGCAAGGACGCGGTTGCCCGCGTCTGGATCAAGCCGGGCTCTGGCAAGGTCGTTGTCAATGGCCGTGAAATGAACGCCTATTTTGCACGCCCCGTGTTGCAGATGATCCTGCGTCAGCCCTTTACCGTGGCCGGCGTCGAAGATCAGTTCGACGTGATGGCAACCGTCAAGGGCGGTGGTCTTTCGGGTCAGGCCGGTGCGGTCAAGCACGGCATCTCGAAGGCGCTTCAGCTTTATGATCCCGCCCTGCGCGGTGCTCTGAAGGCTGCGGGCTTCCTGACACGCGACAGCCGCGTTGTGGAACGTAAGAAATTCGGTAAGGCCAAGGCGCGTAAGAGCTTCCAGTTCTCCAAGCGTTAAGCGACCGAGCCACGTTTCGTGGTTACAGATATGGAAAGGCGCGGCTTCGGCTGCGCCTTTTCGCTTTTGGATGTCGGGAAAAAGGCGCTTGGGTCTGCTCAGGCCCTATCGGGCAGGCCAAGCCCGCGCAGGTAGGTGGCTAGCCCCGCCTCAAGCATCTCTTCGGGGGCGACGTGATCCGAGAGGCCGGCCGAGTTGCGCAAGAACAGCTCGACAACGCCATGGCTCATTGCCCAGATATGCGCGGTCAGAAGGCTTGCCTCGGGGCAGCGCTCGGCCGCAATCAGGGGGCAGAGCGCATCGCAGGCACCATGCATCAAGGCGCGCGCACGCCCGGCGGCCTCGGCCAGACCCGGCAGGCGGTTGATGTCGATGCTGCTTTCGAACATCGCGATGTAATGGCCCGGATTGCTTCGGGCAAAACCAAGGTAGGCGCGGGCAAGCGCGTGGATTTGCCCGGCCCCGCCCGGCGCGGTGGCGCGCGCCGCCTCAAGCCCCTCGGCAAAGACGACATAGCCCTGGCGCGCCGCCTCTGAGATAAGATCGTCGCGCCCGGCAAAATGGCGGTAAACGGCGGCTGGTGTCACACCGGCGCTTTTGGCGGCCTGCGACAGGGTAAAACCGGCCGGGCCCTTGGTCTCGATCAGGCTCAGCGCACCATCGACAAGCGTCTGGCGCAGATTGCCGTGATGATAGCCCTGTTTAGCCATGCCAAATCTCTGGACCCGCGGCGATGGCCGGGTCAAGCGTGCCGATCGCGCGGCTGTCCTTGCGGGCATAGTCGATCGAGGTCAGCATCGAACGGATCGCCGCCAAACGCGCACGGCGTTTGTCATCGGATCGGATCACTGTCCAGGGCGCGTGATCGGTGTGGCTCCGGGTCAGGGTCTCGGGGATGGCGGCGCTATACGCCTCCCATTTCTTGAGGCCCTCGACGTCGATCCAGCTGAGCTTCCATTGCTTGAGGGGATCGCTCTCGCGCCCGAGAAACCGGCGCAATTGTTCGGCGCGCCCGACGTTCAGCCAGAATTTGAACAGGCGAATGCCCTCATCGACCAGCATCCGTTCGAAATCGGGCACCTGGGCGAAGAAATGCTCGCGCTGGTCGTCGGTGCAAAAGCCAAAGACCTTTTCCACCACGCCCCGATTGTACCAGCTGCGATCAAAAAACACGATCTCGCCACCGCCGGGAAGATGGTCGATGTAGCGTTGGAAATACCATTGCGTCGCCTCGGTATCCGAGGGTTTCGACAGGGCCACGACGCGCGCGCCGCGGGGGTTGAGGTTTTCGCGGAACCGCTTGATCGTGCCGCCCTTGCCGGCCGCATCGCGCCCCTCGAACACACAGACGATCCGCGCGCCGCTTTCACGTGCCCAAGCTTGAAGCTTGACCAGCTCGATCTGAAGCTTTTCCAGCTCTTTTTCATAGGCCTTGCGCGGCATGCGTTCGGAATAGGGATACTCATGCCCAAGGATATCGCCCTTGTCCGCGCGACGGATTTCGTTGCGGATATCGTCGGGGATGTCTTTTTCGAAGAACGCGCTGATCGCGCCGTCAAAGGGCAGATCCATGGTCGGGCCTCACTCTTGTTTTGCCTGAGTATGGCCGCTCAGTCGGCGGGGTGCAATCGCGCGCGCACAGCAACCCGAAGGATGGCGGCAATCACCTGATCGGGCACCGCATGCTGGGGCATGTGGCCGATGCCGGGCAGGGACGTCAGGATCGCGCCACCAATCTGGCGCGATAGGGGCGCGGCATGGATGTGCAGGCCCACGGTGGTATCGGCGGTGCCGTGCAGGATTTCGACCGGCAGGTCGATCTCGCCATATCGGTGATGAATCGCCGTGACCTCGGCCAGAAGGTTGGCACGTTGCAAGGCATTGGCGCGCAAGGAGTGGCGGCGCAGGGTGAGTCCTGCGCCGATATGGTGCAGATAGCCATCGGGCGCGGTTTGCGGCTCGAATATCTCGCCGACGGCCTGTTCAACGCGGCTATCGTCGACAAAGGCGGTCAGAAAGGGGATCACCAGCGGCCCGAGAAGCGGATGCGACAGCACCTTGTAATAGGTCGAAAGCGCGCTCTCCCAGGGCTTGGCCGCCCCGGCGAGCATCACCAGCCCCGAGATGGCCTCTGGGTGATTGAGCGCCCAGGCGAGGGCGACCGCGCCACCATAGCTATGGCCCAAAACAATGGGGCGCTCTGCGCCAAGCTGGCTCGCGGCTTGTTGCAGCAAATCGGCCTGCTGGCCAATGGTGGCGCCGCTCTGGTTGATCCGCGCGGTATAGCCAAGGCCGGGGCGGTCAAACACGATCACGCGGTAATCGCTGGCAAGTTTCGGCGCCAGATCAAAGGTCATGTCGCGGGTATTGCCCGAGGCGCCGTGGATAAGCACCACGGCAGGCGCATCCTTGGGGCCCATGACCACCGCATGAACCGGGTGGCCATCGACCTCGATGATCTCGCCCTCCGGGGGAAAGGCCGCCTCGGCGCGGGCCTCGTGGGCGCGCGCGCAGTGGATGGCATAGGCCCAGAGGCCAGCCAACAGGACCGTGAGGATGACAAGGGATTTAACGGCCAATGTCATTCATATCAAACGGCGTCGATTGATAGATCGCGTTGATCCAATTGCCGTAAAGCTGGTGAGCGTGGCTGCGCCAACGGTTTTGCGGTGGCTTGCTGGGATCGTCATTCGGGTAATAGTTGCAGGGCACGTTGATCGGCGTGCCCGCCTCTATATCGCGGTCATATTCCTGCTTGAGGGTGTCGCTGTCATATTCAAAATGATTGAAGATATAGAGCGCGCGATGTTTGGGGTCCTCGACCAGGGCGGGGCCAACTTCGTCACTGTATAAAAGCGTGGTCAGACCACCGGCGGCCTCGATCTCATCCTGGCGCATTTCGGTCCAGCGGCTGACCGGAATCACGCATTCATCCGAAAATCCGCGCAGATAGGGCGAGGCGGGCACAAGGTTGCGATGCCGGAAACAGCCGAAGGCCTTATGCTCCAGCATATGCTTCTTGACCCCGTGGAAATAGTTGATCATCGCCATGCCGCCCCAGCACACGCCGAAGGTCGATTGCACATGGGTCTGGGTCCACTCGAACACCCGTTCAAGTTCGCCCCAATAGGTGACGGCGTCAAACTCCAGATGCTCGATCGGCGCGCCGGTGATGATCAGCCCGTCATATTTGTCGCCCGAGGCCTCGACTTCTTCAAAGGTGCGATAAAAGCTTTCCATATGCTCGGCGGCGGTGTTCTTGGCCTGATGTTCGCTCATCCGGATGAGGTGCAGGTCGATCTGAAGCGGGGTCGCGCCGATCAGCCGCGCGAATTGGTTCTCGGTCTGGATCTTCTTCGGCATCAGGTTGAGCAAGCCGATGCGCAGCGGGCGGATGTCCTGACGGGCGGCCTGATCCTCGTCCATGACCATGACGCCTTCGCGCGTAAGCACGTCATAGGCGGGCAGGTTGGCGGGGATCTTGATGGGCATTGGCGTGCGACTCCTCAGGGTAACGGGATTAGATAGGCGTATCGGCGCGCCGCTCAAGGGCGGTCGCGATCAGGTGATCGAAATCTGCCGGGGTCTTGACCGTTGCGACCTCATCGTCGCTGACGGTGACGCCCCAAGGGGCCATGGCCTCGTATCGTGGCTGGCGGTGCGCAAGCGCGCGCGCATAGGTCCAGCGGATAAAGCTATCTGGATCAACTTCGTCGGCTTCGATGTTGTTTTCGCTTAGGTATTCTTCCCAAGAAGCGTCCAGAAACGCGGGCTGATAGGCCATTGGCTTGGGGGCGCGATCAAACCGGCGGATCAATTCCTGAGTATGGGCCTCGCTGCCTTCGATATAGATCAAAAGGCATTGCTGCGACAGCTCGCAGAGGATCGGATCGTTGGGGTCATCGCCCTCGACCCATTCGCAGATCGAGCCACCGGTATCGCAGATGAAATTCGAATAGCCATAAAGCGCATCAGCGCGCGCGATGAAATGCCCGGTGTCCATCAAGGCGGCAATTTCGGCCTGGCGGAACTGATCCTGGCGGCGGCGGTATTCATCAATCGGCAGGCCGCCCTTGGCCGGGTCGCCCGGCTTGCCGAGATAGGTCGAAACCGGGGCGAGATTGTTGAAGGTGATGTTCGATCCGATATAGATCGAATCCGTCAGCAACAGATCGCGCAGGAACGGCACCTGCATGGCATAGGCCTTGGCATTATCGGCAATCAGCTCGCCCATGTAGCGCGTGCCGATGCGGTAATCTATCGAGTAGTGAAACCAATCCCCGCCATCGCGCAGCATGTTCGAGAGGTACGTCTTGCCAAGGCCGGACATGCCGTAAAACAGCACCCGTTTATGCGTCGCCGCCCGCCAGTCCTGTGCCGAAGTGTAGATCATCGCCGCTCCCCTTTGGGATCGTGCTACAAACTGCGGTTGCCGGGGTCAATCCAAAGCAGTCGTGCGACGAAAAAACCCCGCCCGGATAAGAGGGCGGGGCCTGATCCTGCTTGCGATGGGCGTTTAGAATTTAAACCCGACCTTGGTGCCGAACGCAATCGCATCACTGCCCAAAAAGCTTGAGACCGACGTGTCCGCGCTGCCAACATCAAAATAGCGAACACCGGCGGTGATTTTTATGGCTTCGTTTTCATAAGTTGCCGCCAGCCCGTAGCTGATATAGCCGTCCTTGCCCGAAAGGTTGCCAACAACATCACCTTGGTCCTTTTCGTATCCCAGGATGGCTGCGCCACTCCAGTTTTTACTCAACTTGCGACCGATACCAAGCTCATATGTCCAGATATCGCTGGGGCCGCTTGCAATCGGCACGTTTACGGGGGCCGGGGAAAACTGGAAGAAGTCGGCCGGCTGCACCTTGAATTTTGTCCATTCCCGCCATTTGACAGAGCCGAAAAGCAGCGTATCGGTGGCTATGCCGGATTGTGCATGAAGCGTGACAGCCTGAGGAATTTCAACTTTGAACGGAGACCCGTTGTTATCGCGGAAATCATGCTCCGTTTTGGATTCATAGGTCAGCGCGACGCGCATTGCGATGCTGGGGATTTCATAGGCCGCGCCCACAAGATACCCGAACTGATAATCCTTATCCACGTTGAGAGAATAAGGCCCGGGGGGCGCCAGGGCGCTACCACCTGTAGCCGGCGAGATAACCTGAATGTTTCCGCTAAGGCCCATATAGCGCAGGCCGCCATAGACGCTCATCCGGTCATTGAACTTATACTTTGCCATCCCGGTCACGGCGATAGAGTTTACCTCTGCATTCGATCCGGCGAAGAATGCACCGGCTCTGCTGTAATCTACAGAAGCCCCAATAGGTTCGTCGATGACCAGGGCCAGAGCAACCTTTTCATTCAGCTGATGTTTGTAGCCACCCGCGAATGACTGATAACTTTTCTGAATATTGCCAGTCGGGCCGGTTGGCACACCTCGCGGCGCACCGGAAACGTTGGGGTGAAGAGTTGCCGCAGATAGCTCGACATAGTTTTTACTCTTCTCGAACAAAATCATCGATGGGTCGCCTCGGCGCTCAATCTCGCCTGCCTGAGCGGTGCCTGCGACAGCAACCAGGGTGGATGCTGCAAGTGTGAGTCTTTTCATTGGGCCTCTCCTCCAGAAGTTGCCCCGATCTTTATCGGCAGTAATCTGCCGGTCAATCTTTGACGCGGCGTCACTGACGTCAGGGAAGGGTGGGGTTGCCTGATGGTCACACTTTAAACGCGAGGTCTGGGACGATCAGCGTCTTTTTGCGGTTTCTGACCACAAATTCAGATAGTTCGCGCCGAAAATGATCAAAGCGCCAAGGATGACAAAGGCATCTATCGGCTCGTTATAGACCAAAAGCCCGATCACCGCGATCAGCGGAAGGCGGGTGAAATCGACCGGGCTCACAAGAGTGGCGGGCGCAATCGACAGGGCCGTGGTCAGACAGAAATGCGCCGTCAGTCCGGCACAGGCAATCACCACAAGCCAGGGCGTCGAGGGTAGCGAGGGCAGGGCGATGTCACCGTCGTACCCGGCACAGACAAGACCGAAAATACTCTGGCTCAGGGTCATCCAGAACAGGATGCAGGTCAGTGTTTCGCTGCGCGTCAGCCGCTTGGTGAACAGGATCGAGCCGGCAAAACCAATGGCGGCCGCTGCGGCCGCGATGGTGCCAAGGCTCAGTGTCTCGGGGCTTGGGCGCGCGACGATAAGGATGCCGACAAAGCCGATGATCGCGGCCAGCACGCGCATTTTCGTAAGCCGCTCGCCAAGCACCAGCGGCGACAGGATCAGCACCCAAAGCGGCGCGGTGAACTCAAGCGCAAAGACCTGCGCCAGCGGGATCACCGTGATCGCGTAAAACCAGAGGTTCTGCCCGGAAAAGTGAAACAGGTTGCGAATCAGATGGGTGGTGGGGCTTCGGGTGGTGATCTGGCGATAATGGCCGGTCAGGCCCGCGACGATCACCACAAGGCCGAGGCCGATCATACTTCGGTACATCATGACCTCGAAGGTATCGAGCTCGAAGCTGACCGCGCGGCCCGCCACCGCCATTGACGAAAACGCCAGCACCGCGCCCAGCATCCAAAGCGCCGCACGCAACACGGCGGCCGGATCGGTGCGTGGCGGTGCTGAGACGATGGTCATTCAGCCACGCCACCAGACCTCGGGGATCACAACGTCGGGATTGGCAGGTACGTTCGGATGGTCCTGTGGATGGGGCAGGGACACCACGCCCCCCGTCGCCAGATCGGCCAGGCGATCACGGCGCAGATAGCTAACCTCGAACACCGGCGGCACCTCGAGCCCCCTGCAAGTGGCAAGAGGTGAGCAGTTGTTGGCGTGCATGTGAACGATCGCAAACTGGCTGTGAAGTTTGCGGAACACCGCCTTGATCAACGGCAGGCTGTTGCGTTCGAAAATCCGCTGCATCGAATGGTATTCGATCACCATCATGCGGAACTTGCGAAGCGTCTCGACAGAGCTTTCGATCAGCACGTCAAATTCAGCGCCCTCGATATCCATCTGAAGGACAAGATCATTGCCTGTTTGATCGCCTAGCTTTTGGGTCATCCAGCTGTTGAGCGTTGTAAAGATGTCGTCATTATAGGCGCCGAGGAACTTTTTATCGAACTCGAACAGGGGGTTATCCATCGGGGGATTGTCAACACTGGCATCGGCGAGGAACGATTTGATGCCATAGTCACGTGCAATATGGTCTTCAAAATCCGCAGTGATCGATACGCCTGGCGAAAAGCAATGGGTGATTCCGTCAAAATCGTCGGGCATCATGTAGCCACCGTCGCCGTCACCACCAATGCGCACAAGACGCGTCGGCGTATAGGCGGCCCGAAAGTCACTTATCAACTCTTCGACGTCGGAACGCTTGGCTGCCGCTTGGCGGATATGGCCGTGGTCCAGCAATTTGCGGTCGAAAAACTTTCTAAGGAACATGTTACCTCCTGTCTTGGCACAGCTGTGCCCGCGCGCGTGGTGCATCCCCCAAACAGGGGGCTTGCCTGTAAACGCCGTGATGAGATCCGCCGCTCATTCCCACTCAATCGTGCCCGGAGGTTTCGAAGTGATATCATAGGTGACGCGGTTGATGCCTTTGACCTCGTTGATGATCCGGGTTGCGGTTTCACCGAGAAATTCGTGGCTGAACGGATAATAATCCGCCGTCATGCCATCCACCGAATTCACCGCGCGCAGGGCACAGGCAAAATCATAGGTCCGCCCGTCGCCCATCACACCAACGGTGCGCACCGGCAGAATGGCGACGAAGGCCTGCCAGATATCATCGTACAGCCCATGCTTGCGGATCTGGTCGATATAGACCGCATCCGCCTTGCGCAGGATTTCAAGCTTTTCGCGGGTGATTTCACCGGGGCAGCGAATGGCAAGACCCGGCCCGGGAAACGGATGACGGCCGATAAAGCTTGCCGGCAGGCCAAGTTCATGACCAAGCGCGCGCACCTCGTCCTTGAACAGCTCGCGCAGCGGCTCGACAAGCTTGAGGCCCATCTTTTCCGGCAGACCGCCCACGTTGTGGTGCGACTTGATGGTGACGCTCGGACCGCCCGAAAAGCTGACGCTCTCGATCACGTCGGGGTAAAGCGTGCCCTGGGCCAGAAACTCTGCGCCCTCGATCTGATTGGCGTATTTCTGGAACACGTCAATGAACAGGCGGCCAATGATCTTTCTCTTGGTTTCAGGGTCACTTACGCCGTCAAGCTCACCTAGAAAAAGCTCTGATTCATCGGCATGGATCAGCGGAATATTATAGTTGTCACGGAACATCGTGACGACTTCGTCGGCCTCGTTGAGACGCAGCAAACCGTGATCGACAAACACACAAGTGAGCTGATCACCGATCGCCTCGTGGATCAGGACCGCCGCCACAGAGCTATCGACGCCACCGGAAAGACCACAGATCACCTGTTTGTCGCCGACCTGTTCGCGGATGATGCGAATGGCCTCTTCCTTATAGGCGCCCATGGTCCAGTCGCCGGTGAACCCGGCGAGGCGCACGAAGTTCTCATAGAGCGTCTTGCCGTTCGGGGTGTGGTGCACCTCGGGGTGGAACTGCACGGCAAAGAAATTGCGGTTGAGGTCGGCGGTGACGGCAAAGGGTGCATTGGGCGAGGTGCCATAGACGGCAAAGCCGGGAGCGATCTTGCTTACATGGTCGCCGTGGCTCATCCAGACCTGTTCGCGGGTCTCAAGGAACCAGCCGTTGAGCAAGCCAATGCGCTCTTCGGTCGGGGTGACATAGGCGCGGCCAAATTCCGCGGTGCCATCGCCACGCTCGACCTTGCCGCCAAGCATATGCATCATCACCTGCTGGCCGTAGCAGATCCCGAGGATCGGCACGCCAAGGTCGAACACGCTTGCGGGCGGGCGCGGCGAGCCTTCGTCGATCACGCTGCACGGGCCACCCGACAGGATCACGGCCTTGGGCGCAAACTCTGTCAGGAACGCATCGGTGACGTTCTGATAGGGGTGGATTTCACAATAAACGTTCAGCTCTCGCAGGCGACGCGCGATCAGCTGCGTTACCTGGCTGCCAAAGTCTATAATCAAGAGGCGGTCATGGGATATCTGGCTCATGACCGCCTCGTATAGCGCACCTGCGTTTTGCGCAAGAGAAAGCCGCGTCTTACCAGCTATAGCTAAGGCCGGTTGCGATCTCGTGCTGGCGCATTCTGAGGCGCACAGGCTGGGCCACGCCGGTCAGTGCCGTGTTGACCCCGGTGATGCTATTTGAAAACGCGTGGGTATAGGCAAAGGTAAAACCCCAACGATCATTGATCTTGTAGCTGCCACCGAAAGACGCATGCCATTGCGGCGTTGCGGGGGCGATGGTGTTGATCACCGCCTCGCGATTATTGGTGAATTCGGTCGAATAGCTGATCCCGCTGCGCAGCGTCAGGCGCTCGCTCCGGCGATAGATCGCGGCGAGACGCAGGACATCGACATCCTTCCAGCCAAAGCCGACACCGTTGCTTGCGCCAAGCGGGCCTTGCGGCGGCGCACTTGTATTGGCGATGGCGTTCACATCGCCATAATGAATCCGCTGGAATTCGCCGGTAATGGTCAATTTCGGTTGATATGCGGGCGTATAGGCCGCCCCGAGCGTCAGCATGGCCGGCACGTCGAAATCGCCGCCGCCCGCGAACAGGCCGCTGTATTTGCTCAATGACGACATCTGGATGCGGCTGCGATAGGCCGCGCCGATGGTCCATTGCGGGCTTGCCTCGTAGAGCAGGCCAAGGTTGAAGCCGAGGCCCGTTGACCAGTCATGGCCCTGATTGGTGACCTTGCCGGGGGCAAGCGAGAGGCCCGAAAAAGCCTCAAGCCCGGTGGCCTTGAAGCGCTGTACCGCCAGGATTGGCGAGACCCCGAAGGTCAGCCGGTCACTGACCTTGCGGGCATAGTTCACGGTGACAAAAGCCTGTTCAAGGTTGACACCCAAAGGCGCCGATCCGGCGCCGAGACCGGAAAAGAAGTTGGTCTTGTATTCGGTGTTCATGCCGCCATTTGCAAAGACGAAAACCCCAAGCGACGAACGCTCGTCGAGCGCCCAGTTGGCGCCGCCGCAGGGAATGAGAAAGACGTCATTCTCGCTTTTGTGGGTGCCCGGCGTCAGCGGCCCGCCGGGGGCGACGCGAACGGTGCGATCCGGCGCGAAAGTTGTCAGGCAAAAGCCCGCCGCATTGCCGACCTTGACCCCGGTGGCCGGGTTCTGCGCCATGCCAAGAACGCCGGTGGGCACGGCAACACCGGCGCCCGCCATGCCCTTGGACTTGCCGCCATAGCCATTTGCAAAATATCCGTTGGTTGAAAATGCGGGTGTGCTGAGCAGGCAAAGCCCCAGCACGGCAAAGGCCTTGGCCCCGCGATCAAACATCGCTTTCATCGTCACTGTCCCTTCGAAGCGTGAGTTTTTTTCTTGCTATTGGGCTATTTGCCCCCGGTTCTGCCAGCCCTCGCCGGGGTCAGAGGCAAATAAAATCAAACCGCTGCGAAATCATCACAAGGGAATTCATCATATTTACAGGACCGGGCGTTAACGAGGTCGGGCGAATGTCGCTTTTTCCCCGCATTCGCCGGAATCCTCTAATGGCGCGGCGGGGCAAAACGGTATGACGGGGCAACCCCTGCCGTATCGGCGGGCGATTTGGCGTTAGCAATTGACCATATAGAGGGTGCAATCATGGCAGAAGCAGAAGCAGAAGCACGCGGCCGACGGGCACGAGGCGGCGGCGGGGCCGCACGTCGCGCGGAACGCACCGCCGTCAGCATCGAGACCGCGCGTTATATCGAGCGCAACATTCCCAACTTCGAGGTTCTGACCGAAGAGGCGCTCGAGATCATCGAGGCCAACGCCGATACCATCCTTGAAGAGGTTGGCGTCAACTTCGTCGACAATCCGGCCGCTCTTGAACGCTGGCGCAATGCCGGCGCGGATGTCACCGGCGAGCGTGTCCGCATCCCGCGTGGCCTTGCCCGCAAGCTCTGCTCGACCGCGCCGTCGCGCATCATCCAGCACGCCCGCAACCCCGAGCGCACCGTCGAAATCGGTGGCAAGTCGCTTGTGCTTGCGCCGGTCTATGGCCCGCCGTTCGTGCGCGACATGGAAGGTGGCCGCCGCTATGCCACGATGGACGATTTCCGCAAATTCGTGAAACTCGGCTATATGTCGAAGTGGCTTCACCATTCCGGCGGCACCGTTTGCGAGCCGACCGATGTACCGGTGAACAAGCGCCACCTTGATATGCTTCATGCGCATATGACCCTGTCGGACAAGCCGTTCATGGGCTCGGTCACCGAACCAAGCCGCGCGCAGGACAGCGTCGACATGTGCGGTATCCTGTTCGGCAAGGACTTCGTTCAAGACAACACGGTCATGACCAGCCTGATCAACGTCAACTCGCCGATGACCTTCGACGATGTGATGATGGGCTCGCTTGAAGTTTATGCCCAGAACAATCAGGCCTGTATCCTGTCACCCTTTATCGTTGGCGGCGCGATGGCGCCGGTCTCGGTGATGGGTACGCTGACACAGGTTCTGGCCGAGGCCCTGGCCGGCATCGCCTATAGTCAGCTTGTCCGCCCCGGTGCGCCGATGATCATGGGCGCCTTCGTGACCTCGATCGACATGAACTCGGGCGCGCCGACCTTCGGCACCCCCGAAGCCGCGCATATCACCTATGGCGCAGGTCAGCTTGCCCGCCGCCTTGGCCTGCCGTTCCGCTCGTCGGGCTCGTTCAACGGCTCGAAAATGCCGGATGCACAGGCTGCCTATGAAACCTCCAACAGCCTGAATGTCGGGCTGCTGGCGGGCGTCAACTTCATGTTGCATGCCTGTGGCTGGCTTGAGGGCGGGCTTGTGTCCAGCTTTGAAAAATTCGTCATGGATGCCGATCAGCTTGGCACGCTGCACCACATCGCGCGCGGCATCGAGATTGATGAAAACGCCCAGGCGATGGATGCAATCCGCGAAGTTGGCCCCGGTGGTCACTACCTTGGGTGCGCCCATACCCAGGCGAACTTCAAGAACGCCTTCTGGCGCAGTGACCTGTTTGACTACAAACCCTTCGAGACATGGTCCGAAGAGGGCGAACGCGACACGATGGTTCTGGCCAATGCGCGGGTCAAGAAACTGCTCGGGGATTATCAGCAACCGCCGCTCGATCCGGCGATTACCGAAGCTCTGGAGGCCTTTGTGGCCACCAGAAAAGAATCAATGCCCGACGCGTTTAGCTAACTCACGCTTTCAAGGCGGGTGGCGCGCAACAGGCGCGCTTCGCCCATCATCGCGATCAGAACATCCACATGGCGCGCGGCAGAATATCCTGCCGCGCGCTGTTTTCTGTCACGCTCAAGCTCTGCTTCGACCTCGACAAGCTGAACAAGCGCCTGACCACTGCGCGGCAGGGCGCCATAGCCAAGATGACGGCGCAGATGCGGCGCGCGGCGATACTCACTAGCCCCGATTCTTGCGGCCCGGATCAAAAGGGGCGGGCGGCGCAGGCGGTCAAGCGTGGTCAGAATATCGTTCATGTGGCAGACTCCCTAAGGTTGAATTCACCCTTAGTGACACGACATGACCTACTGTTGCGTCTTGCCCCAAGACTCCGCGCGGAGGACTTTGAGATTGTTTACGATTTATAAACAATGGTTGAATTTCTGGAAACAATTAACGAACCGGTAATCTTTTGCACGTTTAAGTTGTGGATAAATCTGTGGATAAATCCCGGGCGGTTACCCGGGCAGGTCGTGACTGACGAATAGGGGTAAGAACATGCGCGAGGGATGTGCACCAAAACCAAGATTGCAACAGGTCCCGACCTGGGTGCCTGAGGCGGCATTGCACTATCTTGCGCATACAGAAACAGGCACCCCGATCTCGGCTCTTGCGCGGCGGGCGGGGCGTCATGCCTCGACCGTATTGCGCCAGATACGGATGTTCGAAACCCGTCGCGACGATTTATTGGTCGATGAGGCGCTGCGCCGACTCGGCCAACAGGTTCTGCACTTAAAGGCTGCCGGTTCTCCTGCCAAGGAGGCCAAAATGACAAGCCATATCAGGGATTTGCCCGAAGACGACACCGCGCTGAGCGAGGCCCGCCTCAAATCCGAAGCGCGCCGTGTTCTGCGCCGACTCTGCGAGGCCGGAGCGGTTCTGGCGGTCTCGGTGGGGATGGATAAGGCCGTGGTGGTGCGCGACACCGGCACCGGTCAACCCTCGCGCACGGCGGTGGTTGATCGCGAGGTCGCCGAGGCGATGGCGCTCAAGCATTGGATCACCTGCGAGAGCCCCGGGCGAATCGCGCGCTATCATGTCACCGCCGCCGGGCGCACGGCGCTTGGCACGATGCTGGCCGAGGCGGAAAATCAGGCCTCCGGCTTTGGTGAGGCAAAGGGTGACCCCGAAATCGACGAGGCGCATGACGGCGCCGGACAGGCCAGCAAGCGGATGCGCTATGGGCTGAGTGAAACGCCGCTTATTGCCTTGGCGCGGCGGCGCGACAAGGACGGAAGCCCGTTCCTGAGCGATGATCTTGTGCGCGCAGGAGAGCGGCTGCGCGAGGATTTCGAGCTATCGCATATGGCGCCGCGCACGACTCAGAATTGGGACCGTTTCCTGACCTTCGTCGATGATCAGGGCGGCGGCCCGACCCCCTCGGGCTATGGCGCGGATGCGGCGCGCGCGCGCGTCGCCAGTGCGCTGCGCGACCTTGGGCCGGGGCTTGGCGATGTGGTGTTGCGCTGTTGTTGCTACCTGGAGGGGCTGGAACGGGCCGAAAAGAGGATGGGGTGGTCGGCGCGCTCGGGTAAAATCGTTCTGCGGATCGCCTTGCAGCGGCTCAAACGCCATTACGCCAGCCTTGGCGATGCCGGCGGGATGATCGGTTAACCGCCGACCAGGGCACCGACCACAAACGCCACAAGGGCGCAGACCGTGCCCACAAGCACGGTCTCGCCGAGGGTGCGCAACAGGCGCTCGCCGGTCGCGCTCCACCGCAACAGCCCCAGCAGGACAAGCGCCACCAGTGTCGCCGCAACCGACCATCGCGTGGTTTGTGCGGTGGCGTCGGCCAAAAGATAGGGCACCAGCGGCACAACCCCAAAGGTGACAAAGGCCGAGAACGTGAAAAGCCCGTTCAAGATGGGGCTTTCCACCTCGGGATCGCGCAGGCCCATCTTGTAGTTCAAAATGAGCTCGCTCATCGCTCCGGGGTGGCGCGACAGGATCGTGGCCGTGGTCTCTGCCTCGCTCTGCGACAGGCCCCGCGCCCTTAGAATTTCGGTAATCACGGTGGTCTGGCCATCGGGATTTTGCACCATGGCGCGCAAGCTCGCGGCGTGGCGCGAGCGGTAAAGATCATGCTGCGCGCGCAGCGACAGGAATTCGCCCAAGCCCATGCTCACCGCATCGGCAAAAAGATTGGCCAGCCCGAACACCAGAACCGCCAGCCCGCCGATCTGGGCCACGCCCTCGGCCTGCGCCCCGGCAAAGCCCGCCACGATCGCGAATGTGGTGACAATGCCGTCGGTGCCGCCAAAAACGATCTGCTTGAGATATTCCTGCGTGCGCCCAAGGGTCTGGCCGTCGCGCCCCTCTGCCTGCCTGTCCATGATCACGTCTTAGCCTGTGTTAACCGGAATCGGCCAAGCATAGGCCGCCGCTCGCGGCCCGCAAGCGGCAAGACTGCGACATCGGCGCGGGCAGGGGGCGGAGTGCGATAATCCAGACTTGCAGATTCGCGTGAGTTGCATAACTTCAGCATATGAATATCACCCTGCGCCAACTCAGCTATTTCAAAGCCCTCTCCGAGCAGCGCAATTTCGGCCGCGCCGCCGAGGTAGTGAGCATTTCGCAACCCGCCCTTTCCGTGCAAATCCGCGAGATGGAGGCGGCGCTTGGGGAAAAGCTTGTCGAGCGGCGCGCGCGCGATGTGGTGCTGACGCCCTTTGGCCGCCTGATTCTCACCCATGCCACGCGGGTTATGGGCGAAATGCAGGCCCTGACCGAAGCCGCCCGCTGGCAAGGCGGGCTGACGGGGCGGCTGTCGCTCGGGATCATCCCGACGATTGCGCCCTACATCCTGCCCGCCGCGCTTGAGGCGCTGCGCAGTCGCGACATCTCGCTTGATGTGCAGGTGCGCGAGGCCAAGACAGATCAGCTTATCCAGGAGGTGCAGACCGGCCAGCTTGACGCCGGGATCGTCGCCCTTCCGGTGGCGGCCGAGGGGCTCACCGAATGGCCCTTGTTCGAGGATCGGTTTTTGCTGGCGGGCACCGAGGCGCGGCTTGCAGCCCTTGGTCCCGCCGCCGAAACCCTGCGCCCTGCAGCGCTTGATCAGAGCCCGCTTCTGCTGTTGGAGGATGGCCATTGCCTGACCGACCAGGCGCTGGAGGTCTGCGGGCGCGGACGTGGACATGCCCAGATTGACATGGGGGCCTCATCATTGGCCACGCTGTCGCGGCTGGTCGAGGCCGGGTTCGGCCTTACCTTGATGCCGGAAATAGCGGCCAGTATCGAACAAAGGGCGGCCCCCGGCATGCATCTGCGGCGGTTTTGCGCCCCCGAACCGGCCCGCCAGATTGCCCTTGTGCGGCGGCAAAGCTCGCAGAATGAGGCGTGGTTTGCCAAGCTTGCCGAGGTCTTGCAATCGGTGGGTCAATCGCTGATCGACACGGCGCGCGCGGTCTGAAAACCTTGGCCGGTCCCTGGCAAAACGCGGCCCGCACCCAATCGGGCACGGGCCGGTAACACTTGAAACACTCGGTAAGTGCGATGGACACTCTTTACGCATATGCGACCACCGGGTAACGGCTTTGCATTACTGGCACTTCCCATCGCTATGTTTTATAGTAGGTGAGTGTTACCAAACCATTCGCGGGGAAAATTTCGTGCGTGATCTCAAGATACCCGGACAACGCCACCCCGAAAAGGCGCATCGTCCGGACAATGTTCAGCCCAAAAAGCCGGATTGGATTCGCGTCAAGGCGCCAACCAGCAAGGGCTATTTCGAAACCCACAGGATCATGCGCGAGCACAAGCTCGTCACGGTCTGCGAAGAGGCCGGATGTCCCAATGCGGGCGAATGCTGGAGTCAGGGCCACGCCACCATGATGATCATGGGCGAGGTCTGTACCCGCGCCTGTAGTTTTTGCAACATAGCCACCGGCAAGCCGCCCGAAGATCTTGATGCCTTCGAGCCGGGCCGCGTCGCCGATGCGGTGCAGAAACTTGGCCTCAAGCATGTGGTCGTGACCAGCGTCGATCGCGACGACATCAAGGATGGCGGGGCCGAGCATTTTGCCCAGACCATCCGCGCCATCCGCCATCGCAGCCCCGGCACCACGATCGAAATACTGACGCCGGATTTCCTGCATTGCGACCCCGAGGTTCTAGAGGTCGTGGTCAAGGCCAAGCCGGATGTGTTCAACCACAACCTTGAAACCGTGCCCGGCCTTTACCCCGAGGTGCGCGCCGGTGCGCGCTATTTCCATAGTCTGCGCCTGTTGCAGCGGGTCAAGGATATCGACCCGAGCATGTTCACCAAATCCGGAATCATGGTCGGCCTTGGCGAAGATCGCCAGGCGGTGCATCAGGTGATGGATGACATGCGCGCGGCGGGAATCGATTTTCTGACCATCGGGCAATACCTGCAACCGACGCCGAAACACCATGCGGTGGATCGTTTCGTGCACCCGGACGAATTTGCCGCCTATGAGCGCGCGGCTTATGGCAAGGGGTTCCTGATGGTGTCGGCCTCGCCGCTGACCCGTTCAAGCTATCATGCGGGCGATGATTTTGCCCGGCTTCAGGCGGCGCGCAACGCCAAGTTCGCCTGACTTCGACAGCACATCCAGAAACAACAAAGGCCGGTCTGATGTGACCGGCCTTTTGCTTATTGTCGATGCGTGAGGGCGCGAGGGGCCTACCGGCCCCAGCTGCGCACCGGGCCGCAATCCATATGGACGAAATTGCTGCTGGAATAGCGCCCGACGCCACCGCCGCCACAGGCAAGGCCCGCGCGATAAATCTGGCTGACAGAGCGGCTTCCAAGGCGCAGATCAGCGGCCTGGCCGATCATGTGGCGCGAATTCTTGGCCACCCCGCGCGAGCGGCTGCGCAGCATGGCGTTGGTCTTGGGGCTGCGATATCCGCTGAGCAGGGTATAGGGCTCGCTTGCGTCCAGAAGATTGTGACTTGCGGCGAGGATATCAATCGTGCGGGTGTCGATATCCTTGACGCCATCGGTGCGCCAGTCGCGCATGAACATCGAGATTTCACGGACCGCTTCGGGGATATATTCGCCCTCGATCCAATAGATCGTATCCATCTTTTCCCCGGTGCGCGGCGATGTCATGCGGATGCGGCGTACATCGCCAGCACCTCGCAGAAAGCCTGCTGCATTGGAAAAGGTCGGTGCGGCCACAAGGGCGGTTGCTGCGAATGCGCCCAATACCCCGCGCCGCGTCATGCTCTGAGAGCTCATAAGCTTCGTCATTGTGTTAAACGCCTGTCCCGTCGCCTACCTAAAGTGCCACTGTTCCGTGGCTTTGCCGTATCATCCCCAGATGTGCAGACTTTATTGCACATGAAGAATCATCCACCAAGTCCTGATTTGGCGACCGGCGCCGGCATCAAGGGTTTTCGGCAAGTTTTCGCGCAAATTTTCGGCGCTGTGTCCGAATTGCGCAAGCCAAGCTGTATTTTGGCCGCAGTCACGACCCTGCGCATAAAGTTGACAGCAAAGTGTTAGGAAAAAATTGAGAGGCCCTTAAGTGGAGGGTTATAATATCAAGATTGTGTAACGCGCGACTTAAGGGGAATTCTATGACGTTGGCGAAGACGCGCCGTGATTTTGGCCTGCTGATGGCAGCAGCCGCTGTAACCTTGACCACTGTATTTACCAGCCATCCCGCCGTGGCACAGGTCATCGCCTTCCGCCAAGCTCTGGCGGAAACCGTGGCAAGCGACCGGGATCTTGCGGCATTTTACCGCGAGACCGGCTTTGCTCCGATCTGGACCGGCGATGGCGCCGAGGATCGCGCCCGGCGCAAGGCGCTTGTGCGCACGTTGAGCGAGGTTGACCTGCATGGCTTGCCGGTTGCGCGCTATGATCTGTCCGGCCTAATGGAGCAGATGGGCGCCGCGCGCTCAAGCCGCGATCTGGGTCTGATCGAAGGCGAGCTGAGCCGCACCTTCCTGCGGCTTGCGCGCGACATGCAAAGCGGTGTTCTGGTGCCCTCAAAGGTAGATGATGGCATCAAGCGCGAGGTGCTTTATGTCGATCCGATCACCAATCTGACCGGTCTTACAACCACAGAGCCGCGCGCGTTCTTCCGCACGCTTGCGCCGCAGGGCAATGAATACGCCCGCCTGATGAAGGAAAAGCTGCGGCTTGAGCATCTGATGGCGCAGGGCGGATGGGGCGCGACCGTGCCCGCGAGCGCCCTCAAGCCCGGCGAGGCGGGGGCGGCGGTTGTGGCGCTGCGCAATCGGTTGATCACTATGGGATATTTGCCGCGCAGCGCGAGCCAGACCTATAACGCCGCCCTTCAATCCGCCGTGCAGGCCTTTCAGGGCGATCACGGGCTCGAACAGGACGGTGTGGCCGGGGCAAGCACGATTGCCGCGCTCAATGTGCCGGTGGAACAGCGCCTGAAATCCGTGATCGTCGCGATGGAGCGGGAACGCTGGCTGACACCCGAGCGGGGCAAGCGGCATATTCTGGTCAATCTCACCGATTTCAGCGCCCGCATCATGGACAATGACCACCTCACCTTCGAGACACGCGCGGTGGTCGGCAAGAACGAAAGCGACCGGCGCAGCCCCGAGTTTTCTGACATGATGGAGCATATGGTGATCAACCCCACCTGGCATGTGCCACGCTCGATCGCCGTCAACGAATACCTGCCGCAGATGAAGCGCAATCCCAACGCCGCCTCGCATTTGCGCCTCTATGACAGCCGGGGGCGTGAGGTCAGCCGTGGCGCGGTAAATTTTGGCGCCTATAACGCGCGCAACTTCCCGTTTGCGATCAAACAGCCGCCCTCGACACGCAATGCGCTTGGGCTGGTCAAGTTCATTTTCCCCAATAAATACAACATCTACCTGCATGATACGCCGCAAAAGGCGCTATTTGGCCGGGAAAGACGCGACTTCAGCCATGGCTGCATTCGCCTTCAGCAGCCGTTTGACTTTGCCTATACGCTTTTGGCCAGGCAGGAAGATGATCCCAAGGCCTATTTTCACTCGGTCCTGAACACCGGGCGCGAGTCAATTGTGCCGCTCAAGACCCAGGTGCCGGTGCATATCATCTATCGCACCGCCTTTACCAAGGCACAGGGCCGCACCCAGTATCGCGGTGATGTCTATGGGCGGGACGCCAGAATTTGGGACGCGCTGGAAAAGGCAGGGGTTTCACTGGGCGCGGTTCAGGGCTAAATACTCCTTCAAGCGAAGGGGATATTCATGGCCTATACCATTCAACAGATTGCAGCGGCGCTTGGGGCAGAGGCCTTTGGCGCCGTTGACTTGGAGATCGACGGCGTGGCAGAGCCCGCCGAGGCAACTGCGCGCCACCTGGCGCTTGCGATGAAGCCGGAATATTCCGATGCCCTGGGGCAGGGGGACGCCCTCGCCGCCGTGATCTGGGAGGGCGCCGACTGGCAGGCGCTTGGTCTTCGCGCGGCGATTGTCGCACCGCGCCCGCGCTATGTGATGTCGGGCCTTACCGCGCTGCTTGATCCCGGTCAGGGCTGGGGCACGGGCATCCACCCTTCGGCGGTGATTGATCCCGAGGCCGAGCTTGCCGAGGGCGTGAGTGTCGGCCCGCTGGCGGTGATCGGTAAGGGCGCGAAGATCGGCAAGGATTCGATCATCGGGCCGCAGAGCTATGTCGGCAATGACGCGGAAATCGGCTCAGGCGCCTATCTGCGCGAGGGTGTGCGGATCGGGGCGCGCGTCGTGATCGGCGCGCGCTTTATCGCACAGCCCGGCGTGGTGGTCGGTGGCGACGGGTTTTCCTTTGTGACGCCCGAAACCTCGACCGTTGAATCGGCCCGCGCCACGCTTGGCGATCAGGGCGAGGCCGACGCGCAGAGCTGGACCCGCATCCATAGCCTTGGCAGCGTCACGATCGGCGATGATGTCGAGATCGGCGCCAACAGCACGATTGATCGCGGTACCATCCGCGACACCAGAATCGGCAATGGTAGCAAGATCGACAACCTCGTGATGATCGGCCACAACGTGATCGTCGGCAATGATTGCCTGCTTTGCGGGCATGTCGGCATTGCCGGTTCGACGCGGATTGGCAACAACGTGGTGCTGGCCGGCAAGACCGGCGTCAGCGACAATATTTTTATCGGTGACAATGTGATCACCGGCGGCGGCACGATCGTACTGGCCAATATTCCGGCGGGTCGGGTGATGCTTGGCTATCCGGCGATGAAGATGGAAACCACGATGGAGGTTTTCAAAGGCTTCCGGCGGTTGCGGCGTTTGTTCGATGATGTTTCAGAGCTTAAGAAAACTGTTTCAAAGCCGCCCCATAATACCTAAATCCCGGATCAGGCACCGGTTCAGAGCGGAAAGACATAAGCCATGAGCATCAAAGATCGCGTTATCGCCATCATCGCCGAACAGGCGGTTCTGGAACCCTCCGATATTGGCCTTGAAAACACGCTTGAGGATCTTGGCATCGACAGCCTTGGCCTTGTCGAAAGCATTTTCGCCATCGAGGAAGAATTCGACATAACCGTGCCCTTCAACGCCAATGAACCAAGCGAAAGCGATTTCGACATCTCATCGGTCAGCACGATCATCGCGGGCATCGAGCGGCTGGTGAAAGAGCGCGCGTGAAACGCGTTGTCATCACCGGCGCGGGCACGATCAACGCGCTTGGCGCCACGGTGCCGCAAACCCTGGAGGCGATGCGCGAAGGCCGCTGCGGCATTTCAGAGCTTGAGTTTCGCGATGTCGAGCGCCTGTCGATCCGCATCGGCGGGCAGGTCAAGAATTACGACCCCGAGAGCCGCTTTAACCGCCAGCAGCTTGCGCTGTTTGACCGCTTTACCCAGTTCACCATGATCGCCGCGCGCGAGGCGATTGCGCAGGCCGGCCTGACATTTTCGGGCGAACTGGCGGCGCGCGCCGGGGTGATCCTTGGCAATTCGGGGGGCGGCATGACCACGCTCGACGAGAATTACCGCTCGGTCTACGAGGACGGCAAGAACCGGGTGCATCCCTTCGTGGTGCCCAAGCTGATGAACAACGCCGCCGCCAGCCACCTGTCGATGGAATATAACCTCAAGGGGCCAAGTTTTACCGTCTCGACGGCCTGTGCCTCGTCCAATCACGCCATGGCGCAGGCGTTTCAGATGGTGCACGGCGGCATCACCCCGGTGATGGTCACCGGCGGGTCGGAATCGATGCTCTGCTTTGGCGGGGTCAAGGCCTGGGAAGGGCTGCGCGTCATGAGCCGTGACGCCTGTCGCCCGTTTTCGGCCAATCGCAACGGCATGGTACAGGGCGAGGGCGCGGCGATCTTTGTCTTCGAGGAATACGAGCACGCGCGCAAACGCGGCGCCGAAATCCTGGCCGAAGTGGCGGGGTTTGCCATGACGTCGGATGCCTCGGACATCGTCATGCCCTCGAAACAGGGGGCGGCGCGCGCCATTCAAGGCGCGTTGAAAGATGCGCGGATCAACCGCGACGAGGTCGGTTATATCAACGCCCATGGCACCGGCACCGCCGCCAATGACAAGACCGAAAGCGCCGCAGTGGCGGATGTCTTCGGGGCGCATGCCGACAAGCTTATGATTTCCTCGACGAAATCCATGCATGCCCATCTTATCGGCGGCACTGGCGCGGTCGAATTGCTGGCCTGTATCATGGCGCTGCGCGACGGGATCATCGCACCGACCATCGGTTATGAAGAGCCAGACCCGGAATGCGCGCTTGACGTGGTGCCCAATGTCGCGCGCGAGGCGAGGGTCGATGTGGCACTCAGCAATGCCTTTGCCTTTGGCGGGCTGAACGCGGTTCTGGCCCTGCGCCGGTTCACCTAGGGCAGAGGGACACGTTATGCAGATCTATCGGCCCGGCGATGACGTAGGCGCGCTGGAGGACTGGCCGTTTGACAATCCGGCGAGCGATTATCGCATCCTTGAGGGCGCGCCGCGTGCCTCTGGCCGGATTGATGCAGGCGGGCCGGGACATGACACCCGGCTTGGCATCTGGCGTTGCACGGTGGGCACGTTTGAATGCACCGAGCAGGGCGACGAGCTTATGACGATCCTTGCCGGGGCGTGCCGCGTGACGGATCACGCCAGCGGCGAGACGCGGGTGCTTGGGGTGAATGACACGATGGTCATGCGCAACGGCGCGCGGGTCACCTGGCAGATCACCGAGGAGGTGACCAAGGTGTTTTTCGGTCACAAACCCGGCGGGTTCTAATTCTGGCCGGTGTCCGCCGAGAGGGTGATATCGCTGAACATCCCGTCACTTTTGCCGCCCGTGTTGTCGCTGTCGCAAAACACACCCATCACCGTGAGCGTTGGCGTGCCGGTGCCTCCAATGTCGCGATAAAGTCGGCGCAGGTCGAGAGATTGCGCATGCCACGCATTAAGATTGACGTTCAACCCATTGGCAACATATTGATAAAATGATCCGATGACCTTGTAATCGCCCGGCTTATACTTGCGATTGCTCCAGATGATCTCACCGCCGCGTGTCTCGCCCGCCTCATTGGCAAAGCGCAGATAAAGCCGCAGCGGATGATCGTCGCCATGCTCTGTGGCCTCATCGACATCGCTCTCGATCGGCTGCGTCACCTTCCAGCGCCAGCTTAGCATCGGAAGATCGGCAAGGGCGATTGAGGTGTCGCGCGCAAGGATCGAGGCGGCCTTGTCGGTGGAACAGCGCAGCACCGGCGTCGCATCCTCCTTGGTCATCTCGTACTCGGTCGCCGGGATGCGAAAGAACGTCCGATGCACCCAGCCCTCTGGCAGGGTGTCGGTGTTTAGCCCCTCCAAGAGATGAACCGTTTTGCCGTTGGCCAAAAGCGGCGCGGCGGTGTCAAAGGCATCCGGGGGCGTCGTCCAATAGGTGGCCCCGCCAAAGAGGATCACCCCAAGAGCCAGCACTGTTTTCTTCATGGGGCATCCCTTTTGCAAACACGCGACCTGCGCCAGGGTGACCCTACCGCGTCAGGCTCGCAAGGGCGGCATGGCGGAATGCGCCATGCCTCACCGGGTTGTGATCGCGTCCGGGTCAACGCCATGAAAAAAGGCCACCAGAGCTGCATCCGGTGGCCTTTTCAAAGCTGTTTTAAAAGGGCGCCTGGCCCTGGATGGGCTTATTGCTGAAGCACCGAGGCGTTGTCAAAGGCCGCCGTAAAGCCCTTGAGCGAAACGGAAATATTGACCGTCTGGTCGGGTGCCTGTGCCGGCACGATTGCCAGCGTCGCCTTGACGCCGCGCTTGAGCGCATCAACATCCGCCTGTGCAAGGCCGATCCGCGCGAAACAGCCGCCCATGGTGCAGAACGAATAGGCATAGCTTTTGGCTTTGCCACCGTCGATCGCAATCTTGATTTCCTCGTTCAAGAGGGTGCCAAGCGGCACGGCAATCGTTGCGCCCGCCACGACCGGAGCGCCCTTGGGAAGGCGGTAAAGGCTGAACTCGGCAACCGGATTTCCGGCCTCTTCCGTCAGAAGCTGGTACATCTGGCAGAGGTCTTCCTCGGTCCCGGTGCGAAAGCACTTCATCTGCCAGTCGCCATAGGTCGCCTTGATATAGGACGGGTCCTCCTGGACCTCGCGGCCCGTATCCAGACCTTCGGCGGCAGCGGCGGCCCCTTCGGCGGGGGCCTCTGCCGGAGTTTCGGCGGCCTGTGCGTCTGTCGCCGGTGCTTCGGCTGCCTGCGCTTCAGCGGCCGGGGCGGCTTCGGCTTCGGTCGTTGCCTCTTGCGCACTCAGCGATGTCCCCATTGCCAGAATGGCGATCAGTGAAAGGTTCGAAAGAATTCTAGGCATCATTTCCCCATTAAAAACTATTCTGTTTTATGCGCAGTATCATGGCGCGGACCAAGAGTCAGGATCAAATCGCAGGAATTCAGGCGCGCTCTGGCAGGTTTCCGCTAGCGTTTTTCACAGTCGCGGCGAGAGGGTCAAACATCGGGCCAAGCATCAGGGGAGCACACCAAATGTGGAGAGCTCAAAAAAGAAAGAGGCCTTGCGGCCTCTTTCCTGTCTCTCCCCGTCGGACTGGCCGACTTAGTTATTGAAGCGGACGCTAGGACAGATGGCCGCACCCGTCAACAGTGGAGTTCGCGAATTGGCGAAAAAAGGCCGCACCCGAAGGCGCGGCCAGTCTGACAGGGAGGAAGTCACCCGGAACCAGAGGACAATCGGGTCCGGGAATGAATTCACACTGGCACGAAAACCTTAACTTTGTATGTTCAGCCCGTGACCATTTTGGGACGAGGGGTATCAGGGTGCAGAAAACGCTATTCGTGGGCGGCGGCGGGCCGGACTATTCAGAGCCGCAGGATCTGCTGCTGAAATACGGCAACCGGCACGGGCTTATCGCGGGGGCCACTGGCACCGGCAAGACCGTCACCCTGCAGATCCTCGCCGAAGGGTTTTCCGATGCCGGGGTTCCGGTGATCCTGTCGGATATCAAGGGTGATGTCTCGGGCATGGCGGTGGCCGGCGATCCGGTGGGCAAGCTTCACGTTCCGTTCACAGAACGGGCCGAAAAGATCGGCTTTGTCGATTTCCGCTATGACAGCTATCCGGTGATCTTCTGGGATCTCTTCGGCGAACAGGGCCACCCGGTGCGCACTACCATGTCAGAGATGGGGCCGCTTTTGCTGTCGCGGCTGATGGGGCTTTCGGATGCGCAGGAGGGGGTGTTGAACATCGCCTTTCGCGTGGCCGATGAGGAGGGCATGCCGCTTCTGGATATGAAAGACCTTCAGGCGCTGCTGACCTGGGTCGGACAGAACGCCGATGATCTGTCGCTGCGCTATGGCAATGTCGGCGCCTCGTCGGTCGGGGCGATTCAGCGCTCGCTTCTGGTGCTTGAAAATCAGGGCGGGACGCATTTCTTTGGCGAACCGGCGCTCGCGCTGGAAGACCTGATGCGGGTCACGCCCGATGGGCGCGGTTATATCAACATCCTTGCCGCGGATAAATTGATCGCTTCGCCAAGGCTTTACGCGACCTTCCTGCTCTGGCTTCTGAGCGAGCTGTTCGAGACCCTGCCCGAGGTGGGGGATGTCGAGAAACCCAAGCTGGTGTTCTTCTTTGACGAGGCGCATTTGCTCTTTGATGACGCCCCCAAGGCGCTTGTCGACAAGGTGGAACAGGTGGCGCGGCTGATCCGCTCCAAGGGGGTGGGGATCTATTTCATCACCCAGAACCCCGACGATGTGCCCGAGGATATCCTTGGCCAGCTTGGCAACCGCTTTCAGCATGCCCTGCGCGCCTTTACCGCGCGCGATCAAAAGGCGCTCAAGCGGGCGGCGGAAACCTATCGCCCCAATCTGCGCTTTGACACGGTCGAGGCCATTCGCGATGTCGGCGTCGGCGAGGCGGTGACCTCAATGTTGCAAAACAAGGGCGTGCCGGGCGTGGTGGAACGCACCCTGATCCGCCCCCCCGCAACCCAGCTTGGGCCTTGTGATGCGGCCACCCGGCGACGGGTGATCGAGACATCGCCGGTGATGGGCAAATATGAAACCGTATTTGATCGCCACTCGGCACACGAGATGTTGCTGGCCCGCGCCGAGGCCGCCGCGAAAGAGGCGGAAGAGGCCGAGGCCCGCGAGGCCGCCGACGAGGAACGCGAGGCGCAGGCCGCCGAAAAAGAGCGCGAGTTCAAGGCGGCGCGGCGCCATTCCGGCGGTAAAAGCGAAAGCCGCTCAAGCCGGTCGCGCAAATCCACTTCGTCTGGGGGCTTTGGCAAGGCGCTGACCGATGTGGTGCTCAAAGAGCTCAAGGGCACAACCGGGCGCCGCCTTGTGCGCGGCATCCTCGGCAGCCTGTTCAAGGGGCGGTAACTCAGGCGCGGCGCGCGGCGATCAGATCGTCGCGCAGCGCCGCATACATCTCTTCGGCGCGCGTGATCCGGCCCTTTTTCAGGCTTTTGCTCTCGACCCGGATCAGCGCCTCGCAGCCGATGAAAAACGGCAGCCAAAGCCCGCGCTCGACACTGGTCAGTGCAAAGGCCTCTGCGAAGGCCGCAAGACCCTGTTGATCAACACCAAGGCGGCGCGCGCCCGACGGGATCATGCCCCGCCGTCCCATATGGACCAGAAAGCGCGCGATATCCTTGCAGATCGGCATGCGGGCAGAGCCGCCGATATCAATGCCCGTCAAACGATCCTCGTTTGAAATCAGGTTGTTGGGGTGGAAATCCCCATGACAGATGGCCACCCGCCATTCCTGCGTGGCAAGTGCGGCTTCCATCCGGCGCAGCTCGTCCAGAATCTCGGCCTCGATCTTGCGCAGGCTGGCAAAGGGCTGGGTTGCTGCTGCCCGTTCGGTGCGCGCCAGCCATCCCGCCGCATTGCCCCCCCGCCAGCTTTCGCTGCCTTCGGTATAGTGGCGCAACCATTCGGCGGCGGGTCGAAGATGCTGGGCGCGCTCACTGGGATCGCTTTGCCAGAAATGCTCCAGCAAGGGCGTGCCACTGACATGCTCGATCACCAAAAGACCATGCTCTGGCACATGCAAAAGCGGCTCGGCGACGCGATAGGCCCCGCTGTTCATAAAGGGCCATATCCGCGTCATCTCGCGCCACTCGCGCGTTGTCATATCGCCCTGATCGGGGTCAAACATGCGAAACACCGCGCTGCGACCGTCAAGCGCTCCGGTCATGATCGCGCGCTTTCCCGGCATGACACGCAGCACCTCGCTCACCTCTGCACCAGCGAGATCGGGACAGGCGGCGCGCGCGGCCTCGAAGCGCTGTTGCACGGCATAAAGCGTTTCGGGATCGGGCAGCGGGGCAGGGGGTGGATGGTCGTTCATGCCGCCACTGTCCCGCAGCCGCAAAGGGCCGTCAACCGAATTGCACCCCCGCGCCGACACGGCTATGGTGCTGCGTGAAAAACAAGCAACAGGATGCCCGCAATGCCCGATACTCCCGTATCAGAAATGTCGTTTGAACAGGCGATGAAAGAACTGGAACAGGTAGTCGGGCGGCTGGAGCGTGGCGATGTGGCGCTTGAGGAATCGATCGCGCTTTACGGGCGCGGCGCAGAGCTCAAGAAGCGCTGCGAGGCCAAGTTGAAAGAGGCCGAGGAAAAAGTCGCAGCGATCACGCTTGACGGCGATGGTCAGCCGACCGGCACCACCCCGGTCGAGGGCCTTTGAAGGCGATGAAAACCGGGCTTTCCCAGGATGCAGCCCGCATTCAGGCGCATTTTGACACCGTTCTGACCGCGTTCGGCACCGGCGCCGTGGCGCAAGGCATGGGGTATGCCACGCGCGGCGGCAAACGGATTCGCGGCTTTCTGGTGTTGGAAACCGCGCGCCTGCACGATGTTGACGGCGCGCGCGCGCTCTGGCCCGCCTGCGGCATCGAGGCGCTGCATGCCTATAGCCTTGTGCATGATGACCTGCCGGCGATGGATGACGATGATCTGCGCCGCGGTCAGCCGACGGTGCATGTGAAATGGGACGAGGCGACGGCGGTTCTTGTCGGCGATGCGCTGCAATCGCTGGCCTTCGAGCTTGTCACTCACCCCGAGGGCGCAGAGCGCGCCGATATCCGCGCCGACCTTGCGCTTAGCCTTGCGCGTGCGGCTGGTGGTCAGGGGATGGTGCTTGGCCAGGCTCTTGATATTGCGGCAGAAACTGCACCAATCCCGCTCACGCTTGAGGAGATCACCACCCTGCAGGCGGGCAAGACCGGCGCGCTTATAACCTGGGCCGCCACCGCTGGCGCGCGCATGGGCGCGGGCGATCTTGAGCCGCTGACGCGCTATTCAAAGGCGCTTGGGCTGGCCTTTCAAATCCAGGACGATGTGATTGATGTGACCGGCGATGCCGCCACGGTGGGCAAGGCAGTGGGCAAGGATGCCGCCGCCGGCAAGGCCACCTTTGTGTCGCTTCTCGGGCTTGATGGCGCACGCGCCGAGGCACGCTCGCTTGTTGACGCGGCCTGTGATGCGCTATCTTGCTATGGTGACAAGGCCGACACCTTGCAGCAGCTTGCGCGCTTCGTTATCTCGCGCCAGACTTGATCTTTACCCCGCCAGGAGGGGCCGCAATGCCGAACCGCCCAGACACACCGCTGCTTGATCAGGTCGCCACGCCGGCCGATCTCAAGCGGTTCTCCGATGCCCAGCTGACGCAGGTTGCGCATGAGTTGCGCAGCGAGACGATTTCGGCGGTCTCGGAAACCGGCGGCCATCTTGGCGCGGGGCTTGGCGTGGTCGAGTTGACCGTGGCGCTGCATGCGGTGTTTGATGCGCCGCGCGACAAGATCATCTGGGACGTCAGCCACCAGTGTTACCCCCACAAGATCCTGACCGGGCGGCGCGACCGCATCCGCACCATTCGCCAAAAGGACGGGCTGAGCGGTTTCACCAAGCGCAGCGAGAGCCCCTATGACCCGTTTGGCGCCGCCCATAGCTCGACCTCGATCAGTGCTGCGCTCGGCTTTGCCGTGGCGCGCGATCTTGGCGGCAATTGCCCCACCGGGCATGGCGACGCGATTGCCGTGATCGGCGATGGCGCGATGAGTGCGGGCATGGCGTTTGAGGCGATGAACAATGCCGGCCACCTCAAAAAGCGGCTGATTGTCATTCTCAACGACAACGAAATGTCGATTGCCCCGCCGGTTGGCGCGCTGTCGTCCTACCTCTCGCGGATGTATGCCGGCGAGCCGTTTCAGGAATTCAAGGCCGCAGCCAAGGGCGCGGTATCGCTTTTGCCGCCGCCGTTTCAGGAAGGCGCGCGCCGTGCCAAGGAGATGCTCAAGGGGCTTGCCGTGGGCGGCACCTTGTTTGAGGAGCTTGGCTTTTCCTATGTCGGCCCGATTGACGGTCATGACATGCAACAGCTTTTGCCGGTCCTGCGCACGGTGCGCCAACGCGCCACCGGGCCGATCCTCATTCACGTGCTGACCAAAAAGGGCAAGGGCTATGGCCCGGCGGAATCGGCGCGCGACGGGGGGCACGCAACGGCCAAATTCGACGTTCTGACCGGCAAGCAGGCCAAGGCGCCCTCGAATGCGCCAAGCTATACCCGCGTCTTTGCCGACGCTCTCTTGGCCGAGGCGGCGCGCGACGACAAGATTTGCGCGGTGACGGCGGCGATGCCCGATGGCACCGGTCTTGATCTCTTCGCAAGCCGTCATCCCTCGCGCTGTTTCGACGTTGGCATCGCCGAACAGCACGCGGTGACCTTTTGTGCCGGGCTTGCGGCGGGCGGGCTCAAGCCGTTTTGCGCGCTTTACTCGACGTTCCTGCAACGCGGCTATGATCAGGTCGTGCATGATGTGGCAATCCAACGCCTGCCGGTGCGCTTTGCGATTGATCGCGCAGGGTTGGTCGGGGCTGATGGCGCGACCCATGCGGGCGCGTTTGACACCGCCTTTCTGGCCAACCTGCCGGGCATCGTGGTGATGGCCGCCTCTGACGAGGCCGAGCTTGTGCATATGGTCGCCACCGCCGCCGCGCATGACGAAGGGCCGATTGCATTCCGCTATCCGCGCGGCGAAGGCATGGGCGTCGAGATGCCCGAACGCGGCGAGGTGCTTGAGATCGGCAAAGGCCGGATGATCGCAGAAGGCAGCCGCGTCGCGATCCTGTCCTTTGGCACCCGCCTTGGCGAGGTTCTAAAGGCCGCCGAGGCCCTGCGCGCGCGCGGCATCACGCCCACAATCGCCGACGCGCGCTTTGCCAAGCCGCTGGACGAGGCGATGATCCTTGATCTGGTCGCCAATCACGAGGCGCTGATCACCATCGAAGAAGGCGCCATCGGCGGCTTTGGCAGCCATGTCGCACAGTTACTGGCCGAGCATGGTGTTTTTGATCAGGGCTTCAAGTTCCGTTCCATGGTGCTGCCGGATATCTTCATTGATCAGGCAAGCCCGGCGGATATGTATGCGGTTGCCGGTCTTGGCGCTGCAGAGATTGAGGCCAAGGTGCTTGATGTGCTGGATATCGCCCAAATCGGTGGAAAACGCGCCTGACGCTCCCATATCAAGGGAACCTGATGGTAACATGAGGCCCCGATGGAGGCGAACCGATGATCCGTTTCACCGCATTTATTCTGGCTCTCGGCCTTGCGTTTGGCCCGGCACAGGCCATGGACAGCAGCGCCGGACCCCTCACCGTCACGCGCATGGCGGATCGGCTTGACGAACCTTGGTCTCTCGGGTTTCTGCCGGAGGGCGGCGTGCTGATCACCGAACGCGGGGGGCGGCTTTTGCGGGTGGACGAGACCGGGCGGCAGGCGATCAAAGGCGTGCCCAAGGTGGCGACACGCGGGCAGGGCGGCTTGCTTGACGTTCTCGTGCCGCGCGATTTCGCCCAATCCCGACAGCTCTAATTCACCTACGCCAAATCGCAACCGGGCGGCGAGGGCACGGCGATTGCCCATGCCCGCCTTGCCCCCGGCGCGGATCGCCTGACGGATTGGACCGTGATTTTCGAGCTGACACCGGGCTCATCCGGCGGGCGCCACTTCGGAAGCTGCCTTGTCGAAGCGCGCGACGGCTTGCTTTATGCCAGCATCGGCGAGCGCGGTGATCGCCCCTCTGCGCAGGACCTTTCGCGCGAGAACGGCAGCATCATCCGGATCGCCCGCGACGGCAGCATCCCCGCCGACAACCCCTTCGCCAAAACCCCCGGTGCGCAGCCTGAAATCTGGTCTTACGGCCATCGCAACCCGCAGGGCGCGGCGCTTGATCTGGATGGCGCCCTCTGGGCGGTCGAGCACGGCGCGCGCGGCGGCGACGAGGTAAACCGGATCAAGCCCGGCGCGAATTACGGCTGGCCGGTGATTTCCTATGGCCGCCACTACTCGGGTCTCAAGATCGGCGAAGGCACGGCCAAACCCGGCATGGAGCAACCCGCGCATTACTGGGATCCCTCAATCGCGCCCTCCGGCTTGATGATCTATTCCGTGGCGCTCTGGCCCGAATGGCGCGGGGATTTCTTTGTAGGAAGCCTCAAGTTCGGCTATATCTCGCGCCTCTCAGGCACGCCGCTCAGCGAAGTTGAACAGCTCAAATCCGCAGAGACCAAACGCGTTCGCGACATCCGCGAGGCCCCCGATGGCAGCATCTGGTTTCTCAGTGTCGCAGATGGCGCGGCCTATCGGATCAGCCCCAAATAGGACCAAATCCACCTGTTTCTTCTTGCTTTAAATATCCCGGGGGTGTGGGGGCTGGCCCCCGCAAATGACAGACCGCCTTCAGACTGAAAGCCGCGAGGCCTGAGCGCCGCGTTCGCGGTAAGGGGTGGTGTTGTAATGCGCCCGGTAGCATTTCGAAAAATGCGAGGGCGAGGCAAAGCCACAGGCAAGTGCCACGTTGATCACCGTCATATCGGTCTGCATCAACAGGTTGCGCGCCTTTTGCAGGCGCAGCTCCATGTAATAGCGCTTTGGACTGCGGCTTAGATAGCGGCGAAACAGGCGCTCAAGCTGGCGGGTCGACATGCCGACCTCTTTGGCCAGAACCGAGGGGCTGATCGGCTCTTCGATATTGCTCTCCATCATCTGGATAACCTGGCTTAGCTTGGGATGACGCACGCCGATCCGGGTCGGCACCGACAGGCGCTGTGTGTCCTGATCGGTGCGGATCGAGGAATAGATCAGCTGATCGGCCACCGCATTGGCAAGCTTTTCACCGTGATCATCGGCGATGATATTGAGCATCAGGTCAATCGAAGAGGTGCCCCCCGCCGTGGTCATCCGGTTGCCATCCACCACGAAGACCGATTTGGTCAGGTTCACATCCTCGAACTCTTCGAGAAAGCTGTCGTGATTCTCCCAATGGATCGTGGCGCGCTTGCCATCCAGAAGACCGGCCTTGGCCAGAACATAGGCCGCCGTGCACAGCCCGCCTATCTTGATGCCGCGCCGCGCTTCGCGCCGGACCCAGTTCAGGATACGCTTGGTCGCGGCGGCCTGGACATCCATGCCGCTGCACAACATCACGACATCTTCCCGGTTCAGTTCTGAAAGCGGGAAATCCACATGAAAGCGCGCCCCGGCCGAACATTGCACCGTATCACCGTTCTCGCCGATATCGTCCGTATCACCAGAAATCGCCCAGTCATAAAGCTTGGCCCCTGACATCCGGTTGGCAATGCGCAGACATTCGACCGCCGACGCAAAGCTGAGCAACGAGAAATTATCCAACAACACAAAAACAAAGCGCTTTGCCGTTTTGGGCGCGCTGACTTCGATTTTGGCGGTGTTGGATTTCATGGTCTTCGAATCCCTACGAAACTAGGCTGTTAATCGGGTCTGTCACGAAAACAGCGTTATTGACAAGACATACGGGCGCGAATTGCATGAATTCCTGCAATACCTATATGGTCACTTGGGGGTCGCCTTAGTATAGACGAAACCTAGAATTCGACAAAGCGGAGAAAGACAATGACGCAATGGCACAAATCGGACTGGCGCGCGAAACCGCGGATACAGATGCCAGATTATACCGATGCCGCCGCACTTTCGGCGGCTGAGGCCCGGCTGACGCAGTACCCTCCGCTGGTTTTTGCAGGCGAGGCGCGCCGTCTCAAACAGCAATTGGGCGCGGCTTCGCGCGGCGAGGCGTTCCTGCTTCAGGGCGGCGATTGCGCCGAGAGCTTTGAACAGTTCAGCGCCGATGCGATCCGCGACACCTTCAAGGTGATGCTGCAAATGGCGATGGTTCTGACCTATGGCGCCAAGGTGCCAGTGGTCAAGGTTGGCCGTATGGCCGGGCAATTTGCCAAGCCGCGCTCGGCTCCGACCGAAGTGGTGAACGGTGTCGAGTTGCCAAGCTATCGCGGCGATATCATCAACGATCTGGCCTTCACGCCGGAATCGCGCATTCCCAATCCTGAAAAGATGTTGCAGGCCTATACTCAGGCGGCGGCGACGCTCAACCTGTTGCGCGCCTTTTCGACGGGCGGCTATGCGGATGTGCATCAGGTGCACGCCTGGACCCTTGGATTTACCGAATCCGAGAAGGCCGCCAAGTATCGCGAAATGGCCAATCACATCAGTGATGCGCTTGATTTCATGAAGGCTGCCGGGATTGACAGTGATCGCGCACATACGCTCAAGACCGTCGATTTCTATACCAGCCACGAATCGCTTCTGCTGGAATATGAAGAGGCGCTGACGCGGCTTGATTCGACCTCGGGCAAATGGCTTGCGGGCTCTGGTCACATGCTCTGGATCGGGGATCGCACCCGCCAGCCGGACGGCGCGCATGTGGAATTCCTGAGCGGTGTTCTGAACCCGATTGGCCTTAAATGCGGGCCGACCATGACCAGCGAAGACCTCAAACTGCTTCTGGCCAAGCTCAACCCGAGCAACGAGGCCGGGCGTCTGACCCTGATCGCGCGGTTTGGGGCGGGCAAGGTGGCCGACAACCTGCCGCGTCTGATCAAGACCGTCGAGGAAGAGGGCGCCAATGTGCTCTGGGTATGTGATCCTATGCATGGCAACACGATCAAATCGGCCACCGGATATAAAACCCGGCCGTTTGAATCGGTTCTGCGCGAGGTCCGCGAATTCTTTGGCATCCACAAGGCCGAGGGCACTATTCCCGGCGGTGTGCATTTCGAGATGACCGGTCAGGACGTGACCGAATGCACCGGCGGCATGCGTGCGCTGAGCGACGAAAACCTGAGCGATCGTTATCACACCGCCTGCGATCCGCGCCTGAATGCAAGTCAATCGCTTGAGCTGGCGTTTCTGGTCGCCGAAGAGCTTTCGGCGCTGCGGGTTGAGCGCCAGCAAGCCGAAGCAGGTTAAGAACGCAGTGCAACACCCTGTTTTACATTAAAAAAGGCGGCGCAATGATCATCCCTGCGCCGCCTTTTCCCGTTTGATCCTTGGGTTGGAGGGCCCCCGGATTACTTGACCACCCGAAGGTAGTCGCGCGCCGAACGATGGATCGGCTTTTCAGAAGGCGCACGCGGGCCATCATCCAGACCACCGGGCAGGGCGCGCATGCCGTTGGAGTCGATCCCGGCAACAAGCGGCTCCACATGGCTGTTCACGATCTCGAAGCGGCGCGAGGCGCGGCCAATCTGGCCCTTGCTGACAAAACAGCCGAGCGCGCGCGACACATCGCCCAGATCGCTGCGCAGCGGCAGCATGATCAGAGTGCCGGTCAGTTCCGGGCGCCCGACACCGGCCTTGCTGCGAAGATCAAGGCGGATGGCCGCCGGGCGATCAAACACATCGACCAGTTTAAGCGCGAAGTCATCGCGGTCGGCAGGGGTGATGAAGCTGCTGAGTGGCATGCCGCGCACTTCCATGCCCATGAGATCGCTCAGATGCATGCCCGCGATCCGCAGACGTGTGACACCCGGCGCGATCCGCTCGGCGATAAAGGCGTTGGACAACAGCGGCTCGATCCGGCGCGGGTCGATATCCGACCGGCGCGGCACATCATGGCCCTTGCGCATGCTGTTCCAATAGGCGCGGAAGTCACGCATATGTTCGGCCTGCCGGTCGATTGCACTGCCGGGGCGCGGGGTGACCACTGAACTGATTACGTCGTCCTGCATCTTTCAAAACCTTCTCTGAATGTCATTGTCCGTCTTGTGCGACGGTCACCGGTTTGCCTTAATTCGCATATGACCCACCGTACTGTGACTTTAATTTGACACATTTGTGCCCCGATTTGTCTAAAAATCGTCGCGATTGGTTAACTTCCCCGAAAGGGTTTGGCTCTGCCGGGCGCTTGCCAGCCGCCGGAGCAGTGGCTAGGACAGGGCAGCACCCAATCAAGGAGCCCCCTGCCGATGCTATATTCCATGACCGCCTTTGCCGCCGCCAAAGGAGAGCTTGAGGGCCAAAGCTGGAGCTGTGAAGTGCGCAGTGTGAATAGCAAGGGCCTTGATCTGCGCCTGCGGGTGCCCGATTGGATCGAAGGGCTTGAGGCGGGCCTGCGCGCGCGTCTGAGCAAGGCCGTGACGCGCGGCAATGTCTCGTTGACCCTGCGTGTGCAGAGCGAAGACCGGGGCGGGGCTCTGACCCTTAACGAGGCGGCTCTTGAAGATGTGCTGACGGCGATGGCCGGGATCGAGGCCCGCGCGATGGATCGTGGCCTATCGCTGGCGCCCGCCAATGCAGCCGATATTGTCGGGCTGCGCAATGTGCTTGAAAACGGCGGCAGCGCGCAGGACAGTGGCGCGCTGTGCAAGGTGCTTCTGGCGGATTTCGAGGGCGTGCTGGAGAGCTTTCTTGACATGCGCCGCGCCGAAGGGGCCGCCCTCGCGCAGGTTCTCGGCGCGCAGCTTGACGAGATAGAGGCGCTGACCAAAGAGGCGGCAGAGGTTGCCGTGGCGCGCAAGGACGAGGTTGAGCAGAGCTTTCGCACAGCCCTTGCGCGGGTGATGGAGGCGGCCAGCGGTGCCGATGAGGGCCGAGTCGCGCAAGAGCTTGCGATCATGGCCGTCAAGCTTGACGTGACCGAAGAGATCGACCGCCTGCACGCCCATGTCGGCGCCGCGCGCGACCTGCTGGCTCAGGGCTCGCCGATGGGGCGCAAGCTTGATTTTCTAAGCCAAGAATTCAACCGCGAGGCCAATACGCTTTGCTCCAAGGCGCAGAACACCGGGTTGACGCGCATTGGTTTGGGGCTCAAAACCGTGGTCGACCAGATGCGCGAACAGGTGCAGAATGTGGAATGACCGCCAGCCGCTGTGACCCGTGGGGGCGGTGGATTTGAGTATTTGGGGAACGATGAAAGTCAGAGTGTGATCTCTGTCACGCCAAAGCGGAAAGAGAGTGCAATGAGTGATCGCCGGGGCCTTTTGATTATCCTGTCCTCGCCGTCGGGCGCGGGCAAGTCGACGTTGTCGCGTCGGCTTCGGGCATGGGATCCGACGATTGCGTTTTCGGTCTCGGCCACCACGCGCACGCCGCGAGAAGGCGAGGTTGAGGGGCAGGATTACTTTTTCCTGAGCCAGGATCAGTTCAAGCGCGATGTAGCGGCGGGCGAGATGCTTGAGCATGCACATGTGTTCGGCAATTTCTATGGCTCGCCCAAGGGCGCGGTGCAAAATGCCATCGAGAGCGGGCGCGATGTGTTGTTTGACATCGACTGGCAAGGCGCGCAGCAAATCCGCAATTCGGCGCTTGGCGCGCATACGCTGTCGATCTTTTTGCTGCCGCCCTCGATCGGAGAGTTGCACCGCCGCCTTGAAACGCGGGGGCAGGACAGCGCCGAGGTGATTGCCAAGCGGATGGAGAAAAGCTGGGACGAGATCAGCCATTGGGATGGCTATGATTTCGTGTTGATCAATGACGATCTGGACGTTACCGAGCAAAAGCTGATCACCATTATCGAGGCCACCCGTCTGCGGCGCAGCCAGCAGCCGGGGCTGACCGATCATGTGCGCCAGTTGCAAACCGAGTTTGAGGAGACGAGATGACCCTTTATACGCTTGACGGCCATGCGCCGCAGACCCCCGAAGATGGTGATTTCTGGGTCGCTCCGGATGCCAATGTGATCGGCAATGTCGTGCTTGAGAGCGCGACTTCGGTCTGGTTTGGCGTCACTTTGCGCGGCGACAACGAGGTGATCCATATCGGCGCGGGCAGCAATGTGCAGGAAAACACCATCATGCACACCGACAAGGGCTATCCGCTGAGCATCGGGGCCGGGTGCACGATCGGGCATAAGGCGATGCTGCATGGCTGCACCATCGGCGAGAATTCCCTGATCGGGATGGGCGCGACGGTTCTGAATGGGGCCAAGATCGGCAGGAACTGTCTTATCGGGGCAGGGGCCTTGATCACCGAGGGCAAGGAAATCCCCGATGGCAGCCTTGTGATGGGCGCGCCGGGCAAGGTGATCCGCACGCTGGACGAGGCGGCGATCAATGGTCTCAAGGCCAGTGCCTTGCATTATCAGGACAACATGCGCCGTTTTCGCGCCGGGCTTGTGGCGCTTTGAGCGAGATGCCGGAACAGGGGATTGCCTCGGTTCTGGCGGCGCTTCCGCTGGCGGCAGTTTTGGTGGCCGAGGATGCGCTGATCCTTGGCGCCAATGCCCTGGCCTCTGAGCTTTTGGGGCGCGCGATTGAAGGGCGTCATTTCATGACCGCCCTGCGCCAGCCCGAGGTGATCGACGCCATCGAGGCCACGCTGGCCGATCATCAACCCCGCACCGCCACCTATCAGCAAAGCGATGCCGGGCGCGACAACAGCTTTGCGGTGAGCCTTGGCTTTATCGACATCCCGCCCACGCGCGGTGTGCTGGTGTGTTTCGAGGACACCTCGGAGAAACAGCAGGCAAGCCAAATGCGGCGCGATTTCGTCGCCAATGTCAGCCACGAGTTGCGCACGCCGCTGACCGCGCTGATGGGGTTTATCGAAACCCTTCAGGGGCCTGCGCGGCGCGACGACGTCGCAATCGACCGCTTTCTCGGGATCATGCAATCCGAGGCCGCACGGATGGAGCGGCTGGTGCGCGATCTTCTGTCGCTGAGCCGGGTCGAAAGCGAAGAGCGGGTGCGCGTCAAGGAGCCGGTCGACCTTGGCCGGATCATCGGCTCGGTTCTGCATACGCTGCGCCCCTTGGCCGGGGAAAGCGGATGTGAGATCGTGTTTGATCCGCCCGAGGGCGTGCTGGTGCCCGGCAATTCCGATCAGTTGCAGCAGGTGTTCACAAACCTGATCGAGAACGCCATCAAATATGGCGGCAAGGGCAATGCGATCACCATCACGCTTGACGCGGCGGCGCCCGAAACAAGCCTGCGGGTGCCTGCGGTGATCGCGCGGGTCGCCGATCAGGGGCCGGGAATTGATCCGCTGCATATTCCGCGCCTGACCGAACGGTTCTATCGCGTCGATACGCACCGCTCGCGCGAGATGGGCGGCACCGGGCTTGGCCTTGCCATTGTGAAACACATCATCAATCGCCACCGCGGGCGGCTCCGAATCCAGTCGGTGCCGGGGCAGGGCAGCGAATTTGCCGTGATTCTGCCCCGCTGGAGCGCGCCGGAGTAAGGCGTTTCCCGCCTTGAGCGGACAAAAAATTACCAAAATGGCAGCTGTCATAAAACCGTTACGAAAACGTAACAAAAGCGTAGTCGGAACGCCCTAGCACTGGGCCAGAGGTCGCCAATACGGGCGCCCCCGCACAACCGAACTCAGGAGCAATCCATGTCGCTTTTCAAACTCACCGTTTCCACTCTGGCGCTGTCTGCCATGGCTGTTGGCGCCGCACAGGCGCGTGACGAGATCCGCATTGTCGGCTCGTCCACCGTGTTTCCCTATACCCAGGCTGCGGCCGAGCAATTTGCCAATGTGACCGGCGCGCCCTCGCCGATCGTCGAAGCAACCGGCACCGGCGGCGGCATGAAGATTTTCTGCGCGGGCATCGGCGAAGCGCACCCCGACCTGACCGGTGCCTCGCGCGCCATGAAGGCCTCGGAGTACAAGCTTTGCCAGGACAACGGCGTGACCGATATCACCGAGGCGATGATCGGCTATGACGGCCTGTCAATTGCCATTTCGCGCGATGCGACAAACGACTGGGATCTGAGCCTTGAGCAGGTGTTTCTTTCGCTTGCCGCAGAAATCCCCGGCGATGGCGGCTGGATCGCCAACCCCAACAAGACCTGGGCCGACGTTGATGCAAGCCTGCCGAGCGTTGATATCCTGGCCTATGGCCCGCCGCCCACTTCGGGCACCCGCGACGCCTTTGTCGAGCTGGCGATGCACGCCGGTTGCGAGACCACCCCGCTTATGAAAGCCCTGAAAGAGGCCGACAAGGCCGCGTTCAAGGCCACCCTCAAGGACAAATGCTCGCGCATGCGTCAGGACGGGCCGTTTGTTGAAGCGGGCGAGAACGACAACCTGATCGTGCAGCGCCTGAATGCAGACGAGCATGCCATGGGCATCTTTGGCTATTCGTTCCTTTACGAGAACATGGATACGCTCAAACCCGTCAAGATCGCGGGCGTCGCGCCGAGCGCCGAAACCATCGGTGATTTCTCCTACCCGATCTCCCGCCCGCTCTACTTTTACACAAAGAACGCGCATCGCGGCGTGATCCCGAACTTTCAGGAGTTCATCGAGGAATACATGTCGGATGACGCGATGGAGCCGGGTGGCTATCTGAGCGAGCGTGGCATGGTGGCCCTTCCCGACGATCTGCGCGCGGCAACGCAAGACGCGGTGATCGACGGCGAGAACATGGCGCCGAAAGAGTAAGCGCCAGCAAGACCGCCGCCCGGCCATGTGTCGGGCGGCATCCCTCTGATTTCAAACCGCGAGACTGCCATGACCACATCCGCCTTTGCCTGCCTTCTGGTGTTCTCCCTGATCGGTTATGTCTGGAACCGTCAGGCCGCCACCGCGATCCGCAAAGACGGGGCGCGGTTGCATTCATTGGTCGGCTTTCACGGCGCCTATTCACTTTTGGTGGTGCTGGTTCCGGCGCTTGTTGTCATACTGCTCTGGCTCTTGCTTCAGGGGCCGGTGATTGACGCGCTGCTGAAATCCGGCCTCACCAGCCGTCTTGACGGGCTTGGCACCGGCGAGGTGCAGCTTATCGTGGCCGAGATCAAATCCATCGCGCGCGGGGTTGTCTTTGGCACGCCCGAGCCGTGGAAGGTCGACGCCGCCCAGCATTTGGTGACCCTACAAATGCGCGCCGGTCAGCTCCTCTTGGTGGTGGTCGCGGCGATGTCGCTGGCGCTTGTGGTGGTCAGCCGTCGCAAGGTCAGCGCCGAGTTCCGCGCCCGCCACGGGGTCGAGCGGATCATTTCTGGGCTGATGATCTTTTGCTCGGTGGTGGCGGTTTTCGTGACCATCGGGATTGTCGCCTCGCTGATGTTCGAGACGTCCAAGTTCTTCGCCAAAGTGTCTTTCGTCGAGTTCCTCTTTGGCACCAATTGGGAACCGCAGATTCCGCTGCGTGAAGATCAGGTTGCCGCCGAGGGCGCGTTCGGCTGGTTGCCGGTGATGTTGGGGACGCTGGTGATCACGGTGATCGCGCTTGTGATTGCCGTTCCCGTCGGCCTCATGTCGGCGATCTACCTCAATGAATTCGCGCCGCGCAAGTTTCGCGCCGTGGCCAAGCCGCTTTTGGAAATCCTCGCCGGGGTGCCAACGGTGGTTTACGGCTTTTTCGCCATCCTTGTCGTCGCCCCCGCGATCCGCAATTTCGGCCAGTCGCTTGGGCTTGATGTCTCGCCCAACACCGCACTGGCGGCGGGCGGGGTGATGGGGGTCATGCTGATCCCGTTCATTTCGTCCTTTGCCGATGATGCGCTCTCGGCGGTGCCGCAGAGTTTGCGCGACGGCGCCCTTGGCCTTGGGGCGACACGGGCCGAGATGATGACCGGCGTGCTTTTCCCGGCCGCCATTCCCGGCATTGTCGGCGGTGTACTGCTTGCCGTGAGCCGTGCCATTGGCGAGACGATGATCGTGGTCATGGCCGCCGGCTTGATCGCCAAGATGACGATGAACCCGCTCGATAGCGTGACCACCGTCACCGTTCAGATCGTGACCCTGCTGATTGGCGACACCTCGTTTGACAACCCCAAGACACTGGCCGCCTTTGCCCTTGGGATGATGCTTTTCATCGTCACGCTGATCATCAATATTTTCGCCCTGCGCATCGTGCGCAAGTACCGCGAAGCTTATGACTAAGGAGCCCGCGATGACCGATCTTTCATCCCAGAGCGCACGCAGCCATCTCAACCGGCGCAACCGTCATCAGACGATGATCAAGGGCTTTGGCATGGCCGCCATCGGCTTTGCCGCGCTGATGCTGTTCATTCTGGTCTCGTCGCTGGTCAGCTCTGGCTATAAGGCGTTTACCCAGACCCATGTCACGGTCGAGGTCTTTGTAGACCCGGCCGAGATCAAGCCCGAGCGCCTGCCGCGTGGCGGGTTTGACGATGTGCTTTTGGCCAGCCTCAAGACCTATTTCCCGGAGGTCAGCGGGCGGGCCGATGAAAAGGCGCTTGAGGGGATATTTTCAAACGGTGCGCAATTTACGCTTCGCGACCGGATCGTCGCCGACCCAAGCCTGATCGGGCAGAGCATTACCATTACGGTGCCCACCTCTGATCCCTTCGATCAGCTGGCCAAGGATCTGGTCAAGCGCGACACCCCCGAGGCACAGCGCCGCGTCAGCGACCGTGAAATCGGCTGGTTCGACACGCTGGATAAGGCCGGGGCGATTTCAGAGCCCCTGAACTGGGGATTGATCAGCAATACCGATAGCCGCTTTCCCGAATTGGCCGGCCTCAAGGGCGCGCTCATGGGAAGCTTCTGGGCGCTTCTGGTCTGTTTCGTGATCTCGTTTCCGCTTGGCATCGGCGCGGCGATTTACCTTGAGGAATTCGCGCCGCGCAACCGGCTGAGCGATTTCATCGAGGTCAATATCAACAACCTCGCGGCGGTGCCCTCTGTCGTCTTCGGCCTCTTGGCCCTGGCGGTGTTCATCGGCTGGATGGGCATGCCGCGCTCGGCGCCGCTTGTGGGCGGGATGACGCTGGCGCTCATGACGCTGCCGACGATCATCATCGCGACTCGCGCCGCTCTCAAGGCGGTGCCGCCCTCGATCCGCGAGGCGGCCCTTGGGGTTGGGGCGTCAAAGCATCAGGTGGTGTTTGGCCATGTGCTGCCGCTGGCGATGCCCGGCATCCTTACCGGCACCATCATCGGCCTTGCACAAGCGCTTGGCGAAACCGCGCCGCTTTTGCTGATCGGGATGAACGCCTTTATCACCTCGGCGCCAGATTCGCCGCTCGATAGCGCCACCGCCTTGCCGACCCAGATATTTATCTGGGCCGACAGCCCCGAACGCGGCTTTGTAAGCCGCACCTCCGCCGCCATTCTGGTGTTGTTGACCTTTCTCATCACCATGAACGCCATCGCCATTTATCTGCGCAGCAAGTTCGAGCGAAAATGGTAAAGAAGGACAGACAGATGTTTGATACGCAAACGCCGGAGAAGACCGTGACCAGTGACACCCTCAAATTTACCGCCCGCGATGTGCATGTGTATTATGATGACGCCGAGGCGATCAAAGGCGTCGATGTGGATATTCTCGACAAGACCGTGACCGCCTTTATCGGGCCGTCAGGCTGTGGCAAATCCACCTTCCTGCGCTGTCTCAACCGGATGAATGACACCATTCCGATCTGTCGCGTGACCGGCGATATCCGGCTGGATGGTCAGGACATCTATGACCGCGCGATCGACCCGGTGCAATTGCGCGCCAAGGTCGGCATGGTGTTTCAAAAACCCAATCCGTTCCCCAAGTCGATCTATGACAATGTCGCCTATGGGCCGCGCATTCACGGGCTTGCCAACACCCGCGCCGATCTTGATGTGATCGTTGAGAAATCGCTGCGCCGGGCCGCGCTTTGGGACGAGGCCAAGGACCGGCTCGATTCGCCCGGCACCGGCCTTTCGGGTGGCCAGCAACAGCGGCTTTGCATTGCCCGCGCCGTGGCCACCGCCCCCGAAGTTCTGTTGATGGACGAGCCCTGTTCGGCGCTTGATCCGATTGCCACCGCTCAGGTTGAGGAGCTTATCGACGAGCTGCGTCAGGACTATTCCGTGGTCATCGTCACCCACTCGATGCAACAGGCCGCCCGCGTCAGCCAGAGAACCGCGTTTTTCCACCTTGGCCATCTGGTCGAGTTCGGCGAGACCAGCCATATTTTCACCAATCCCAGCGATGAGCGCACCGAAAGCTACATCACCGGGCGCATCGGTTAAGGACAAAATCCATGTCAAATCAACATATTGCCTCGGCTTTTGACCGCGATCTTGAAACCATTCAGGCCCGGATCATGAAGATGGGTGGGCTGGTGGAACGCGCCATCAGCGACGCCGCCCGCTCGCTTGAAACCCGCGACGAAGAGCTTGCCGAAGAGGTGCGCGGCCGCGACAAGGCGATCGACATCCTCGAAGAAGAGATCAACGAAGAGGCGGCCCGCGTCATCGCCCTGCGCGCGCCCACGGCGGGCGATTTGCGGCTTGTGCTATCGGTGATCAAGATTTCGGCCAACCTTGAGCGGATCGGTGATTATGCCAAGAACATGGCCAAGCGCACCTCGATCCTGGCCCAGATGTCGCCGGTCAACGGCTCGCCCGCGGCGCTGCGCCGGATGGCCCGCGAGGTCGAAGCGATGCTCAAGGATGTGCTTGACGCCTATATCCAACGCGACATCAACCTTGCCCATGAGGTGATGCAGCGCGATCAGGACGTCGATCAGATGTACAACGCGATTTTCCGCGAATTCCTGACCTTCATGATGGAAGACCCGCGCAATATCACCGCCTGCATGCACCTGCATTTCATCGCCAAGAACACCGAGCGGATGGGCGATCACGTCACCTCGATTGCCGAGCAGGTGATTTACCTCGTGTCCGGCGCGATGCCCGACGATCCGCGCCCCAAGGGCGATCAGACCTCGACCAACCCGTCGATTGCACCGACATCCTGAACAGGGAGCCCGCGCCATGGCCACCGATCAGCCCACCGTTCTATTGGTCGAAGACGAACCCGCGCAACGCGAGGTTCTGAGCTATAACCTTGAGGCGGACGGGTTTCGCGTGCTCACCGCCAACAACGGTGAAGAGGCGCTCTTGATCGTCGCCGAAACCCCGCCGGATATCATCGTGCTCGACTGGATGATGCCGAATGTGTCGGGGATCGAGGTTTGTCGTCAACTCAAGACCCGCTCGGAAACCCGCGCCATTCCGATCATCATGCTGTCGGCGCGCTCTGAAGAAGTTGATCTTGTGCGTGGCCTTGAAACCGGCGCCGATGATTACATGGTCAAACCCTATTCGGTGGTCGAGCTTTTGGCACGGGTGCGCGCGCAACTTCGCCGGACACGCCCCGCGACGGTGGGCGAACGGCTTGAATACCAGGATATCGTGCTGGATGCGGAAACTCACCGGGTGACGCGCGCCGATCACGCACTCAAATTGGGGCCGACCGAATTTCGCCTTTTGTCGACCTTCATGGAAAAGCCGGGGCGGGTCTGGTCGCGCGATCAGCTTCTGGATCGGGTCTGGGGGCGAGATATCTATGTCGATACCCGCACCGTTGACGTGCATATTGGGCGGCTGCGCAAGGCGCTTTGCCAATTTGGCGGCGACGATCCGCTGCGCACGGTGCGCGGCGCGGGCTACGCCCTTGGCTAGGCGATTGGCCTATCGGGGCAGGGGGTCTTCATCCTCGGCCTGACCGGCGAGCCAATCGCGAAACTTTTGCAACGCCGGATCGCGCGCGTTGCGCAGGGGCCAGACAAGGTAATAGGCCCCCGGCGTCTGCGCCGCGCCGCCCCAGGCACAGACCAGCCGCCCCGTTGCCAGATCCTGTTCGGCCAGATAATCGGGCAAGAGCGCCACGCCAAGGCCATGCAATGCCGCCTGGGTAATGGTTGAGAATTGGTCATAGATCGTGCCGGTGACCTGCAGGTTTGTCACCCCATGCGCCGCCAGCCAGGCCGCCCAGGCTTGTGGGCGGGTCTCGATATGCAAAAGCGGTAGGGTCAAAAGATCAGCGGCCCCGGTGATGGGCGCCCGCCCGGCCAGAAACTCCGGCGTGCAGACCGGTAAAACAGCCTCGGTCTTGAGCCGCAGCGCCTGTGTTCCGGGCCAATCGGCGTTTCCAAAATGTATAGCGGCATCAAAGGGTTCGCTGGTAAAGTTAAACGGCTTTAGCCGGGTCGAGAGGTTGATCGTCACCTCCGGGTGCAGGCGCGCGAAATCCGCCAGACGCGGCACCAGCCACCGCATGCCAAAGGTCGGCAGAATCGCGAGGGTCAGGCTTCCGCCGACCGGGTTGACCGTGAGTTTGAGCGATGCCTGGGTGATTTGCTGCAAGGCGCCACGGATTTTATCGGCATAATCCGCCGCCTCGGGCGTCAAGGCAAGGCTGCGCCCCTCACGGATGACAAGCGTCACGCCAAGCTGTTCTTCCAATGTTTTCAATTGCCTGCTGACCGCACTTTGAGTTTGCGCCAACTCTTGGGCGACCGCTGTTGCACTGCCAAGGCGATCAAGTGCCTCAAGCGCGCGCAGCGAGGCGATAGACGGCAGGAAGCGGCGCGAGAGGCTCATACTTGCGGTTTACTCATGGGTTCATGTGCAAATATCGTTATTATATCCGTTTTGACCAGTGTATTCTGCCTGCAACCTGCAAAAAAAAGCTCATAAGGATATCCCCATGAACGCCAACACGCCTGTTCTGCGCGCCAAGGATGCACCGGACCTCAACAGCTTTGACTGGGCCGACCCGTTCCGCCTTGCCGATCAGCTGAGCGAAGAAGAGCGCATGATCGCCGAAAGCGCGCGCAGCTTTGCCCAAGAAACGTTGCAACCACGGGTGATTGACGCCTATCGCGAAGAGCGGGTCGACCCCGGAATTTTCCGCGAAATGGGCGATATGGGCCTTTTGGGCACGACCATCCCCGAAGAATACGGCGGCCTTGGCGCGAACTATGTCACCTATGGCCTTGTTGCACGTGAAATCGAGCGGGTCGATTCCGGCTATCGCAGCATGATGAGCGTTCAATCGAGCCTTGTGATGTATCCGATCTATGCCTACGGCAGCGAAGAACAGCGCCGTAAGTATCTGCCTGGATTGGCAAAAGGCGAGTTGATCGGCTGTTTCGGCCTGACCGAACCCGACGCCGGATCTGACCCTGCGGGCATGAAAACCCGCGCCGAAAAGACCGCGACCGGATACCGTATCACCGGCACAAAGATGTGGATTTCCAACAGCCCGATCGCCGATGTGTTCGTCATCTGGGCGAAATCAGAGGCGCATGACGGCAAAATTCGCGGCTTTGTCCTTGAAAAAGGCATGACGGGGCTGAGCGCGCCGAAAGTGGGCGGAAAGCTATCGTTGCGCGCCTCGGTCACGGGCGAGATCGTGATGGAGGGTGTTGAGATCGGCGAAGAGGCTCTTTTGCCGAATGTTCAAGGGCTTAAAGGGCCCTTTGGATGTTTGAACCGGGCGCGTTACGGCATCGCCTGGGGCGTGATGGGCGCGGCCGAATTCTGTTGGCAGGCGTCGCGGCAATACGGGCTTGATCGGCGCCAATTCAACCGGCCGTTGGCGCAAACCCAGCTGTTCCAGCTCAAGCTCGCCAATATGCAGACCGAAATCACCCTTGGCCTTCAGGCCGCCTTGCGGGTCGGTCGTTTGATGGACGAGGCCAACGCCGCGCCCGAGATGATCTCGATGATCAAGCGCAACAACTGCGGCAAGGCGCTTGAGATCGCGCGTCACGCGCGGGACATGCACGGCGGCAACGGGATTTCCGAAGAATTCCAGGTGATCCGGCACATGGTCAACCTCGAAACCGTGAACACCTACGAGGGCACGCATGACGTTCATGCACTCATCCTCGGACGGGCGCAAACCGGCTTGCAGGCGTTCTTTTAAGCATGCACAGTCGGCGAAAACCTTTGGCATAGGGCTTGCATGGATCGCGCAGAAATCGTTCACGAAAATTTCCTGAGACGCGTTGGCGCGGGCGATCTGCCCGCGCTTTCTGTGCTCACGGCGAAACAGGCCGGGCTTGATCATGCGGCGCTGTTAACCTTGTTTCGCGCGCAGGTCATCAGCCGCCAGCTTGACCGCGTCGCGCGCCGCCTTCAGGCCGAGGGGCAGGGGTTTTATACCATCGGATCAAGCGGGCATGAGGGCGTCGCGGCGGTGGCAAGCGCGCTGCGCCCCACCGATCCGGCGTTTCTGCATTACCGCGACGGCGCGTTTCAGGTGGCGCGCGCCCAGCAGGTGCCGGGACAAGACCCGATTTGGGACATGCTGCTGAGTTTCACCGCCTCGGTCGAAGACCCGATCAGCGGCGGGCGCCACAAGGTTCTGGGCAGCAAAGCCCTCAGCATTCCGCCGCAAACCTCGACCATCGCCAGCCATCTGCCCAAGGCGGTCGGCGCGGCCTATTCCATCGGGTTGATGCGCCGCTCACCGCCGCCCATGCCGGAATATGCGCCCGATGCGATTGCGTTTTGCAGCTTTGGCGACGCCTCGATGAACCATTCCACGGCGCAAGGTGCGCTGAATTGCGCCGGTTGGACAAGCTGGCAGGGCGCGCCGCTGCCTTTGCTTTTTCTGTGCGAAGACAATGGCATAGGGATCTCCGTTAAATCTCCAGAAGGCTGGGTTTCGGCGGTGCTTCAATCGCGCCCCGGTCTGCGGTATTTTTCCTGCAACGGGTTTGATCCGGTCGAGACATATGCAACCGCCCGCGAGGCCGCTGACTGGGTGCGCCACCTGCGCAAACCGGCGATCCTGCATATGTCCTGCGTGCGGCTTTATGGGCATGCAGGGCCGGATGTCGAGGCCGCCTATCGCCCGATGGCCGAGATCGAGGCCGGTGAGGCGCATGATCCGCTGCTCTATTCGGCGGCGCGGCTGATCGCTGAAGGGGTGGCTACGAAAACGGATATTCTTGAGCTTTATCAGTCTGTTTTCGATGAAACCTCATCCAAGGGTCAAGAGGCTGTCAAGCGCCCCAAGCTGAGCAGCGCCGCAGATGTCATGACCTCAATCATCCCGCCCAAGCGAGAGGTGGCGCGCGTCAATGGCCCCGACCCGGACGCGCGTGCCGCATCGTTCGGCCCCTCGGACATGCGCGCGCTTGAGGCGCCGCAGCCGATGAACAAGCTGATCAACCTCGGCCTGAGTGACCTTATGCTGCATTTTCCCGAAATTGTCATGGCGGGCGAAGATATTGGCCGCAAAGGCGGGGTTTACGGCATCACCAAGGGGTTGCAGTCCCGCTTTGGCGCGCATCGGATGATCGACAGTCTGCTCGACGAGCAAAGCATTCTCGGCCTGTCGCTTGGGCTGGCGCAGAACGGCTATATACCGATGCCGGAAATTCAGTTTCTGGCCTATCTGCACAATGCAGAGGATCAGTTGCGCGGCGAGGCGGCGACGCTTTCGTTTTTCTCGAACGGTCAATTCACCAACCCGATGGTGCTTCGGATCGCGGGGCTTGGCTATCAAAAGGGCTTTGGCGGGCATTTCCATAACGACAATTCCCTGGCGGTTCTGCGCGACATTCCCGGCATAATTATTGGTTGTCCTTCAAATGGTTATGATGCGGTCCTCATGTATCGTGAGGCGATCCGGCTGGCCCGCGAAGAGGCCCGCGTCGTGGTGATGATCGAGCCGATCGCGCTTTATCCGATGCGCGATCTGCAGGAGGCGGGTGATTGCGGCTGGATGCGGAGCTATCCGGGACCAGAGGCACGCGCGCCGCTCGGGCAGGTTGGCATCACCGGCACTGGCACCGACCTTGCCATCGTGACCTATGGCAATGGCTGTTACCTGAGCCATCAGGCGATGGCAGAGTTGGGCGAGGGGGTGCGGGTCATTGATCTGCGCTGGATCGCGCCGCTGGCGGAAGAGGCGCTTCTCAAGGCGGTTGAGGGCTGTGACCGCATTCTCATCGTTGATGAATGTCGCCGCACCGGCGGCCAGGCCGAGGCACTTGCCACGCTTTTTGGCGAACGCCTTGACGTGCCCGTGGCGCGCGAGGTGGCCCAAGACAGCTTTATCGCCACCGGCCCGGCATATGGCGTCACGATGCCGTCAAAGGCCTCGATCGTCGCCGCCGCAGAGCGGATGTTGCGCCGATGACCGGGCTTGGCAATCTTTGGCGACAGAGCGCCAGGGAAAGCTTTGAGGCGCCGGGATTTCAGGGCGATCTTGCCGTTGACCTTGTAATTATTGGCGCCGGATTTACCGGCCTTTCGGCGGCGCTTGCGGCCGCGGGGCAGGGCGCCACGGTGGCCGTGCTTGAGGCCAACACCGTCGGCCACGGCGGATCGGGGCGAAACGTGGGGCTGGTCAATGCCGGTCTGTGGCTGCCGCCCGATGACGTGTGCCGCGCTCTAGGCGAGGCGGCAGGAGAGCACCTCAATACCGTTCTGGGCGGCGCGCCGGATGTGGTGTTTGATCTGGTCACGCGCCACGCGATTGACTGCGAACCAAGGCGCGCGGGCACCTTGCATCTGGCGCATGCCCCGAAGGGCGAGGCCCAACTCAAGGCGCGCCTGGCGCAGATGCAGGCGCGCGGCGCGCCGGTGCAATACCTTGCGGCGGATGAGGTGGCCAAACGCACCGCGAGCGCGGCTTTTGGCGGCGCACTATTTGATGCGCGTGCGGGTACGATTCAGCCATTGGCCTATGCGCGCGGTCTTGCGCGGGCCGCCGCAGAGCAGGGCGCGCGGATTTACGAGCAGAGCCCCGTCACCGGCGCCGCGCGGCACGGTGGTCAATGGGTGGTAACAAGCCGCTCTGGCAAGATCCGGGCGCGCCGACTTTTGGTGGCAACCAATGCCTATCACCAGCCGCTGGCGCATATGTCGATGCCATCTGTGCCGGTGGTGCAGTATTTTCAGCTGGCCACCAAGCCGCTTGCCGCGAACCTTGGCGGTGATATTCTGGCGGGCGGCGAGGGGGCTTGGGACACCGGGCTTATCATGACCTCGATCCGGCGCGACGAAGCCGGGCGCGTCATCATCGGCGGCATGGGAAGCGAGGCCGCGACCCATACCAATTGGGCCGAACGCAAGCTGGCAAGGCTCTTTCCCCGGCTTGCCGGCTTCGAGATCGAGCACGCCTGGAGCGGCAAGATCGCCATGACCCAAGATCATCTGCCCCGCATTTTGCGGCTTGGGCGTGAGGGGCTTGCAATTTTTGGCTATTCGGGGCGCGGCATCGGGCCGGGCACGGTGTTTGGTCGCGCGGCGGCTCTGGCCTTGCTGTCTGACGATGAAAGCGGGCTGCCAGTGCCGGGCGTTGATATGTACGCCGAAAGGTTCTGCACCCTGAAGGCGCTGTTTTACGAAACCGGCGCGCGGCTTGTCCACTTGGGGGCCGCACGCAGCTAGCCATTGGCGCACAGTCACTGTTTGTTGACCCAAGTCCCATTGCGTCGGGGCGCCACGGCTGTATGTGCACCCTCCAGACCAGATTTCGGAGCAGGACATGGCCCTTCAGGATACCGGTGCGAGTTTCACCCAAGGCAGCCTCATGCGGCATGTCTCGGTCATGTCGTTCACCTCAAGCATCGGCTTGATGGCGATCTTCGCGGTCGACCTTCTGGATATCGTGTTCATTTCGATGCTGGGGCGCGATGAACTGGCGGCGGCGGCGGGCTATGCCAGCACGATCATGTTCTTTTTCAGCGCCGTGAACATCGGTCTGTCAATCACCGCCGGCGCCCTTGTCGGGCGGGCCACCGGCGCCGACGAGCCGCTTGACGCCCGCGAGTACGCCAGCAGCGTGGCCGTCATTTCGGTGGTGGTGGGCATTCTCCTTCCGCTCGTGGCCCTGCCCAATATCGCGGCTTTGCTGGCCCTTGTCGGAGCGACAGGACAGGTGGCGGAGCTGGCGGCAGGCTATCTCTGGATCATCCTTCCCACGACCATGGTGTCGGGCCTGTCGATGGTCGCGGTGGCGGTTTTGCGCGCCTATGGCGACGCGCGCGGGGCGATGTATCCCGCGCTTTTGGGCGGCGGCGTGAACGCAGTGCTCGACCCGCTTTTGATCTTTACGCTTGGCATGGGCCTTAACGGGGCGGCCATGGCCACCGTGGCGGCTAGGGTCGCGACAATGGCGATGGCCATGGGGTTTGCGGTATTCCGATATCGTGCCTTTTCGGTGCCGCGCCCGCAATGCGTGGCCCGCGACTTCCGCGAGGCGGCCGGGATTGCCTTGCCCGCGGTGCTTGGAACCGTTGCGACGCCCGTGGGCACGGCGATTGTCACCCGCGAGATGGCGAAATACGGACATGACGCGGTCGCCGGTCTGGCGGTGATCAACCGGATGGTCCCGGTGGTGTTTTCGGTGGTTCTTGCGCTGTCAGGGGCAATCGGGCCGATTTTCGGTCAGAATTTTGGGGCAGGGCGTCTGGACCGGGTGCAGGAAACGTTTTTTGAAGGGCTTAAGTTCCTGGCGATTTACGTGCTGGTGATGTCGGCGCTTTTGTTCGTGTTGCGCGCCCCGATTGCCGGGCTTTTCGACGCCACCGGCACCATGCGCTCGCTATTATATCTCTATTGCGGACCGCTCGCGCTTGCATCGTTTTTCAACGGGGCGATTTTTGTCTCGAACGCGTCGTTCAACAACCTTGGGCATCCGGGCTATTCGACCGGCGTGAACTGGGCGCGCCAGACGCTTGGGACCTTGCCCTTTGTGCTGGCGTTCGGGGCCATTTGGGGCGCGCATGGCGTGCTCATCGGTCAGGCCCTCGGTGGGGCCGTTTTCGCGGCGGTTGCGATCTGGCTTGGGCTACGGGTGATTCAGGCGCCGTGCCGTGATCCGCTCAGGGGACAGTACACATGCCCAGAGATGCGCATGCAGGTCATGTCGAACCGATCTTACAGGTAAGACTATGGTCGCACCTAAGTACGCATAATCAGTATTATGTTAATAATGCAAAGGCAAACCCATCGGTTCAGATTGATAAAAAGAATATCTTTATACTAATTTTCCATACCTTACGTTCCACTCCTCATGTATTTCTGACGGGTTTGCCGACTATGATTGGACAAAATGAACCTACTCCGAACGTCAGCACATAAGCCACAGGCCAAAATGTTAACGATTTCAGTGCCTAGCGGTCTCGACAGGTTAATGTTTAGCAGTCTATGACTTGAATCTAGGAGGACTGACATGACAGCAATTCTGATCCTGAACGGCCCGAACCTCAACCTCCTTGGCACGCGCCAACCGGACGTCTACGGCCACACCACCCTTGCCGATATCGAGGCCATGTGCCGCAACAAGGCCAAGGCCCTTGGGGTTGAGCTCGGCTTTGGTCAAAGCAACCATGAGGGCGCATTGGTGGATGAGATCCACGCCGCGCGCGGCCGCTTTGACGGTATCATCCTGAATGCCGGTGCCTATACCCACACTTCGGTCGCGCTGCGCGACGCGATAAGTTCGGTCGAACTGCCGATGATCGAACTGCACCTGTCAAATGTTCATGCCCGCGAAGCGTTTCGTCACACGTCATTCCTCTCGGCCATTGCCGTCGGTGTGATCTGTGGCTTTGGCGCCAAGGGCTATGGTCTGGCGCTAGAGGCGATGGTCGGTCACCTGGAGACTGCTGGATGATCGAAGCCGGTAAGGTCAACTCACTGCTGAATGCATCAAGCATCGAAGAGCTATGGAGCATCCATACTCAGTACATGGCCGACTATGGGTTCGACAGGTTGATTTACGGCTATACCCGCTATCGCACGGCGACCTCTTTGGGCAATCCCGACGACTTTGTCATTCTGACCAATCACAGCAACGAATATACCGATGTCTTCATTGGCGAAGGTCTGTATTTTCAGGCCCCGATGGTGCGTTGGGCGCTTGAAAATGAAGGCGCCTGTTCGTGGTCGCGCCTTAGGGAAATGACCGAAGACGGCACGATGTCACCAGAGGAACAAAAGGTTTACGATTACAACCGGGCGCAGAACATTGCCGCGGGCTATTCGATTAGTTTCAAGTCGCTGTCACCGCGCACCAAGGGCGCGATTGCGCTGACCGCGCGTCCCGGTCTGAGCCAGGCCAAAGTCGATGAGATGTGGAAACGCGATGGCGACGCCATTCTGGCGCTGAACAACCTGGCGCATCTGCGCATTCTGTCCCTGCCCTATACTGCGCCGGGCCGCGGGCTGACGGCGCGCCAACGCGAGGTTCTGGGCTGGGTCGGCGATGGAAAGACCGTTCAGGACATCGCCGTCCTGATCGGACTCACCCCGGCCACCGTCGAAAAGCATTTGCGGCTGGCACGTGCGGCTTTGAATGTCGAAACGACGGCGCAAGCGGTTTTGAAAGCTGCATTTCAGAATCAAATTTTCATTCTCGAAAATTAACCCTTTTGATAACAAAAGGTTATAAAGAGGTATGGAATTCCATACTTTCATGACCCTACGTAAAATAGCATTATATCAAAGTTCCGTGAGTGGTGGCTTTATAGCCCGGGAACATGGGGGCAGTTCTACCTTTTGATTTTGGGAAAGGCTGTCCTCTCCGGTCCTACCGGATGTCGGCTGTCAGCCCATATTTTTCTGGGTTGGCGGTCGGCGCCTATAGATCGTCGTTTCATCCCCAATAGACGGCCGATCGTATCAGTGGTGTTGCCCTCACGGGCGGCACCGCTTTTTTCGTTCGCCCGTATTCAACCAGAAAGGGCGCCCCCGCGAGAGGACGCCCTTTGAAAGATCCGATGATCGCGGGGCTTAGCCCTGGGCGACCTTGGCCACTTCTGCGGCGAAATCTTCTTCTTTTTTCTCGATGCCTTCGCCTACTTCAAGGCGAATGAAGCCGGTGATCTCTGCGCCGGCTTCCTTGGCGGCGGCCGCGACGGTAAGGTCGGGGTTCATCACAAAGGCCTGGCCCAGAAGGGTCACTTCGGACATGAACTTGGCCATGCGACCGACGATCATCTTTTCGATCACCGCATCGGGCTTGCCGGATTCGCGGGCGATCTCGATCTGAACCTGCTTTTCCTTTTCGACAACCGCCGCGTCAAGCGAGGCTTCGTCCAGCGAGGCAGGGTTGGTGGCGGCGATATGCATCGCAACCTGACGACCAAAGCCCGCGTCGCCCTTCAGAGCAACCAGAACGCCGATCTTGCCCATGCCATCGGCGGCGGCATTGTGGACGTAGGACACAACCGTGTCGCCCTCAAGCGCGGCCATGCGGCGCACCGACATGTTCTCGCCGATGGTGGCGATCTTGGCGTTCACGGTATCGGCAACGCTTTTGCCACCCATGTCAGCCGCCAGAAGCGACTCAAGGTCAGCCGCGCCAAGGGCCGCCTTGGCGATCCCGGCAACCATGCCCTGAAACTCGGCGTTTTTCGCAACAAAGTCGGTTTCCGAATTCACTTCAACAGCAACCCCGCGGCCACCCTCGACCTGAACCGCAACAAGACCTTCGGCCGCGGTACGGCCCGATTTCTTGGCCGCTTTCGCGAGGCCCTTGGTGCGCAGCCAGTCAACCGCGGCTTCCATGTCGCCATCGGTTTCGGTCAGCGCTTTTTTCGCGTCCATCATGCCTGCGCCCGTCGAATCGCGCAGTTCTTTTACCATTGCAGCTGTGATCGCCATCTCGGCTCTCCTCAAATCAGTCAGGGATTGAGGGCAGGCTGTTCCCCTGCCCTCATGTCAATGTCGTGACGTCGCTCAGCCTTCGGCTGCGGCGGTCTCGGTCGGTGCGGCCTCGGCGAGCACCTCTTCCATCGGGGCCTCTTCCATGGCGCCAAGATCAACGCCGGCGGCGCCCATCTGGGCGGTCATGCCGTCAAGTGCCGCGCGGCTTACCAGATCACAGTAAAGCGCGATGGCGCGGGCCGCGTCGTCGTTGCCGGGGATGATATAGTCGATGCCGTCGGGCGAGCAGTTGGTGTCAACCACGGCCACGACCGGGATGCCAAGCTTGTTGGCTTCGGCAACGGCCAGGGCTTCTTTTTTCACGTCGATGACGAACAGAAGGTCCGGCACGCCGCCCATTTCACGGATCCCGCCAAGCGAAGCCTGAAGCTTGCCCTGGTCACGTTCCATGCCAAGACGCTCTTTCTTGGTCAGGCCTTCGGCGCCGCCTTCAAGGGCTTCGTCGATCTGCTTGAGGCGCTGGATCGATTTCGACACGGTCTGCCAGTTGGTCAGCGTGCCACCAAGCCAGCGGTGGTTCATGTAATACTGTGCGCATTTGTCAGCGGCATCGGCAACCGGTGTCGCGGCCTGACGCTTGGTGCCGACAAACAGGATGCGGCCGTTCTTGGCAACGGTTTCACGGATCACATTCAGCGCCGCGTCCAGCATCGGAACGGTTTGCGTGAGGTCCATGATGTGGATGCCATTGCGCGCGCCATAGATGAACTCGCCCATGCGGGGGTTCCAGCGTTGCGTTTGGTGGCCAAAGTGAACGCCAGCTTCAAGCAGCTGACGCATGGTGAACTCGGGAAGAGCCATGGTCGTTTCCTTTTCCGGTTTTCGCCTCGGTACGGGGTGAGAAGCGGGATGCTTCAACCGGTGGACAAACAGGGATGTCTCCCCCGTTGGCCCGCCCATACCTGCGGATTACAGTGCCGCGCGTATACCGCCCGATGCGCCAACGCGCAACCCCTGCCCCCGGTTTTTCACGTTCCCGCGCAAGCCACCGCGCATTGGACCATTGTCGCAAGGCGCCATTGCCCTTAGATACCTGCAAGGATCAGGATTTGGATAGCCGATGACCACGCCCTTTGACGAGTTGCAGACCCCCGCCAAGAAACCGCGCCGCTTTGTCGGCCTGCGCGCCAGTTTCCTGACGGGCCTTGTTGTGATTGCTCCGGTCGGACTGACGCTCTGGCTGATGTGGTCTGTGGTGGGCTGGGTCGACGGCTTCGTTCTGCCGCTTATACCGCAACATTACCAGCCCGAAAAATATATCGGCATCAATCTGCGTGGTGTCGGCCTGATCATCTTTCTGATCTTCACGGTGATTGTCGGCTGGATTGCCAAGGGGCTGATCGGGCGCTCGCTGATCGTTTTTGCCGAATCGCTGGTGAACCGCATGCCGGTGGTCCGCTCAATCTATTCGGGCGTCAAACAAATCGCCGAAACCGTCTTTGCCCAATCCGAAAGCAGCTTCGAGAAGGCCTGCCTTATCCAATACCCGCGCAAGGATATCTGGGCGATCGGCTTTATCTCGATCGAGGCCAAGGGCGAGATCAACGAAAAGGCCCAGACCGGCAGCAACCTTGTCAGCGTCTTCGTGCCGACCACGCCAAACCCGACCTCGGGCTTCCTGCTGTTCTTTCCGCGAGAGGATGTGATCGAGCTCGACATGAGCATCGAGGATGCCGCGAAACTGGTGATTTCGGCCGGCCTTGTCTACCCCGGTCAGGGCAAACCCGGTGCCGAGGCCCCCAAACCCAAGGCGTCCTGAGCCTTTCATCGTTCCATAAATACTCAAAATCCGGCGGGGGCCATCGCCCCCGCCCTTGCGATCATCGCTTAAAGCGCGGTCCAGCCGCCATCGACACTGATCGTAGTGCCGGTGATCTGCGCCGCCGCATCCGAGCACAGGAAAAGCGCCGTGCCGCCAAGCTGCTCAACGGTCGCGAACTCTTTCGAGGGCTGGCGTTCCAGCATCACCTTCTTGATCACCTCGTCGCGATCCATGTCGTATTTCTTCATGGTATCGGGGATCTGCGCCTCGACCAGCGGCGTCAGGACATAACCCGGACAGATCGCATTGGCGGTGATCGGTTCCTGCGCGGTTTCAAGGGCGACGACCTTGGTCATGCCGACGATGCCGTGCTTGGCGGCCACATAGGCCGATTTATAGGGGCTCGCCGTAAGACCATGCGCGCTTGCGATATTGATCACCCGGCCCCAGCCGACGGCGCGCATCTTTGGCAGCGCGGCGGCGGTGGTGTGAAACGCCGAATTCATGTTGATCGCGATGATCGCATTCCATTTGTCGGTCGGAAATTCGTCAATCGGCGCGACGTGCTGAATGCCGGCGTTGTTGATCAGGATGTCACAGGTGCCTGCCTGTTCGATCAGGGCGCGGCATTGCTCCGCGTCGGACATATCCGCCTTGATATAGCGCGCGGTGACGCCGTGCTCTTTGGCGATCTCTGCCGCAAGCGCGTGATCCTCGTCCGAATCGGTAAAGGAATTGAGAACGACGTTCACACCCGCACGTGCAAGCTCCTGCGCGATCCCCAAACCGATGCCGGAATTCGATCCGGTGATGACTGCTGTTTTACCTTTGACGCTCATGCCCATTCTCCCAATTCGTGTTGCAGGCGCAGCATAGGTGCTGCAGATGCGAATTGCACGAGGCTTGGCGATCACGTCCCTGAGAGGCGAAGGCGGGCTTGCTTCTGGTCAAAAAAAACGCCCGCGCGAAGCGGGCGTCAAGTTATTGAGGCAGGTTTCATACAGGCAAGAAACCTATCGAGCAGTGACACCTTTATAAGCAATCCAGCGCCGCAGTCCAAGCTAAAAGTTTGATAATGCATGAATCCAGCCTTAGGGTCCGGGCCAGAGAAACAAGGATTATTGGGGATTGTCGCCAAAATGAGATCAGATATTTTCCGCTTTGCCCGCGCCGGATTGCTCCTCTGCGCCTTGGCCGTGATGGCCGCACCGGGCGCGGCGGAGCCCGCCCATGGCATAGCTATGTATGGCGATCCCGCCCTACCACCTGATTTTGTGTCTCTCCCCTACGCCAACCCCGACGCGCCCAAGGGCGGACAGGTGGTGACCGGCAATGTCGGCGGCTTTGATTCGCTCAATCCGTTCATCCTGCGCGGCACCGCGCCGTGGCAATTGGCAAGCCTCACCCACGAGAGCCTGATGGGGCGATCGATGGACGAACCGTTCTCACTTTACGGCCTTTTGGCCGAATCGGTCGAGACCGGACCGAATCGCGACTGGGTCGAATTCACCCTGCGCGAGGGCGCGCGCTTCTCGGATGGAAGCCCGGTTACCGTCGAGGATGTGATCTGGTCCTACCGCGAACTTGGTACAAACGGGCACCCGCGCTATCGCGGCTTCTGGCAGAAGATCGCCGACATCGCCAAGACCGGCCCGCGCAGCCTGCGCCTGACCTTCAATGAAGAGGACCGCGAGTTGGCCCTTCTCGCCGGCCTGCGCCCGATTCTGCAAAAGGCCCAGTGGCAGGGCCGCGATATAAGTGAGGCGGGGATAGAGGATATCCCGCTTGGCACCGGCCCCTACGTGGTCGAGAGCTATGATATTGACCGCTCTGTCGTGCTGCGTCGCAATCCCGAGTATTGGGGCAAGAATCTGGCGTTTCGGCGCGGCACCAACAACTTTGATGAAATCCGCATCGAGTTTTACGGCGATGACACCGTGTTGAAAGAGGCGTTCAAGGCCGGGCTGATCAGTTATGTGCGCGAATTCAACGCCGATGCCTGGGCCAATCAGTATGACTTTCCCGCCCTCGAGCGCGGTGAGATCGTCAAATCAGAGGTGCCGCATCAAAAGCCCTCGGGCATGACCGGTTTCGTGATGAACACCCGGCGCGCGCCACTGGATGACTGGCGGGTGCGCGAGGCTCTGATCACGGCGTTCAACTTTGAGTATATCAACGACACCCTGACCGGCGGGCGTCAGCCGCGCATCACCTCGTATTTCTCGAACTCCGAACTGGCGATGGATCATGGGCCCGCCACCGGCCGGGTGCGCGAACTGCTCACGCCCTTCGCCGACACGCTTTTGCCCGGCGCGCTTGAGGGCTACGCGCTGCCCGTAAGCGACGGCACTGCGCGCAACCGCCGCAACATCCGCGCCGCCATGGCGCTTTTGAACGCGGCCGGCTGGACGGTTCAGGATGGTCGCCTTGCGAATGCCGAGGGCCAGCCGCTTGAATTGACGGTCTTGTTGCAACAAGACGGCTTGATCGGTCAGGCGACGGCGATGATGGATATCTATGCCCGCGCGCTTGAGCGGCTTGGCATCACCCTCACCACCCAGATGACCGACAAGGCGCAATACGCCGAGCGCGAGGCCCAGTACGACTTTGACCTCACCCTGATGCGCCGGTCTCTGTCGCTCAGCCCCGGCAACGAGCAGATGTTCTATTGGGGCTCGCAAGGCGTGAACCAACCCGGAAGCCGCAACCTCATGGGCATGGTCTCGCCCGCCGCCGAGGCGATGATCACCCATATGCTTCAGGCCAGGGACCGGGCCGAGTTTGTCGCCGCCACCCGCGCGCTTGACCGGGTGCTGACCACCGGGCGCTATGTGATCCCGATCCATCAATATAGCGTCGGGCGTATTGCCCATAAGTCACAGTTGAAATATCCAAGCGACCACCTGCCGATCTACGGGGATGGAATTGGATTTCTTCCCGAGGTATGGTGGTACGAGGCAGATTAAATAAAAACAGGCAATAAACGATAGGCAGGAGCTATGCGAAAACTGATTGCATTCGCCCTTATTTCCCTGATGGCCAGCTGTGCCACCGTGGATGGCGTGGGTCGCGACATATCCGGTGCAGCGCGCGGCGTTCAGAGCTGGTTCTGACGGCCCGGCACCTTTACCGTCCTTATTCTTTCCCTCTCTCGGGCCATTGGCACCGGGATAATTCTTTGCGCGCGCCATATCCGCCCAACTGCGGCGTAGGCGCGCGCTTTCCCCTTGACCCTCACGCCCATCCTGTCAAAACCTGCCCATGAGCACCGCAATCCTTACCATTGACCTTGATGCCATCGTCGCCAACTGGCGCGCCCTGGATGCCATGACCGAGGGCGAAACCGCCGCTGTGGTCAAGGCAGATGCCTATGGGCTTGGCCTCACGCGTGTGGCCCGCGCCCTTGCCCGCGCCGGCGCCCGCAGCTTTTTCGTCGCCGTCGCCGAAGAGGGCGCCGCCCTGCGCGAGGCCCTTGGGCCGGGGCCGACGATCTATGTGTTTTCCGGCCATATGCGCGGCGATGCCGATATGATCGGCGACATGGATCTTGTGCCGATGATCAACTCGCTTGATCAGCTGATCCGCCATGTCGAGGCCCTGCCGGATCAGCCCTTTGGCATTCAACTTGACAGCGGCATGAACCGGCTTGGCATGGAGCCCGGCGAATGGGCCGCCGTGCGCCAGATCGCCATGGCCCAAAAGCCGCGCCTGATCATGAGCCATCTCGCCTGCGCCGATGAGCCAGAGCATGCGATGAACCCGCAACAACTCGCGGCCTTCCTTGAGATGACCGACGACATCGACGTGCCGCGCAGCTTTGCCAATACCGGCGCGATCCTGCTGGATGAGGCCTATCATTTTGACCTGAGCCGTCCGGGGATCGGCGTCTATGGCGGGCGTCCCTTCGTGGATGCGCGCCCGGTGGTGACGCTTGATATTCCGGTGATTCAGTGCCGCGACCTGAGCGCGGGTGAAACCGTCGGCTATGGCAACAGCTTTACCGCCAGCCGCGACACGCGGATTGCGACCATCTCGGGGGGCTATGCCGATGGCATCATTCGCGCGATGGGCCCCAAAACCGTGCTTTGGGCCGAGGATACCCCCTGCCCCATTGCCGGGCGCATTTCGATGGATCTGATCGGCGTTGATATTACCGATCTTGGCTATGATCCGAAAACGCTTGAGCTTTTGGGGCGCCATCAGTGCATCGACACGCTGGCCGATAATGCAGGCACCATCGGCTATGAAATTCTGACATCATTGGGGGCGCGCTATATGCGGCGATATCTGGGCGGATGACGTATCTTATGTCATTCTTGGCCGCGATCGGGCGGTATGTGCTGGGCGCCTTGGCGGCCGTCGGGCGGATTGCCCTGTTTGCCACGCGCACCGTGAGCCACCTTGCGCGCCCGCCATTTTACTGGAGCGAGTTTGGCCATGCTTTGGTGCAGATCGGCTGGCTGTCGCTGCCGGTTGTGGGCATGACGGCGCTGTTCACCGGCGGCGCGCTCGCGCTTCAGATTTACGCCGGCGGCGCACGTTTCAACGCCGAAACCGTGGTGCCCTCGATTGTCGCCATCGGCCTGACGCGCGAACTCGGCCCGGTGCTTGGCGGCTTGATGGTTGCGGCACGGGTTGCGTCTAGCATCGCCGCCGAGATCGGCACCATGAAGGTGACCGAGCAGATCGACGCGCTCACCACCCTGTCGACCCATCCGATGAAATACCTCACCCTGCCCCGCGTTCTTGCGGCCACGCTTGCCGTGCCGCTTCTGGTTGGTGTTGGCGATGCCCTTGGCATCATGGGCGGCTTTCTTGTCGGCGTCGGGCGGCTTGATTTCGGCGCGGCGACCTACCTGCACAACACGATTGATTTCCTCGAAAACTGGGATGTCATTTCGGGCATGATCAAGGGCGCGGCCTTTGGCTTTATCGTGGCCTTGATGGGGTGCTATTACGGGATGAATTCGGGGCGCGGCGCACAGGGCGTCGGCAGCGCCACCAAGACCGCCGTGGTGGCCGCAAGCGTGCTTATCCTTGCGTCAAACTACCTTCTGACAGAGTTGTTTTTCTCAGCATGATAGAGCTTACCGACGTTCGCAAAGCCTTTGGCAACAATCACGTTCTGCGTGGCGTGAACCTGACCATTGAATCGGGCACCTCGATGGTGATCATCGGCGGGTCCGGCACCGGGAAATCCGTTGCCCTGAAATGCATCCTCGGTCTGATCAGCCCCGATAGCGGCACCATCACGCTGGATGGCAAGGATGTCACCACCGGCGACCGCGACGCGTTTCTGGCGCGCTTTGGCATGCTGTTTCAGGGCGGCGCCCTGTTTGACTCGCTGCCTGTCTGGCAAAACGTCGCCTTTCGCCTGTTGCGCGGCTCGCTGGCGCGCCCCAAGGACGAAGCCCGCGAAATCGCGATTGAAAAGCTGCGGCGTGTGGGCCTCAAACCCGATGTGGCCGATAAATTCCCCGCCGAATTGTCTGGTGGCATGCAAAAGCGCGTCGGCCTTGCCCGTGCCATCGCCGCCGAGCCCGAGATCATCTTTTTCGACGAGCCGACCACCGGGCTTGATCCGATCATGTCTGGCGTTATCAACGAGTTGATCCGCGAAATCGTGGTCGAGATGGGCGCCACCGCAATGACCATCACCCACGACATGACAAGCGTGCGCGCGATTGCCGACAATATCGCCATGCTGCACGACGGGGTGATCAAATGGACCGGCCCGGTTGGCCAGATGGACAATTCCGGCGATCCCTACCTTGACCAGTTCATCCACGGCCGCGCCGAGGGGCCGATCGAGGCGGTCCGGTGACAGGGCGACAAGCGGCCTTTTGGGCGCTCAAACTCGCCAACCTCGCCCTTCTTGTCCTCTTTCCAATCGCCTGGTTCGCGCCGCTTATCCGTGCCGGAATCCTGCCGTTCTTCGCGCTGGATCAAAACAGCGTCATCACCGGGTTGCAAAGCCTCTGGGAGGCGGATGTTTTCCTCGCGCTGCTGGTCACGGTGTTTGCCCTCTTCGCGCCCTATCTCAAAACCATCGGCCTTGCCCTGATCCACTTTCACCTGTTGGAGCGGCGGGTGCTGCCGGTGCTTCAGGTGCTGGGCAAGCTGGCGATGGCGGATGTGTTTCTGATCGCGCTTTACATCATCCTGTCGCGCTCTGTGGGGCTTGGCCGGATCGAGACCGCCTGGGGGCTTTACCTGTTCAGCTTTTGCGTGATCGCCTCGGTCATTATCGGCTGGATAACTGAAAAATACCGTGAAAACCGCCACATTGTTGAGCATTTGGAAACAAAGAATACTCGGTAACGTGAGCCTTTTCAGGACTTTACGCAGACTTGGACAATTCAATCCCTTGAGTTTCGGCGATTAAGCGCGCCATGGCTTGAACTTCACGTGAGCTTTGGTGGTGTAACCTATGAAAACGCAGGATAAACCGCACAAAGTGGCCTGAATGTTCTGGCGGTACTTTTGTGTTTCTGCCTGCCTGCAAACTATCGCATCATGGCGCTGGAAAACTCGCACAGGCGGATTTCGCCTGGTATGCAGGACGTGGCGCGCGCCCATGCCGCCGACAGAACCGGCGTTTTTCAGCTTTCGTCGGAATTTGACGCGGAGCGCGAACGCCTCGCCTATCTGCGCGATGGCTGCCAGAGCTGGGGGTTGAAGAGATGCGGCGCGCCGACGGTCGGGTGATCGACCTGACCCAAAAGGCGGCCGAATAGGCCAGAGCCCGCTTTCGGGTTTGACCGGGCGCGCCAGTTGGGGCATCACGCGGGCATGGCCAAATCCAATTCCTTTTCCTGCACGTCCTGTGGCGCGACGCATTCGCGCTGGTCGGGGCGCTGCGATGCCTGCGGCGAGTGGAACTCGATCATTGAAGAGGTGCCGCTGTCGACCGGGCCCAAGGGCAAGTCGCTAGGCGTCAAGCGCGGGTCCTTCCTGACGCTGACCGATCTTTCTACTGAGGAAACCCCGCCGCCGCGCACCCTCTCGGGGATTGGCGAGCTTGACCGGGTTCTGGGTGGCGGTCTTGTGCCGTCAAGCGCGGTTCTGGTGGGCGGTGATCCGGGCATCGGCAAATCGACGCTTTTGCTTCAGGCCGCGGCGCGCTTTGCCGCGGCGGGCCTCAAGACCTTTTACATCTCGGGCGAAGAGGCAAGCGCACAGGTGCGCATGCGCGCGCAACGCCTTGGCCTTGGCGAGGCGCCGGTCAAGCTGGCGGCGGCGACATCGCTGCGAGACATCCTGACCACGCTTGAATCCGAGCGCCCCGATCTTGTAATCATCGATTCCATTCAGACCGTGTGGTCCGACACCGTCGAGGCCGCCCCCGGCAGCGTCAGCCAGGTGCGCGCCGCCGCGCATGAGCTGACCAGCTTTGCCAAGCGCACCAACACCAGCGTGATCCTTGTCGGCCATGTTACCAAGGACGGCCAGATCGCCGGGCCGCGCGTGGTAGAGCACATGGTCGATTGCGTGCTTTATTTCGAAGGTGAGCGCGGGCATCAGTTCCGCATCCTGCGCAGCGTCAAGAACCGCTTTGGCCCCGCCGACGAAATCGGCGTCTTCGAGATGACCGGCGCGGGCCTTGCCGAGGTCTCCAATCCGTCGGCGCTATTCCTGTCGGGTCGCGGCACGCCAAGTCCCGGCTCGGTGGTGTTTTCCGGCATCGAGGGCACCCGGCCCCTGTTGGTCGAAATGCAGGCGCTGGTCGCCCCGACGCCGCATTCGCAACCCCGCCGCGCGGTGGTGGGGTGGGATGGCGCGCGCCTTGCAATGATCCTGGCGGTGCTTGAGGCGCGCTGTGGCATCCCGTTTGCCGGGCTTGATGTCTACCTCAATGTTGCCGGTGGTTTGAAAATCAGCGAACCGGCGGCGGATCTTGCGGTGGCCGCCGCTCTGCTAAGTGCGCGCGAAGACACGGCTCTTCCGGCCGATACGGTGGTTTTTGGCGAAATTAGTCTGTCTGGCGCGCTCAGACCGGTGGGACAGACCGAAAACAGGTTGAAAGAAGCGCAAAAACTTGGTTTCACAGCCGCGATTACCCCATCGGGTGGAAAACCGGGTGGTGACAGCGGGCTCAAACTGACGCATATGGGCGATCTGACCGCGTTTGTCGGGGACATTTTCGGCGCAGGCTAAGCGCCCAAAGGGACAGGAAGAGACGAATGGAAGGTTTCACCATCATTGATGGCGTCGTGGCGCTGTTTATCGTTTTATCGGCGATCTTGGCCTATTCGCGCGGGCTTGTCCGCGAGGCTCTGGCGATTGCCGGATGGGTCGTGGCGGGCATTCTGGCGTTTCTGTTTGCCCCGCAGTTTGAACCGCTGGTCAAGGAAGTGCCGGTCGTGGGCGATTTCATTGCCGATAGTTGCGAGCTTAGCATGATCGCCGCCTTTGCCGCCGTTTTCGCCATCGGATTGATCGTGTCGTCGCTGATCACACCGCTGTTTTCATCGCTGGTGCAACGCTCGGCGCTTGGCGGGATTGATCAGGGTCTTGGCTTTGTCTTTGGCGTGGCGCGCGGCGTTCTGTTAATCGCGATTGCCTATTTCGTCTACGAAACGGTGATCACCTCGCAATCCATCGAAATCATCGACGACAGCCGCTCGGCGCGGGTCTTTGCCAAGCTGACCGGCAAGGTTGAAGACGGCAATCCCGAACAGGCACTTGGCTGGATCACAGAGCAATATGAACAGCTTGTCGGCGCCTGCGACACACCGCAATAAGCAAGGCGATGCCGCAAAGTCCGCTTCTTGCATTGATCTTCATGGCGGTGGCCGGTGTGGCCATCGCGCTTCAGGCGCCGATCAACTCGGCGCTTGGGCGCAGCATCGACAGCTCGCTGGCGGCGGCGGCGATCTCGTTCGGCGTGGGTTTTGCCGCGCTTCTGGCGCTTGTCGCGCTTGGCGGCGAGGCCGGGGGGATTGCCCGCGTCGCCACCCTGCCCAAATGGCTGTTGCTTGGCGGCGCGCTTGGGGCGTTCTATGTCTGGGCCGCGCTCTGGAGCGTGGCGATCCTTGGCGTTCTGACCTCGATCACGGTGTTGATCCTTGGCCAGATGGTGGCCGCCCTGCTGCTTGATTACATCGGCGCCTTCGGTCTTGTGGCGCGCGATTTGTCCCCGACGCGGGTTGTTGCGGCGCTTCTTGTGGCCGGTGGGGTCATTCTGTCGCGCTATTAACTGGGCCAAACGACACGTCGCCCTACCATATTGTGTGATAGTTTCGTGACACGGCGCGCCCAAGGGCGTAAGAGAGGCCCCAAGCGAAATGACCGGATTCGGAGTTGCACCGCTTTGCCCAAACATATGCCCCCCGCGCACCCTTTTGATGATGACAAACTGAAAGAGGAATGCGGCGTTTTCGGCGTCATCGGCGTGACCGATGCCGCGAACTTTGTCGCCCTTGGCCTGCATGCCCTGCAACATCGCGGACAAGAGGCCGGCGGCATCGTCAGCCACGACGCCGAGCAAGGCTTTAACAGCGTGCGCCGCTTTGGCTATGTGCGCGACAACTTCACCCGCCACAGCCTTATGGAAACCCTGCCCGGCCCGCTGGCCATCGGGCATGTGCGCTATTCCACCGCCGGCAGCAAAGGCGCCGCGATTCGCGACGTTCAGCCGTTCTTTGGCGAGTTTTCGATGGGCGGCGCAGCGATTGCCCATAATGGCAATATAACCAACGCGAATGCCCTGCGCAAAGAGCTGATCGAGCGCGGCTCGATCTTTCAGTCCAGCTCGGACAGCGAGTGCATCATCCACCTGATGGCGCGCTCGCTTCAGCGCAATATCCCCGAGCGGATGGAAGACGCCCTGCGCCGGGTCGAAGGCGCCTTCTCGATTGTTGCCATGACACAGAGCGAGCTTATCGGTGTGCGCGACCCGCTTGGGGTGCGTCCGCTGGTCCTTGGTCAGGTCGCCGATGGCTGGGTGCTAAGTTCGGAAACCTGCGGGCTTGATATCATCGGCGCCACCTATGTGCGCGAGATCGAGCCCGGCGAGATGGTGGTGATTTCGCAAATGCACGGTGTTCAAAGCCATTATCCGTTCCGCCGCGTGCCCTCGCGCTTTTGCATCTTCGAGCATGTCTATTTCTCGCGTCCCGATTCGATCATCGGCGGGCGTTCTGTCTATGAAACCCGCCACCAGATCGGGGTCGAGTTGGCGCGCGAAGCCCCGGTTGACGCCGATCTTGTCTGCCCGGTGCCCGACAGCGGCACCCCGGCGGCGATCGGGTTCAGCCACGAGTCGGGCATTCCCTACGCCATGGGCATCATCCGCAACCAATACATGGGCCGCACCTTCATCGAGCCGACAGAGCAGATCCGCAACATGGGCGTCCGCCTTAAGCTCAACGTGAACCGCGCCCTGATCAAGGGCAAGCGGGTCATTCTGGTGGATGACAGCGTGGTGCGCGGCACGACCAGCCGGAAGATCAAGGAAATGATCCTGGATGCCGGCGCGAAAGAGGTGCATTTCCGCATCGCCAGCCCGCCGACCGCCTGGCCGTGTTTTTACGGTGTCGACACACCGCAACGCGAAAAGCTTTTGGCGGCGACCATGAGCGAGGATGAAATGCGCGACCACCTTCAGGTCGACAGTCTCAAGTTCATCTCGCTCAACGGGCTTTACCGCGCCGTGGGCGAGGCCGAGGGGCGCAATTCCAAGTGTCCGCAATATTGCGACGCCTGCTTCTCGGGCGAATACCCGGTGGCGCCAAGCGATATGATCGAACAGGGTTTTGAGCTGAAAGCCGCCGAATAAGGCCCTGATCCAAGACCTTCCAGCATGCCCCTGCGCTAAAAGTCGCGCGGGCATGCTGCGATGCGGCATGTTTCCGCCGACGCGCGTCATGCCGCCTTTCCATTCCCCCTGACCTTGACTAGATGCCCGGCCTGCGACCCAACGCCGAGGCACACATGTCAGAGACCACCCAAACCCCAGAGGCCACGCTCGCCGCCGCCACCACGCAAGATGCGCTGCCCAATGCGCGACTGTCCCTGCTTGGCACCGTGCTCAAGCCGGATATGTCGCATGCGCTTTTTCGGATCGGTAGGTCCAAGGTTGAGCGGGTGACCATCGGCGATGCGATTGACGGGGCGACCGTGACCGCGATTGGCGAAGGCGTGGTCATGCTCTCGCGCGGCGGGCACAGCGAACGCCTTAGCCTGCCGAATTCTTGATCCCAAGTGGTTTGGACATCGCAAAGTTTTCCAGGGTTACGCCCGCGCGCTGAACCCTCGCCGCCCTGTCCACCTGCCAGCCCCGGCACGCAAAAAAGCGCCGCGCCAGGTGGCTGGCCTCGGTAATCAGGCGCGCCAGAGCGGCGGCGCGCGCACGGGGTTCAACCACCTCGTAAAGGGCCTGCGCCACGCCCTGCCCCATGACTGTCGGCGCGACATAGGCAAAATCGATGTGCCCGCTCGGCGCGAGGGTCATGAAGCCGACCACCTGATCACTCTCGGCCCGGACCGCAACCCAGACCTCCAAACCCGTCAATCGCGTGGCCATCGCCTCGACCTCGACAAGACCCGCCGCCCAGGCCTCGCGCTGTGCGGCATCATAACACCGCGCCGCCCCTTGGGTGATCGCCGTCTGAAATACCTCCAGCACTTTGGGCGTATCGCGCGGCTCATAGGGGCGAATGCGGATGTCCGGCGGGCATGGGGCCAGTGTCGGATCTTTGGCGCGCATGATCGCAATCCCTTTCTGTCAGCACCATGAGGCCGGTCTTTTTCGCGGCATCTGCAATAAAGTCAACGAATACGCTTGATTTATGCCCGGTCTGGTGGGATTTCCCAACCATGAGCGAAAACACATCCCCCCCTATCGCCCTTGTCACCGGCGCTTCGCGCGGTCTTGGGGCGGCCATCGCCGAAGGATTGGCGAAAACCCATCACGTGGTCGCGGTTGGCCGCACCACCGGCGCGCTGGAAGAGCTGGATGACCGCATTCAGGCGGCCGACGGTCAGGCGACGCTGGCGCCGATGGATATCACCAACACCGATGCCATGGCACAGCTGTGCCGCTCGATCCATGACCGCTGGGGCGGGATTGCGATCTGGGTGCATGCGGCGGTGCATGCCGCGCCCCTGATGCCTGCGGGTCAGCTTGCCGAGGGCGACTGGGCCAAATCGGTTGCCTGCAACGTGAGCGCGATGGGCATTCTCATTCCGTTTATCGCGCCGCTTCTGGGCGAGAGCGGTCAGGCGGTGTTTTTTGAAGACACGCACGCGGGCGAGAAATTCTTTGGCGCTTACGGCGCAACCAAAGCCGCGCAAATCGCTCTTGCCCGAAGCTGGCAGGCGGAAACCGTGCGCACCGGCCCGAAGGTGCATGTGCTTGGCCCCGCGCCAATGGCCACCGCCACCCGCGCCCGGTTTTTCCCCGGCGAGGACCGCGACAGGCTTGCCGCGCCGAAAGACGAGGCGGCGCGGCTTTTGGCGCTGCTCTCCTGACGCATGGGCGAGTGCCCGCTTGCCGCTGGGGCGGTGCGCGGATAGACAGGGGATAAACCGCAGCAGGGGGCAGGATCATGCGCATTCTCATCACCAATGACGACGGGATCAACGCGCCGGGCCTTGAGGTTCTGCACGAAATCGCCACCGACCTTGCCGGGCCGTCCGGCGAAGTCTGGACCGTGGCCCCGGCGTTCGAGCAATCCGGCGTCGGCCATTGCATTTCCTATACCCGCCCGATGATGATCGCCCAGATGGGCGAGCGCCGCTTTGCCGCCGAAGGCAGCCCGGCCGATTGCGTGCTGGCGGGCCTGCATGACGTGATGAAGGAGGCGCGCCCCGATCTGGTGCTCTCGGGCGTCAACCGGGGCAACAACTCGGCCGAGAACGCGGTTTATTCCGGCACCGTCGGCGCCGCGATGGAGGCGGCGTTGCAAGGCGTGCCCGCTGTCGCGCTGAGCCAGTATTACGGGCCGGACAATCGCGATCTTGACGATACCTTCGAGGCCGCGCGCGTGCATGGGCTTCAGACCCTGCGCACCCTTCTGGATAAGGGCGTCTGGACCAAGGACGACTACGGTATTTTCTACAACATCAACTTTCCGCCGGTCCCGGCGTCCGAGGTCAAGGGCCTGCGTGCCGCGCGCCAGGGCTTTCGCCGCGATATGGGATTTGGCGTTCAGCCGCACGTGGCGCCCTCGGGGCGGCGCTTTTTGTGGGTCACCGGCGCACCGCAGCAAAATCCGACAAGTCCGGGCTCGGACGCGGATGTGAACCTCAAGGGCTTTATCTCGGTCACGCCGATGCGCGCGGACCTGACGGCCCATGACGCGCTGGAAGAGTTGAAAGCCATCGAATGAGTGACGAGGCCGACGAAACCGCCGAACGCAAAATGCAGTTTCTCTTCGCGCTGCGCTCAAAAGGTGTGACCGATGCGCGGGTTCTGACTGCGATGGAAAAGGTCGATCGCGGCCCGTTCATTCGCGGCTATTTCGCCGAGCGAGCCTATGAGGATATGCCGCTTCCGATTGCCTGCGGTCAGACGATCAGCCAGCCGTCGGTTGTCGGTCTGATGACACAGGCCCTCAAGGTCAGTGCGCGCGACAAGGTACTTGAGGTTGGCACCGGCTCTGGCTATCAGGCCGCGATCCTCAGCCTTCTGGCGCGCCGGGTCTATACGGTGGATCGCCACAAACGGCTGGTGCAGGACGCCACCGAGATTTTCAACGGGCTTGATCTGACCAATATCATCGCGCTTACGGCGGATGGCAGCTTTGGTTTGCCCGATCAGGCGCCGTTTGACCGCATCATCGTGACCGCCGCCGCCGAAGACCCGCCCGGCCCCCTATTGGCGCAGTTGAAGATCGGGGGTATCATGGTTGTACCCGTGGGTCAGTCCGATGCCGTGCAGCGGCTGATCCGGGTGACCCGCCACGAGAGTGGGTTCGAGTATGACGAATTGCGCCCGGTGCGCTTTGTGCCCCTTGTCGAAGGGCTAGGGCGCGACGGCTGAGCCGGTGTTCGGCACCGACGAGTGATAAGTTTAGGAACCAAGCCCCGGCCAACAAGGGGCAGCAAACGAGGATAGATCGAGATGCGTCATTTCCTGCGATCCGCGCCGCTTGTGGCTGGCATGGCTGTTTTCCTGGCCGGTTGCGAGCAACCGCTTGATCTGGACCTGCGCGGTGCCTTTGGCAATGCGCCCTCCACCGCCGAGGCCGCCCGCAACGCCACCCAGGCCCGCCCACAGCCCGACAGCCGTGGCATCATTTCCTATCCCGGCTATCAGGTCGCGGTGGCGCAGCGCGGCGATACGGTCGCCACACTGGCGAGGCGGATCGGCGCCAACCCACAGGAGCTGGCCCGCTTCAACGGCATTCAAACCGGCGATCCGCTGCGCCCCGGCGAGGTGATCGCCCTGCCCGGCCGCGTGGCCGAGCCGACCGGCGGGCCGATCCAGCCGCCCTCGGGCGTGGATATCTCGACGCTGGCCAATGGCGCCATTCAGCGCGCCGATGCGCAAAAGGTCGAAACCTCTGCCCTTGAGCCGGCGCCCCGCGTCGGGGTCGAGCCGGTGCGCCACCAGGTTGCGCGCGGCGAAACCGCCTTTACCATCGCGCGGCTGTACGATGTCTCGATCCGAAGCCTCGCCGACTGGAACGGTCTTGGCCCCGATTTCGCCGTGCGCGAGGGCCAGTTCCTGTTGATCCCGGTCGCACTTCCGGGCGAAGCGGCAGCCCCCTTTGATGCGCGCGAGGCGACGCTGGTGACCGCGCCGGGGGTCGGCTCGCCGACGCCCACGCCGCCAAGCGCCACCAAGCCGTTGCCCGATGAGGTAACGGTGCCCAAGGCCGCGCCGATCAAGGCCACCGCCGCCCCCGATCTGAGCAAGACCCAGACGGCAGCGAAATCCGGGCGTATGGCCTTTCCGGTCAAGGGCGATATCGTGCGCGAATATGCCAAGGGCCGCAATGATGGCATCGACATCTCCGCCACCCCCGGCGCGACGGTCAAGGCCGCCGATGACGGGCTTGTGGCTGCGATCACCGAGGATACCAACGGCATCCCGATCATCGTGGTCAAGCATGCCGGCAACCTCTTGACGGTCTATTCCAACGTCAGTGGTCTTGCCGTGGCCAAGGGCGACAGCGTCAAGCGCGGTCAAAAGCTTGCCGAGATCCGGCGTGACGGCAGTGCGGCGCTGCACTTTGAGGTGCGTGACGGCTTTGATAGCGTAGACCCGATGCGCTATCTCAATCCCACCTGAGGCATTCCTATGCCTCATTGCAAAAGGGTCGGCCCTTTTTGTCTTTGGATAGCCTTACTTTGACGGCGGCGGTGCCGCGCAATGCGCCCCCGTGGCCGCGAGGCCCGAGCCAAGCGACATAAGCGGCGGTGCACCGTAAGGGTTAAGTGGTTCGGAATTGGCAAAATCCAGCCCCAGAAACACCGCCATCCCCAAGAGGGTTATGAAAACCACATGCCCGCGAGTCATGAGCGTGCCTCCAATCCCAAAAGCGGTCGAAGCTTGATGCCGACCCACGATCCGGCGAAAGCGGCGACAAACCAGACCCAGCCATGCGCCGAGCCGGTGCCGATGCCGCTAAAGAACGCGCCGATATTGCAGCCAAAGGCGAGCCGCGAGGAATAGCCAAGGAACAGCCCCGCGATGATCACCGCAACCCAGGCCCGCGCCGGGTAAACCCCGATCGGCGAGCCAAGCCCCGCGCGCCACCAGGCCACAAGGGCCGCGCCAAAGATCAGCCCGAAATCGGTGAGCGATGTGACGTCGGTCAGCACGCTTGATACCACCCTCTCGGCATTGCCCGGTGCCGACCAGAACGGCGATCCAGAGAGATCGGCGCCCAAGGCAACCGCGCCTTTGGCCACCCAGAGGCCAAGGCCATAGACCACGCCCCAGGGCTGACCCGCGACCGCGAGGTGCAATATCGCCAGTGCCGCCAATGCCGCCAGCGCCAGCCAATAGCGGCGCGGGATGCGCCAGCTGTCCTTGGCGCCAAGCCAAATCGCGACCAGAGCTATCGCCGCCAGCCCGGCCAGCGTGATCGCAAGGCCGCTTGTGCCGCCGAGCGCGACCACCGGCAGGCTTCCAAGCGATGTCCACCATGTCAGGTGATAGGCGCCGCCAAAGCTTCCGATGGCGAAAAACGGCAGGGCAAGCGCCGCCACCGCATTGCCGCTTCCGGCATTCACAAGCGTGCCCGAGCCACAGCCCATGACGATCTGCATCGAGGCGCCAAACACAAAGGCCCCGCCGATCATGGCAAGGCCGATCGGCGCATGCGCGCCTTTGATCTCGGCGCCGTTGTTGGCGATCATCGGAAAGGCAAACATCGCCACGATGGCGATACAGATCAGCTGTGCCAGAAGACCCGAAGCATCGCGATGCAGGATCATCCGCCGCCATGGCCCGGTAAAGCCAAAGCGGAACCCTTCAAGCGCGAGGCCAAAGCCCATTCCGATGGCCAGAAGCGCGCCGTACCGAGGCCCCGCCGCCATGGCGAGGCCTAGGATCAGGATCGCCACGCCCGCCAACACAAGGCTGCGCGACATGAAACCAGGGGGCGATGGCGGCAGCGTTGTGGTGGTTGTGGACATGTTGACCTCAGTATTTACCGGTGATCTTGTTCAGCATGTTCTGGAAGAGCCCCGGAACATTGGCCATTTCATAGCCGCTTTGCGACCAGCCCACCATGGATTCGGGATAAAGTTTCACCCCGTCGATGCCGACAACCTCGCTGAGGGCAAACCAGTTGGTCGCGGCCCAATGGCCGGTGTTGCAGAACGACACCAGCTTGTCGCCCTGCTCAAAGCCGTTTTCCGCCGCCAGCTTGCGGATCAGATCGGGCTTGATCAGGGTCGGGTCGTCCGAGCCGAACCAGCGGTCATGGGTGAAATACTTCGATTGCGGCAGGGTGCCCGGTTTGGCGGCCGCGGCGTGCTTGGTCTCGCCTTTCCAAAAGCTTTCGGGGCGCGCATCGACAAGTTCAGCCGAGGTTTTGCCATCGACAATATCCTTGATCTCGTCGCGGGTGGCGAGCCATTCATGCGAATAATTCACCGTGATATCGCTTGGGCTCACAGCCTCCGGCGCGCCTTTCTGGACCCGCAGACCGGCCTTGAGCCAGCCATTCATGCCGCCGTTCAGGATCGCAAGATCGCTGACGCCGCTTGATTTCAAGGTCCAGTAGACCCGCGCAGCCGCGCCAAAATCGGTCTGGTCGCGGCCCTGATGCACCACGACGACGGGACGGTCGGTGGTGATGCCAAGCCCGCGCAGCACTTCGGTCATCTTGTCTTGCGGCACAAGCGAGCCGGGGTTGTCGCTCGGGCCACGGAACTGCCCGTAAGAGGCCGAGACCGCCCCCGGAATATGGCCCTCCTCGAAGGCCCCACCGCGGATATCAAGCACGACAGGGTTCTGATCGGCAATCGCCGCGTCAAGCGAGGCAGGGTCGATCAGCGGGCCAAGACCGGCGGCCTGTGTGGCCATGGGAAGAACCGCCACGGCGGCGGCAAGGCAGGCATTTTTGAACGTATGGAACATGGTAAATCCCCTTGTTTATCTGCCGCAGAACCTACGCCTGTGACAGGGTAACAACAAGGTGGCGCGCATGCATTTCACCTTATGGTGAGCTTAAAAGAACCGCGCTCGCCATGCGCTGCGCCTCCCGGCACAGACAGACCTTTGCGCTGCCCTTATGGCGAATATTAGTCCACTCAGAGCCACGCAGTGGAACATTCTCCCGACAGGCCGCGAAAATTCCGCCTCTCGAGGAAAATTCTCCGGTGGGCGGGCGCAGGATTTACCCGGCGCGAAGCGCCAGAAACTCAAGCATCGGCGCGGTGAACTGTTCGGGGCGCTCGATCAGGCCAAGATGCTTGAGCCCCGGCACGATGATGGTCTCTGCGCCGCTGATTTCACTGGCGATAGTGCGGGCCATGGCGGGTGTGCTGCCTGTATCAAGCTCTGAGGTCATGACCAGTGTCGGGTGGCTGATCGCCACTTTAGGGCGGATCAATTCGCTCACGCCTTCCGCCAAAACCCGGCGATGCAGGGCATAATTGGCTGGATCATTGGCCAGCACGACGCGCCTGATATCGGCCACCGCGTCGGGATGATCGCGGTGAAAATCGGCGGTGAACCACCGCGCAAGCGCCGCGTCAATCGTCGCCTCCGGCCCGCCCGCGCCGGCATCGCGCGCGGCGGCCTCGACCTGTTGCTGCAAGGCAAGCCCGCGTTCATGCGGTGAATTGAGCACCACCAGCGCCGACACCCGCGCCGCGTGATCCATCGCACAGCGCCGGTTGATCATGCCGCCAAGCGAAAAGCCGACAAGCGCCGCCTGCCCTATCCCAAGCTCATCCATCAACGCGATAAGCTGTTCGGAAAGCACCGTCAGGTCAGAGCCATCGGCGGGCAAGGCCGATTGACCATGCCCGCAAAGATCGTAGGACAGCACGCGAAACCGTTGCGCCAGAACCGGGGCAATGTCCCCCCAGGTGCTCTGCCGCGTCAGGCCAAGCCCGTGGATCAGCGCCACAACCGGCGCGCCCTCGGGGCCGCTCAGATCAAACGCCGTGCCGCCCACCGAAACGGCCATTCAGACCCCCGCCGGGTTATCAAGATCATGGCCCATTTCGCGCAGATCGGCGTAGCGGTCGCCAATCCGGTGGTTGGGATGCCCGCCCACCGAGGCGCCAAGCGCCATGACGATCTCGTCATCGGCGGGGGCGTCGGGCACGATGGTGTGGATCGTCTGGTAATGCGAGCGCCGCCCGGCGTCGTCCTTGTCCATCAGCGGGATCATGAGCGAGGTGCCCGCCGCACCGCGCGTGTTGGTGAAGGCCAGATAGGTCTTGGCCTTGACCGCATCGCGGAACTTGTTGCCAAACCACAGCGTATGGGTCAGCCCCTGCGCGTGCTCGATCTCGCCGCCCATGCCGACGATTGACGCCTTGCCATAGCCCTCAAGCCTGTCGCCGGTCACCTCAAGGATCATATCGGTCAGAAGCTGGCCAAGCACCGGCCCGGCGGCCCGGATTTCGGGGCCCAAGTCCTCGACATGGCCGCGCCCGAACCACGGGTTGCGGATGATGGCGAGAGCCGAGACAAGTTTGGTGGGTTCCGCCACCTCCTTGAAGCCTTCCTTAAACGTTGTTTGCACCAGCGTCAGGGTGCGTCTGATCTCAACCGGCATGGGCCAGCTCCTTTTGTGCGAAGGCGGGCATCACCTTGTCGATGAACAGTTGAAGCGAGCGTTTCTGCTGATCCATATCCATGCCCATCGAGGCGTAATAGATAAAGGCATCAACGCCAAGCTTTTGATATTTAGCAAGCTTTTCTACCACCACCTCGGGCGAGCCAAACATGAGGTTTTCTTCAAGCATCTCGGGATCAACCCGCGCGTTGCCCTCCATCTCTTCCAAAGGCACCGGGTCGGGAAAGCCGTTCACGACCTCGCCGCGCTTCATCATCAGGTTGCCGAATTGCCCGAGTACCCGGCGCAGGGAGGACATCGCGCCGCTGCGGTCCTCTTCGGTGTCATAGACCGCGGTGTGGCGCATCAATGCCCACCGCCCGTCATAGCGCCCGCCATTCTTGGCAATCGCATCATCAAGACGCGCGCGATACGCTTCGGCCTCGGAAAACGGCATGGTCAGCGGCCAGCTCATGATGTCACAGCCATGCTCGACCGCGTAATCAAAGGTGATCGGCGCGCGCGCCGCGACCCAGATCGGCACCTCGTCCTGTACCGGCTTGGGACAGGATGTGGCGGTGGGAAACTGCCAATAAGTGCCCTCATGCGCGTAATCCCCGGCCCAGAGCTTTTGCACCACCGGCAGGGATTCCTGCATGTATTGCCAGCTGTCGCGCTGATCAAGGCCGGGCATCATGCGGTCAAACTCGCGCTGATAAGCGCCGGAACCGATGCCAAACTCAAGCCGCCCGTCGCTCAGCAGATCAAGCATCGCCGCCTCGCCGGCAAGCTTGATCGGGTGCCAATAGGCGGCATTCGCCACGCCCACGCCAAGGCGGATCGTCTTGGTATGCTCGCCCCACCACGTCAGGATCTGAAACGGGTTCGGCGCGATGGTCATCTCAAGCGCGTGATGCTCGGCCGCCCAGGCGATTTCAAACCCGGCGGCCTCGGCCATTTGCACCATTTCAAGCGTGTGATCGCGCACCGCCTTCATGTCGAGCGAGGCATCGAGCCGCTCAAGGTTGATTGCCAGATGAAATTTCATTGTCTTGTCCTTTTTCAACGCATCTGAAACGGGTTGGCGATTGGCGCGTCTGACATGTTCATCCAGACGGTTTTGGGCCGGGTATAGTCATAGACCGCCTGAAAGCCGCTTTCGCGCCCATAGCCAGAGCCCTTGGTGCCGCCGAATTCGGCCACCGGGGAAATCGCGCGATAGGTGTTGACCCAGACGATCCCGGCGCGCACCGCGCGGCTCATCCGCAAGGACCGCGCGCCATCGCGGGTGAATATCCCCGCCGCAAGCCCGTGTTCGCTTGCATTGGCAAGGGCGAGCGCCTCGGCCTCGGTGGAAAAGCGCAGCACGCAGAGAACCGGACCGAAAAGCTCGGTATCGACGATTTTAAGATCGGCATTCGGGCACTCGATAATCGTCGGCTCAAAGAACAGCGGCCCCGCCGTCGCGCGCTTGCCGCCACAAAGGATCGTGCCGCCCTCGGCCACGGCCCTCGCCAACTCGCGCTCGATGGTCTCGATCTGACCTATGGTGCAAAGCGGACCCATCTGGGTTGCCTCCGCCATCGGATCGCCAATCACGATATTGCGCGCAATGGCGGTGAGGCGGGCAAGGAATTCGTCCGCCACATCCTCGTGTACGATAAGGCGCGAGCCCGCGACGCAGCTTTGCCCCGAGGCGCCAAAAATCCCCGCGACCGAGCCGTTGACCGCGCTTTCAAGATCGGCGTCCTCAAAGACGATGAAGGGCGATTTTCCGCCCAGCTCAAGGCTCACTTGCGCGAAATTCTGCGTCGAGTTCATCAACACGTGGCGCGCCGCACCCGGCCCGCCGGTAAAGCTGATGCGCGCCACAAGCGGATGACTGGTCAGAGCCTTGCCGCAGGGGTCGCCGTGCCCGCTGATGATATTGACAACCCCGTCGGGAAAGCCCGCCTCAGCCAGCAGTTCGCCAAACTCAAGGATCGCGGCGGGGGCGTGTTCGCTGGTTTTCAACACCACCGTGTTGCCCGCCGCAAGCGCCGGGCCGATCTTGACGGCGGTCAGGAAAAGCTGACTGTTCCAGGGTACGACGGCGGCCACCACGCCAAGTGGTTCGCGGTTGGTAAAGACGAACATGTCGGGCTTGTCGATCGGCAGGGTCTCGCCGCTGATCTTGTCGGCGGCCCCGGCGTAAAAGTGGAAAAACTCGCTGATATATTTCGCCTGCCAGCGGGTTTCCTTGAACATCTTGCCGGAATCGCGGGTCTCTGTCTCACCCAACCCCTCGGAGCGCTCGGCCAGCAGATCGCCCAAACGGCGCAGGCATTGGCCGCGCGCACTTGGCGTCATGCTCGCCCAAGGCCCCTCGTAACAGGCGCGATGCGCGGCGCGCACGGCGCGATCGACATCCTCTGCCGTGGCCTCGGGGGCGGTGGCCCAGACCGCGCCGGTGGCCGGGTTGAACGTGTCAAACGTGCCCCCGTCCGAGGCCGCAACCCAGGCCCCGTCGATCAGCATCTTATAGGTTTTAGTCATCGCCCTGCCCCCTTTTTTATTCCGCCGCGATCTGATGCGCGGCCCCGGTCGGCACGACCCTGTGATAGCCGCCTTCGCGCCAGGCCAGCGGTGGTGCCTCGCCATCCAGAACGTCATGCACCGTGCCAATCACGATCAGGTGGCTACCCGAGGTCACGCATTGCGCGACCTCACAGAAAAAACCGGTCGCCCCGTCAATCAGCGGCGCGCTCCCCGGCACGCCAAAGGTATTCACCCCGGAAAAGCGATCCGCGATCTGCGCGTCGTGACGCCCGGCAAAGCGGTCGGCAATCTCACGCCCGTCTTCGGGCAGAACATTGACGCAAAAGCGACCGTTTTCCCGCACGGCCCCGGCAATCCGGCTTGACGCATTCAGACAGATCAGAACCGAGGGCGGATCGGCCGAGACCGAGGAAAACGCGCTGACCGTGGCGCCAAGGCGCCCTGCGGACCCGTCGGTCGTGACCACCGTCACCGAGGCCGCAACCCGGCGCATCGCGCCAACAAAGCGGTCGCGCTCTACAAGTGGTCTGGTTTCTTGCAACATCGCGTTTCCTTTCGAAAATTGAATGCCTTGGTAAAGGTTGATCCCAGACTGGCATATTATTTCAATTCTTGATAACGAATTGTTTTGCTGAATATGTGCAATAAATTCGAATTGAGAGCGCCGTTATGAACCTGACCGCCCTGCAAACCTTTCTGGCGATTGTCGATACCGGCAACCTCATGCGCGCCTCGCAAAAGCTTCATGTGACGCAATCCACCGTCACCGCGCGCCTCAAGACGCTTGAGGATGAGCTTGGTCAACAACTTCTGAACCGTCAGAAATCGGGCACGACCCTGACGCCTGCGGGCACCAAGCTTTTGCGATATGCGCGTGTTATCAACGGCCTATGGCGGCAAGCGCGCTATGAAACGGGCCTGCCTGCGGGGCTGAGTTCGGTTTGTACGTTTGGCTGTGACCGCGAGCTGTGGCACGGGCCGGGGCGCGCATTTTTTGACGGGGTTGTCTCGGGGCACCCGGAAATGGCGGTCTCGGTGCATCAGGGCAATGCGCGCGACCTTGAAGAATGGCTTGCCTCGGGGATGGTCGATGTGATTCTGACCTATGAGACCGTGACCCACGGCGCGCAGACCGTGCACCCGCTGCCCGTTGAAGAGCTTGTGCTTTATTCCGACCGCGCCGAGACGCCGATCAAGGCCGATCCGTTTTACGTCTTTGTGGATCACGGCGAAGACTATCGGCGCAGCCATGGTGAGAGCTATCATGATGCCGGCATCGCGCGGATCAGCTTTGACAGCTCGTGGTGGGCGCTTCAGTTTCTGCTTGACCGGGGCGGTTCCGCCTATTTGCCGCGCGCCTTGGCGGCGGCGCATGTCGAGAACGGGCAATTGCACGAGCTGACCGAGGCCCCGGTCTATACCCGTAAGAAATACCTGATCGTCAATGACACGGCGGCACAGAACTGGGACTGGTTCACGCCCTTGGTGGCCCGGCTTTGGGAAAATGACGCGGCCTTGGCGGCGCACAGGCATTTTTCGCTTTCGCCGGTAAATCCGAGTTTGTAACGCTTGTACCGTGACACCCTCAGATTGGCGGGCGGCAATGACGGAAAACTATGACTTCATCATCATCGGGGCAGGATCGGCAGGCTGTGTTCTGGCCGAGAGGCTGAGTGCGAGCGGACGCCACAGCGTTCTGATCCTAGAGGCCGGCGGGCGCGGCCGCTCGCCCTGGATCGCGCTGCCGCTTGGCTATGGCAAGACCTTCTTTGATGGTCGCGTGAACTGGAAATACGAGGCCGAACCCGAAGAGACCCTCGGCGGGCGGCGCGCCTATTGGCCGCGCGGCAAGGGCGTCGGCGGGTCGGGGTCGATCAACGCGCTCGTTTATGCGCGCGGCCTGCCGCATGATTTTGACGATTGGGAGGCTTCGGGCGCCACCGGCTGGGGCTGGGACGCGGTGCGCAGGGTCTATGAGGCGATGGAAACCCAGGTCGCCCCGGATGGGGATTGCAGAGGCAGCGGCGCGCTGCATGTGCAGGATGTGTCGGATCAGATCCACCCGGTCAGCCGCCACTTCTTTGCCGCCGCGCGCGAAGTCGGCCTGCCGCTCAGCGACGACATCAACGGAGCAGAGCCCGAAGGCGCGGCGATCTACCGGATCAACACCCGTGACGGGCGGCGCAATTCTTCGGCGCGCGCCTTTCTCAAACCGGCGCTCAGGCGGGCCAATGTGACGCTTGTCACCGGCGCACTGGTCGCGCGGATCGGCTTTGACGGGCGGCGCGCGGTGTCGGTTGACTATCACCACCGTGGCGCGCACAAAACCGTGCGCGCGGGGCGTGAGATCATTCTCTCGGCCGGCAGCGTCACCTCGCCGCGCCTGTTGCAACTTTCGGGAATCGGCCCGGCGGAGCAGCTGAAATCGCTCGGAATCACGCCGCTCATGGATGCGCCGCATGTGGGGGGGAATCTTCAGGATCACCTTGGCATCAACTATTACTTTCGCGCCACCGAACGCACCCTCAACAACGAGCTGGCGCCGATTCTGGGTAAGGTGCGCGCGGCCATCCGCTATGCGCTGACACGGCGCGGGCCGCTGGCGCTTTCGGTCAATCAATGCGGCGGCTATTTTCGCTCAAGCGCGGGCCTCAACCGGGTCGATCAGCAGCTTTATTTCAACCCGGTGACCTATACCACCACCCCCGACGGCACCCGCAGCGTGATCAAGCCCGATCCGTTTCCCGGCTTCATCCTTGGCTTTCAGCCCTCGCGCCCCACAAGTCGCGGGCGCATCGACCTTCGAGCCAATGATCCGGCGGCGGCGCCGCTGATCCGGCCCAATTCGCTGGCCACCGAAGAGGACCGCGCGCAGGTGATCGCGGGCGGGCGTCTGTGTCAGCGTCTGATAACAAGCACGGCCCTGATGGGACTTGTTCAATCGGCCATGGGCCCCGATCTGCGCGAGATGGACGATGCCGCTATCCTTGAAGATTTCCGCCACCGTTCGGGCACGGTGTTTCACCCTGTCGGCACCTGTCGGATGGGGGCGGATCCGGCCACCTCGGTGGTTGACCCGGACCTGCGCCTGCATGGCGTCGAAGGCTTGCGCGTGATTGATGCCTCGGTCTTTCCCAATGTCACCTCGGCCAATACCAATGCGCCGACCATGATGCTGGCGCATCGCGCCGCCGACCTTATCCTGAGCGGGATTTAACGCGCCTCAGGTGCCGATGCGCAGGGTCGCCGTCATTTGCCGTAACAGGGCGATCACGCTTTGCGCGGTGATCCGCCCGGTGGCGGGGTTTTCGTCGCTCGGGCGCCCCTCGATCGACATGGTGAAATCGGAACTGTCAGAGGTCACGGTTACGCTGTGAACATTGCGCGTCACCTTTGGGTCGGCCCAGATTTCAAGCGTGGTGCGCTCGGGGCCAAGCCCGGCCAGACTTATCGCGGCGGCGACATTGACGTTGGCGGGGAACTCGCGGGCGATCTCCAAGACGCTGCCGGACATGATGCAGACCGGCTCTGTGATGCCGCTCAACTCGATGCCGTTCTTGACAAGGTAAGGCGCGCCTTGCAATCCGGCGACCGGCTTGCGGGTTGTCATGCTCACCGAGGTGATCGTGCCCACCGCCGCCCCCTTGAGCGCATCAAGACCCAGCATGGCGCCCGACGGCACGATGATCTTGCCGCCATTTTCCTCTGCCAGATCAATAAGGTCGCCATGCTGCAATAGCTGGCTTGCCGACAGCACGATCAGGGTCTTGCCGGCCATAAGGACCGGGCGGGTGATCTCGGGGAAAAGCTGCGGCGGCAGGCATTCGATGATGACATCACAATGCTCGGCCAAGCCCGCGAAATCACGCACCGGCACCGGCGTGGCAAGCGCGCTGTTGACCTCTGCGGCGCGCTCGGACCGGCGCGCGCTTATCGCGGCAAGATGAAAGCCGGGGATGTCGCCCGCATCAAGGGCGCGCGCCACCCTTAGACCGATTGCGCCGGTGCCTGCGATGCCAACCTTCGTGCCCTGCCCTTTTTGCGCATCCCGGCCTGACCTGCTCAATCGCCAGCCGCCTCGCCCTCGGGGTAGAAACAGGCCGCGCCATGGGCGCCGCCGCTAAGCGCGGGCACCTTGGCCCGGCAATCGGGTTGCACCTTCCAGCAGCGCGGCGCGAAGGGGCAGCCATCGGGAATCGCCATCGGCGAGGGCAGTTCGCCAATCAGCTTGATCCGCTCCTTGGCCGCATTCGGCGTGGTGCGCGGCGTGGCCGACAAAAGCGCCTTGGTATAGGGGTGTAGCGGGTTGGCAAACACATCCGCCTTGGGCCCCTTTTCAATCGCGCGCCCGAGGTACATCACGATCAGATCATCCGCCACATGGCGCACCACGCTCAGGTCGTGGCTGATGAAAAGATAGGCCAGATGCAGACGGTCCTGCAGCTCGCGCAAGAGGTTCAGGATCGAGCTTTGGATCGACAGATCAAGCGCCGAGACCGGCTCGTCGAGCACCACCACCTTGGGGTCGAGCATCAGCGCGCGGGCAATCGCGATCCGCTGGCGCTGACCGCCGGAAAACATATGCGGATAGCGGTCATAATGTTCGGGACGAAGCCCGACAAGGCGCAGCATCTCGCGGCCCTTGTCCTGACGGTCTTGCTTGCTCATCTCCTTGCGGTTGATGATCAGCGGCTCTTCAAGGATCGCGCCAATCCGCTGGCGCGGGTTGAGCGAGCCATAGGGATCCTGAAACACGATCTGAACCGACTTGCGCAGATCGGCCCAATCCTCCGGCAGCACAGGTTTGCCATCAAGGCTCAGCGTGCCCTCGGTCGGCTCTTCGATCATCGCGACCATGCGCGCCAAGGTGGATTTGCCACAGCCGCTTTCGCCGACGACGGCAAGGGTCTTGCCGGGGGTGAGATCAAAATCGACGCCGCCGACCGCCCGCAGAACCCGCGTCTTGCCAAACAGCCCGCCGCCGACGTTGTAATGGCGCTCAAGCGCGCGCGCCTGCATCACCGGATCGGTCATGATGCAATCCTTTCGTCAGAGTTGACGGGATGAAAACACCGCGCAAAGCCAAGATCGGCGCCAAGCGGCGGCGGCGGCGTGGCCTTGCATTTTGCATCGGAAAACTTGCAGCGCGGCGAAAACAGGCACCCCTTGGGGCGGTCGAACTGTCCCGGCACCACGCCAGGGATGGTCGGCAGAAACTTGTCCGTCGCCCGCTCCGGCAGAGCATCCAGAAGCGCCGCCGTATAGGGGTGATGCGGGGTGGCGAAAAGATCGACGACCGGCTGTTCCTCGACCTTCTGACCGGCGTATTGCACGCTCACGCGCTCTGCGGTTTCGGCGACGACGCCCATGTCGTGGGTGATCAGCACAAGGCCCATGCCGGTCTCGTCACGCAGGCTGGCTAAGAGATCAAGGATCTGCGCCTGAATGGTCACGTCAAGCGCGGTTGTCGGCTCGTCCGCGATCAAGAGCTTGGGCTTGCAGGCAATCGCCATGGCAATCATCACGCGCTGATTCATGCCGCCCGACATCTGGTGCGGAAAGGCCGCGAGGCGCTTTTCGGGGTCGGGGATGCCGACCTGTTCAAACAGCTCGATGGCACGGGCGTGGCGCGCGCGCCGGTCAAACCCAAGGTGATGGCGCAGCGATTCCTTGATTTGCCAGCCGACCGTGAAACACGGGTTCAGCGATGACATCGGCTCTTGAAAGATCATCGCAAGATCGTTGCCGATGATGCGCCGCTTGGCGCGGGTGTCCATCCTGAGCAGGTCCTTGCCGTCAAAGCTCATCTCGTCGGCGGTGATCGTGGCGGTCCAGGGCAGCAATCCCATCAGCGCCAGCATCGACACCGATTTGCCCGAGCCACTTTCGCCGACGATGGCGAGGATCTCGCCGGTATCGACGTCCTGATCCACCCCGTCGACGGCACGAAAGGTGCCCGATGCGGTGGCGAAATCAACACTCAGATTGCGAATGCGTAGCAGTGACATGGCCTCAGCTCCGTTTCAGCTTGGGGTCGAGCGCGTCGCGCAGCCCATCGCCCATCAGGTTGATCGCCAGCACGGTGACAAGAATCGCAAGACCGGGGAAGGTCACGACCCACCAGGCGCGCAGGATGAATTCGCGCGCCTCGGCCAGCATGGTGCCCCATTCCGGTGTCGGCGGCTGTGCCCCCATCCCCAGAAAGCCAAGTGCTGCGGCGTCAAGGATGGCGGTCGAAAACGACAGGGCGGCCTGCACGATGATCGGCGCAAGACAGTTCGGCAAAACCGTCACGAACATCAGTCGTCCAAGCCCCGCTCCGGCGACGCGCGCAGAGGTGACATAGTCTTTTTGCAGCTCCGACATCACGCTTGCACGGGTGAGGCGCACGTAATGGGGTTGCAGCACGATGGCGATGGCGATCATCGCATTGGTCAGCGACGGCCCAAGGATCGCCACCAGGACCAGTGCCAGCAAGAGCGAAGGAAAGGCCAGAATGATATCCATCACCCGCATGATGATGCTGTCGACCCATTTCGGCGCAAAGCCGGTCAACAGCCCGATGATGATCCCGCCCGAGGCGGCAACCGTGACCACGACGACCCCGACAAAGAACGAATAGCGCGCCCCGACGATCAGCCGCGACAGCATATCGCGCCCCAGCGGATCGGTGCCAAGCACATAGGTCCAGCTTCCGCCCTCCTGCCAGGCCGGGGGCAAGAGGGTAAAGTCGCGGGCCTGCGCGGTCGGGTCATGCGGCGCGATCCATGGCCCGAACAGGGCCAGGAAGGCGAAGACCGCAAAAATCCAAAGGCCGATCACCGCGCCCCGGTTCTCGCGGAAGTAGAACCAGAATTCACGCAGCTGTCCGGGGCGTTCGGGGCCATCCACCGGGGCGCCCTGCCCCTCGTTCGATGTTGTATCGGTCATCAGCGTTTCCTGATCTTGGGGTTGATCACACCATAGAGCATATCCACGGTCAGGTTCACGATCATCACCATGACCGCAATCAGCAAGAGACCGCCCTGCACCACCGGATAATCACGCCGGAAAATGCTATCGACCATCCATTTGCCAATCCCCGGCCAGCTAAAGATCGTCTCGGTCAGGATCGCCCCGGCCAGCAAGGTGCCGACCGACAGGCCGATCACGGTGATCACCGGGATCAGGGCATTGCGCAGGGCATGAATGCCGTTGATGCGCGCGGGCGAAAGCCCCTTTGAGCGCGCGGTACGGATGTAATCCTCGCCCAGCACCTCAAGCATGGCCGAGCGGGTCTGACGCGCGATCACCGCCAGAGGGATGGTGCCAAGCACGATCGTCGGCAGCACAAGATGGCGCACCGCCGAAAGGAATGCGCCCTTCTGACCGGATGCGATACTGTCGATCAGCATGAATCCGGTGGGATCGGGGAAATAATACAAAAGGTCGATCCGCCCCGAAACCGGCGTCCACTGAAGGTTGCCGGAAAACACGATGATCAGCAAAAGCGCCCACCAGAAAATCGGCATCGAATAGCCAACAAGCGCGGTCGACATCAAGGCGCGGTCAAAGAACTTACCGCGGTTGACGGCGGCGATCACCCCGGCGGGCAAGCCAAGCGCAACCGCGAAGATCATCGCACAGATCGAAAGCTCGAGCGTGGCCGGGAATAGCGTGAAAAACTCATCCCAGACCGGGCGCTTGGTGACAAAGGACGTGCCAAGATCGCCCTGAAGCACCCCGCCAAGGTATTCAAAGAACTGAACATAGACCGGGCGGTCATAGCCAAATTGCGCGGAAAGCTCGGCATAGCGTTCGGGGCTGACACCGCGCTCTCCTGCCATGACGATGATCGGATCGCCCGGCAACAGCCGGATGAACATGAAGGAAATCAGCGTGACGCCGATAAAGGTGGGCACGAAGGTCAGCAACCGGCTCAGGACATAATTCAGCATTTCAGCACCATGAGCTCCTTGGGGAATGTGGTGAGCGAGAGCGCGCCGGTTTCGGTCACAAGCACGTCGTCTTCGATGCGCACTCCGAATTTGCCGATCTCGTAAAGCCCCGGCTCGTTGGTATAAACCGTGCCGACCGGCAGGGGCATCGGGTTGCCGCGCATGATATAGGGCGCCTCATGCACATCGCGCCCAAGGCCATGACCGGTCTTGGTGCGGATGCGGTCGGCAAAGGGCGAGGCCTCAAGCACGCTGGTCACCGCATCGTCGATAGCATGCGCCGTGACGCCCGCACGTGTGACCTCGAATCCCTTGAGGTTGGCGCGCAGGACCGTGTCATAGACCGCGCGCGCCTCGTCACTGGCGTGATCGAGAAACACGGTGCGGGTGATATCGGCGGCAAAGCCATCCTTGCGGGCGCCGAAATCCAGCAACAGGGCATCGCCCGCCTGCACCGCATAATCGGCGCGGGCACTGGCATGCGGGCGCGCGGAATTATCGCCCGCCGCGACGATGGGCGGAAACGACAGGTCATCGGCGCCCTCGGCAAACAAGGCCTGCACCAGGGCGCGTTCGATATCCTTTTCGCTCTGGCCAAGGCGGATCTGATCGAGCGTGCGCGTCAGGGCGCGCTCGGAAATCTCGATCGCGGCCTTGAGGGCGGCGATGTCATCGTCGGTCTTGATCATGCGCAGCGCGGAAATCTCGCGCTCGGCGTCGATGATCCGCAATCCGGGCTGGGCCTGCATAAGGGCGTGATGCACGAAAACCCGCATCACCTGTCCTTCGACCGCAAGCGATGTAAGGCCAAGATGTGCCGTCAGCGCGGCAAATTCCTTGTCATATCCGGTCTGGTCGCGCCAATCGAAGGTCACCCCGTCAAAGCCGACCAGGCTCCAGCTTCCAAGTTCGAGATTGGGCACAAGGGCGGCGGGCGCGATGGCGCTGCCGCTTGCGGGGATCACCACCAGAAACGGGCGTTCATGGCTCATGAAACTATGGCCAAGCGCGCGGGTAAAGTTCGGTCCCGGCACAAGCGCCACGGCATCAACCCCAAGGGCGGCGGCCACGCCTGCATAGTCGGCCAAACGGGTGGAAAGGGCCTCGGTCATGCGACCTCGCTTTCATCAAGGCGAAGGATGGGACAGCGCGCGCGGCGCTGTCCCGGAGGAACCGCTCGCTTATTGCGAGAGGCCGACCTGGTTGAAGATATGGCCACCAAGCGGGTGAACCACATAGCCTTCGACCTCGGGGCGCATGGTCATATAGACAACCGAATGCGCGATCGTGGCCCAGGGGGCCTGTTCCTTGAAGATGACCTGCGCCTTTTCATAAAGCGGCGCGCGTTCGGCTTGCGTTGGCAAGACCTTGGCCTGTTTGATCACCTCGTCAAACTCTTCGTTGCACCACTGGGCACGGTTCGAGGCGCCAACCGCGTCACAGCCAAGAAGGACCGCAAGGAAGTTGTCGGGATCACCGTTATCCCCGGTCCAGCCAAGCAGAACCGCACCATCGCGATCCTCGGCTTTCGAGCGATCAAGGTATTCGCCCCACTCATAGGACACGATCTCGACGGTGACGCCGATGTTCGAGAAATCCTCTTGCATGAGTTCGGCCATACGGCGCGCATTGGGGTTATAGGGGCGCTGCACCGGCATCGCCCAGATCTTGAGGTTCAGGTCGCTAACACCTTCGTCCGCCAGCATCTTCTTGGCGGATTCCGGATCAAAGGCATCGTCTTGGATGGCATCGTTATAGGACCACATTGTCGGCGGGATCGGGTTCTTGGCGATCTGGCCAGAGCCCTGGAACACCACGTCGATGATCGCCTGCTTGTCAATCGCCATGTTCAGCGCTTTGCGCACCTTGGGATTGTCATAGGGCGCGACCTTGGTGTTATAGGCAAGATAGCCGACGTTCAGGCCTTCCTGTTCCATCACCACGATATCGCTATCGTCCTTCATCGCCTGCACATCCGCCGGGGTCGGATAGGCCATGACGTGGCATTCGCCGGCCTTGACCTTCTGATAGCGCACGCTTGCATCCGGGGTGATCGCGAAGATCAGCGATTGTACCTTGGCCGCGTCGCCCCAATAGTCGTCATTGCGCAGATAGCGGATCACGGCGTCTTTCTGATAGGCTTGGAACGCGAAGGGACCGGTGCCGATCGGCGCCTGGTTCAGCATCTCGGGCGTGCCGGCCGCCATCATCGCATCGGCGTATTCCTTGGACACAATCGAGCCAAAATCCATCGCCATATTGGCAATGAACGGCGCCTCGGGGCGGGTCAGGTTGAACTTGACGGTATAGTCGTCGACCTTTTCGATGCTGCTGACCAGCTCGGGCATCGACATGCCGGTGTAATATTCCCACGTACCGCCGGACACCTGATTATAGGGGTTCTCGGGGTTGCCCTGGCGATCAAACGAAAAGATCACGTCGTCGGCGTTGAAATCACGCGTCGGCGTGAAATTGGCGTTCGAGTGAAACTTGACGCCCTTGCGCAGATTGAAGGTGATCGCCTTGCCGTCTTCGGAGACGGTCCAGCTTTCGGCGAGACCGGGCAAAACCTCGGTTGTGCCTACCTTGAATTCGGTCAGGCGGTTATAGATCGGGTGGCTTGACGCATCAAAGGTCGTCCCGGCGGTATAGAGCGCCGGGTCAAAGCCCTCGGGCGACCCTTCCGAGCAATAGACCAGCGATTGCGCCGAGGCGGCCGATGCCCCCAAAGCGGCACAGGCGACGCCTGCGAATAGTGAAAGTCTGAAAGACATACCTCTATCTCCTGTTGTTGTAGATTTATCTTTGACGGACTCTTGCGGCCCGGCATGCCCCTACACTGCATGGCTGTTTACGGAAAAGAAACCGATTTTTTGAAATACGCGATGACCCCGTACTTTACGTCGCGCCACCTTTCGCCCCCATGGCTTCGAAAAAGGCCGCCACATGCGGTCAGATTGAATCGCCCCGAGTTTGTCGGAGACCATCGGTAATCCCCCCATTTTCAATGGGGTCCAGCCGTAGAAATCACGCAGCTGTTTTCAGTTTCATAGCGGGTGTTATGCCGCCGATGCCCATGTTGGGGCGCTCATTGTTGTAAGTCCAGAGCCATTGC
>NZ_FWFJ01000034.1 GCF_900172365.1 Roseovarius gaetbuli
GATAGAAAACGCAGTGTTTGCCGGTGTCATATTGCATGATCGTACCCTCAGAAAAATGAGCCTCCGACCCGGCTGCGGCTCATTTTTCTGAGGGTACGATCATAAAGCGATTCTTTCACGCTGAAGCAGGTCCGACTGGAAGTCGGAGGGTTTGCTCCACGGCGTGGATACTGAACAAAGATATCTTCGGGAACTGAAGGCGAAGTTTTGTAGTTGTGAGAAAACTTCAAAAATCGCAAATTTTGGCGTAAAATTCATAAAGGGTCCGATTGCGATGGGCTTTTCGGGTGGCGATCTCAAATTTGCAATGAAATTTTATCAAGAAAACGAATAATCAAATTTCAGTAATTTGCCAACCAAATGCCCAATCTCCGATTGGGCAGCGCCTGAACCGCCCCCACGGGGCGGGCGCTTCTCGCCCACCCCTCGGTTCGGGCGCGGCGTATTTAACGAACGCATCGCTTAACCTTGTCTGCCCCCGGGGCTCCGCCCGTTCAGGCCTGAAACTGTCCCCCGGACAGTTTCCAAGTCGGCCTTCACCCCTAAAAAATCCCGTCACCGCCCTGTTTATCCTCACTCGCCTTGTCGACGGCCACGACGGCACCTGCGCCGTGCCTTACATCACCCATGCGCGCCTGAAATGTGTGGGTTTCACCCGCGCGGCATTGGGCCTATACCGCATCAAAACAACAAAACCTGGATTGACCGTTATGCCCTGCGCCCTGTGCTCTGCCGATGCCCCGCTCACCTCTTTTGACGTCACCGGCGGCCCCGACGGCGCCAGCGTCGAGATTTGCGAAACCTGCGAGGCGCAGATCAACGGCACGCCCGAGCCGGACCATTGGCGCGCGCTTGCCTCGACCATGTGGTCCGAAGACCCCGCAACCCAGGTAATGGCCGCGCGCATGCTGGCCCGCCTGACGGATCAGGACTGGGCCCGCGATCTTGCCGATCAGCTCTGGCTTGACGACGACACCCGTGCCTGGGCCGATAACGTACCCCAAGGCAGCGACCACAAGGACAGCAACGGCGTGCCCCTCGCGCAGGGCGACACCGTGGTTCTGATCAAGGACCTGGTGGTCAAGGGCGCCAATTTCACCGCCAAGCGCGGCACCGCCGTGCACCGCATTTCGCTTGTGCATGACAACCCCGCCCATATCGAGGGCCGGGTTGAAGGCCAGCGGATCGTGATCCTGACCGAGTTCGTCAAGAAGCGCTAGGCGCGCTTAGTTGACGGCCTTTTCAAGCGTCTGCCCGGCATTCTGAATATCGCGGCCAGCCCCTTGAATGGTTTCACAGCCCGCAAGGCCCAAAACGGCGATCAGGCCGAGTGCAATCATACGCATGTCTGTCTCTCCAATCAGAATGGTGTGCTCTCTATACCCCTCTCGCAGAAGGGATGCGAGCGGGGTGTGACATGGATCAAGGCAGGATGCGCAAAGCTTTGCCATACCCTCTGGCGACGCGCGATTATCCTTGGGAGAGCACCATGTTACGCCTTGGTCTGATATTGCATCTTTTCATCGGCTCCACCCTGTCGGGGTCTGCCATTATTGTCGCGCTCGTGATGGGGCATGGCACGCTCACGCCAATCCTGATTGCGGCCGTCCTTGGGTTCTTGATGGCCATACCCGCCACCTGGATGGTGACCAAGATGCTCTACGAGCCCCGCTGATCAGCCAAGCCAGGTGCGCACGGCCGCCTCGAATTCGCGCGGTTTTTCGGCATGGAGCCAATGGCCCGCGCCGGGAATCTTGGCGAAATGCGCCGCCGGGAAAAGCGCCTTGATCTGCGCGCGGTCCTCGCGTTTGACATAGTCCGACAAGGCCCCCGACAGGAACAGGGTCTTGCCCTCGTAAGCCGTTGAAATATCTGGAAAGCCAAGGATGTGCGCCATGTCCTTTTCCAGCACATCGAGGTTCAAAAGCCAGCGCTTGTTCTTGACGTCAAGCGCCTGAAGAAAGAACGGCACAAGATCGGGATTATCGACCAGCGGCAGCAATTGATCCGCCGCATCCGAGCGCTTGGCGATCCCGCTCAGATCCACCGCCTGCATCGCCTTGATGTAATGGATTTGCGTATGCGCATAGGCCACCGGCGCGATATCGGCCACGACAAGGCGGTTCACAAGCTCGGGCCGCGTCAGCGCAAGCACCATCGCCGCCTTGCCACCCATCGAGTGGCCAAGCACGTCGTAGGGCCCCTCAAGCGTCTCAAGAACCTCGGCAAGGTCCCCGGCCATATCGCGATAGGAATGCGTATCCTGCCAGTCACTTGCGCCGTGGTTGCGCATATCCACCGCGACCACGTGACGGGTATCGGACAGCCGCTTGGCAATCACCCCCCAATTGCGCCCCGAGCCATAAAGGCCATGCGCGATAAGCAATCCGGGGGCCTCGGTGCGCACCCCATGTTCGATCATGTTCAACATGCCCCCTGAATATCGCCCCAATCCGCCAAGGACCAGCCCTATTGAGCGCATGACACAGAGCCGCTAGGGTTACACCAAGGAGAACGCCCAAGTGATCGACACCGAGGATTTCAACACCCGGCTTAAGCGCCTGCAAACCGCCCTGCGCGAGCGGATGCGCCTGCGCGGGCGCACGCTTGAGGCGCAGCTGCGCCGTGCCGGGCGACGCCTGCCGAAACGACAACGCCGGGCCGGCGCGATCATTCTTGGCGCACAGGACTGGATGGCCCACCCCAAGCTTGCGCGGGTGCTCGACATCTCACAGGTCAACAATGCCTTTGCCGACCTGCACGCCCATCTCGACGGCATCGACCCCAAGGAAGACCGCAAGACCGCGATCCTGCGGCTGTTGGGCGGCATGGTGCTGAACCTTGCCTTGCTGGTGGTTCTGCTGGTTCTGGTGATGAGGTGGCAAGGCGCCATGTAAGCGCTGATGGGCGCCTATGTTGTCTTGAAAACAGCGAAATGACGGAAACACCAGACGTTCGGACAGCAGCCTGCAATGCGGCTTTCACTCTCCCGACTGCGCCGGAACAGGGGCTTTCTTGGTCCATGCCTCGCCCAAATAGGGCATTTGGGCCTTGCCGTCTTGCTGCGGCAACCCATAGCTCAATCCGCGCCCGATCCGGTGGACAAGCGCCGACCAGGCCTGTGCCAAGGGCGGTGACAACTCTTGCTCCAGCACCGCGTCGAACAGCGACAGCCAGACAGGAAAGTGCTGGGTCTTGACGTTCCCCGCCGCCATGTGGGCCTGCATCGGGTTGCCATCATAACAGCGTTGCAGCAACAAGGCGTTACGCCAGAACCGCCCGATCTTTTCTTCATGCGTCGGCCAGTCTGTTATATGCGCTGCAAAGATTGGCCCAAGCGCGGGATGCGCCCGTACACGCGCATAAAATTGCAACACGACCCGGTCGATCTGCGCCTCTGTGACAGGGATGCGCGGAGGCATCATCAAACCACGACGACCCAGACGACAAGCAGGCTTAGCACAAGATAGACAAGTGTGTTCACCATCCAGCGGATCAGGCCCGCCTCGCCTTCCGGGTCAACCCCAAGACGTTCGCAGGCTTTGGTTCCGGGCCATAGAAATGCTTCAGACAGGGTCATTGGGTCAACTCCTTAATAGGTATTTATGTTGCGCATTATATACGGCTTTTAATTGCGTATTGTAAATGCTAAATAAGATGACATGCGATTGGACAAATTCACGGATTACGCCCTGCGGGTATTAATGACGCTAGCAGTACGTGCGCCTGCACGGGTGCCCACATCAGAGATCGCCACCCTTCACGGGTTGTCCGAACACCACCTGTCGAAGGTCGCGACCCAGCTTGCCAACGAGGGTTTTGCCGCCTCGGAAAGAGGCCGCAAAGGCGGGCTTACTCTGGCGCGTCCGGCGGATCAGATCCGCATCGGCGATGTCGTGCGCGCCATGAAGCGCAATGATCCGGTGGTGGAATGTTTCGGGACAGACAAATCCTGTCTAATTCTGCCCGCCTGTGGGCTGCGCGAGCCTTTGGCACAGGCCCAGGAGGCGTTCTTTGCAACGCTTGACCGCTATACGCTAGCCGATGTGACACGCTCGCGACGCGCCCTTGCCGCCCTGCTTGATACGTGAGCGGCATCTGCCGCTGAACGCCCCAGGCAAATCGTGGTGACCCCATAAAAAATCCCGCGCGGCAGGGGCCACGCGGGGTTTTGGTTTTTAAACGAGTGAAATCAGAGGTTCGGGTAAAGCGGGAAGCGGGCGCAGAGTGCCGCGACTTCGCCTTTTACCTTGGCCTCGACCGCGCCGTTGCCCTCTTCGCCATTGGCGGCCAGACCATCGACGACCTCGATGATCCAATCGGCGATCTGGCGGAACTCGGCCTCGCCGAAACCACGGGTCGTGCCCGCGGGCGAGCCAAGACGGATACCGCTGGTCACGGTCGGCTTTTCGGGATCAAACGGCACGCCGTTCTTGTTGCAGGTGATATGCGCGCGGCCCAGGGCCTTGTCCACGATATTGCCGGTCACGCCTTTGGGGCGCAGATCAACCAGCACAACATGGGTGTCGGTACCATGGGTGACCGTATCAAGACCGCCCTTGATCAGCTGATCGGACAGCGCCTGTGCGTTGGTGATCACCTGCTGGATGTAGGTCTTGAATTCGGGGCGCAGCGCCTCGCCAAAGGCAACCGCCTTGGCCGCGATCACATGCATCAGGGGGCCGCCCTGAATGCCGGGGAAGATCGCCGAGTTGAACTTCTTGGCCAGCGCCTCGTCATTGGTGAGGATCATGCCGCCACGCGGACCGCGCAGGGTTTTATGCGTGGTGGTGGTCGCCACATGCGCATGCGGGAAGGGACTCGGGTGTTCGCCCGCCGCCACGAGGCCGGCGAAATGCGCCATGTCCACATGCAGATAGGCGCCAACGCTGTCGGCAATTTCGCGCATCTTGGCAAAGTCGATCTGGCGCGGGATGGCAGAGCCACCGGCGATGATCATCTTGGGTTTATGCTCTGTCGCCAAGGCTTGAACCTGGTCGTAATCAATCAGGTTATCCTCGCGGCGCACACCGTATTGAATGGCGTTGAACCATTTGCCCGACTGATTGGGCGCCGCGCCGTGGGTCAGGTGACCGCCGGCATCAAGGCTCATGCCGAGAATGGTATCGCCGGGCTGAAGAAGGGCCTGGAACACGCCCTGGTTGGCCTGGCTGCCGGAATTCGGCTGAACGTTGACGAACGCGCAATCAAACAGCTTGCAGGCCCGCTCGATCGCCAGATTCTCGGCGACATCGACGTATTGGCAACCGCCATAATAGCGCCGTCCGGGATAGCCTTCGGCGTATTTGTTGGTCATCACACTGCCCTGCGCTTCCATCACGGCGGCAGAGACGATGTTTTCAGAGGCAATCAGCTCGATCTCATCGCGCTGACGGCCAAGCTCGGATGTGATCGCGCCAAAAAGCTCAGGGTCGCGCGACGACAGGGATTCGGTGAAAAAGCCTTGATCCGCAACAGGCTGGTTTCCATCATGGGGCATTGTGACAACTCCGGCAGGGGTGAATTTCATGGATTTCCTATAGGAAACCCGATCGCTTTGAAAGAATGTAAAGCGACAAAACCCGGCGACAGACCGGCATGGCTGGTCTATGGGGTGAATTTATGGTTCGATCCGCGCCAGACCTTCGCCCTTTGGAAACAGGACAACCGCCGCATGACCCGCAAGATCGCCTTTGTTGCCAGCGATGCGCCCACCGCACAGACCGCGCTTGCGGCGTTGACCCAGCGCTTTGGTCAGGTGCCCGAGGCCGAGGCCGATGTGATTGTGGCCCTTGGCGGCGATGGCTTCATGCTGCACACGCTGCACCGCACCCAAAACCTCGACATTCCGGTGTACGGCATGAACCGTGGCACGGTCGGGTTCTTGATGAACGAATATGGCGAGGATGACCTGCCGGAACGTCTTGAGGACGCTGTCGAAGAGGTGATCAACCCGCTGTCGATGCGCGCGGAATCGCGCGATGGCAAAATCCACACCGCGCTTGCGATCAACGAGGTCTCGTTGCTGCGCGCCGGGCCACAAGCGGCCAAGCTGCGCATCAGCATCGACGGGCGCCTGCGCATGCCGGAACTTGTCTGCGACGGCGCGCTTGTCGCCACCCCGGCCGGATCAACCGCCTATAACAATAGTGCGCATGGCCCGATCCTGCCGATTGGGTCGGATGTTCTGGCGCTGACGGCGGTGGCAGCGTTTCGCCCGCGTCGCTGGCGTGGCGCACTTCTGCCCAAGACCGCCTTGGTGCGCTTTGACGTGATCGAGCCCGACAAACGCCCGGTCATGGCCGACGCCGATAGCCGTTGGGTCGAAGACGTGCTCTGGGTCGAGATCAAATCCGACGCCAGCATTTCGCACCGCATCCTGTTTGATGCCGGCCACGGCCTGGAAGAGCGCCTGTTGCGCGAACAGTTCACCTAGACACCCGGGCATTGGCGGGCTGGCATTGCAAACAGCGGCCCTGTGGACCCGACCACCGTCGAAACTTGTTAACCAGCCCGGAATAAAGGCGCTTGCGCCGCCGGGCCAGCGACGGCCCGTTCCGGCGGGCTGGCGCTTGCCCGGCACCCTTGCCAATTGAGCGCAGGCGCGTGCAAATACACCTCTCTGGCCTATTCCGTACCGCCCGCGACATCCAAAAGCGCCGTCGGATTGCACAGCACAAGCCCCCGGCCCTGGCGCGCGACGATGCCGTCCTGTTCCCATTCGCGAATCTGGCGATTGACGCTTTCACGTGTCAGCCCCACCAGATCGCCAAGATCGGATTGCGAGAACCTCTCTGACAGTTGGCGGCGGCCATCGGGCAACGGTTCGCCCCATTTTTCGGCCAGATGCAGCAAGAGCCGCGCCAAGCGCGCCTGCCCGTCGGCAAGCACATGCGCGGTATACATCGCCGAGGTCTCGCGCAGGCGACGGCACAGCGTCTCGATCACTCCAAGGGCGGCCTCCGGGTTGTCCTTGAGCAGCCCGGAAATCTGTGGCCGCGTCAACACCAGCCCGTGCACCCGCGTCGCCGCAACCACGTCGGCGCTGCGCGGCATGCCATCAAACGCGGCCAGTTCGCCCACCATGTCGCCCGCGCCAAGATGGGTCAGGATCGAGCGGCGGCCATCGCTTGAGGTGCGGCTTATCTCGACCCGCCCCTTGGTGATCAGCATCATGGTGCTGTCCTCGTCGCCAGTGCCATAGATGGTTTGGCCCGAGGCGAATTCGACGGCGCGGCCATGACGTTCAAGCAGGGTCCGAAACCCTGTATCTTCGGTCAGGTCAGTCGTCAGCGATAAAGGCATACTTAAAAAATCCCGTTTTTCTCACGACTTTGTGAGGTGTATCACAGCGCAGCGCGCCCGAACCTGCAACAGTTGTTTTGCGTCTTATGCATCTGGGTGTCCCAAGCCCTTTTTATCATCCCAAACTTTGCCCGCTGATGCCGGGACGCACCGGTGACACGAGGTTCTAATCGTTCTTCCCGACGGGGGCCTCAAATCGGTAAAGCTGTCTGGCCCGGCGTTTGTGAGTACGTCGCGCCAGACAGTACTTTTTCAGCAAGTTTTTGAGTATCAAAGAAGGCCCCGGTCGCTAACACCGGGGCCTGATTTTTATCTTTCAGGGCAAACGCTTACTTGGCCAGACCAATCGTTTGAAGCGCAACCTTGATTTCATCAAGAATGGCCGGATCATCAATCGTCGCGGGCATCTTGTATTCGGCACCATCGGCGATTTTGACCATGATCCCGCGCAGGATCTTGCCCGAGCGTGTCTTGGGCAGACGATCCACCACCACCGCAAGCTTGAAGGCCGCGACCGGCCCGATCTGATCGCGCACGCGCTTGACGATTTCCTTGACCACCTCGGCCTCGTCACGATCGGCGCCACTGTTGAGACAGAGGAAACCGACCGGCGCCTGCCCCTTGAGGGCATCACTGACCCCGATCACGGCGCATTCGGCGACATCCGGATGCCCGGCCAGAACCTCTTCCATGGCGCCCGTAGACAGGCGGTGCCCGGCCACGTTGATCACGTCATCGGTGCGCGCCATGATATAAAGGTAACCGTCTTCGTCGATCATCCCCGCATCGCCGGTCTCGTAATAGCCCGGAAAGGTGGTGAGATAGGATTTGCGGAACCGCTCTTCGGCATTCCAGAGCGTCGGCAAAGTGCCCGGCGGCAACGGCAGCTTGACCGCAATCGCGCCAAGTTCGCCGGGCTTCATCGGGTGGCCGCCCTCGTCGAGGATCTGCACGTCATAGCCGGGCATCGCCACGGTGGGCGAGCCGATCTTGACCGGAAGCGCCTCGATCCCTGCGGGGTTGCCCGCGATGGCCCAACCGCTTTCGGTCTGCCACCAGTGATCATAAACCGGCACGCCCATTTCGCGCTGTGCCCATTCGATGGTGTCGGGATCGGCCCGCTCGCCCGCCAGATAAAGCGCGCGCAGACAGGAGATGTCGTAATCCTTGATCAGCAAGCCCTTGGGGTCTTCGCGCTTGATCGCCCGCAGGGCGGTCGGCGCCGTGAAAAAGCTGCGCACGTTATGCTCGGAAATCACCCGCCAGAAAGTGCCGGCATCCGGCGTGCCAATCGGCTTGCCCTCGAACACGATCGTGGTGTTGCCGCTGATAAGCGGGCCATAGCAGATATAGGAATGCCCCACGACCCAACCCACATCAGAGGCCGCCCAGAACACATCGCCTGGATCGACGTCATAAATGTTCTTCATGGTCCAGTTCAGCGCAACCAGATGCCCCGCCGTCGGGCGCACGACGCCCTTGGGCGCGCCAGTGGTGCCGGAGGTGTAAAGGATATAGGCCGGGTGATCGCCCGACACCGGCACACATTCGGCCGGCTCGACACCGGCCTGAAACCCGTGCCAATCAAAATCGCGATCCGGGATAAGCGCCGCGACTTCCTGTTCGCGCTGAAAGATCACGGTGAAATCGGGCTTGTGCGTCGCCTGTTCAATCGCGCCGTCCAGAAGCGGCTTGTAGTGTACCACGCGCCCCGGCTCGAGCCCGCAAGAGGCCGCGATGATCGCCTTGGGCGTCGCATCGTCGATCCGCACCGCAAGCTCGTGCGCGGCAAAGCCGCCGAACACGACCGAGTGGATCGCACCAAGGCGCGAACAGGCCAGCATCGCCTCAAGCGCCTCGGGCACCATCGGCATGTAAATGATGACCCGGTCACCCTTCTCAACGCCCTTGGCGCGCAGCGCCCCGGCCAGACTCGCGACGCGTGTTTGCAGTTCGGCGTAGCTGATCTTGTGCTTGGTGTCGGTGATCGGGCTGTCATAGATGATCGCGGTGCGCGCGCCATTGCCTGCTTCGACGTGGCGGTCGACGGCGTTGTAACAGGTGTTGACCTGCGCATCCTTGAACCACTCGTACAAAGGGGCGTTGTCGTCGAAAAGCGCCTTGCTTGGTTTCTCGACCCAGTCAATCGCCTCGGCCGCCTTCATCCAGAACGCGTCAGGGTCTTGCTTCCAGCCGTCGTAAAGCTCTTTGTATCCCATGGTATCCTCCTCCAATCCGTTAAATATGTGTTAGGGACCGCCTGCCCCTGCGGCAAGCTTCTTGCGCAGCAGCGTGGCAGATTACCGCATAAACTTTGCAGAAATACGCAAAAAAGGTCTGCAAATTTTTGCAAACCCTTCACTTTTATGCGGATCAGCGGCCCACCCGATCAACTTTGCAAATCTGCAAAGAAATATCGTGCAAACCCGATGATTCCCTATCCGTAATGCGCCACCGGCGTGCCCGCAATGGCGGCCATGTTCAAAAGACCGCGCGCGGTGATCGACGGCGTCACGATATGAACCCGGTTGCCCATGCCCATCAGGATCGGCCCAACCTCAAGCCCGCCGGCCTTCATCTTGAGGATATTGCGCACCCCAGAGGCCGAATCCGAATTCGAGAAGATCAACACGTTGGCCGCCCCCTGCATCCGGTTACCCGGCAAAAGCCGCTCGCGCAGGTCGGCATCAAGGGCCGCATCGACATTCATCTCGCCCTCGTAACTAAAGTCGCGGGGGGACTGATCCAAAAGCGCAATCGCCGCGCGCAATCGCTTGCCGGAATCACTACCCTGATTGCCGAATTGCGATTGCGAACAGAACGCCACCTTCGGCTCGATCCCAAAGCGGCGCACGTGGCGCGCGGCACCGATGGCGGTCTCGGCAAGGTTCTCGGGCGTCGGCGACACCCGCACGTGGGTATCCGCGATAAACAACGGCCCATCTTCGAGGATCATCATCGAAAGCGCGCCATGCGGGGTATATTGCGCACTGCCAAGCACCTGTGTCACGTAATTCAGATGCCAGCGATATTCGCCGAACGTGCCGCAAATCATGCTGTCGGCCTCGCCGCGATGCACCATCACCGCGCCGATGGCGGTGGTATTGGTGCGCATGATCGCCTTGGCCAGATCAGGAGTGACCCCGCGCCGCTGCATCAGCTCGTGATAGCTCCCCCAATAATCGCGATAGCGCGGATCATCCTCGGGGTTGACGATGTTGAAATCGCGACCGGGCCGGATATCAAGGCCCATCCGCTCGCAGCGCTGTTCGATCACCGAGGGGCGACCGATCAAAATGGGCTGTTCGGTGGTCTCTTCCAAAATGGCCTGCGCGGCACGCAGCACGCGCTCATCTTCGCCCTCGGTAAAGACGATCTTGCGCGACGCGGTCGCCGCGGCCTCGAACACCGGACGCATGAGCAAGGCGGATTTGAACACGCTCGCGTCAAGCTTTTCCTTATAGGATTTGAGATCGGCAATCGGCTTGGTCGCGACACCGGTTTCCATCGCCGCGCGCGCCACTGCCGACGACACGATCCCCGACAGGCGCGGGTCAAACGGTTTCGGGATCAGGTAGTCAGGGCCAAAGGTCATCTGCTCGCCCTGATAGGCAGCGGCCGCCTCGGCGCTTGTGCTGGCGCGGGCCAGATCGGCGATGCCCTGAACACAGGCGACCTGCATGGCGTCGTTGATCTCGGTCGCGCCCACATCAAGCGCGCCGCGAAAGATGAACGGAAAACACAGCACGTTGTTGACCTGGTTGGGAAAGTCGCTGCGCCCGGTCGCGATGATCGCACCCGGCACCGCCTCGCGGGCAAGATCGGGCATGATCTCGGGGTTGGGATTGGCCAGCGCAAAGACAATCGGCTGGCTCGACATCTTCTTGACCATCTCGGGCTTGAGGATATTGGGCCCCGACAGACCAAGGAACAAATCCGCCCCGTCAATCACCTCGTCCAGTGTGCGCAGATCGCTTTTCTGGGCAAAGGCAGCCTTCTCGGGGTTCATTTCGACCTCGCGGCCCTCGTAAACCAACCCGTTAATGTCGCAAAGCCAGACATTTTCGCGCTTGACGCCAAGCTTGAGCAGCATGTTGAGACAGGCAATGCCCGCCGCCCCGCCGCCGGTCGAGACCACCTTGATCTCGTCGAATTTCTTCTTCGCCACGAAAAGCGCGTTGGTCGCGGCGGCGCCGACCACGATGGCGGTGCCGTGCTGATCGTCGTGAAATACCGGGATGTTCATGCGCTCGCGGCAAATTCGTTCAACGATGAAACAATCGGGCGCCTTGATGTCCTCAAGGTTGATCGCACCAAAGGTCGGCTCAAGCGCGCAGACGATTTCGGCAAGCTTTTCAGGGTCGCTTTCGTTCACCTCGATATCGAAACAGTCGATATTGGCGAACTTCTTGAACAGGACGGCCTTACCCTCCATCACCGGCTTTGACGCCAAAGCGCCAATACTTCCAAGCCCAAGCACCGCCGTGCCGTTGGTCACCACCCCGACAAGATTGCCGCGCGCGGTATAGCGGCTTGCGGTTGCCGGCTCGGCCTTGATCTCAAGACAGGCCTCGGCGACACCGGGGGAATAGGCCCGCGCAAGGTCGCGCCCGTTGGCCATCGGCTTGGTCGCGCGTATCTCAAGCTTACCAGGCCGAGGGAATTCGTGATAATCCAGAGCGGCCTGGCGTGCGGTATCCTTGTGGCTGTCGGTCATGAAACCCTCCCCTCAAATCAAGTAGTTTAATATTAAACTACCCTTTCGACACGCTCATATCATGCCGCGCCAACTTTTCAAGTCTCAGCTTGCACGTGTAGCGCGTCCTGCGCAATGATCATCACCACGCTCGAACCTGCGCGCGCCCGACCACTCGCCCGACGTTGCCCTTAAGGCCGTTTTCTGGAATGACAGATCAAACCCACTGGCCGCACAGCCCAAAAGGACCGCACATGACCCAGCATCTGACCATCGTCAATCACCCCCTCGTGCAACACAAGCTTACCCTGATGCGGGAAAAGGATACCTCGACCGCCGTTTTCCGCCAACTTCTGCGCGAGATCAGCCAGCTTTTGGCCTATGAGATCACCCGCGAGCTTCCGATGACCACGCAAGAGATCGAAACCCCGCTTGAGAAAATGGATGCCCCGGTTCTTGCCGGGCGCAAGCTTGCGCTGATCTCGATCCTGCGGGCCGGAAACGGGCTGCTTGATGGCATGCTCGAACTCATTCCCTCGGCGCGGGTTGGGTTTGTCGGGCTTTACCGCGATGAAAAAACCCTTCAGCCGGTCAAATACTACTTCAAAGTGCCCGACAACCTGGCCGAGCGCCTTGTGATCGTGGTTGACCCGATGCTTGCCACCGGCAATTCCTCGGCGGCCGCGGTGCAGATGCTCAAGGATGCCGGCGCCACGAATATCCGGTTCCTGTGCCTGCTTGCCGCCCCCGAAGGCGTCGCCCGCATGAAAGAGGCCCACCCCGATGTACCCATCGTAACCGCCTCTGTCGACACGCGGCTGAACGAAAAGGGGTATATCCTGCCGGGACTAGGGGATGCGGGCGACCGCATGTTTGGCACAAGATAAGCTATAAACTGTTTACTATATGGCGCAAATAAGGCAATCTGCCCTCAACTGTATCCGAGGGCAAAATGAACCTGTCGAGACTACCCATTATCGCCATCGCAGCCGCCCTGTTTGGGGCGATGCAAGGCAACGCGCAATCGCTGCGCGACGCGCCAACGCCCGCTGAATTTCCGGCCAGTTCCTATCAGGGTCGGCAATATGTGGATAGCCGGGGCTGTGTGTTCATTCGTGCCGGTGTTGGCGCCAATGTGACGTGGGTGCCGCGTATCACGCGCGACCGCAAGGCGCTCTGTGGCTTCCAGCCGAGCGTTGCCAAGGCGGCACCGGCGGCGGCTCCTGCCGCCAAACCGGCACCGGCAGAGGTTGCGGCCATTGCCCCCGCCCCGGCCAAGCCGACACGCGCCGTGAGCGCGCCCGCCGCGAAAGCCACGCCGCCGAAACCGGCAGGACGTGCCGCCGCCGCGCCCCCTAAAACAGTGCGCCGCACGGTCAAAACCGCCCCGGCCGTTGCCGTGGCGCCTGTGCGTAAAGCCCCCGCATCCCCAACACCTGTGCGCAAGGCCGCCGCGCCGAAAGTCACGCAGCGCGGCACGATCATCGCCCCGCCCGATCCATCACGCACCGCCTGTGCCGGGATGAGCAGCCTGTCGGCCGCCTACATGGTGCAGCACAAAGGATCGCCGGTCCGCTGTGGCCCGCAAGCGACCCGGCATGTGACCTATGGCAAGCGCGTGACGTCGCCCGCAGCCCAGCCCAGACTCGTGACCCGCGAGAGCGCCGCGCGCAGCACCGGACATGCCGGTCGCGCCACCCGCGTCGCCCCCGCCCGCGTCTATGCGCGCCAGAAAAATAGCGCCGAGGGTGTCTATGTTCCCGAGGGATATAAACCCGTGTGGGAGGATGATCGCCTGAACCTCAAGCGCGCCCATCAGACCTATGCCGGCATGGACCAGATGGAGGTCATGTGGACCAACACCGTGCCGCGCCGCCTGATCAATCGCCGCTCGGGGCGTGAAGTAAGCCACAATTTCCCCGGCCTCACGCCGCCCTACACCAGTTTTGCACAGCAACGCGCCGCCGGTGTGACCGTCTCGACCCAAGGCCGCTTTGTGCCCGATCCGATCACGGTGCGGCGCAGCACGCGGGTCAAACCAGTGGCGGCAAAGGCACCGCGCGCCACGGTCTCGACTCGCTCTGCCTCCGCCAAATCCGCAGGCGCGGCAAGCCATCGCTATGCACAAGCCGGTATTTTCGCCGATCCGACCCAGGGCAAGGCCGCCGCACAAAAGATCGCGCGCGCCGGGCTTTCTGCGCGACGCGGCACTCTCAACCGGGATGGCAGGGCTCTCACAGTCGTGCTTGCCGGGCCGTTCAAGACCCAGGCACAGCTTGACGCGAGCGTCAGCAAATTGCGTGGCATGGGCTTTGGCAACGTGGTGTTGCGCAAGTGATAAGAGGGCGCGGCGGGTCTAATCCCGCCGCCCGATCAGCCGGGCCATATCAAGCATCCGGCACGAAAACCCCCATTCATTGTCATACCAGCCGAATACCCGAAGCAATCCGCCCACCGAAACCGCGGTTTGCGGCCCGCTCAGGATGATCGATTCCGGGCGCCCGCGCAGGTCAGATGACACCAGCGGCTGTTCGGTCCAGCCAAGATAGCCATGCGCTTTGGCCGCCTCTTGCAGGCGGGCGTTGACCATCTCTTCGGTCACCTCGGCGCGGGTTTGAACGGTCAGGTCGATGCAGGACACGCTGGCGGTTGGCACGCGGATGGCGCGCGCCTCGATCCGGCCCTTCATCGCGGGCAGAACAAGGTCGGTCTGATGCTGCGCACTGGTGGTGGTGGGCACCATCGACAGGGCGGCGGCACGGCTTCGCTCGGGGGCGGCGCGCGGCTTGTCCACGGTCGGCTGGCTTCCGGTATAGCAATGCACGGTGGTCATCTGGCCGCTGATCACGCCGAAATTCTGGTCGAGGATCTTGAGCAGGGGCGCAAGCGCGTTGGTGGTGCAGGACGCGTTGGAAATGATCCGGTGATCGCCAAGCGCCTCTTCATTGGCCCCCATCACCAGCGTGACATCGGCCTCGGCCGAGGGCCCCGAGACCAGAACCGCGTCGGCGCCGGCGGCAAGGCCGCGTTCGGCTATGGCCCGCTTGCCGCCCATACCGGTGCACTCCAGCACAAGATCGACCCCCGTTAAATCAAGCGACCGCAGATCGGCTTCACCGTGGAAAGGAATGCTGCGGCCATCCACGATAAGGGCCTTTTCCGCCATGCCCACCTGCCCCGGCCAGGGGCCAAAAACGCTATCGTATTGAAACAGATAGGCGCAGGTCGCCAGGGGCTCGATCTCGTTGATCAGCACAAGCTCGATATCCGCCGCGTCGCGCATGAGGATGCGCAAAAGAGTGCGGCCAATCCGGCCAAAGCCGTTGATCGCAATGCGAATGGGTTTGCGTGGCATGGGGCCCTCCGACGTGACAGGTCAATAAAGCTGACATTGTGACGGGACGTGGCGATTGACCAGTGCTAAAATACAATTTGATCAAAAAGAAATGTAGCAAACATCTGCGCAGCGCAGACGCAAGAGCGCGACAAGCTGTCGGCAGGCTGACCCTGAAAGGTGCTAAATGGCGGGCGTGAAAAATCCGCGCCTCAGGCCGAGGCGAACAACGCATCACTGGGCGAAAAAACCGCCCCCGCCTCAAGCGCCATCGTCAGACGGCGCGCCTCGCTGAGAGGCAGCACGGAATATTGCGGCTCTTCCTCGGGCCCCAGGGCATAATCCAGCAGATCCCGCGAGGACGGGCACAGGAACATGAGGCCATGCTCGGCAAAGACAACCTGTTCTTCGCCAAAATGCAAGACCGTCACCTCGGCATCCGGGGCGGGCGGCACGCGCGACACACCTTCGGCACCATCAAGTGCCGCCGCAGGCAAAAGGGCAAATGGATCGCCCCAGATCGTCTCGGCCATATCGCTTTCAAGCATGACCGCCTGATGTGGCATGATGGTCAGCCGACCACGGTTGCCCAAGGCCCCGCAGGCAAGTTCAAGTGGCCAGAACTGTTGCGGACAGGCATAGCTTCCGGTCCAGAGCGGTTGACGGATCACACCACTCAGCGGCTGAAGCCCGTTGTCAAAGGTCAGAACGCGATCCCCGGCCGTCAGCGCCTCAACCCGGCGCCAACCAGTGGCCGTCGCCACCCGTGTGCCCGACACCAACCCGGTCATCACACCATCGGGGTCTTGCGCCGTCCCCGTCGGCGCCGCCCCCCAAATCGGTCTTCCGGTCTTTGCCCCAATCCAACCCAGCATCATCCGTCCCATGTAAATTTCAGCAGCGCCCGTAGCAGCAGGCAGGTCCACCATTGCGTCAACTTATTAACGTTGCATTATCGTGACCCGGTTTGGCCCGGAAAAAGGCAGAATTATGGCATCGTTGCCTCTGCGGCGACAGCATCCTGACGCATTTACGATTGGTTAACAAATCCCGTCCAATCTCACGAAAACGCGCTAAAAAGCATAGCCGAAGCGGGCAATATCCTCGGCCGAGATCCTCGCCAAAAGGGCGGCGTCAGAATCGCTGTAATAGCTCCGGTAATCGCTGATTTCGCGCGAAGAGCGGTTGGCCTGTGGCAAATCGAGCCTGAAGCCAAGATGCTCCCAAAGCGGGGCGGTATCCTCGTCAAGATGCTCAAGCCGGATATAGCGGGTGCAATACTCCGCCCCATCCGAGGCGGTCATATAGACCCGCGCCGGGCTTGCGACCCAGGCCTTTTGCGTCAGCGCTGCGTTCAGAAATCCGCTGAAATCAACCCTCTGGGCAAGGTGCACCGCAGGATGCTCAAATGTCTGGCCGCACAGCCAGTGATAATAGCTGACCATGCGATCCCACGGATTGCGCACGAGGGTAAAGGTAAACGCCTCGCGGATCGTGGTTAACGGCACAAGCCCCTCGATATCCGCCAATGTCGCGTGTTTCCACAAGCGCCCGGCCGCCTCTGCCCCCTTTAGTCGCTTGGCGCGCCGCTTCGCCTTGGGGGTATCGCCAATCAGGATATCATCGGCCATCGCGCGCCCCTCAAGCGCCAGCGCCATAGAGGTGCCACCGGTCTTGGGGATATGCACAAAGATGAAACCGCGCCCGGATGAGATGATCATGCCCCCACCCTACCCGCTTGTCAGGCGGCGAAAAGCCCCCATATAGCGGGGATGGAAAACCGGGGGTAAAATCATGATGGGATATCTGCGTACCGCCGTCTTGATGGCGGCGATGACCGCGCTTTTTCTTGGGATCGGCGCGCTGTTGGGCGGCACCGGCGGCGCGATGATCGCGCTTGTGATCGCCCTGGCGATGAACGCCTACACCTGGTGGAATTCGGATCGCGCGGTGTTGCGGATGCACGACGCGCGCGCCCCGACCGGCCCCGAGGGCAAAGCGCTTGAACGGCTGGTGCATGACATGGCCGATCGCGCCGACATGCCGCGCCCAAAGGTCTATATCCTGCAAAATGCTCAGCCCAACGCCTTTGCCACCGGGCGCAATCCGGAAAATGCCGCCGTGGCCGCAACCACCGGCCTTTTGACCCGGCTGAGCGAGGCCGAAATCGCCGCCGTCATGGCCCATGAGCTGGCCCATATCCGCAACCACGACACCACCATCATGACCATCACCGCGACCTTCGCCGGGGCGATCACCATGCTGGCGAATTTCGCGATGTTCTTCGGCAACAACCGCAACAATTCGCTCGGCCTGATCGGCACGCTGGCGCTGATGGTGTTGGCCCCGCTGGCGGCCGGCCTTGTGCAGATGGCGATCAGCCGCAGCCGCGAATACGAGGCCGACCGCATCGGGGCCGAGATTTGCGGCAACCCGCTCTGGCTCGCTTCGGCGCTTGAACGGATATCGGGGCTCGCCGCGCGGATCGACAACGACAGCGCCGAGCGCAACCCGGCGACGGCGCATATGTTCATCGTCAATCCACTGCATGCCCATGCCCGCGACCGGCTGTTTTCGACCCACCCTGATCCGGCCAACCGCATCCGCGCCCTGCGCGAAATGGCAGGGGAGCAAACACAAGGCGTGGCCGGTCCTTGGGGATAACGCGCCGATTGATCCGCACACCATTGCATGCCAACCCGGATTTCCCGTAAACAAGGCGCGATCTGCAACGAAAAGAGCGCCCCCATGTCCGATGCATCCCCCTTCCTGTCCTCTTTTCACAGCGTCGAAGAGGGCTGGATCGACTTCAACGGTCACATGAACATGGGCTATTACACCGTGCTGTTTGACCGCTGCGCGGACGAGGCCTTTGCCGAAATGGGCTTTGGCCCGGACTACGTCAAAACACGCGGCCACAGCACCTTTTCCGCCGAATTCCACATCCGCTACCTGCGCGAGATCAAGCTTGGCGACCGGGTGCGCAGCACCTTTCACCTGCTCGATCACGACGAAAAACGCTTTCACAGCTTTCAGGAGTTGTACCATCAGGACGGCTGGCTTGCCGCCACCGGCGAGGGCATGACCCTGCACGTAGATTTGTCTGGCCCCCGCGTCGCACCGATGCCCGACGACATCCTGACCCGCGTCGCCGCCATGGCCAAAACCCACGCCACCCTGCCGCGCCCCGAAGGCATCGGCCACAAGATCGGCATCCGCCGCAAGACGTAGGGTGGCGCCCCGCGCGCCGCTTGCCTTCAATCCCCGGTTCGGTCACCCTTCTCGGAGTTGACCGGGAGCGTTGCGCGTATGAGTACATTTGCAGACATCGCCGACAAAAGCGGCACCATCTGTGTCGGCGCATTGGCCTTCGCCCTGGGCGATCCGTCGGGCGGAACCCTTGCCGCCACGGGCATGGCCGGACTGGCCGCTATCGGCGTCACTCTTCGCAAAACCTGCGCCAAGCGCGCCTGTGACGCGGCTGCCAAGGCGACCCTCACCGCGATACGCCGGAATTTGCCGAGGTCAGTCTCATCCGCGTCGAAACCCTGTTGCAGGACCGCCAAGAACATCAAAGCCTGATCGTGGCCTACAAGAAAGAGACGGCGCAAGAGCGGATCACTGCTCTGGTCACCCTCCTTCACAGCACCATCCCGTTTGACGGCGACACCGATGAGGTCAAAACCCTGATCCGCCGCGCCCTGACCGCCGCGATGCGCGCCTGCTATGAACACAAGGAATTTCGCGCGCAACTGAGCGAAGAAACCCTGATCGACATCGCCCGCAAGACCGACGGCATTGCGATCACGCTTGACCGGATCGAGACGGCTGTCAAAGATATCCCGCAGCAGGTGGTCGACGCCCTGATAGCGCAAGGCATTCTCCCGGCTGGTGCCACAAATACCGGCGTCACCTTGGACGACCTCAAGACCATCGCGCGCTCTTTCGGGGGGATGCCTATAAAACCGCCTCTGAAATCATCGCCTTCTTGCAATCCAAGGCCGATGACATGACGCGCTTGGTTGCCGAGATAGAAGCAATGCGCGGTCTGTCTGACCGGATTGACAACATTGTTGGCGCGGCTGCCGAAGCGGTCCAAAAGCGAAATCTGGCTGAGGCCCGCGAGATTTTGGATAGTGCCCGTGAAGTGCAGAAAGAAGTGCTGCGCAAACCGCTTGAGGTGAATGCGACATTGCTGGAGAAAACCGCCGAGATTGATTTGATCCAAGGCCGGGTCAACGACGCCTTCAAAATCCTCTCCGCCGCCGCCGACAGCTTCGCCAGCATCAACCCGCTGGAACCCGCCCGTCGTCGGGTGACTTACGCAATCCAACTCTACAATCACGGCCTGCGCTTTGGTGACCCCGGCATGACCCTCTCCGCCCAAATGATCCGCGATGCGCTGACCCATCTCGATAAATCCACCGCCCCCGACCTCTGGGCGCACGCTCAGAACAACCTCGCCGCTGCCCTCAGCACCCAAGCCGCTCGAACCGAGGGCGCCGCGGGCACTGCCCTTTTGGCCGAGGCCGTCACCGCCTATCGCGGCGCCCTCACCGTCTTTACCCGGCAAGATCACCCGGTGCACTGGGCCATGACGCAGGAAAATCTGGCGATCTGCGAGGTGGCCCGCGCCGATCATGACACCACGGCCGATCCCACCCCGCATCTGCGCGCAGCGCTGGAGTATGTCGAGGCCGCGCTGACCGTCTTTGACCCCGAGCACATGCCCTATGATCACGGAACTGCCACCGCCCTCCGCGACCAGATCAAGGCCCGCCTGTCAGGCGAGTGAGCCACGCGCGAGAACCCCTCTCGACGCGGGGCGCATGCATGCGCTAGGCTCTGAGTCGGACACCATTATCCTTGCAAGGCGGACCCGACCCCTATGATCCAACTGCTTCTCCGCCGTCTGGCGCTTGGCTTTGTCACGGTCTGGCTTGTCTCGGTGATCATCTTTCTCGGGGTCGAGGCCCTGCCCGGCGATGCCTGCACCGCCGTTCTGGAACGCGACGCCCATGGCGAGGCGCTTGCGAAATGTCGCGCCGATATGGGCCTCAATGCCCCTGCCCTCGCGCGTTATGTCGATTGGGCCGGTGGCGCAATTCAGGGCGATTTCGGCGTGTCGGCCAATGGGCAGGACAGCATCACCGAGATCGTCGGCTATCGCGTCCGCAACTCCCTTTTGCTCGCGGCAGGCGCGCTAAGCGTGGGAATTCCATTGTCTATTCTCCTGGGCGCCATGGCCGGCCTTTGGCGCGATACCTGGGTTGATATCCTGTTTTCCACCGGCGCGATCTTTGCCATGACCATCCCCGAATTTGTCGCCGCGACCATCCTGATCCTGATTTTCGCGATCTGGCTTGGCTGGGTACCGGCCATCGTTTTGACCCCCGCCGACGCGCCGCCCTTGGAATTTTTCCCCGAATTCGTGCTGGCGGCTGTGGTTCTGACCATGATCATGATCGCCCATATCATGCGCATGGTGCGCTCTTCGGTGATCGAGGTGATGGCCAGCGATTACGTCCAGATGGCCACCCTCAAGGGCGTGCCCTATTGGCAGATCGTCTTCCGCCACGCCCTTCCCAACGCCCTTTTGCCCGCGATCAATGTGATCGCTTTGACGGTGGCCTGGCTTTTGGGCGGCGTGGTCGTGGTTGAGGTGGTGTTCAACTATCCCGGCCTCGGGCGGCTGTTGATTGATGCGATTTCGGATCGTGATTTGCCGGTGGTGCAGGCGATCACGATGATCGTCGCCGCCACCTATGTCGGCGTCAATCTTGTGGCCGATATCCTTGGCCTTGTCCTAAACCCGCGCCTGCGCAGCCATCACATGAGGCGCGGATGAGCGCCGCCACCACAACGCCCCGACGCTCGCGCGCGCTTAACACGCTGCGCGATATGGCGGCGCGGCCTTCGGGGGCGATTGGCCTTACGCTTGTGACGCTGCATCTGGTGATGGCCCTCATGAGCCCCTGGATCGCACCGTTTGATTACAAGGAAATGAACTCGGCCCTGATCCTTGGCGGCCCCTCGGCCGAGCATTTGCTTGGCACCGATCACCTTGGCCGCGATGTCTTTACCCGTGTCCTGTTGGGCGGGCGCGAGGCGTTTCTCGTCACCGGAATCGCCACGCCGATTGCCATGCTCTGGGGCGGGATGCTCGGGGTTCTGCTGGGCCTGCGCGGCGGCTGGATCGACGAGGCGATGATGCGCCTGGTCGATGCCTTTCTGGCGCTGCCCGGTATCCTGCCACTCTTGGTGCTGATCACCGTTTTCGGAAGTGGCAACGAGGTTCTCACCCCCACGCTTGCCTTCTTTTTCGGCATCCCGGTGATCCGCGTCGCCCGCGCCGCCGCACACGAGGTCGTCGCCCGCGATTTCATCTCGGCGGCGCGCGCGCGCGGCCACAGCCCGCTTTCCATCGTGCGCCACGAGATTTTGCCCAATGTCACCGACACCCTTCTGGTCGAGGGCGCAATGCGGTGGTCCTGGATGCTGCTTGGCTTTTCCGCCCTGTCGTTTCTTGGGTTTGGCGTGGCCCCACCGATGGCCGACTGGGGGCTGATGATTTCGGATGCGCGGGTTTACATGTCGCTGGCGCCCTGGGGGGTTCTGGGGCCGATGATTGCGCTTTCTTCCCTGATCATCGGGATCAACCTGAGCGCCGATGCCCTGGCCAAGACCCTCGGGCTTGATCAGGGTCGAAAGGCGGTGGTCTGAGATGGCAAACCCGCCCTTGATCGACATACGCGGCCTCTGCGTCGGGTTTCGCGGTCGCTCTGGCGCGATGCTGCCCGTTCTGCATGGCATCGACCTTCAGGTCTGTCGCGGCGAAAGCATCGGCATTGTCGGCGAAAGCGGGTCGGGCAAAAGCACGCTGGCGCTTGCGGCGATGGGATATCTCAAGCATGGCCTGCAAAAAATCTCGGGCGAGGTGATCTATGACGGCGCCGATATGTTCGCGCGCAGCCCCAGCGAGCTTGCCAAAATACGCGGCGGGCAACTTGGCCTTATCCCGCAAAATTCCGGTCAGGCGCTGACCCCGACGATGCGCATTGGCCGCCAGCTTGACGAGGCATTGCGCCTGCATTGCTCTTTGCCCGAGGGCGCACATTCGGACCGCGCCATCGACCTTTTGACCCAGGTGCGCCTGCCTGATCCGGCGGCAATCCTGCGCCGATATCCGCACGAGTTGTCGGGCGGGCAACAGCAACGCGTGGCCATCGCCATGGCGCTTGCGGGCGAACCTGACGCTTTGTTGCTCGACGAGCCGACCACCGGTCTTGATGTCACCACACAGGCGCATATCCTTGATTTGCTTCGCGAATTGGCACGCGCACGCAATATGGCGATGGTTTACGTGAGCCACGATTTGGGCGTTATCGCGCGGGTCTGTGACCGCGTGCAGGTGCTTTATGCAGGCGAAACCGTGCTGGAGGGGCCGGTGCGCGCGGTCCTGAAAAGCCCAGATCATCCTTATGCACGCGGCCTTCTGGCCTCGATCCCGCGACTTGGCGACCGCAGCCTGCCGCGCGCTCTCGACGGGCGCCCGCCCGCCCCCGGCGCCGACAGGACCGGCTGTGTCTTTGCGCCGCGCTGTGCGCTTGCGACGGATCATTGCCAGACCTTGCACCCCCCGATTATCACGGGCGAGGCCGGGCAAGCGACCCGCTGTTTCTACCCCGAGCAAACCTCTGAGATCGACATGACAGGCAGCGGCGCGCCGCTGAGTTGCTGCGCCGAAAACAGCCCCCTTGCGCTCTCTCTCAACGGGGTGGCGATCCGTTATGACCGCCCCGGCGCCCTTGCCCGTTTCATGCCTGCCCGCTCCCGCCCTCCGGCCACGGTCGACGACATCACCCTGAGCCTGACCCTGGGCGAAACGCTTGGCCTGGTCGGGGAATCCGGCAGCGGAAAATCCACCATCCTCAAGACCATCGCGGGCCTCTTACCCCCGGCCGAGGGCACACTCACCCTTGGCGACGGAACCGCCCTCACGCCGCGCGTGGAACAGCGCCGCCCGGATCAGTTGCGCCGCATTCAGATGGTGTTTCAAAACCCCGACGAAAGCCTCAACCCGCGTCAATCCGTTGCCAATATCCTTGGCCAGCCGCTGCGGCTCTACTTTGGGCTAAAGGGCCGCGAATTGCGCGCGCGCGCCGCCGAACTGCTCGAAACTGTGCGCCTTGGCGCGCATTACCTTGATCGCCGCCCCGGGCAACTCTCGGGCGGCGAGAAGCAACGCGTCGCCATTGCCCGCGCCTTTGCCGCCACCCCCGAGATCGTGCTTTGCGACGAAATCACCTCGGCGCTTGATGTTTCGGTTCAGGCGGCGGTGCTTGAGCTGCTCAATGACCTCAAGGCGCGCCACCAGTCGACATTTGTCTTCGTTAGCCATGACCTGACCGTGGTGCGCGCCCTGTCGGATCGCGTCGCCGTTCTCTATCAGGGGCGCCTGTGCGAAATCGGCCCGGCGGCGGCAGTCTATGGCGCACCGTCGCACCCCTATACCAAGGTGCTGCTCAATGCGGTGCTTGAACCCGATCCCGATCACGTCCCGCACTTGCTGACCGAGGACGCCACGGAACTCTCGCCACCGGCCTGCGGCTGCCCGTTTAAGCACCGGTGCCCGGTCAAGATCGGGCGCCTCTGCGACACCGATACGCCGCCTTGGCAAGAGGCAACGGACGGCCACGCCATCCGCTGTCACATTCCCCTTCAAGACCTGAGCAAACCCGATCCTGTATGACACGGGCCATGGGCTTCTTCTTGGCAAAAATACTCAAACTCCAACTTTGCCTACACACGCCACAATAAAAAAGGGCCCCGCCATCACCTGGCAGGGCCCCTTTTCTGTTTCCATGCGTCGCGCTTACTCGTCGCGGCTCTCCGGTGTGTCCACCAGATTGTCGAACTCGTCCCCGCCCACAACATCATCCTCGACCACAGGCGCGGCAAGAGCGGCCGCAGCGGCGGCCTCTTCCTGACGGGCCTCGATCACGACGCTGTCACGCGCGGTTGCGATGCGGCGCATCTCTTGGGTGGCGCCACCGGTGCCCGCCGGGATAAGGCGACCCACGATGACGTTCTCCTTGAGACCGACCAGCTTGTCGCGCTTGCCCTGAACCGATGCCTCGGTCAGCACGCGGGTGGTTTCCTGGAACGACGCCGCCGAGATAAAGCTGCGGGTTTGCAGGCTGGCCTTGGTGATCCCGAGAAGGATCGGCTCGCCCTGTGCCGGGCGCCCGCCCTTCGAGATCGCCTTGTCGTTGGCTTCGTCAAACTCGGCCTTGTCGACATGCTCGCCCTTGAGAAGCGTGGTATCGCCGCTGTCCTGGATTTCCCACTTCTGCAACATCTGGCGCACGATGACTTCGATGTGCTTGTCGTTGATCTTCACGCCTTGCAGACGATAGACCTCTTGCACCTCGTCAATCATATAGTTCGCCAGCGCCTCGACACCCATGATCCCGAGGATGTCATGCGGCGCGGGGTTGCCGTCCATGATGTAATCACCCTTCTGGACAAAATCACCTTCCTGAACCGGAATGTGCTTGCCCTTGGGCACCATGTATTCAACGGGCTCCAGCGTCTCGTCGGCCGGCTCGATGGTGATGCGACGCTTGTTCTTGTAGTCGCGACCATAGCGAACATAGCCGTCGATTTCCGCGATGATGGCGTGATCCTTGGGGCGACGTGCCTCAAAGAGTTCGGCCACACGCGGCAGACCACCGGTAATGTCCTTGGTCTTGCCACCTTCGCGCGGGATCCGCGCGATCACGTCACCGGCATGCACCTCCTGGCCTTCTTCGACCGCGAGAATGGCATCGACCGACATCGGATAGGTCACCGGGTTGCCCGCATCGTTGCGCATCGGCTCGCCATCGGCGCCCACGATGAACACCTCGGGCTTAAGCTCGTTGCCCTTGGGGGCCGCGCGCCAGTCGGTCACGATCTTCTGGGTCATGCCGGTGGCATCATCGGTCACGTCACGCACGGCAACGCCGCTGACGAGGTCGACGAATTTCGCAGTACCGGATTTCTCGGCCAGGATCGGCAGGGTATAGGGATCCCATTCGAACAGTTTCTGACCGCGCACAACCTTGCCGCCCTCTTCAACGAACAGACGCGTGCCGTAGCCGACCTTGTGGCTGGCAAGTTCAACGCCCTTGTCGCCGATGATCCGCAACTTCATGTTCCGGCCCATCACGAGGGTTTCACCGTTGGAATTGACCAGCGTCTGAGGCTGATCATAGGTGATCGTGCCCTCTTGGCTCGCTTCAAGGAACGACTGTTGGCCACCCTGTGCAACGCCGCCGATGTGGAACGTCCGCATCGTAAGCTGTGTGCCCGGTTCGCCGATCGACTGTGCCGCGATGATGCCCACGGCCTCGCCGATGTTGACCATCGTACCGCGCGCAAGGTCACGACCATAGCACATGGCGCAAACGCCATCCTCGGCCTCACAGGTCAGCGGCGAGCGCAGACGCACGGTTTGCACCGCGGCCTCTTCAAGCATATCGGCCATACGTTCGTCGATAAGCTGACCGGTGGCGATCAGAACCGCATCGCTGACCGGATTAACGATATCCTCGGCCACGACACGGCCCAGAACACGTTCGGCCAGCGAGGCCACGATCTCACCGTCATTGACAGCCGCTTCAACCGTCACCGCACGCTCGGTTCCGCAATCATGCTGACGCACGATACAGTCTTGCGCGACGTCCACAAGACGACGTGTCAGGTAGCCCGAGTTGGCCGTTTTCAGAGCCGTATCAGACAGACCTTTCCGGGCGCCGTGGGTCGAGTTGAAGTATTCAAGAACGGTCAGACCTTCCTTAAAGTTCGAGATGATCGGTGTCTCGATGATGTCGCCGTTCGGCTTGGCCATCAGGCCGCGCATCCCGCCCAGCTGTTTCATCTGGGTGACCGAGCCACGCGCGCCGGAGTGGGCCATCATGTAGACCGAGTTCGGCTCCATCACGGCGCCGTTTTCGTCTTTACGCTCGGCCGAGATGGTGCCCATCATCGCATCGGTGACCTGATCGTTACACTTCGACCAGGCATCCACGACCTTGTTGTACTTTTCGCCCTGAGTGATCAGACCGTCCATGTACTGTTGCTCGAAACCCTTCACCTGACCACGGGTTTCCTCGACGATGGTCCATTTGGTATCGGGGATCACCATGTCGTCCTTGCCGAAGGAAATCCCTGCCTTGAAGGCCTCGCGGAAGCCGAGTGTCATGATCTGGTCACAGAAGATGACGCTCTCTTTCTGACCGCAATAGCGATAGACGGTGTCGATGACCTGCTGCACTTCTTTCTTGCGCAACAGACGGTTCACAAGGCTGAACGGTGCCTTGGCGTTTTGCGGCAAAAGCGCCCCAAGACGGACCCGGCCCGGCGTGGTTTCCACGCGGATGATCACCTCGTTGCCCTCGGCATCAATCTGCGGCACCCGTGCGGTAACGCGCGAGTGCAGATGCACCTCGCCGGAATCCAGCGCATGCTGAACCTCTTCGATCGACGAGAACACCATGCCCTCGCCCTTCATGCCTTCGCGCATCAGCGTGACATAATAGAGGCCAAGGATCATGTCCTGCGACGGAACGATGATCGGCGCGCCGTTTGCGGGCGACAGAACGTTGTTGGTCGACATCATCAAGACGCGCGCTTCAAGCTGGGCTTCCAGCGAGAGCGGCACGTGAACAGCCATCTGGTCACCGTCAAAGTCGGCGTTGAAGGCGGCACAGACCAGCGGGTGAAGCTGGATCGCCTTGCCCTCGATCAAGACCGGCTCGAACGCCTGAATGCCAAGACGGTGCAGGGTCGGCGCCCGGTTCAGCATCACGGGATGTTCGCGGATCACCTCATCCAGAATATCCCAAACCTCGGGACGTTCCTTTTCAACCAGCTTTTTCGCCTGCTTCACGGTCGAGCTGAGGCCCTTGGCCTCAAGACGCGAATAGATGAACGGCTTGAACAGTTCGAGCGCCATCTTCTTGGGCAGGCCGCATTGATGCAGCTTGAGCTCGGGACCGGTCACAATGACCGAACGACCGGAAAAGTCGACACGCTTGCCCAAAAGGTTCTGGCGGAAACGGCCCTGCTTGCCCTTGAGCATGTCCGACAGCGATTTCAGCGGGCGCTTGTTGGCGCCGGTGATCACGCGGCCACGACGACCGTTATCAAACAGCGCATCGACCGATTCCTGCAACATCCGCTTTTCGTTGCGCACGATGATATCGGGCGCACGCAGCTCGATAAGCCGCTTGAGGCGGTTGTTGCGGTTGATCACGCGACGATAAAGGTCGTTAAGGTCAGAGGTGGCAAAACGGCCCCCATCCAGCGGCACCAACGGGCGAAGCTCTGGCGGGATGACCGGAATGACCGTCATCACCATCCATTCCGGACGGTTGCCGGAATCAAGGAAGGATTCCACGACTTTCAGACGCTTGATGATCTTCTTCGGCTTGAGCTCGCCAGTGGCCTCCTTGAGGTCCGCGCGCAGACGCTCAGCCTCGGCCTCAAGATCGATGTTCTGAAGCATTTCGCGGATCGCCTCAGCGCCGATATTGGCGGTGAAAGCATCCATGCCATAGGCATCCTGAGCATCCATGAACTCTTCTTCGCTCAGCATCTGACCATAGGTGAGGTCGGTCAGGCCAGGCTCGATGACGACATAGTTTTCAAAGTAAAGCACACGCTCAAGATCGCGCAGGGTCATGTCCAGCATGAGACCGATGCGTGACGGCAGCGACTTCAGAAACCAGATGTGGGCGCAGGGCGCGGCCAGCTCGATGTGGCCCATACGCTCGCGGCGGACCTTTTGAAGGGTGACTTCAACGCCGCATTTCTCGCAAACAACGCCGCGATACTTCATCCGCTTGTATTTGCCGCAGAGGCATTCGTAATCCTTGATCGGGCCAAAGATACGCGCACAAAACAGACCATCGCGCTCGGGCTTGAACGTCCGATAGTTGATGGTTTCCGGCTTTTTGATCTCGCCGTATGACCAGCTCAGAATACGCTCGGGGCTGGCAAGGCTGACCTTGATTTCATCGAACACCTTGGTGGGGGCCACCGGGTTGAACGGGTTGTTTGTCAGTTCCTGGTTCATTTTCAAATCCTTGAATTCGGGCAGAGGCCGTGAGGGGGCGCCAAGATTTTTCGCCGAAAAATCTTGGCTTCAAAATTTTCTCAGAAAATTTTGCCCTTACTCTTCGTCCTCCGCATCCAGGAGTTCCATGTTGAGGCCAAGGCCCCGGACCTCTTTGACGAGAACGTTGAACGATTCCGGAATACCGGCCTCGAAATTGTCCTCGCCCTTGACGATGCTCTCATAGACCTTGGTACGGCCTGCCACGTCGTCTGACTTCACAGTCAGCATTTCCTGCAGGGTATAAGCAGCGCCATAAGCTTCCAGAGCCCAGACCTCCATTTCCCCGAAACGCTGGCCACCGAACTGCGCTTTACCGCCCAACGGCTGTTGGGTGACAAGGCTGTAGGGCCCGGTCGAACGCGCGTGGATCTTGTCATCGACCAAGTGATGCAGCTTGAGCAGATACTTGATGCCCACGGTCACCGGACGCGCGAACTGCTCGCCCGATCGGCCGTCAAACAACACTGACTGACCACTTTCGTCAAAGCCCGCGCGTTTCAGCGCATCGTTCACGTCATGCTCTTTGGCGCCGTCAAACACCGGCGTTGCAATCGGCACACCGCGTGTCACGGTACCGGCCGCATCGACCAGGGTCTTTTCGTCCATGTCGGCGATGCCTTCTTCATAGACATCGTCGCCATAGGCAATACGCATCGCTTCGCGCACCGGAGTCATGTCGCCGGAACGGCGATATTCCTGAAGCGATTCATCGATCTTGATACCAAGCGAACGTGCCGCCCAGCCCATGTGACACTCGAGGATCTGACCAACGTTCATCCGGCTGGGAACGCCGAGCGGGTTAAGACAGATATCAACCGTGGTCCCATCGGCAAGGAAGGGCATGTCCTCGATCGGGATCACCTTGGACACAACACCCTTGTTGCCGTGCCGACCGGCCATCTTGTCGCCCGGCTGAAGCTTGCGCTTCACGGCGATGAAGACTTTGACCATTTTCATCACACCCGGCGGAAGATCGTCGCCCCGGCGCACTTTCTCGACCTTGTCCTCGAACCGCGCGTCCAGCGTGCGCTTTTGCGCCTCGTACTGTTCGTGCAGCGCCTCGACGATCTGGGCATCGCCCTCGTCTTTCAGCGCCAGCTGCCACCACTGACCTTTGGTCAGCGTCGCCAGAAGATCCTCGGTGATCTCCGAGTTCGCCTTGACGCCCTTGGGGCCTTTGACGGCAACCTTGCCAAGCACAAGCGTCTTGAGACGGGCATAGATGTTGCGATCCAGGATCGCCAGCTCGTCATCGCGGTCACGCGCCAGACGTTCGACTTCTTCACGCTCGATCTGAAGCGCGCGTTCGTCTTTTTCCACACCATGGCGGTTAAAGACGCGCACTTCGACGACCGTGCCGAAATCGCCCGGTTTGACCCGAAGGCTTGTGTCGCGCACGTCCGAGGCCTTTTCGCCAAAGATCGCCCGCAGCAGCTTTTCTTCCGGTGTCATCGGGCTTTCGCCCTTGGGGGTGATCTTGCCCACAAGGATATCGCCCGGCTCCACATCGGCGCCGATGTAAACGATGCCGGCCTCGTCGAGGTTGCGCAGCGCTTCTTCACCGACATTGGGAATGTCGCGGGTGATTTCTTCCGGCCCAAGCTTGGTGTCACGTGCGGCCACTTCGAATTCTTCGATATGGATCGAGGTGAACACGTCATCGCGCACGATGCGTTCCGAGATCAGGATCGAGTCTTCGTAGTTGTAACCGTTCCACGGCATGAAGGCCGTGATCACGTTCTTGCCAAGCGCCAGCTCGCCCATATCGGTGCAGGGACCATCGGCGATCACTTCGCCCTTGGTCACCAGATCGCCCACCTTCACCAGCGGTTGCTGGTTGATACAGGAGTTCTGGTTCGAGCGCTGGAATTTGCGCATCCGGTAGATATCAACGCCCGGATCCCCGATCTCAAGATCAGAGGTCGCCCGGATCACGATCCGCTGTGCATCGACCTGGTCGATGACACCGCCGCGACGCGCCATGATGGCCGCGCCTGAATCGCGCGCCACGACACCTTCGATACCGGTGCCCACAAGCGGGGCCTCGGCACGCAGGGTCGGAACCGCCTGACGTTGCATGTTCGAGCCCATCAAGGCGCGGTTGGCGTCGTCGTTTTCCAGGAACGGAATAAGCGAGGCGGCAACCGAGACCAGCTGTTTCGGGCTAACGTCGATAAGATCAACGCTTTCGCGCGGCGCGAGCATGTATTCGCCCGATTGACGCGTGCTGACCAGATCGTTGACGAACTTGCCGTCGGCGTCGAGGTTTGCGTTGGCCTGCGCCACGGTGTGACGCATTTCCTCGGTGGCGGACATGTATTGCACGTCATCCGTCACCTGACCGTCAACCACCTTGCGATAAGGCGTTTCGATAAAGCCGTATTTGTTGACCCGCGCAAAGGTGGCGAGGCTGTTGATCAGACCGATGTTCGGGCCTTCCGGCGTTTCAATCGGACACATCCGGCCATAGTGGGTCGGGTGCACGTCGCGCACCTCAAAGCCCGCGCGTTCGCGTGTAAGACCACCCGGCCCAAGCGCCGAAAGACGGCGTTTGTGGGTGACTTCCGAAAGCGGGTTGGTCTGGTCCATGAACTGCGACAGCTGCGAAGAGCCGAAGAATTCACGCACTGCGGCCGCGGCCGGCTTGGCGTTGATAAGATCCTGCGGCATCACCGTGTCGATCTCGACCGACGACATCCGCTCCTTGATCGCGCGTTCCATCCGCAGAAGGCCGACGCGATACTGGTTCTCCATCAATTCGCCAACCGAGCGCACCCGGCGGTTGCCAAGGTGGTCGATGTCGTCGATGTCGCCGCGCCCGTCGCGCAGTTCGACCAGCGCCTTGATGCAGGCCACGATATCGTCGCGGTCCAGCGTGCGCTGTGTGTCGGGCTTGTCGAGGGCAAGACGCATGTTCATCTTGACGCGACCAACGGCCGAAAGGTCATAGCGCTCGGAGTCAAAGAACAGCGTCTCGAAAAGCGCCGCCGATGCCTCTTCGGTGGGCGGCTCGCCCGGACGCATCACGCGATAGATATCCATGAGCGCGCTGCCGCGGTTCATGTTCTTGTCCGCCGCCATGGTGTTGCGGATGTAGGGGCCAACGTTGATGTTGTCGATATCCAGCACCGGGATATCGGTCACGCCCGCATCCAGCAGCTCTTGCAGGCTGCCGCCGGTCACGTTGCCTTCTTTGTCGAACTCAAGCGTCAGCTCGTCGCCCGCCTCGACATAGATCGCGCCGGTTTCTTCGTTGATGATGTCACGCGCCACGAACTTGCCGACGATATGGTCAAACGGCACCAAAAGATCGGTCACATTGCCTTCGTCGATCAGTTTCTTGACCGCGCGCGGGGTGATTTTCTTGTTCGCCTCGGCGATCACTTCACCGGTCTTGGCATCGACAAGATCATAGGTCGGACGGGTGCCGCGCACGCGCTCGGGGAAGAACTTGGTGACCCAGCCCGTTTTCTTCTTCAGCTTGAAATTAACCGTATCGTAATACGCATCCATGATCGCCTCTTGGTCGAGACCAAGCGCGTAAAGAAGCGTCGTCACCGGCAGTTTGCGGCGACGGTCGATGCGCGAAAAGACGATATCCTTGGCGTCGAATTCAAAGTCGAGCCAGGAGCCGCGATAGGGGATGATCCGGCAGGTGAAGAGCAATTTGCCCGACGAATGGGTCTTGCCCTTGTCATGGTCAAAGAACACGCCCGGGCTGCGGTGCATCTGGGAGACGATCACGCGCTCGGTGCCGTTCACGACAAAGGTGCCGTTCGGCGTCATCAGGGGCATATCGCCCATGAATACGTCTTGTTCCTTGATATCCTTGACGGATTTCGCGCCGGTATCTTCGTCGACATCAAACACGATCAGCCGCAGCTTGACCTTCAGCGGGGCGCTGTAGGTCATGTCACGCTGCATGCATTCCTCAACGTCATATTTCGGCTTTTCAAGATCGTAGCTTACGAATTCCAGCACGCTGGTTTCGTTGAAGTCCTTGATCGGGAATACCGATTGGAAAACGCCTTTAATCCCCTCGCCGTCCATCGGCTGGGGCTCATCGCCTGATTTCAAAAACAGATCATACGAGGATTTCTGAACCTCAATGAGGTTCGGCATTTCAAGCACTTCACGGATCTTGCCGTAATATTTGCGCAAACGTTTCTGGCCGAGGTAGGTCTGAGCCATGGTCGAAGTCACCTTTCATTTCTCACCGGTCGCGCGCGCTGTCGGGCTCCAGCGCCGCGGCCATACGAGAGGGCCTGGTTTGATCCATTCACGGCCATCGTCCCAAATACGGCCTCCCGATCATATAAACCGTGCCTTAGAAAAGCCCCGAGCATCGCAGGGCCTCTCTGAGACAGGTTTGGCCGGGCCCGGAAACCCGGACCCAGCCTTTATAACGCTCCGGGTTGCCCCGGCGAAGATTACTTCAGTTCGACTTCGGCGCCAGCTGCTTCCAGCTTGCCCTTGATCTCTTCTGCTTCGTCTTTCGAGACTTGCTCTTTCACGGCTTTGCCGCCTGCTTCCACCAGATCTTTGGCTTCTTTCAGACCAAGACCAGTGATCGCGCGAACCTCTTTGATGACGTTGATCTTCGACGCACCGGCCGATTTCAGGATCACGTCAAATTCGGTTTGCTCTTCAGCAGCAGCACCAGCGTCGCCAGCCGGGCCAGCCATCATGACCGCGCCACCGGCGGCGGGCTCGATGCCATACTCGTCTTTGAGGATGGTTTTCAGTTCTTGTGCTTCGAGAAGCGTCAGACCAACGATCTCTTCTGCAAGTTTTTTCAGATCAGCCATTTGTGACTCTTTCCGTTTTTCTAGATGTGTTCCAACGTTGGGTAATCAACCCCCTACGCGGATAATACAGTTACCTTACGCGGCTTCGGCCTTCTCTTCGATGGTCGAAAGAATGCCCGCGATATTCGAAGCAGGTGCGCCAATGGCCCCCGCGATGTTCGAAGCAGGTGCGCCGATCATGCCAACGATTGTCGCGATAAGTTCATCGCGCGACGGCAGTTTCGACGTGGCTTCAACACCAGCACGGTCCAGAGCGGTCTCGCCCATTGCCCCGCCAAGGATCTCAAACTTTTTGTTATCTTTGGCGAAGTCCTCGGCCACCTTGGCTGCTGCCACGGGGTCCTCGGAATAGGTAAGAACGGTCATACCCGAGAGGTAATCAGCAATGCTTTCGCACGGCTTGCCCTCAAGGGCGATTTTGGCGAGCCTGTTCTTGGCTACACGAACTGATGCCTCTGCCGCACGGGCGCGGGCACGCAGATCCTGCATTTCGGCAACTGTAAGACCCGTGTAGTGGGCAACCACTACAACGCCAGAGCTTTCAAAGATCTGGCCGAGTTCCTCGACCACTTTCTCTTTCTGGGCTCTATCCACAGTTTCACTCCAAATTTGGGGGTCTCCCCCCGGCTCATTTTTGCCACCCCGAGGGGCAGCGTTCGGGTCCAATTTCAGGGTCCCGAGGCCAAAATCACCCGAAGGCGGCTGCCCTCGTTTGAAATCTTATCTCGTTCCCCATCTCAGGAAGGAATTATGAACCGCGGCTGCGGCAACCCTCCGTCTCGGACAGGACAGGGCCAAGGTAAGGCCCTGCCATTCGCCCCCGGATCAGTGACCCGGGTGCAAATTCTTATTCGACAACCGCGCTGGTAACGTCGATCGACACACCGGCGCCCATGGTCGAAGAAATCGAGATCTTCTTCACATAGGTGCCTTTGGCGCCGGCCGGACGGGCCTTTTGCACGGCGACAACAAACGCGCGGACGTTCTCGGCAAGCTTGCCTGCGTCAAACGAGGCCTTGCCAATACCGGCATGCACAACACCGGCTTTTTCGGCCTTGAACTGCACTTCGCCGCCTTTGGCGTTCTTGACGGCCTGCGCCACATCCATGGTGACCGTGCCCACTTTGGGGTTCGGCATCAGGTTGCGCGGACCAAGCACCTTACCAAGACGACCGACGACGGGCATCATGTCGGGGGTGGCGATGCAGCGGTCAAAGTCGATCTTGCCGCTTTGCACGATTTCCATCAGGTCTTCTGCGCCAACGATGTCGGCACCGGCGGCCTGCGCCTCTTCGGCCTTGGGGCCACGGGCGAACACGGCGACGCGAACGTCTTTGCCGGTGCCATTGGGTAGACCGACAACACCGCGAACCATCTGGTCAGCGTGACGCGGATCAACACCAAGGTTCATCGAAATCTCAACAGTTTCGTCGAATTTCGCAGTGGCATTGCCTTTGACAAGAGCGATGGCGTCTTCAACGCTCAGGTTTTCCTGGCCAGCGAAAGCTTCACGAACGGCGCGGGTACGTTTTCCAAGTTTTGCCATCTTACTTCACCTCGATGCCCATGGAACGTGCAGAGCCGAGGATGATTTTCATCGCCGCTTCGACGTCGTTTGCGTTCAGGTCTTTCCACTTCGCTTCAGCGATTTCCTTGACCTGCTTGGTCGAGACATAACCAGCTGTGGTGCGGCCGGGGGTTTTGGACCCCGAAGGCAGCTTGGCAGCTTTTTTCAGATAGTAGGACGCGGGCGGCGTCTTGATGTCCATCTCGAACGATTTGTCCTGATAGTAGGAAATCACTGTCGGACAGGGGGCACCGGGCTCAAGGTCTGCGGTCTTGGCGTTGAACGCCTTGCAGAATTCCATGATGTTGATGCCGCGCTGACCGAGCGCGGGGCCCACGGGCGGGCTGGGGTTAGCTTGCCCGGCTTTCACCTGCAGCTTCATCTTACCAACGAGTTTCTTGGCCATCTGGCCTCTCCTTTGTTTCCAACACCGTCAGGGCGCGCCCCTCGGGTTCTTCGTTGTGTGGTCTGGTCCGGATGCCGCGGCACCCTCGCCTCCCACGTCTCACAAGATCAGGACTGTTTCGTGACCTGTGTGAATTCCAGTTCGACCGGGGTTTCCCGGCCAAAGATCGACACCGACACCTTGAGGCGCTGGTTGTCTTCATCGACTTCCTCGACCATGCCGTCGAAGTCCTCGAACGGGCCGTCGTTGACCTTGACCTTCTCGCCGATCTCAAAGTGGATCAGGGTGCGCGGGCTGTCTTCGCCCTCTTGCACGCGGTTGAGGATCGCGTTCACCTCGGCATCGCGCATCGGCATCGGGCGCCCCTGCGGGCCAAGGAAACCGGTCACGCGGTTGATCGAGTTGATCAGGTGATAGCCGCGGTCAGACATTTCCATGCGCACAAGAACGTAACCCGGCATAAAGCGACGCTCGGCGGTCACTTTCTTGCCACGGCGGATCTCGATCACCTCTTCGGTGGGCACAAGAACTTCTTCGATCTCATCCTCAAGACCATTCTCGATGACAGATAGTCTGATCTGCTCGGCGATCTTCTTTTCGAAATTCGAAAGAACACTGACCGAGTACCACCGCTTTGCCATCTTCGACCTATGCCTTTTATTCTGACCGGCATTTCGCCGGAAGTCCGTATTCTTTCAGGCGCTTGACCTGCACTTTCCGGAACAAAAATCGGCGCGCAACCCGAATCGCCGCGCGCCATCTCCAGAAGTGTGCCGTCAACTACCTTTGATTGTCCGTAATTTCAAGGGTCCGTCCGCGATTTTATGCCGACCTAGCCAAACATGTTCAGCACGGCCTGCAGACCACCACGGATGGTCAGATCAACCAGCGCAAAAAAGATCGCCGTGAGCGTTGCCATGATAAACACCATGACCGTGGTCAACACGACCTCTCGGCGGGTGGGCCAAACCACCTTGGTCACTTCCGAGCGGACCTGCTGAATAAACTGAAGCGGATTCGTGCGTGCCATCTGCGCTGTCTTCTCTGATATACCTGTTAGGCGCGACATACGCGGGCTGGCGCATGAATTCAAGGGCAGAAGGGCCATTGCCCCCCTGCCCTTTGCACAGGTCTGCAAGATGAGGGCCTACTGCGGTTCGAGGCTGATCCGCTCGAACGGGTCAGGGCGGTGCTCGAACGGGTCCGGCTCGACCTCGCGGCGCAGGGTCAGCGGCGGCCAGTCACGCGGCATCGCCCAGGAATCAGGAAGCACCGCAAGCGCCTTGGCACGCAGGTCTTTCATCCCCTCGATCCCAAAGACTGCGGCGCCAAGCACCACCAGCCAAAACCCGACAAAGAGTGTTGCCAGCACAAACGTCGGCCAAACCATCACCACGCCAAAGGGCAAGACCCAGAGGGCATGGCGCGGCTTGATCCGTGTCGCCTTGAGTCGGGCCATCGGATCGCCGGACTTGAACATCCCACCAAGCTTGAAAGTCTTGGTTAATTTCCCCGCCGCCTTTTTGGCTTTTTGGGGGCCACGTTTCGGGCGCGCCACAAGATGCGAGGCCAAGGCCCCAGGTGCCAGATCAGGCAGGCTCCGGCGGCTTGTGGTGCGGCGTTCTTCAGTCAGGATGTCGCGGATCGTCGCCATGGCATTTTCGACCGCCTCATCCGTAGACGAAGCATCAGCAGGCGCATGGCCTTCAAGTTCGGATTCAACATGCGGTAAATACGATTGCGGGTTAACGCCGCGCGGCGATTGCGCTGTCATAGCAACTACTCTCTCACTCTCCCACGCCCCCACGCGGACCGACCGTACTTTCCCCAGAAAGACCACGAGTCGATTAAAGGTGAAGATGCGGCACGAATGGGGCAAAAAAATGGCAGGGCTGCGGCAGAACCGGGGTAGAACAATTTTTATCACTTTTTTGTTAAAATTTTCCGGATCGGCGCGGCCCCTCGCGGCACCGACCCGTTCTGACGTTAGCTATAGGATGTATCGCCAAGCTCCGGGCACGTCAGCGGCTGAAAATACAGATCCATCTGCCAGAAACAGCGATCACCGGGCCGCCAGAGCGGATCAGACATATCGACAACGCCAAAGCCCTTGTCGCGCATAAAGGCGACCATCTGGTCAAACAGCAAAGCCTCCGGCGCGATCTTGAAGTTGTAAACTTCGATACTCACCAACGCTGCATTGGCAAGCACCTCGCTCGCGCCTTCGAGAATCGGCAACTCATACCCGTGGGTATCAAGCTTCAAAAGGTATGGCCCGCGCGCATCCGGCCCGATTGCATCGTCAAGGCGCATCGCGTCCACCTCGATCGCGGTCGCCCCCTCGCCGGGGTCGGCCTTGCCGCCAAACGGATCATCGGCGTTGAAACGCACCCTGCCACTCTTGTCACTGGCCGCAGCCAAAACAAAGCGGGTCTTGGGATGCGCCGCGCAAAAGACCTCAAGCGCGGGCTTATGATACGGGTTGGCCTCAACCAAAAGATAATCGGCCCCCGGAAAGTAATCCATTGTCTGCTTGGACCAGCGCCCGTCGGACGCGCCCACGTCAATCACCGTGCCAATCGAAAGGCCACGCGCCGACACCCGGCGCATCGCCGCGCGCATGTGGCTTCGTTTACCTTCGTGAACCCGACGCCTGAGAGATGCGGGAATGGCCCGTTTCAACAATTTCTTCATCCGCTCAAACCCTTAATATTCTGCCCGCGCGACCCTAAAAGCTTGACGCAAAGGCAACAACCACTTTGTGCCCGGCGCTCGCTTGCCCGGCAAGCCCCTGAAATACAGGGGAACCACCCCCGCATGGCGGGTGGATCGGTCTTGGTTGTCTGGTGGAAATGGCAGGGGCACAGGGACTCGAACCCGGGACCTACGGTTTTGGAGACCGTCGCTCTACCAACTGAGCTATACCCCTATCACTGCGCCGGGTTAAGCCACCTTTGAACGGGAATCAAGCGCTGTTGGCCTATTTCCCCGCGCTAAATCAGAAATTTTTCCACGCCCCTGCAACGCGGGTTGCCGCTCAGGCCGCCGGGCGCACGGAAAAGCGCGGGCTTTGCACCACGCCACGGTCGAAAAGCTGGCTGATTTCGGTATCACTCAGCCCGACAACATCGCCAAGCACCTCTTCGGTCTGCGCCCCAAGGGCCGGGGCGGCCTGCGGGTCTTGCCGGGCATGCGCCGAAAAACGGGCCGGGTGGCCCGGCAACTCAAAGCGGCCAAGGCCGGGTTGTGTCAGCGTGCGAAACATCGGGTTGTCCTCGCTCAGGTCCGCGTCCTGCGCAAGCGCCTCGCGCACCGTGCGAAACACCGACCACGTCAGACCGCCCCGGTCGAATTCCGCCGCGAAATCCGCCACCCTGCGCGCCGCAAACCACGGCCGCAGGATATCGGTGATCTCGTGGCGCAGCTCCCACCGCACGCCCTCATCGTTCAAATCGCGCCCCTTTGCCTTGGCCAGCGCCTGCATCTGCGCGCCGGTGCCAGTGACCTTGAGCAACCCCTTCCGCTGCCGCCGCGTCAGACCGATGACCATCACGCGCGTGCCGCAGGCACAGGTGAAATCCTGCCCATAGGCGCCATAAAGCGCATTGCCCGATTTGCCGATCCGGTCAAAGCGGATCACCTCGGCGCCCATCTGCGCCAATGTCATCCCCGCCAACGGCACCGCCACAAAGGCCGAACCCTCGACGACGCGCATCCCCTTGAGAATACCGCTCATAGCGTGCCCTCCCATTGGGCAGTGGCCTGCATGCATTGATGCCCGCCCTGCCCGGTCACAAGCGACAGCGCGCCACACTCGTCCTCGGTTGCCATGATGTCGACCACGGGGCTTTCGCCAGGGGTCAAAAGCATCGGATGCACGCCGCGAAAATCGAAATAACTCGGTCTCTGGCCGCGCGCCCGGCACGCCGCCTGCATCAACCATGTGGCCTGAAGCGGGCCATGCACCACAAGGCCGGGATACTGCTCGACGTCCTGCGCATAAGGCAGATCATAGTGAATGCGATGCGCGTTGAAGGTCAGCGCCGAATAGCGAAACAACAATGCCTCAGAGGCAGTTTTCTGCTCCCCGAGGGTCGGCGCGCCCGGCATCGGCTTGGCACGCGGCGGGCAAAAGGTATCGGGGATGTCGAGGTAAACGATATCCTGCACCTCTTCCACCGCAAGCCCGCGCTCGCCGAAAATCTGATGCCCGACCGAGACCACAACCATTGGCCCGGTGCCGCCTGTCTTTTCGGTGACGCGGCGGATAGACGAGCGACGCTTGATCACCTCGCCCACCCGCAACGGCGTGGCAAAGCGCAGGCTGCCACTGGCCCACATGCGGCGCCGAAGCTGCACCGGAGGCAGGAAATCCCCCAACATCGGATGACCATCGCGCGCCAGTTCGGTCAGCGGCACAGTCGGTGCAAAGGCGCACCAGTGCCAGAGCGGCGGCAAGACCGCGCCCGTTTCGGGCGGCGCCCTGTGGGGCTCTCCAAGGGTGGCATGGATCTGCGCCGCCTGCTCGCGGGAAATACAGCCTTGCTGCGTTTCGGTGCGGCCTTCCCAGCCTGCTACATTAAGCTTGTCCATGTCTCGCCTCCCTGCGTGATCAAACAAGCCTGCCGGAAGCGAGAAAAAAGTCCATATTTCAATACCTTAGATGAATACCGATGTATGCAATGCCTACTGTGCAAATGCAGAAACCCCGCCCCGGCCTTGATTTCTCACGGGAAACCCGCTGCCTTGACGGGCCTTGGCGTCGCGATGTGCTGCGAATGAAAACGGGTTTCCACGAAACGGAAAGGCGCGGCAGATTGCCCCATTATGCGGTCAGCCGGGTCGCACAGCGGCACCTTCAACGAAAATGGGGCCGCCGTCCCGGCAGCCCCAACCGGCGTTCCGTGAGCATGGGTCAGCCTAGATCAAGGAGAGCGCCATCATCACAAGACCGACAAATCCGATCGCAAACACAACCGAGCGCACCATCGGCAGCCCGCTCACGTAGATCGCCACATAGACGAGCCGCGAGAGCACGAATATCTCGGCTCCAAGAGACGCCTGCGCCACATCAGCGCCCGGCACGAGTATCGCCAAAAAACCAAGGCCAAGAAACGCCGGCATATGCTCTTGAAAATTACCGGCCGCCCTGAGGGCCCGCGCGCGCCACACACCGGGTTCCGGCAGGCTGTCGCGCGGGCCGGTGTAGGCGCGCATGCCGATCTGCGCGAACAAGATCATTGCGGGCAAATAGACCGTAAAGAGATAGGCGCCAAGGCCTGCCAGTATCCAGAAAACCATCTTCCATTCCTTTTGCTGTGACGTCTCCTGAGGTAAAAGCCAAAGGGAATACTCTCAATTCCCTTGCAAGGAATATTCGCCATGCAATCCGGCCTTTCTTTCGGCAGCGCCCTCAAGACCCTGCGCCGCACCCTCGGGATCAGCCAACTTGCGCTTGCCGCGCAACTCTCAAGCACACAGCGCCACCTTTCGTTTCTGGAAACCGGCCGCTCAAAGCCCACGGTCGGGTTTTTGCGCCGCCTGTGTTCAGAACTGAACCTGAGCGCGGCGCAGCGCAGTGCCTTGTTCGAGGCGTCCGGGCTGCGCAATCCCTATTCGCAACGCTCGCTCTCTTCGACCGAGATCACCGAGGCGCTCGACATGATCGAGCGGCGAATCCTGCAAAACTGGCCCTTTCCCGCCTTTGCGCTTGATCGCGACTGGACGGTTCTTCGGATGAACCCGCGTGCGGCACGCCTGTTCGCCAGTTTCGGCTTTGATGTCTCGAATGCCGCGCCAAGCCTGTTGACCGTGATCCTGTCCCCGGCGTTCCGGGCGCGCATTCACAATTGGCAGGAGGCAAGCCTTGGCCTCTATTTCCGCCTGCAAAGCGCGGCCGGGCGTGACCCGGCGATTGCTGCTGCGTTTGCCAGGGCGCGGCAGGAGGGGATATTCGACCACATCCCCGCTCTGATCACCGGGCAGCATCAGGCGCCGGTGTTCACGGCCCTCGAAATCGGCCCGTCGGCCGGCCCGATGTTGCGAATGACGCCCTTCGTGGGTCAGCTCGCCACGCTTCAGGACGTGCGCCTCGATGGGCTTGAAATCGAATTCATGGTCCCGCTCGACGATGCCAGCGAGGATTTCCTGGCAGATTTACAATGAAAAAGGGCGCCATCACCGGCGCCCTCTCTGACTGCGTAGGGTGGGTGAAACCCACGCTCTGCGAGATCACTCGATGATTTTGGAGACGACGCCGGCGCCGACGGTACGGCCGCCTTCGCGGATGGCGAAGCGGAGGCCGTCTTCCATGGCGATCGGGGCGATCAGTTCGACGGTGAACTTCAGGTTGTCACCGGG
>NZ_FWFJ01000024.1 GCF_900172365.1 Roseovarius gaetbuli
ATACATAGTCAAGCAAAGCTCAGCGCCGTCGCAAGGCAGCTCAACGAACGACCCCGAAAAACGCTCAACTACGAAACACCCGCCGAGCGTTTCAATGCCTGTGTTGCATCGACCCTTTGAGACCGCCCCGCACAGCTGGCATAAAGACCAGACCAAAGCCTGCCCCCTCAACGCATCACAGTTTCGGCGCTGCGCAAGAGGTCCAGACCATCGCGCGCCGGGTGCGCCGCGCCTCTCGGTTTGCTAGAGCGGCGGCAAGCCCGTCACCTCGCCCTCGCGGATCACCGCCGGGTCATAGGCCGTGCGCGCAAACACCTCGCGCACCATCGGCTCGAAGGTCGCAAGCGGCTCGGCCACGTAATCGGGATCAAACGACGCCTGATCCCACCGCTCGCAGAACGCCGCGCAGCTTTCAAAGCAGGGATGATCCTTGAACTGATCGCGCGCATTGCGATCCCAGCCATAGTGGTGGCCGTAATAGAGCATCTGGAAAATCCCGTGATGCTCCACCACCCAGGCCACATCCCACCGCACGAACGGGCGGATGACCTCGGCCGAGAACCGGTCGTGGTTCTGTGGCGCAAGCCCGTCGCCGATATCATGCAAAAGCGTGCCCACGACCCAGTCGATATCGGCCCCTTCGCGCAGCGCGCGGCTTGCCGATTGAAGCCCGTGATCAAGCCGGGTGATCCGATACCCTTCAAGCGAGACCTCGCCCTGACGGCGCAGCTCGTCCATCACCCGGTCGGCGGTCAGCGAAAGATAGGGTTTTTCGAGGCGTTCAAGAAGGTCGTAATCCTCCTTGGTGCCATCCTTCATCTGGGTAAAGCTGACTGTCTGGCGCTCGCTCATCGCTCATGATCCTTTGCTGATCAGTCCCAAAGGGGGGAATACGGCAAGGGTAGGCCGCCGCCGGACGATCCGGCAAGCGATTCTCTTTGTGCGAGGTCAGCGGATGACAATCTCGTCGCTGCGCAACAGGCCCAACACATCGCGCGCCTGCTGATCCAGAAGATCAAGGTCAAGATAGGTATCCGACAGCCGGTGCGTCAGGTTTTCCATCCGCGCCACCTGGGAGTTGAGCTGATCAAGCTGGGCCTGCAACAGCGTGCTTTGCGCGTCGATTTCAGCGCGGCGGAACAGGCCGTAATCCCCCTGCACGGCGGCAAAGGTGAAATACGCGCCCAAAAAGAACGCCACCGTGAAAAAGATAAGCATGCCCCAAGGCCTGTTGCGGGTGTTCATACGCGTGTTCTGCCTCTTTATCCGCTTCTGACGGGCTGTCTGGCCACCATGCCACAGAGCGTGCTGTTTGTGAATCCCCTTTCACAGGATTTCACAGCGCTTTACGGTGCGCCCTAAAGGAGAGTTCAATGCAAGACACACCACCGCCTGTTGCCCCCCAATGGCATGACGCGCTCAATCAGCCCGCCCTGCGCGGTGACCTTGATCTTTGGGCCAGCGATCCGGCGCTTCAAACCCATGCGGTGGCGGCGGGGGCGGACGTGGGGCATCTGGCCTCTTACGGCGCGCGGATCGGCACCGCCGAGATGCGCCGTCTCGGCGAAGAGGCCAACCGCCATGCGCCCGAGCTGGTGCTGTTTGACACCGGCGGGCGCCGCCTTGACGAGGTGCGCTTTCATCCCGCCTATCATCAGCTGATGCAGGTCGGCATCGGCGCGGGCTATGCCGCGATCGCCTATGAGGGCGGGCAGGGAGGTCACGCGAGCCACGCCGCGATGGTCTATCTCACCTCTCAGGTCGAGGCGGGCGTGTGCTGTCCGATGACCATGACCTATGCCGCCGTACCGGCCCTCAAGGCCGACAAGGCGTTATTTGCCAAATGGGTGCCCAAGCTTGCCGCGCGCGCCTATGACGGGATGCCAAGGACCTTGGCGCGCAAGGCCGGGGCGACGCTTGGCATGGCGATGACCGAAAAGCAGGGCGGCTCTGATCTGCGCCACACAAGCACCACCGCCACGCCCGAGGGCGACCTTTACCGGCTTGAGGGGCACAAATGGTTCTGTTCGGCGCCGATGTCGGACGGCTTTTTGACGCTGGCGCAGGCGCCCGGCGGGTTGACCTGTTTCCTGGTGCCGCGCTGGCTTGAAGGGGGGCGCAACGCGATCCACCTGCAACGGCTCAAGGACAAGATGGGCAATCGTGCCAATGCCTCGGCGGAAATCGAATATCACGGCGCCTATGCCCACCGTTTGGGCGATGAGGGCGCCGGGGTCAGCACCATTATCGAAATGGTGCATCATACCCGCCTTGATACCGCTTTGGCCCCGGCGGGATTGATGCGCGCCGCGCTTGAACAGGCGCGCCATTGGGTGGGGCAACGCTCGGTCGCGGATGCGATGCTGATTGATCAGCCGCTGATGCGGCAGGTGCTGGCCGATCTTTGCCTCGATTGGGAGGGATCGCTTGCGCTTGGACTTCATGTGGCGCGCGCCTTTGACGGCACCACGCCGCGTGATCGCGCCTTTGCGCGCCTTGCGGTGGGTTTGGCCAAGTTCATCAACAACAAGCTCTGTCCCGGCGTGATTTCCGAGGCGATGGAATGCCTTGGCGGCATGGGCTATGTCGAGGATACCGGCATGCCGCGGCTGTACCGCGAGGCGCCGCTCAACTCGATCTGGGAAGGCTCGGGCAATGTCATCTGCCTTGATATCCTGCGCACCCTGCGCCGCGAACCGCTGGCGGGGGAAAGCCTGAGCGCGGAACTTGGCGCCGCGACGGGGCATGGCCGCGCCTTTGATGCGGCCCTCAAGGCGCATATGCAGCAGTTTCCGAAACTGCCCGACGAGGCACAGGCGCGGTGGTACTGTGAAAGCCTTGCCACCCTTCTCACCGCCTCGGTCCTGATCCGCAACGCGCCCAACGAGATCTCGGGCGCCTATGTCGCCGCCCGCCTTTCGGGCGCGCGCGGGCGTGTGGCCGGGGCGATGGGCAGGGTGGATTGCGCGGCGGTTCTGGCGCGTCTTGGCAACGGGTAAAGATAAATTCACAAAATTAGATGTGTTTGATTTGGATCAACGCCCGTGGTCGGGCGTGGATCTTAGGGTGGGGCGGGGAACAGTCATTCAAGGTTCATCTTTACCTGCCCCCGAAAGGATCCACCCGATGCGCAAAACCCTTGCCGCCGCAACGCTTGGCCTTGCTGCCCTGAGCACCAGCCCGGCCCTGGCCGAAGAGACCCCCAAGCTGGTGACCATCCTCACCAGCCCCGACGCCCAGACCCAGTTGATGGGGATGGTGCTGACCATGCAATCCATGCAGCAGGGGGCCGAGGCCTATGTGCTGCTTTGCGGCCCGGCGGGCGATCTGGCACTCAAGGAGGCCCCTGCCGCCGCCACCGCCCCGCAAAAACCCAAGGGCATGAGCCCGCAGGCCCTGATGCAGAACATCATGGCGGGCGGGGCAACTGTAGAGGTGTGTGCTATTTATCTGCCCAACAAGGGGATTGAGGCCTCAGCCTTGCTTGAGGGTGTGAGCGCGGCTAAACCGCCGACGGTGGCCGCGCGTTTGCTGGCCGACAAGACGCGGATCATGTCCTTTTAGGGCAGGGTTCGCAGGGCCGTCTCACATCCTTGCCCGATTTAAGTGGTGTTTTGGTACGCGGTGCCGGGACAAGACTGCGAGGCGGCCCGCCTATGCGCGACTGACGCGCGCGCTCAGGCCTCGGCCTTCTTCTCCCAGCGGCCCGAATCTTCGGACCAATATTGCGCAGAACAGCCCGCGCCGGTGAGCGCCTTCCACTGGCCGCGCGCCGCGTTAAGCGCGGCGTCGTCATTGCCGTCAAACAGGATACAGACCCGCTCCAGCGCTTGCACCTCCTCGGGGGGGACCTCGGCGCCGTCGATGCTCATCACGCAAACCGCGCCATTGGGCCGCTCGGGCGCGGTGCCAAGCAGGATCGGCTGATCCGCCTCATGCTCGGCCCCGGCAAGACCGTGTGGCAGGAACCCGTCCTCGGGGCCCTGCCAGAGCTTTTCGTCAAGCCATTCCATCCGGGCCCGGTCGCGCCCGCGCACCATGACACGCCAGCCCGCGCCCTGCGCCTTGCCCAAAAGCATGGGCAAGGTCACTTCAAGCGGGGTGCGGGTCAGGTGATAGAAAAAGGCCGCACCCATCACTCTTGCTCAAGCATGTCCGCGATCATCCGGTTGAGCGACATCACGCCCCAGCCAGTCGCGCCGCGGGGCGCATAGGCGGTTTCGGCCTTCACGCTGGCCACGCCGGCGATATCGAGGTGAATCCACGGCATGTCGTCCTTGACGAAGCGCTTGATGAACTGCGCCGCCGTGATCGAGCCGGCCTCGCGCCCGCCGACGTTCTTCACATCGGCGATCTGGCTTTTGAGCTTGTCGTCATAGGCCTGCCCCATCGGCATCCGCCAGGCGCCTTCGCCCTCGGCCTCGGCGGCCTTGAGGAAGGCCTTGCACAGATCGTCATCGTTGGAAAACACGCCGGCGTTTTCATTGCCAAGCCCGACGATGATCGCGCCGGTCAGGGTGGCAAGGTCGATCACGCCGCGCGGTTTGTAATGTTCCTGCGCGTACCAGATCACATCGGCCAGCACGAGGCGCCCCTCGGCATCGGTGTTGATCACCTCGATGGTGTCGCCCTTCATCGAGGTCACCACATCGCCGGGGCGGGTGGCGCGATCCGAGGGCATGTTTTCCACCAAGCCGACAAGACCGACCACATTGGCCTTTGCCTTGCGCAGGGCCAGCGTGCGCATCGTGCCCGCCACGACGGCGGCGCCGCCCATATCCATGGTCATGTCTTCCATGCCGGCGGCGGGCTTGAGGCTGATACCGCCGGTATCAAACACCACGCCCTTGCCGACAAGCGCCAGCGGTGCCTCGCCCTTGGGGCCGCCCATCCATTCCATCACGGCAATTTTCGACGGCGTCGCACTGCCGTGGCCAACGCAGAGCAGGGCGCCCATGCCCAGCTTTTCCATCTCGGCTTCGTCCAGAACGCTGATCTTGAGCCCCAGATCCTTGAGCGCCTCGATCCGTTTGGCAAATTCGGTGGTGGTCAGGTGGTTGGCCGGATCAGACACCAGATCGCGGGTAAAGAACACGCCCTCGGCGAGGGCCTGAACGGTGCTGGCCTCGGCCTTTACCTCGTCGGGCTTGCCCACCATCAGCGTGACACCGCCGACCGGTTTGGCCTCGGCGGTCTTGTGGGTAACGAACTCATAGGCCCGAAGCACCATGCCAAGCACAAGCTCGGCGGGGCGGCGCAGCGAGCCGCCGAGCACCAGAACCGCCTTGTCGCCCTTGGCCCGGCCAAGCGCGGCCCCGGCGCGGCGGGTCTCGGTGATGCTGGCGTTGCGCGGCAGGCAGACCACGTCAAGCGCCTCCGCCGCAAGCCCCGCAGGCCAGCCAAGGCTGATCACATCGCCGGGCTTTTTCTTCTCGAAGGCGCCTTTTTCAACCATCCGCGCCAGCACGCCCTTGGTCAGCCGGTTGACCCGTCGCGCGGCGAGGTCAAGCTTGCCATCGGGGGTGACAAAGACCGCAACGCGGCCCTCGGCGGTGGCAATGGCATCAAGATCAGTCTCTTCAAAGGCAACGGAAACGGGCGTAGTCATCAACAGGCTCCTTCATGTCGGTTCCCCAAGACCTAGCGTGCCTTTGCCGCGATGACCAGTTAGCAGTTTTCCCCCGCACTCAATTCCGATAAGTTGCCGCAGAAGTCTGCTGTACTGAGGGGGTAGTGTGACCAGATTCGACAGATATATGCTGTCGCAATTCATGGTGTTGTTCGGTTTCTTCGCGCTTGTCCTGGTGTCGATCTTCTGGATCAACAAGGCGGTGCGGATGTTTGACCGGCTGATCGCGGATGGCCAGCCCGCCTGGGTTTTCCTGGAATTCACGGCACTGACCCTGCCGGGGGTGATTGGTGTCGTGCTGCCGATCGCGGCCTTTGCGGCGGCGGTGTACGTGGTCAACCGCATGAGCACCGAAAGCGAGCTGACCGTGATGCAGGCCACGGGATATTCGCCGTTGCGCCTGTTGCGCCCGGCGATCCTGTTCGGGCTGATCATCACGCTGATGATGTCCTTGCTGTCGCATTTTCTGATCCCCACAAGCCTGACCCAGCTGCGCATGCGCCAGCATGAGGTCTCGCGCAACATATCGGCGAAGCTTTTGACCGAGGGCGAATTTCTGCATCCGGCGCCGGGTGTCACGCTTTATATCCGCGACATCACCCCCGAGGGCGAGCTTCAGAACGTGTTCCTGTCGGATCGCCGCCGCCCGGAAAATCCGGTCACCTATACCTCGACCAAGGCCTACCTTGTGCAAGAGGACGGCGGGGTGCAGCTTGTGATGGTGGACGGGCTTGCCCAGAGCCTGCGCCAGCCGGGCAGCCGACTGTTTACCACGCATTATGATGATTTCACCTATGATATCAGCGCGCTGATGGGCAGTGGCGCGCTCAACCTCAATCGGGTGTCCTATATCACCACGCCGACCCTGCTGATGACCCCAAAGGACGTGGCCGAGCGCACCAACACCAGCTATGGCATCGTGATGTCAGAACTTCATGGCCGCTTTACCCGCGCCTTGCTAAGCCTGATCGCGGCGATGATGGGCTTTTCGGCGCTGCTTGTCGGCGGTTTCAGCCGGTTCGGCGTCTGGCGCCAGATCCTGCTGGCCTTTGCACTTTTGGTCATGGTGAAGGTGGTCGAAGGCATGGTTGTGGGGCCGGTTCTGGCCAATGGCGCGCTCTGGCCGATCCTCTATCTGCCAACCCTGTTGGGCGCGCTGATCTCCTTGGCGCTGGTCTTTATCGCCTCGCGACCGGGCTTTTTCCGGCGGATGTTTTCGCGCAGACCGCGCGCAGAGGTGGCGGCATGATCCTGCATTACTATCTTGCACGCCGCTTTTTATGGAGCTTTCTTGGGGTGGCCATCGTCCTGGCCGTCCTCATGGCGCTGATTGATCTGGTGGACGAGCTGAACGACTATCCCGACCTGCCGTTCATCAAGGTGCTTGGGGTGGTCGCTTTGAAGATGCCCGAGGCGAATTACGAAGTTCTGCCGCTGGTGATGATTCTGGCCTCGGTCGCCCTGTTTCTGCGGCTGTCGCGCAGTTCGGAGCTTGTGGTGCTGCGCGCCTCGGGGCGTTCGGCGATGCGCGGGCTGGCGGCGCCGGTGGCGGTGGCACTTGGGATCGGCCTTTTGGGGCTTGCCATGGGCAATCCGATCGTCGCGGCCACGGCCAAGCGGTATCACGATCTGGTCAACACGCTCGACGGTCGCGGCTCTTCCGTGCTGGCCATCGCGAGCGAGGGGCTTTGGCTTCGCCAGGGCGGGGCAGACGGCCAGACGGTGATTTATGCCGCGCGCGCCAGCTCTGATCTTGAAGTTCTGTACGAGCCGAATTTCGTGGATTTCGCCCCGGACGGCAAACCGCTGCGCCGCATCAGCGCGACAGCCGCGCGCCTTGGCACCGGCGAATGGAACCTGAGCGAGGTCAAGATCTGGGATCTCTCGAAAGGCGTGAATTCCGAGGCCACGGCGAAACAGCTTGCCAGCCTGTCGATTCCCTCCGAGCTGACCCGAGACCGGATTGTCGACAGCTTTGGCAAGCCGATGTATGTGCAGATCTGGGACCTGCCCAAATTCATCGCCCAACTGGAAAGAGCCGGTTTTTCGGCGCGCCGCTATGCGATCTGGTATCAGACCCAATTGGCCAGCCCGGTGTTCCTTGTGGCGCTGGTGCTGATTTCGGCGGCCTTCACCATGGGCCATGCGCGCGGGCGCAATACCGGGCTTTCGGTGCTGACGGCGGTGCTGTTGGGATTTGGCCTGCATTACATTCGCAACTTTGCCATGATCCTTGGTGAAAACGGCCAGTTGCCGATCCTGCTGGCCGCCTGGGCGCCGCCTGTGGCCTCGCTTCTTCTGGCCACGGGTATCCTTCTGCATCTGGAGGACGGATGACACGTATCGCGCGACTTTTTAGCTTTCTCGGCCTTGTTGCGGCCCTGTTCGTGACGGCGCTTGCGGCGCAAGAGGCGCCGCTGCCTGCCATGCTTGTGGCCGATGATGTGCGCGTTACGGCGGATGACAAATTGGTGGCCACCGGCAATGTCGAGGCGATGTATCAGGGGCGCCGCCTCAAGGCGCGCGAGATCACCTATGACCGCGCCACCGACCGCCTTTTGATCACTGGCCCGCTGACCCTGACCGAGGCGGGCAATACCGTCATTCTGGCCGATAGCGCCGAACTTGATCGCGACATGCAAAACGGCCTTTTGCTTGGGGCGCGCATCGTGATGGAGGATCAGCTTCAGCTTGCGGCCAACGAAATGCGCCGTGTTGATGGCCGCGTGACCCAGCTTTACAAGGCGGCCGTCACCTCTTGCCGGGTCTGCGAAACCGGGCGCCCGCCGCTCTGGCAAATCCGCGCAGAGCGGATGATCCACGATGTCGAGGCACAACAGCTCTATTTTCAGAACGCCCAGTTCCGGGTGCTTGATACCCCGGTGTTTTACTTGCCGCGCCTGCGTCTGCCCGATCCGACGCTGACCCGCTCCTCGGGGTTTCTGACGCCGTCTGTTCACAACTCGTCGCTGTTTGGCACCGGTGTCAGGGTGCCCTATTTCTTCGTGCTCGGCGATCATCGCGATCTGACCGTGGCGCCGTTCTGGGCCACCAATTCGCGCCGTCTTGACTTGCGCTATCGTCAGGCGTTTCGCCGGGGCGACATCGAATTCAACGGCGCGGTGTCGGATGACGATTTCAATCCGCGCTCAAGCCGGGGGTATCTGTTTGGCGAAGGCCGCTTCGATCTTGATCGCGACTTCGTGCTGCGCTTCAATATCGAGGTGTCCAGCGATGATACCTTCCTGTTGGATCACGGGTTTTCCGACAAGGACCGGCTTCAAAGTCAGCTCTCGGTCGAGCGCGCACGCCGCGACGAATACATCCGGGCCGCGATCAGCCACTTTCGTACCCTGCGGGTGAATGAAAACAATTCGACCCTGCCGTCGATCATCGGCAATGGCGATTACGAGCGGCGGTTTTTCCCCAGACGCCTTGGCGGCGAGCTTCGGTTTTCGGCTGCGGCGCAAAGCTCTTACCGCTCGTCTGACCTGACCACCGACGGGGCCGATTTCGACCGGTTTTCCGATGGTCGTGACGTGATGCGCCTGACCACGGCGCTTGACTGGCAGCGCAACTGGATCATGCCCATGGGGGTGCTTGCCACGGTTCAGACCGGCCTTGCGATGGATCACTTTCAAATCGGTCAGGCCGGAACGACAAGCGTGTCGGACGCGACCGAACTGACGCCGACGGCGGCGGTGCACCTGAGGTGGCCGCTGATCAAATCAAACCGGCGCGGCGCGACCCATGTGATTGAACCGATGGTGCAACTGGCATGGTCCGGCGGCTCGAACCCCAATATCCCGCTGGAAGAAAGCACGGCGGTTGAATTTGACGAGGGCAACCTTTTCAACGTGTCGCGCTTTAATGCGCCCGATCGGCGCGAGCGCGGTTATAGCGCGGCCTATGGCGCAACCTGGACCCGGATCGACCCGACCGGCTGGCAGGGCTCGCTTGCCCTGGGGCAGGTGGTGCGCGACGAGCGGTTGCTTGAGGCAAATGGGGTGACGCCGTCTTTCACCAAGTCCTCGGGGCTGCGGGACCGGACCTCTGATCTGTTGATCGCGGGGCAGTTCCAGAATGGCAACGGCCTGACGGTGACGGCGCGAAGCCTGTTTGACAACGTCTTTGACGCCACCAAGGCCGAGGCGCGCGCAAGCTGGCAAAACGACAAGACCGATTTCGGGGCGACCTATATCTGGCTGGCCGATGATCCGGGCGAGAACCGCAATGCGACCGTGTCGGAATGGGCCTTTGATGGTAGTTACCGCTTTGCCCGCCATTGGACCGGCAGCGCCGAGTGGCGCTATGACGCGGCCACGGATCGCAACGTGCGTGCAGGCGCCGGGGTGACCTATTCCAACGAATGTGTGGATGTTGCGCTTTCGGTCTCGCGCCGCTTTACCTCATCGACTATCCTTGAACCCGAAACCAACTTCAGCTTTACCGTGGGTCTACGGGGCTTTTCGGCCGCGACGCGCGATCAAAGCTTTACACGGACATGCAGGAAATAAGCAGTATGATATCGAAATTCCGCCGGACTCTTGCCGCCCTGGCCATTCCCGCTCTTGTAGCTGTGACGGGGGGGCTTGGGGGCGCGCCCGTGCAGGCGCAAAACCTGTTCGAGCCGATGATCCATGTCAACGATCAGGCGATCACGCGTTATGAGCTGCAACAGCGCGCGCGTATGATGACACTGTTTCGCGCACCGGGCGATCCGGCCAAGCTGGCACGCGAACAACTGATCGAGGAACGCATCAAGCTTGATGCGGCACGCACCAGCGGCGTGATTCTGGACGAGGAAGCGGTCACTGTCGGCATGGCGGAATTTGCCGGACGCGCCAATATGGAGCCCGAACAGTTCATCCGCGCGCTCGACGGGGCCGGGGTATCAGAATCCTCGTTCCGCGCCTTTGTGCGCGCCGGGGTCACCTGGCGCGAATTGACGCGCGCGCGCTTTGCAAGCCGGGTGTCGGTCAGCGAAGAGGACATCGAGCGCGCCACCCTGGCGCTGACCGGCGGATCAAGCGTTCGGGTGCTTATGTCCGAGATCATCCTGCCGGTGGCCAACCCGGCGCAGGCCGAAAGCGTGCAGGCGCTTGCCGCGCGCATCGCCCAATCCGAGGGCGAAGCCGCCTTTGCCAGCCAGGCGCGCCGCCATTCCGCGGCGGCCACTGCCGGGCGCGGCGGGCGCATGGACTGGGTCGAACTGTCCGCTCTGCCGGAGGGGCTTCGGCAGGTGATCCTTGGCCTCGCGCCCGGTGATGTGTCCGATCCGCTGCCGATTCAGGGGGCGGTCGCGCTGTTCCTGCTGCGCGACATCGAAGAAACATCCGTCGCCACGCCGGACTATTCGGCCATCGAATACGCCGCCTATTACATTCCCGGCGGGCGTAGCGAACAGGCCCTGGCCCAGGCCGCCCGCGCGCGCGCCGAGGTGGATGTCTGTGACGATCTTTACGGTGTGGCCCAGGGCCAGCCGCCCGAGGTTCTTGAACGCGGCAGCCGCGCACCCGATGAAATCCCGGCCGATATCGCCGTGGAACTGGCCCAGCTTGACCCCGGCGAAGTTTCGACCAACCTGACGCGGGCCAATGGCCAGACGCTGGTGTTCCTGATGCTCTGCGGGCGCTCGCCGAAACTTGACGGCGAACAGCCCTCGGTCGATGACCTCAGCAACTTCATCCGCAACCGCCGGATTGAATCCTTCGCCAACAGCTATCTGGAACAGCTCCGCGCCGAGGCCCGGATCAGCGAAAAATGACCCTTGCCGTCGCCCTGAGCTGTGGCGAACCGGCAGGTGTCGGCGCCGAAATCGCGGCCAAGGCCTGGGGCCTGCTTGGCGCGGATCTGCCATTCTTCCTGATTGGTGACCCGGCCCATCTTCCGGCGGGCACGCCGGTGATCGAGATCGGCGATCCGTCAGAGGCTTGCGCGGCGGCTGTGAGGGGCCTGCCGGTGCTGCGCCACGCGTTTAACGGGCCCCTGACCCCCGGTACGCCAAACCCGGCCCATGCCAAGGGCGTGATCGAGGTGATCGCGCGCGCGGTTGATCTTGTGCAATCGGGGCAGGCGCTTGCGCTTTGCACCGCGCCGATCCACAAACAGGCGCTTCAGGACGGGGCGGGCTTTGCCTATCCCGGCCATACCGAATATCTCGCCGCTCTGGCTGGGGGGGCGAAGGTCGTGATGATGCTGGCCTCGGATGCGCTTCGGGTGGTGCCGACCACCATTCACATCCCCCTGTCAGAGGTGCCCGGCGCGTTGACGCCCGCCCTGTTGGAGGACACGATCCGCATCACCCACGCCGCGCTTGTCCGCGACTTTGGCGTCGCGCGCCCGCGTCTTGCCATTGCCGGGCTTAACCCGCATGCGGGCGAGGGCGGCAAGATGGGCCGGGAAGAGATCACCGTGATCACCCCGGTGCTTGAGTGCCTGCGCGGCGAGGGCTTTGATCTGCGCGGGCCGATGTCGGCGGATACGATGTTTCACGCCGCCGCGCGCGCGGGCTATGACGCCGCCATCGCGATGTATCACGATCAGGCGCTGATCCCGATCAAGACGCTGGATTTTGATCGCGGCGTCAATGTCACGCTTGGCCTGCCATTCGTGCGCACCTCGCCCGATCACGGCACTGCGCTTGATATCGCAGGGCAGGGCGCCGCCAACCCCACCTCTTTGATCGAGGCCCTCAAGATGGCCCACAATATGGGGGCCGCGCGCCGCAGATGAGCAGGATTGACAGCCTTCCGCCTCTGTCAGAGGTGATTGCCACGCATGGCCTCGCGGCGCGCAAATCGCTGGGGCAGAACTTTATCCTTGATCTCAACCTGACGGCGCGGATCGCGCGGCTGGCGGGGGACCTTAGCGAATGCGATGTGCTTGAAATCGGCCCCGGCCCCGGCGGCTTGACCCGTGGGCTTTTGGCGGAGGGCGCACGCCGGGTGCTGGCGATTGAAAAAGACCCGCGCTGCATGCCCGCCTTGCAGGAAATCTCCGACGCGCTGCCGGGGCGGTTGCAGGTGATCAATGCCGACGCGCTTGAGCTTGACCCGCTGCAATACCTGAGCGCGCCGATCCGGGTGGTGGCCAATCTGCCCTATAATGTCGGCACCGAGCTTTTGATTCGCTGGCTGACGCCGAAGGACTGGCCGCCGTTCTGGCAGAGCCTGACCCTGATGTTTCAGCGCGAGGTGGCCGAGCGGATCACCGCCACGCCGGGCAGCAAGGCCTATGGCCGCCTTGCCCTTCTGTCGCAATGGCGCGCAAACCCGCGCATCGTGCTTGGCCTGCCACCCGAGGCCTTTACCCCGCCGCCGAAAGTCTCAAGCGCGGTGGTGCATTTCGAGGCCCTGCCAGAGCCGCGCTTTCCGGCCGATCCCAAGATCCTTGAATGGGTGGTGGCGCGCGCGTTCAATCAACGCCGCAAGATGCTGCGCGCCGCCCTCAAGGGCAGTGCGCCCGACCTTGAGGATCGCCTTATCGCGGCGGGGATCAAACCGACCGACCGCGCCGAAACCGTGGGTCTTGAGCAATTTTGCGCCCTTGCGCGGCATATGCCGGGCGGCTCTGAGGCGGGTTAGAAAAGGCGACAAACCCTAACGCGTCAGAACCATCGCGCCGTTGGTGATTTCGATGCTTGAATAAAGCTGAAGATAGCTCATCCCCAAGAGCGATTGATCCATCTCGCCCTCATTGACCACGGCGCGCACATCCTCGTGGCGCACCCCCCCGACCGCGACCGTACCAAGGCGCACCGGCGCCGTGCGCACCATGCCATTGGCGGTATAGGCGCGCCCGAGATAGGCAAGTTTGGTGGTGTCAATCCCGACTTTTTCTGCATCCGCATGGCTTAGCACCACCTGCGAAGCGCCGGTATCGACCACAAAGCGCACCGGAGCGCCGTTGATATCGGCGGTCAGGTAATAATGCCCGTCCGGCGCGCGCGGCAATTCGATCCGGCCATCCGCGATGGTGGTCTGCATCGGGCGCACGGTCTGGCGGATGTCATCCCAAAGGCCGACGACAGCAATCGCGCCAAGAAAGATCAGCCCCCAGATCAGCGCCTGTTGTACCAGTTTGCCAAGCGACGCGCGGTTCTGGGCCACGAACCAGAACAGCACCGCCGCCGCGAGAATCACGAGATAGGTCAGCCGTGCGTAATCGAAGTTTTCACCAAAATTTTCCATACATGTGATATAGGTCGCGGCCCGCGGATTTGAAAGATCAACCCGCCAGCCCGAAGCCGCGCAAGCCATCCAGCACGAATTGCACCGCCAATGCCGCCAGCAGCATGCCCAAAAGCCGGGTCACCACATTGGTCCCGACCCGGCCAAGCGCGCGTTCCAAAAGGCCCGACATCAGGAACATCAAAAACACCAGCAAGATCACCGAGAGCATGACCCCGATGACCCAGGCCAGCCCCTCGATGCCCGGTTTTTGCCCGGCCAGTAGGATCACCGTCGCAATCGAGCCCGGCCCGGCAATCAGCGGGATGGCGATGGGAAAGATCGAGGGGTCGTCGCTATCGTCTTCTTCCGCCTCTTCGGCCTGATCGGCGCGCCGCTTGGTGCGTTTTTCAAACAGCATCTCAAGCGCGGTGAGGAAAAGCAGAATGCCGCCCGCGATGCGAAAGGCGGGCATCGAAATGCCGATGAACCCTAGCACGGCCTCGCCAAAAGAGGCGAACATCACCAGCAACAGCGCCGAGGTGACACAGGCGCGCACCGCAATTGCGCGGCGTTTTTGCGGGCTCATGCCTTGGGTCAGCGCCACGAAGAGCGGCGTCATGCCAATCGGGTCGATGATCACGAACAGCGTGACAAAGGCGGTGATCAGAAAGGCGGTATCCATCGGGCGACCTTAACGTGATTTGGCGCAGGGCGCACCCTGCGGTTTGTCGGTTTAGCTTTCGGCTGTTTCCAACCGCTCTAACGCTTCCATCCAGAGGGTCTCGGCAAGGGTCAGGGCCCGCTCGATCTCGGCAAACTTCTTTTGCCATTCCTTGAGGCCGTGAATGTCGTCATAAATCGCCGGATCGGCCAGCTTGGCCGCAACGCGGGTTTTCATTTCTGAGAGTTTTTCAATGCGTTGCTCGCAATTCTTCGCGTCTTTCTTTAACGCCAGAACGGCGTCGCGCGAGGGCTTTTTCACCTTGGCGGGCTTGGAGCTTTCCGCCGTCTTGGCGGCTTTGGCGGGCTTGTCGCTGCTCAAGAGCATGGCGCGATAGCTTTCAAGATCGCCCTCGTAGGGCGCGACATTGCCGTCCTTCACAAGCCAGAGCCGATCGGCCACGAGCGACAGCAGGTGCATGTCGTGGCTCACCAGAATGACGGCGCCGGTATAGGTGGTCAGCGCCTCGACAAGCGCCTCGCGGGATTCGATATCAAGGTGGTTGGTCGGCTCGTCGAGGATAAGCATATGCGGCGCATCAATCGTCGCCAGCATCAGCGACAGCCGCGCCTTTTGCCCGCCCGAGAGACGCCCGACAAGGGTTTCGGCCTGTTCGGCGCCAATGCCAAAGCCGCCAAGGCGCGCGCGCAGCCGTGCCGGGGTCTCGGTGGGGCGCAGGCGGCGGATGTGATCAATCGGGGTTTCATCAATGTGAAGCTCGTCGACCTGATGCTGGGCGAAAAAGCCAACGCGCAGTTTCGAGGCCTTGGTGATCCGCCCCTGCATCAGTTCAAGTCTGCCCGACAAGAGCTTGGAAAGTGTGGATTTTCCCTCGCCGTTACGGCCCAAAAGGGCGATCCGGTCATCCTGGTCGATGCGCAGGTCAAGGCGGGACAGAACCGGCTTGCCATCATAGCCGACAACGCCGTTTTCAACCCGGATAATGGGCGGCGACAGTTCCTCGGGTTCGGGGAAGGTAAAGCGTTTGAGCGCGGCCTCTTGCGGCGTGGTGATCGGCTTGAGCTTGGCAATCATCTTGAGACGCGATTGCGCCTGCACGGCCTTGCTCGCCTTGGCGCGAAAGCGATCAACAAAGCTTTGCAGATGGGCGCGGCGGGCGTCCTGTTTGCGGGCCTCAGATTCAGCCGCTGCAAGACGCGCGGCGCGGGTCTCGGCGAAGGTTTCATAGCCGCCCTGATAGAGCGTCAGCTTCTTGTCTTCGAGATGCAGAATCGAGCCGACGGCGCGGTTCAAAAGCTCTCGATCGTGGCTTACGATCAACACCGTATGGGGATAGCGCGCCAGATAGCTTTCAAGCCAGAGCGCGCCTTCAAGGTCAAGATAGTTGGTCGGCTCGTCGAGCAGCAACAGGTCAGGCTGAGCAAACAGCACCCCGGCAAGCGCCACCCGCATCCGCCAGCCGCCCGAAAAGGCAGAGCAGGGCATGCGTTGCTCGGCATCGGTAAACCCAAGCCCCTTGAGGATGTTCGAGGCCCGCCCCTCGGCCGACCAGGCGTCGATATCGGCAAGCCGGGTCTGAATGTCCGAAATCCGGCCAGCGGCTGTTGCGGTCTCGGATTCTGCAAGCAATTCAGCACGTTCCGTATCGGCCGCCAGAACCGTGTCGATCAGCGACACCTCGTTTCCCGGCACCTCCTGTGCGACGCCGCCGATGCGCGCGCGCGACGGCAGGCTGATCTCGCCGCCCTCAAGCGCAAGCTCGCCGCGGATCAGACGAAAGAGGGTGGTCTTGCCGGTGCCATTGCGACCGACAATGCCCACCTTATGGCCATCAGGAATGGTGACCGAGGCGTGATCAATCAGCACCCGGCCGGCGACGGAATAGGATATTTCATTTATGCGCAACATGGCCCCCGCATGCCGCATGCGCGCGCCCGCGTCAATCGCGGCTTTTCAAGACGCGGTTCGGGTGGTATTGGGGCCGCGATCAAAAGCGGTCGGGCAAGGGGCCTGACCGATGATTTTAACTGAAAAGAGGCTGAAATGGCTGTTGAACGCACGCTGAGCATCATCAAACCCGACGCAACCAAACGCAACCTGACCGGCAAGATCAATGCCAAGTTCGAAGATGCCGGCCTGCGCATCGTTGCACAAAAGCGCATCCAACTGACTCCGGCACAGGCCGGCGTTTTCTACGAAGTCCACAAAGAGCGCCCGTTCTATGGCGAGCTGTGTGATTTCATGGCATCCGGCCCGGTTGTGGTTCAGGTCCTTGAAGGCGAAGGCGCAATCGCGAAAAACCGCGAAGTCATGGGCGCCACCAACCCCGCCGATGCGGCCCCCGGCACCGTGCGCGCCGACTTTGCCGAATCGGTTGGCGAAAACTCGGTTCACGGCTCTGACGCCGCCGATACCGCCGCTCAGGAAATCGCGTATTTCTTCTCGGGTCTCGAACTGGTCGGCTAAGACCTAACGCAAGACTTTAAGTTCAAGCCGCATCCTATTAATAGGGTGCGGTTTTTTCGTTTTTCAGGGGGGCCTATATGCTGGCGAAGTCGTCGAAAACCGGCGCCGGTTCAGGGCGCAGATCCTGCGGGGATGCGGGTTTTTGATTGGGTGGTTTCGCCTCTGATTCGGGCGGTTTTGCCTGTGCCATCGGTCTGCTCCTGGGCTTGCTTTTATTATGCTGGCAAGGTCCGGGCGCGCCGGGCCTGCGCTTGGTATACCCATCAGGGGACCACAATTTCGCGGCGCCGGTGCGGCGCAAATGTGGCAGAACTGTGGCGGCGCCGGTCCCTGTGCGCGCAACCGGGGCTGCGCGCGCAGGGGAAATCGCGCCTCTCAGGCGACCATTTTTTCGACGACACCGCCAAAGGAAGAGGGCGTCGGCACGATGGTCACCCCGGCCTCTGACAGGATCTCGACCTTTTCCTGGGCTGATTCGCCAAAGGCCGACACGATCGCGCCCGCATGCCCCATGCGCCGCCCCTTGGGCGCCGAAAGACCGGCCACATAGGCGGCCACCGGCTTGGTCATGTGATCGCGGATATAGGCGGCGGCCTCGGCCTCTTGCGGGCCGCCGATTTCGCCGACCATGACCACGGCGTCGGTGTCGGGATCGTTTTCAAACAACTCAAGCACGTCGCGAAAGCTTGACCCGTTGATCGGATCGCCGCCAATCCCTACCGAGGTCGAAACCCCGATGCCGCGCTCTTTCATCTGGCTTGCGGCCTCATAGCCAAGCGTGCCCGAGCGCCCGACAATCCCGATCCGCCCCGGAATGTAGATCGAGGGCGGCATCAGCCCGGCAAAAGCCTGACCGGGGGTGATGATCCCGGCACAGTTCGGCCCGATCAGGCGCATCCGCTTTTCGGCCTTGTAGCGGCGCATGTAACGTTTGACGCGGATCATGTCCTGCGCGGGGATGCCGTCGGCGATACAGACGCAGGTCTTGATGCCCGCATCGGCGGCCTCCATGATCGAGTCGGCGGCAAAGGGGGGCGGCACGAAACAGATCACAAGATCGGCGCCGGTCTCGGCCACCGCGCCCTTGACGGTGTTGAACACCGGAAGACCGTTATGCTTGGTTCCGCCCTTGCCCGGGGTCACGCCGCCCACCACATTGGTGCCATGGGCGATCATGTCCTGGGTGTGAAAGCTGCCGATGCGCCCGGTCAGGCCGGTCACCAACACTCGGGTCGATTTATCAATGAGAATGGCCATCATGCAGCCCCTTTTTGCGCAGGTTTCGTGTCTTTCCATGCGTTTACCACCAGATTTGCGGCATCAACGAGGGTCTCGGCGGTGATGATCGGAAGGCCGCTGTCCTTGATGATCCTGCGGCCCTGCTCGACATTGGTGCCCGAGAGGCGGACTACCAGCGGCATCTTGAGGTCAAGTTCGCGGTAGGCACGGATGACCCCTTCGGCGATCCAGTCACAGCGGTTGATACCGGCAAAGATATTGACCAGGATCGCCTCGACGTTGCGATCATTCAGCACCGCCTTGAACGACATCAACACGCGTTCCGGCGAGGCGCCGCCGCCCACATCCAGAAAGTTGGCAGGCTCGCCACCGGCCATCTTGATCATGTCGAGCGTCGCCATCGCAAGCCCCGCGCCATTGACGATACAGCCGATTTCGCCGTCCAGCCCGATATAGGCCAATCCACGATCCTCGGCATAGGTTTCGCGGCTGTCTTCCTGGCTTTTGTCGCGCAGTTCAGAGATTTCCGGGCGGCGATAAAGCGCGTTGTCGTCAAACGACATCTTGGCATCAAGTGCCATGATCTCGCCGCTCTGGGTCACGACAAGCGGGTTGATCTCGACCATGTTGGCGTCAAGCTCGGCCATGGCGCGATAGCACCCGGTGATGGTCTTGACCGCCTGCGGAATAAGCGCCGGGTCAAGCCCGAGCGAAAAGGCGATCTCGCGGGCCTGAAAGGCCTGCATGCCGACGGCCGGATCAACCACCGAGCGGATGATCGAATCGGGTTCGTTGGCCGAGATATCCTCGATCTCCATACCGCCCTGCGCCGAGGCGACGACGACGACGCGTTCCTCTTTGCGGTCCAGAACAAAGGCAAGATAGATTTCCTGGGCGATCTTGGTGGCTTCTTCGATGTAAAGGCGGCTCACAAGTTTGCCCTGCGGGCCGGTCTGATGGGTGACAAGCATCCGGCCAAGCATCCATTGCGCGGCCTCGCTGATCTCGCGTTCATCCGAACAGATCCGCACGCCGCCTGCCTTGCCGCGTGCGCCGGAATGGATCTGGGCCTTGACCACCCATTTGTCGCCGGAAAGTTCGCTGGCGCGGTAAACCGCCTGTTCGGGGCTATAGGCGATGCCGCCGCGCGGCACGTTGACGCCAAACCGCTTGAGAAGTTCCTTGGCCTGAAATTCGTGAATGTCCATTGTCTGTCCTCCTTAGCCTTGGGCGGCGATGGCCTCGGCCACCGTAAGCACGTTGCGGGCCATGCGTTCGCTGGCGGCGTCGATCATCTTGCCGTCAAGGCTTGCGGCGCCACGGCCCTCGGCCTCGGCCTTTTTCAGCTCTTCGATGATGCGATGCGCGCGGGTCACCTCGGCCTCGGGGGGCGAGAAAACCTCGTTGGCAAGGGCGATCTGGCTTGGGTGGATCGCCCATTTGCCCTCGATCCCAAGGGCGGCGGCGCGCTTGGCCGACAGGATATAGCCATCGGGATCGTTGAAATCGCCGAACGGGCCGTCAATGGCGCGCAGGCCAAAGGCACGACAGGCCACTGTCATCCGGCTCAGGGCAAAATGCCACTGATCGCCGGGATAATCGGGGTTGAGCCCGCCAATCACCACGGTGCGCGCCCGGTTCGAGGCGGCGTAATCGGCGACGCCAAAGTGCAGCGCCTCAAGGCGGCCGGGCGTGGCGGCAATCGCCTCGACATTGGCCATGCCAAGCGCGGTTTCGATCAGCGCCTCAAGCCCGATCTGGTGGGAAAAGCCCATGGCGGTCTCGATCTGGCTGACCATGGTTTCGACCGCGTAGAGATCGCCGGGCACGCCGACCTTGGGCACAAGGATCGTATCAAGGTGCTGGCCGGCCTGTTCAACAATCTCGACCACGTCGCGATACATGTAATGCGTATCGAGGCCGTTGATACGGATCGACATGGTCTTGCCCTTGGCCTTCCAGTCGATATCGTTGAGCGCCTGAATGATGTTCGAGCGCGCCTGAACCTTGTCGGGCGGCGCGACCGCATCTTCGAGGTCGAGAAAGATGTAATCGACATCCGACTCGGCGGCCTTTTCGATCATCGTCGGATTCGAGCCGGGCACGGCCAGTTCCGAGCGTTGCAGGCGTTGCTTTTTCAGCGGGTGCAGGGTGTAGCTCATTTTATCTGTCCTTTTGGGGCGCTTACGCTGCGCGGGCCTTGGCGATGGATTTCTGAACCGGCGGGGTGGTGGCGCGGAAATGTTCCTGCGCGGCGGCAACCCCGGCGCCGGGTTCGATCGCGACCCCGGCATCGACAAGCGCCATTTCCGCCGCCGACAGCGCCCCGCAGAGCATCACCGGGTTGAGCGAGCCAAGATGCCCGATCCGAAACGCCCGACCGGCCAATTGCGCAAGACCCGAGCCAAGCGAGGTCTGGTATTTGTGATAGGCGGTTTCGATCACGTGGCGCGCATCCACGCCCTCGGGGGTATAGATCGCCGACACGGTATCCGAGTGCCACTCGGGGCCATGCGCCACAAGGCGACAGCCCTGCCATTGCTCGACCGCGCGGCGCACGCCGGCGGCAAGGCGGTTATGACGCTCCCAGACGCTTTCCATGCCCGCCTCAAGCAGCATGTCGACCGACACCCGAAGGCCGCGCAAAAGCTGGGTCGCGGGGGTATAGGGGAAATAGCCGGTATCGTTGAGCTTGATCATGTCCGAAAAGCTGAAGTAACAGCGCGCCATGCGGGCGTCTTCATGGGCGGCAAGCGCCTTGTCACTGACCGCCAGAATGCCAAGACCGGCCGGCAGCATAAAGCCCTTCTGCGAGCCGGCCACCGCAAGGTCGACGCCCCATTTCTCCATTTCGAACTCGATCGAGGCGATCGAGCTTACGCCATCGACGAACAACAGGGCAGGGTGGCCGGTGGCGTCAAGGGCCGCACGAATGCCCGCCACGTCCGAGGTCACGCCGGTGGCGGTTTCATTCTGGGTGGCAAAGACCGCCTTGATCTTGTGATCCTTGTCGGCGGCAAGCCGCGCGGCATAATCCTCAAGTGGCACACCCTTGCCCCAGTCAACCTCGCAAAGATCGACCTCAAGCCCAAGCCGCTCGGCCATATCGACCCAAAGCATCGAGAACTGGCCGAAGCGCGACATCAAGACCCGGTCGCCGGTGTTGAGCGTGTTGGTGATTGCCGCCTCCCAGGCCCCGGTGCCCGAGGTCGGATAGATGAAGACGCGCCCGCCGGTCTGACGGAACACCTGCTTGAGATCGCTCAGGAGCGGGGTCACGAAATCGGCGAAATCCGGGGCGCGCATATCCTCCATCGGGATGTTCATGGCGCGACGGATGACGTCGGGTACATTGGTGGGGCCGGGGATGAAAAGATGCGGGTTGCCGTTCATGGTGTGTCCTCCTCTGATTTCACCCAGTATCGCCGCGGCAGGTGCCACCTGGTAATCCCCGCGCGCATGGAAATGCGTGACTGCGCGGGGGGATTTGGCCCCTTCCGGGTAGGGCGTACTACCCGCGCGTGGCCCCTCCGGCATGCGGTTGCATGCCGAATTTTTGTTTGATTTCATCGGGTTCCGGTGTCTTTGTGTCGTAATTCTCAAGTTTGACAGACGCCGGATTGTGAATAATGAGCCCATGACAGAGACCGATAAAACCCCGCCTGACGTGATCGTCGCCGACCGACAATTGATTGTCTGTCAGGGGCTTGGCTCGCTCGTGGCGCAGATTCCCGAGGTGCGGCTTGGGCCCTTTGCCACCGATATGGCCAGCCTGCGCAAGGCCCTGTCAGAGCGCCCCGGTCCGGTGATCGTGGTGCTTGGGGTGCGCCTTGCCGACGCCGATCTTGCGCGCGCTCTTGATATGCTTCGGCGTGATTATGCGCGTGCGATGGTGGTGGTGGTCGCCGAGGAAAGCGAGTTTGCCTTTATCCGCAGTGCGATCAAGGCGGGCGCGCATGGCATTTGCATGATGGATCAGATCCTGACCAACCTGCCGCGAATCCTTGGCCACCTGATCGAAGGGCACAGCATCCTGCCGATCGAGGTTCTCAAGCGGCTGAGCGGCGAGCAGACCGACGCCCTTACCCGGCGAGAGCATGAGATTCTCGGGCTTTTGGTGGATGGTCTCACGAACTTTCAGATTTCCGCGCGGCTTGGCCTGTCGGAGAATACGATCAAATATTACCTCAAGGCGATCTATCAAAAGCTTGACGTGAATTCGCGTGGCGGGGCGATTGCGAAATATGTGGCGGGGACGTATTAGAGCTTCTCGAACATGCGACATCAATAAGTCAGAGCATGTTGCGTGAATTTTGAGTGAACGCGACATACTCTGGGCGCGCCGCCTAATCCACGACGCTCACAAGATGCCACCGCAGGGCGTCATTGGGCACCGGATCAAAATGGGTCACCCGGTTCGAGAGCACCACAAGCTGGGTCACATGAAACGGGATAAGCGAGCCCGAGGTTTCGCGCAGCTTTTCTTGTGCGGCCACGTAGAGCGCGCGGCGTTTGGTGAAATCAAGCTCGGCGCGGGCCTTGGCCAAAAGCGCGTCGAATTCGGCGTTGTGATAGTGGCTTTCGTTCCATTTGGCGGTTGAATGAAACGCCTCGTTCAGCGCCTGATCGGCAGGGCGCTCGCCCCAGCTTGTGGTGAAGGCATCCTTTTTCATCCAGACGTTCGACCAATAGCCATCGGCGGCCGCATTCACCAGTTTGACGCGAATACCGGCATCGGCGGCCTGATCCTGAAAGGTGACGCCCATCAGCGGCCAGGATTGATCCAGCGACGAGACATTGACCTCAATATCGACCCCATCGGGATAACCGGCCTCGGCCAAAAGGGCGCGGGCGCGTTCAACATCGCGCCGACAGGTCATATCGGCGCGGTACTGGTCATTCGGGGCCACCGGCGTGTCACAAGACACCACCCCACCGCCATCAAGTGCGAGCTTGAGCATCTCGTTGCGATCCACGCTTAGCCGCATCGCAAGGCGCACGCGGGGATCGTCAAACGGCGGCACATCGGTGCGAAAGATGAGCCCCATCCAGTTGCCGGTCGGGATTTCAAGCAATTGATAGCGCAGGGATCTATCAAGCGCACGGCGCAAAATCGGCACGATCCCGCGTTCCATGTCAAGCTGTCCGCTCAGGAATGCCTGAAGCCGGGCCTGGGCATCGGGCACACCGATCACCTCGATCCGCGCAAGGGCGGGGGGGCCTTCCCAATACTCCTCGTTGGCGGTCAGGATGGTGATGCCGTCAGGGTCGAACTTTTCAACCCGGAACGGGCCGGTGCCAATGCCGCTCTGCGCGACGCTCTCGCCCGAGCCCTCGGGAATGATGCGCAGGCGCGGATCCATCAGTTGCAGCGGCAGATCGGCAAAGGTCGAGGCCAGCGTCATCCGCACGGTCAGCGGATCAAGCGCCTCGACGGTTTCGATCATCTTGACGGCGGCGCGCGCCGGGCTGCCCTGATCGGGGTCGATCACGCGCTTGAGGGAATAGACCACATCGTCCGCATCGAACGCGCTGCCGTCGTGAAAGCGCACGTTGTCGCGCAAATGAAAGGTCCATATGGTGCCGGTCGCGTCCGGCTCCCACCGCATGGCAAGATCGGGCGCGGGCTTGCCGCCGCGTCCGGGGCGCACAAGGCGGCTCTGGATTTTCTCGATGATCTGAAGCACCCGCCCTTTGGAGGCCGGATCAAGGCTTGAATGAGCGCCAAACCCCACATTATGGGCATGACGAAAGGTGCCGGTCGGGTCGGCCCCGGCAAAAGACCCACCCGCCATGAGCAGGGCTGATGCCAGGGCGGCAAGCACAAGGGGCTGCATATCCGTCTCCCTCTGGATCGGTTGACCATTTGTGACAAGGGGTGGGCGGAAAAGTCAAACCCTTAAGGGCATTTGGCGCATCACGATTTGAAAGGGCGAGGTGTGACACACCCCGCGCTTCAAGCGGACCACCGCGCGCGGCGACGTTTGTCGTGAATTTGACTGGCGATCCCGGGAGGACTCGAACCCCCAACATCCTGATTAGAAGTCAGGTGCTCTATCCAGTTGAGCTACGGGACCGCTGAACTGGCTTCTAGCGTGGCCCTGCGCCAAGATCAAAGCGAAAACGCATCTCGCGGCGCGGCTCAGGCGAAGGGGTTGTCGTCATACTCGACCCCGGCGAGGTAGAGCCCGTGCGGTGGCGCCACCGGGCCACAGGCGGCGCGGTCGCGTTCAAGCAGCGCGTCGCGCACCTTGTCGGGCGTCCACGAGCCCGCGCCGACCCGTTCCAGCGTGCCCACGACGCTGCGCACCTGGTTGTGCAGAAACGAGCGCGCGCGCAGGTGAAACCGCACCTCAGAGCCAAGCGAGAGCGGGATTTCCTCGATCTCGATGGCGTTCAGGGTTTTGACCGGGCTGGCCGACTGGCAAATGGTCGAGCGGAAGGTGGTGAAATCATGCAGGCCAATGAGATGGGCCGCGCCCGCGCGCATCGCCTCAAGGTCAAGCGGGCGCAGCACCTGCCAGACCAGACTGCGCTCGTGGGTGACGGGCGGGCGGCGCACCAGCACGCGAAACACATAGCGCCGCTCGCTGGCGGAAAACCGGGCATGCCAGTCTTCAGCAACCTTTTCGCATCCGACAATCGCAATCGGCAGCGGCTTGAGATGGAAATTCACCGCCTCCATCAGGCGAAACGTGCTCCAGTCGCGCACAAGGTCGCAATGGGCCACCTGCGCATAGGCATGCACGCCCGCATCGGTGCGCCCGGCGGCGGCGATGGTGTGGCTGCCGGGCTCGATTTTAGCGATGGCAGCCTCGATAGCACCCTGCACCGACGGGTGATTGGGTTGGCGTTGCCAGCCGACGAAGGGGGCACCGTTATATTCTACTTTAAGGGCGTATCTGGGCATGAGCCTGCGCATAAATGAAAACGCGACCGCAGAAAAGGCGGTATTGGCGGTGGCTTAAAACTCCTGCCCGGCGTTCTGCTGCCAGGGTTTGACCAGATTGCCGAAACGGGTGAACTGCGCCTCAAAGCTAAGCTCGACCGTGCCGATGGGGCCGTGACGCTGTTTGCCGATGATCACCTCGGCCTTGCCATGCAGACGCGCCATGGCCTCTTGCCACTCGGCGGTTTTCTCAAGCTCGTGATCGCCGGGCTTTTCGCGCTCTTTGTAGTATTCTTCGCGGAACACGAACATGACCACGTCGGCATCTTGCTCGATCGAGCCGGATTCACGCAGATCGCTAAGCTGCGGGCGCTTGTCTTCGCGCGATTCCACCTGACGCGACAGCTGCGAGAGGGCGATCACCGGGATGTTGAGCTCTTTCGCGATCGCCTTGAGACCCATCGAAATCTCGCCAATCTCCTGCACGCGGTTGTCCGAGGTGCCGCGCACCAGCTGGAGGTAATCTACGATCAACAGATCAAGACCATGCGTCCGCTTGAGGCGGCGCGCCCGCGCGGCAAGTTGCGAAATCGGAATGGCGGCGGTGTCGTCGATGAACAGCGGACAGGATTCAAGCGTCTTGGCCGCCTCGACAAAGCGGCGAAACTCGGTCTCGTCCATGTCGCCCTGGCGGATCTTGTGCGACGAGATTTCCGAAGCCTCGGCCAGAACCCGCGCCGCAAGCTGTTCGGCGCTCATCTCGAGGCTGAAAAAGCCGACCACGCCGCCATCCACCGCGCCTTCGGTGCCGTCGGGCAGGGGGCCGCGTTTATAGGCCTTGGCGACGTTGAAGGCGATGTTGGTCGCAAGCGAGGTTTTCCCCATCGAGGGGCGCCCGGCGAGGATCAGAAGGTCAGACTTGTGCAGCCCGCCCAGCATTTTATCCATATCCACCAGGTCGGTCGAAATGCCCGCAAGCCCGCCTTCACGCTGATAGGCGGCATTGGCCACGTTCACCGCATCGGTGACCGCCTTGAGGAAGGATTGAAAGCCCGATTCGGTCTGGCCCTGTTCGGCGAGCTGGTAAAGCGCCTGTTCGGCCTCGACGATCTGTTCTTTCGGTTCGCTGTCGACATCCACGCGCGCGGCCTTGCCGGCGATATTGTGGCCAAGCGCGATCAGCTCGCGCCGGATCGCGAGGTCATAGATCATCCGCGCGTAATCACGCACCGCAAAGGTCGAGATCGCCGCACCTGCAAGGCGCGCAAGATAGGCCGGGCCGCCAAGCTCTTTCAGGCCCTCGTCATCCTCAAGAAAGGCACGCAGGGTCACCGGCGAGGCAAGGTTGTTCTTGGCAATCCGCGCCGCCGCCACCTCGTAGATGCGCGCATGCACCGGGTCATAGAAATGCTGTGCGCCAATGATCTGGGCAATGCGGTCATAGACGTCGTTGTTGGTCAGGATCGCGCCCAAGAGCTGTTGCTCGGCCTCGATCGAATGGGGCATGGTGTCGGCCGCCTGAACCTCGGCTCCGGTGGCGTTGAATCCTGCGATTTCGTTCATGCTAATCCCCTGCCTGCCTTGGGGTGATGTATTACAAATTTCACGCGCTGGCGCGCAAATTGTATATGTCTGTGGATACCCTGTGGATATCACACGGGGGTACATATTGCCTCATGTTTTTTAAATTCGTCAATATGTGGTGCTTGTTCGGTGCCTTAGCCCGGCGCGCGTGGCAAGGATGACGCAATGTCATTTAATTTCCCCTGCCATCGCACAGGTCCAGACGTGGCGACTCAGCGGCGGGCAGCCTGCCAGGCGCGCGGGTCGTTGAGAAAGGATTCGACGCCATCCAGAGTGGCGGTATCAAACGCGCCCTGTGCGCGGGCCTCGGCCAGCACATCCCACCAGGTGCAAAGATGGTGCAGAGCAACCCCGTGATCGCCGAGGGTTTTCTCGGTTTCCGGGAAGATGCCGTAATAGAAGATCACCGCCGTATGCGCGCAGGTGGCGCCAGTCTCGCGGATCGCATCAACGAAGCTGAGTTTCGAGCCGCCATCGGTGGTCAGATCCTCGACCAGAAGCACACGCTCGCCCTCGGACATGGCGCCCTCGATGCGGGCATTGCGGCCATAGCCCTTGGGCTTCTTGCGCACGTAGGTCATCGGCAGCGCCATCCGCTCGGCCACGAGGGCAGCAAAGGGAATGCCGGCCGTCTCACCGCCGGCGATATTGTCAAACGCCTCAAAGCCCGCGTTTCGCATCACGGTGACGGTCAGGAAATCCATCAGCGTCGAGCGGATGCGCGGATAGCTGATCAGCTTGCGACAGTCGATATAGGTCGGTGAAGGCAGGCCCGAGGCGAGAGTGAACGGCTCATCCGCGTTGAAATGCACGGCCTTGATTTCCAACAGCATGCGCGCGCTCAGGCGGGCCATGTCCTGGGGCGAGGGGTAGGAGGAGGGAATCATGCGCGGTGTCCTTTTTCGCGGGGTTGGCCCCAAAGAGTTTTCATGCCTTCGGCGAGGATATTTAGAGCAAGAAGAAGATCAGCTAACCCGCCAGAAAAGCGGAAAGCCGGGGTCAAAGACGGTGACCGGGCCGTCATCGGTGTCAATCTTGTCCGGGTAGGTGACCGGGGTGTCGTGCTTGGTCAGGGTCAGTCTCACCTCATTCGGCGCGAGCCCGTAAAAGGCCGGGCCGTTGAGAGAGGTGAAGCCTTCGAGCCGGTCCAAAGCGCCGTCTTCCTCAAACGCATGCGCGAGGATCGACAGGGTGTTGGTGGCCGTGAAGCAGCCCGCACAGCCGCAGGCGCTTTCCTTGAGAGCATCGGTATGGGGCGCACTATCGGTGCCGAGGAAAAACCGCGCATCGCCCGAGGTGGCAGCCGCACGGAGCGCAAGGCGATGGGATTCGCGCTTGGCGACCGGCAGGCAATAGTAATGCGGTTTGATCCCGCCCACGAGGATGTGGTTGCGGTTGATGATCAAGTGATGTGTTGTGATCGTGGCGCCAAGATCGCGGTCACTGGCTTTGACATAGTCGACCCCGTTGGCAGTGGTGATATGTTCCATCACCACCCGCAGGCCCGGCGTGGCGCGCCGCACCGGATCAAGCACGCGGTCGATGAACACCGCCTCGCGGTCAAAGATATCAACCTCGGCGTCAGTCACCTCGCCGTGCACGCAAAGCGGCAGGCCGATCTCGGCCATCTTCTCCAGCACGCCGCGCACCTTGTCGAAATCGCGCACGCCGCTGGCGGAATTGGTCGTGGCCCCTGCGGGGTAGAGTTTGACCGCCGAGACAAGGCCGCTTGCATGGGCCGCCGCAACATCCGCCGGGTCTGTCTGCTCGGTGAGGTAGAGCGTCATCAGCGGTGTGAAATCCACCCCCTCGGGGCGCGCGGCGATGATCCGGTCGCGGTAAGCGAGGGCATCGCAAGCACTCACCACCGGCGGCACCAGGTTGGGCATGATGATCGCCCGGCCAAAATGGCGCGTGGTTTCAGGCAGGACGGCGCGCAACATCGCGCCATCGCGCAGATGCAGGTGCCAGTCGTCGGGACGGCGGAGTGTCAGGGTTTGGCTCATGGCGCAGGGCTTACACAATCGTGAGCGTCAAGGCCAGAGATTGTGTGCCGTTAGATTTCAGGGCCGCCCTCAAGCTCGTCAAGCCGGGTTTCGGCCAGATAGAGCGCCCTGCGGAAGCGTGGGCCGCCGACCTTGCGGTCAAGGGCACGACGGCAATGCATGACCGTGAGCCTGTCGCGCTGATCGGCCATGAGCCGCTGTAGCAGGCTGAACAGGTAAGGCGTATCGTCGCGCCGCGCCCTAAACCGCCGCGCAAGGCTTAGCCGGTCAAGCTTATTCGTACTCAGTTGCGCCAGTGCACGCGGGATCACCCCCATGCGCATCAGACTGCTCTCGATCCGGTAGCCAAGATAGCGAGTGCGAAAACGCAGGACATTGGGGCGCGTGAACAAAGCCGCATGCATGGCGTCAAGCTCGATCTCGGGATCGTAGAGCAAAACCGCCTTATCGGCAGCATCCAGCATATCGGGGGCATAGCCATAGCGATCAGAAAAACTGAGGCGGCGCATTTTGACATAGCGGTCATCCCACTCGGCAACACGCGGATCAAGCGTGGCCTGAGGCGAGAGCATGAGGACCCTTGCACCGGGGGCCGCAACCGAAAAGGCCGCCGCCGCATAGCCGCAGGGCCCGGCTCCGTAAAAGATAACCTGCTCGAAGTCGTCAAAAAAACCGTCGTCAATGAGCTGGTCGAAAAATCCATAGACCCGACCATCGCGAAACCATGTGTTGCCATCGCTGACAACGCAAAGGTGTGACCAGCCAAGCGCCTTTACCATGCTCCAGCCAAACGGCTGTGCCTGTGGCGAAAGTTCGGTCAGCCTTTGGAGGGTTTCAAAGGTCACAAGCAGGATCGGCTTGCGCTCCACAAGCACGGCGGCGTGGCGGGCCCCAAGCGGTTGGCAATAGCCGTCATCGCCCGCCAGGTCATTGGCGCGCTCACACCAATCCGCCCAGTCCAGACCGGATAGATCGGCGTCAAACATCTGGGCGCTATCTTGCATATCTGCTCGTACCTTGCATGTGCCTGACCGCTTGAATGCGGCTTTGTTGCCATCAGCATGCGTGAGAACTTGGGCAAAACTTTGGTAAATCCGTGTGCATTCCGGGGGCATTTACCACGATTGTCTCAGGGACGCGCCCTTGACCATTGCGCGCCGCCATGCAGTTCTGGGCATATAGCGGACCCAAGCGGAGAGCCAAAGTGCAAAACCCCACATCGATCGACGCCGTGCAGGAAATCCTGGCGGAGCAGAACTATATCTGCGGGCGGGGTCTCGGGACGGTTACGTTCCTGGCGCTCACCCTCGGGCGCCCACTGTTTCTTGAGGGTGAGGCAGGCACCGGCAAGACCGAGATTGCCAAGGCCATCGCCGCCGCGCTGGGCCGCCGTCTGATCCGGTTGCAGTGCTATGAGGGGCTTGATGTCTCAAGCGCGGTCTACGAATGGAACTTTGCCGAACAGATGATAGCCATCCGCACCGCCGAGGCCGCAGGTGGCGTGAATCGCGGCCACCTCAAGGATGAGCTCTTTACCGAGGAATACCTCGTCGAGCGCCCTCTCTTGCAGGCGATGCGCCCCCAGGCGGGCGGTGCACCGGTCCTTTTGATCGACGAAATCGACCGCACCGACGAGCCGTTCGAAGCCTTTCTGCTCGAAGCCCTGTCCGATTTCCAAGTGACGATCCCCGAACTTGGCACGATCCATGCGTCCGAACCGCCGATCGTGATCCTGACCTCTAACCGTACCCGCGAGGTGCATGACGCTCTCAAACGGCGCTGCCTCTATCATTGGGTCGATTACCCGACCTTTGATCGCGAGATCGAGATATTACAAGCCCGCGCCCCCGAGGTCGCCAGTCAGCTCTCGCGAGAGGTGGTCGCCTTCGTTCAGGCCCTGCGTACCGAGGATCTGTTCAAGAAACCCGGAGTGGCGGAAACCATCGACTGGGCAAAATGCCTGCTGGCTCTCGATGTCATAAGCCTGAGCCCCGAAGTGATCGCTGACACATTGGGCGCGATCCTCAAATATCAGGACGACATCCAGAAACTTCAGGGCTCCGAGGCCAAACGCATCCTTGATGAGGTCAAGGCAAGCCTGGAGCCGCATTGATGCTTCTTCTTGGCACAAATACTCTCGGGGGGTGTGGGGGGCAGACAGCCCCCCACCGTGCACCATGAGCGAATATGCCCGGCTTGATCTGCCGGATAATCCCAAGCTCACCCATAACATCACCCATTTTGCCCGCGCGCTGCGTGCCGCCGGCCTGCCGATTGGCACAGGCCGGGTGATTGACGCCATACGCGCGGTGGCAATGGCGGGCTTCACAAGCCGGACCGACTTTTTCTATACCCTGCGCGCCTGTCTGGTGACGCGGCCCGAACATCTGGTGGTCTTTGCCCAGGTTTTCCGTCTCTATTGGCGCGATCCGCGTTATGTCGAACACATGATGGCAATGATGCTGCCCGCCATTCGTGGCGTGCAGGAAGACCGTAGCGCGCAGGCAGCCGAAAAGCGCGCCGCCGAGGCCTTGCTTGACGGGATCAGTCGGGATGCCCCCGAGATAGAAGAGCACGAAAGCGACGAGGTGCAAATCGAGATCGACGCCAGCGCCACCATGTCGGGCGAAGAACGCCTGCGCCAACTCGATTTTGAGCAGATGAGCAACGCAGAGATGACCGCGGCCAAGCGTATGCTGGCGCGGCTGACCCTGCCGGTGGCGCCCTTTGCCTCGCGGCGCGGCGAAGCCAGCCCGCAGGGCCGCCAGATCGACGCCCGCCGCACCCTGCGCGCCGCTCTGCGCCACGGCGGCGAGATGCGGCGCATCCATCGCAAGAAGTCGCGCGAACGCTGGCCCAATCTGGTGGTGATTTGCGATATCTCCGGCTCGATGAGCCAATATAGCCGTATGGTCCTGCATTTCCTGCATGCGGTCGCCAATCAGAAAGGCGCGGGCTGGGCCAAGGTGCATGCCTTTACCTTTGGCACGCGGCTGACAAATATCACCCGGCAACTGGCGACGCGCGACGTCGATGCCGCACTTGCCGCCGCCGGGCGACAGGCGCAAGATTGGGAGGGAGGCACCAAGATCGGCGCCTGCCTGCATGAATTCAACCGGGACTGGTCGCGCCGGGTGATGGGGCAGGGCGCGGTGGTGCTGTTGATCACCGATGGGCTTGATCGCGATGCACCCGAGGCGCTGGGCCATGAGATGGAGCGCCTGCATCTGTCGTCGCGGCGGCTGATCTGGCTCAATCCGTTGTTGCGTTGGGAAGGCTTCGCGCCCAAGGCGCAAGGCATACGTGCCATGCTGCCGCATGTGGATGCCTTCCGGGCGGGCCATTCCATCGCAACGCTGGAAGATCTGGCGCTGGCAATTTCGCGCCGCGATGATACTGGCGAAAAGGCGCGTCTGATGGCCGCGCTTGAGGTCTAGGGTCAAGATTTTTCGCCGAAAAATCTTGGGGATGGGAGCAAGGTTTATGCTAAATATAGCCCCTTGAGGGAGAAGACGATGACCAGATTTGACGACATTCCCGAAACCGCGCTTGCCTGGCACCGCGCCGGCAAGGGCGCGGCCTTGGCAACCTTGGTTGACACCTGGGGCAGCGCCCCGCGCCGTGTCGGGAGCCAGCTTGCGATTTCCGGTGCGGGCGAGATTGCAGGCTCGGTCTCGGGCGGCTGTGTCGAGGGCGCAGTCGTCGCCGAGGCGCTGGACGCGATTGAGGCGGGCAAGCCGGTGATGCTTGAATATGGCGTCTCGGATGGGGACGCCTTTGCGGTTGGACTTGCCTGTGGCGGCACCATCCGGGTGCTGGTCGAACCCATCGGTTCGGCACTGCCCGAAGCGCTTTTGGCCGATCTTGTTCTCGCCCGCGAGGCGCGCGTGCCGGTGGCCTATGTCACCGGGATGACCGCAACCCGCAGGCTTGAGCGCGAGGGCCACAGCGAACGCTTTCGCATGGATCGCTCGGGCTTTGAGGAAGATGGCGAAACCTTCGTGGCCATTCACAACCCGCCGCTGCGCCTGATCATCGTCGGCGCCGTGCATATCGCCCAGGCCCTTGTGCCGATGGCGCGGATTGCGGGCTATGATCCGCTGTTGATCGACCCGCGCGAAAGCTTTGCCTCGGAGGCGCGCTTTCCCGGTGAAACCATCCTGCATGACTGGCCCGACGAGGCGGTGCAGGCCTATGGGCTTGATAGCCGCACAGCCCTTGTTTTGCTGACCCATGACCCCAAGCTTGACGATCCGGCCCTTGCCGAGGCGCTGCGCTCGGATGTGTTCTACATCGGCGCGCTTGGCTCGACCCGCACTCATGCCAAGCGGGTGGAACGGCTTGCACAGGCCGGGTTTTCCAAGCATGAAATCGCGCGCATTCATGGCCCCATCGGCCTTGATATCGGCGCGGCGGGTCCGGCCGAGATCGCCGTGGCGGTGCTGGCGGAAATCACCCGCGTTTTAAGGCTTGGCGCGTGAAGTTCGGGGCCCTGCCAATTGATCAGGCAGAGGGCGCGATCCTTGCCCATTCCGAGCAATTGCCGGAGGGGCGGTTGCGCAAGGGAGTGGTACTTGACGGCGATCACGTCAAAGCCCTGCGCGCGGCGGGGTTTGACGAGGTCACCGTGGCGCGCCTTGAGCCGGGCGATCTGCACGAAGACGCCGCCGCCGCAGAGCTGGCGCGCGCGCTTCTGGGGCAGGGCCGTGGTATCCACCTCAGCGCGCCCTTTACCGGCCGCGTGAACCTTAGTGCCGAGCGGCCCGGCGTGGTGCGCCTTGACGCCGACAAGATCAACGCCGCCAATGCGGTGGACCCGATGATCACAGTCGCCACCGTGCCGGACTTTCATCAAATCCGCACCGGCGGCATGATCGCCACGGTCAAGATCATCGCTTACGGGGTGCCAGGGAGTGCCCTGGCGCGCGCCGCTGATCTTGCGCGGGGTGCGGTGCGCTTGGTGCAGGCCAAGCATAAAACCGCCAGCCTGATCATCACCGATATTCCCGGCGGCCCGGGCACCAAGGGCGCCGAGGCGATTGCCGCGCGGGTGACCGGCCTTGGCATGGAGCTGATCGCGACCCGGACTTGCGCCCATGACGCCGAAACGCTGGCGCAGGAAATCACCGCCGCCACGGGCGATATCGTGCTTATTCTGACCGCCTCGGCCACCTCTGATCCGTTTGATACCGCGCCGCAGGCGCTGCGACTTGCGGGCGGAGAGGTGACGCGCTTTGGCATGCCGGTCGATCCCGGAAACCTGCTTTTCCTCGGCGAATTGCGCGGCACGCCGGTGATCGGCCTGCCGGGAAGCGCGCGCAGCTCGGTGTTGCATGGCGCCGATTGGGTGCTGTCGCGGGTCGCCTGCGGCCTGCCGGTGGGATCGGCGGAAATGGCGGCGATGGGGGTGGGGGGGCTTCTCAAGGAAATCCCGACCCGTCCGCAACCGCGGCGTGCCGGGCGCGACTGAATTTCAAGAATTTGGGTTCTCAAGGTGCGGGGGGCATGCTTTAGTCGGACTGGACAGTCAGGCCGATCCTACTAAGGTCTGATCTGGACCAATGATAAATACCAACGGGAGGTGCCAATGCCACAGGTCAACATGACCGTGAATGGCAAGTCCGCGTCGGGCCAGATTGAAGGCCGTACGCTGCTTGTCGAATTTCTGCGAGAAACCCTTGGATTGACCGGCACGCATGTCGGCTGTGACACAAGCCAGTGTGGCGCCTGCGTGGTGCATGTGGATGGCAAGGCGGTCAAGGCCTGCACCATGTTCGCCGCCGAGGCCGAGGGCGCCGAGGTTCTTACAATCGAGAGCATGGCCGCCCCCGATGGCACGCTGAACACCATTCAGCAGGCGTTTCAGGATCATCACGGATTGCAATGCGGGTTTTGTACGCCGGGCATGGTGATGTCTGCGGCGGCCCTTCTCAAGGAGAACCCCAAGCCGACCGAGGCCGAGGTGCGTGATTACCTTGAGGGCAATATCTGCCGCTGCACCGGCTATCACAACATCGTCAAGGCGATCCTGGCCGCATCCGGCCAGGACGTCAGCGCAATCGCTGCCGAATGATGCGTAGGGTGGGTGAAACCCACGCTGCCTGCATTAAGCGGACCCCAAGGGAGGATTAAGACATGCCCAAAGACGGAGGCATTGGCGCCAGCACGAAGCGCCGCGAGGACGTCCGGTTTCTGACCGGAAACGGCAATTACACCGATGACATCAACCTGCGCGGTCAGGCCTATGTGCATTTCCTGCGCTCGGACGTGGCGCACGGGCTAATCAACAAGGTCGACACCGAGGCGGCCTCGGCCATGCCCGGCGTGCTGCGTATCTTTACCGGCGCGGATTTTGAAGGTGTCGGCAGCATTCCCTGCGGCTGGCAGGTCACCGACCGCTTCGGCGAAGTGATGCAGGAGCCGGCCCATCCGGTTCTGGCCCAGGGCAAGGTGCGCCATGTGGGCGATCCGATCGCCGCGATCGTTGCCGAGACCTACATGCAGGCCCGCGACGCGGCCGAAGCCATCGAATATGACATCGACGAATTGCCCGCCGTCGTGAACATGAAGGACGCCCTCAAGGAGGGCGCGCCGAAAGTGCATGACGATCTGACAAGCAACCTTTGCTATGACTGGGGCTTTGTCGAAGAGAACAAGGCCGCGGTGAACGAGGCCTTCGAGAAGGCCGCGCATGTCACCACGCTTGAACTGGTCAACAACCGGCTGATCGCCAACCCGATGGAGCCGCGCGTGGCGGTGGGCGATTTCAACCGCTCGACCGGCGATCACACGCTCTATACCACCAGCCAGAACCCGCATGTGATCCGCCTCTTGATGGGCGCCTTTGTGCTTGGCATTGCCGAACACAAGCTGCGCGTGGTCTCGCCCGATGTGGGCGGCGGCTTTGGCACCAAGATCTTTCACTATGCCGAAGAGGCGTTCTGTACCTTTGCCGCCAAGGCGCTCAACCGTCCGGTGAAATGGACAAGCACGCGCTCCGAGGCGTTCATGTCCGACGCGCACGGTCGCGATCACGTCACCAAGATCGAGCTGGCGCTGGACAAGGACAACAACTTTACCGCGCTGCGCACCGACACCTATGCCAATATGGGCGCCTATCTTTCGACCTTCGCGCCCTCGGTTCCGACATGGCTGCATGGCACTCTGATGGCGGGCAATTACAAGACGCCGCTGATCTATGTGAACGTCAAGGCGGTGTTTACCAACACCGTGCCGGTCGATGCCTATCGCGGGGCCGGGCGCCCCGAGGCGACCTATCAGCTTGAGCGCGTGATCGACAAGGCGGCGCGCGAGTTGGGCGTTGACCCGATTGCCCTGCGGCGTCAGAACTTTATCACCGAGTTCCCCTATGCCACGCCCGTGGCGGTGGAATATGACACCGGCGATTACCATGCCACTATGGACAAGCTGCAAGAGATCGGTGATGTCAGCGGTTTCGAGGCGCGCCGCAAGGCGAGCGAGGCCAAAGGAAAGCTGCGCGGTCTTGGCATCAACTGCTACATCGAGGCCTGCGGCATTGCGCCCAGCAACCTTGTCGGCCAGTTGGGGGCGCGCGCGGGTCTTTATGAATCCGCCACGGTGCGGGTGAATGCCACCGGCGGTCTTGTGGTGATGACCGGAAGCCACAGCCACGGACAGGGCCATGAAACCGCTTTTCCGCAGGTGATCGCCGAGATGATCGGGATTGATGCCAGCATGGTCGAGATTATCCATGGCGACACCAACAACGGGCCGATGGGCATGGGCACCTATGGCTCTCGCTCGCTGGCGGTTGGCGGAAGCGCGATGGTGCGGGCCACCGAGAAGATCATCAACAAGGCCAAGAAGATCGCGGCGCATTTGATGGAGGCCTCTGAGGCCGATATCGAGCTTAAGGACGGCGCGTTCAGCGTTGCGGGCACGGATAAATCCGTGGCCTGGGGCGATGTCACGCTGGCGGCCTATGTGCCGCATAACTATCCGCTTGAGGATATCGAGCCGGGCCTTGAGGAAACCGCGTTTTACGATCCGTCGAACTTTACCTACCCCTCGGGCGCCTATGCCTGCGAGGTCGAGGTTGATCCCGAGACCGGCAAGGTCACCATCGAACGCTTTGCCGCCGCCGATGATTTTGGCAATATCGTCAACCCGATGATCGTGTCCGGCCAGGTGCATGGCGGCATCGGGCAGGGCATCGGACAGGCCCTGCTTGAGGCCTGCGCCTATGACGAGAACGGCCAGCTGCAAACCGGGTCCTACATGGATTACGCGATGCCGCGTGCCGATGATGTGCCGTTCTATACGGTCGATCATTCCTGTCAGACGCCCTGTACCCACAATCCGTTGGGTGTGAAGGGCTGTGGCGAGGCGGGTGCCATCGGCAGCCCGCCAGCGGTGGTCAACGCGGTGATCGACGCGCTGCAATCTGGTGGTAAAAACGTAACCCATATCGACATGCCCCTCAGCCCCTCGCGGGTCTGGGCAGCGATGCAAGGGTAAGGAGAGACAGCATGTATGCATTTGATATCGAACGTCCGACCACCATCGGCGATGCGGTGAGCGCCCTCGGCCATGAAGAGGCGCAGGCGCTTGGCGGCGGGCAGACTCTTATCCCGACGCTGAAACAGCGCCTTGCGGCACCGGCCAAACTTGTCAGCCTGACCGGGATTTCCGAGATGAAGGGGATCTGCACGGCCGATGACGGCAAGCTTTGCATCGGCGGCGGTACATGCCACGCCGATGTCGCAGCCGGGGCGGGCGCCTATCCCGCACTTGCCGATCTTGCCGGTCACATCGGCGATCCGGCGGTGCGCAACCGCGGCACCATCGGCGGGAGCCTCGCCAATAACGACCCCTCGGCCTGTTATCCGTCGGCGGTTCTTGGCTCTGGCGCGACGGTCATCACCAGCAATCGCGAGATCGCGGCGGATGATTTCTTTGATGGCATGTTCACCACGGCGCTTGAGGATGGCGAAATCATCACCGAGGTCCGCTTTCCTGTGCCCGAAAAGGCCAGCTATCAGAAGTTCGAGCAACCCGCCTCGCGTTTCGCGCTTGTCGGGGTGTTTGTCGCAAAATACCCCGATGGCGTGCGCGTCGCGGTGACCGGGGCGTCCGAGGGCGGCGTGTTCCGCTGGAGCGAAGCCGAGGCCGCGCTGAGCGCCAATTTCGCCCCCGAGGCGATTGAGGGGCTAAGCGTTGACGGATCGGGCATGATCAGCGATCTGCACGGATCGGGCGATTACCGCGCCCATCTTGTGGCGGTGATGACCCGGCGCGCGGTGGCGGCTGCGCACTGATCCTGAGCGTCCTGTGAAGTGATTGGAATGGCGGGCCTTTGCGGGCCTGCCATTTTTTATGCTCAACGGCGCGCCCTTGGCTGGCTGCGGGACGCCTCCGGCGGGAGTATTTGTGCCAAGAAGAAGGGGGGTCAGGGGGCTGCCGGGGTCAGCGTGGTGATGCCCACGGCAGCGGCGCGCGCCAGGCCCTCGTCGAGCGACATCGGGATATATTCGCCGCGCCGCCAGAGTTGCGAGAGGTCATCGTAATGGCGGCTGAGGAAATGGCCCGATTGGCCGGTGGCGATGACGAACACGCTGCTGTCGGGATCGGCGAAGTCATAGACCCCACGGTAGCCGGCCCCGTGCACGTTCTGGAACGCATCGGGCCCGTCGCCGCCGCGCGTGCGCCCGCGCAGCAGGGTGTTGTCGCCCCCCGAGGTGGATTGGCGGATGTTCACGAAATAGCGCAGGAGTGGCACTTCGCCGAGGACCTGATGGTCATGGGTGGCCTGATGGGCGTCGCCCCAACGCAGGCTTTCCAGCGAGGTGCCATAGCGCTCTGATATCCAGATGAGGGCATCGTCAAGCGCCATGCGCGCGATATCGGTGCAGGTTTCAATCGGCGAGGATTGCTTGACATCGCACCAGGCCGAAGCGCCATCGGCATCGCGGAACACGCGTTCGATAAAGACCGGGTCGGGGTGGTCAAACTCATGCGCCAGCGGCCCGAGATCATCACGGATCAAGCGATCCTGAAGTGCGCGCATCCATGCGGCGTAAATCAGCGGCTCTGGCAGGTGTTCGTTCATCTCGCCGTTCCACTCGGCCAAAAGCGTGAGCGCGCGTTGGCGCAGGCGCTCAGGCGTGTCCTCGGTCGCCGCCTCGCCGGTGAACCACAGATCGGCGCCGATCAGGGGTAAAAGCGAGCGGGCGGTAAAGCTTACGGTGTCAAGCTGGGCCTCGATAAAGCTGTCGCGGGTGTGGACTTCGCGGTTCTGCATCAGGCGGCGCCAGCGGTGCACGCGCTGTGTGTCGCCCCACAGAAAGCTCATGTGAAGCGGGAAGGGGCGGTCGACGACCTTGTTGTTGGTATTGCCGAGGATACCGCCCTGAGGCGCGATGAATTCGGGGTTGGCGGCATAGGCCAGCATCCCCTGCCAGCGGTTTTCCGGCAGCCAGCCACGGCTTGGCATGCGGCCCTGGCTTTCGTGGCGGGCATCGCGGCGCGGCATTGCGCCGATGGTCTTAAGAGCGATCACCTCTTGATCAACAAGCGTCAGGTTCTGCGAGGGCGCCACGAAAAGCCGCCCGGCCTCAATCCCCTGATCCACCGATTGCGCCCGCATCAGCGCCATTGCGCCTGTCATCGTCGTGTCCTGCGCGCTCAGCGCGGTCCAGCTCAGGGCGGCGACATGACCGGCGGGGGTGACCTCGGCGAGGTCATAATGGGTGCCGGGCAGGATCGGGCCGTTGTCGGACCAGCGCAGGGTGAGTGTGACCGGGGCCTCGTCCTTGATCTGGATGATCGAGCGCGAGGTGCGGAACGGCTTGAACCCATCGGGGGTGCGATATTCCGACGGGTTGGCCGGGTTCAGCTCTTCGATGAACAGGTCCTGATCATCCATGTAGGACGAGGTCACGCCCCAGCCCAAGCGCGCGCTGCGTCCGGTCAGAACCACCGGAATGCCCGGAATGGTGCCGCCGATCACGCCACCGGAGCGCAGTTCAAGCCGGGCCAGATACCAGATGCCCGGCGCGGAAAACCCCAGATGCGGATCATTGGCCATCAAGGTGCCCCCCGAGGCCGAACGCGCAGGCGCGGCGGCAAAGGCGTTCGAGGCCCCGGCAAAGGCGCGTTTGTGAAACGGCGACAGCGGGTCTTTGGGCGCGGGTTCGGCGCGCGCCACGCGTCGCCAGCTCTCGGTCGGGAAAAGCGAGGCATAACCGGGCAGGGCGGCGATCCCGCTTCCGGGGGCGAGCGGCATGATATCGTCAAGCCGCGCCGCGTCTTCAAGCGCCAGCGAGGAGCGTGCGAAGAGCACCTCGTTTTCAAGATGCGACGACAGTTGCACGGCCATGAGTTTGACCAGGGCGATGGAATCGGCCGGTTGCCAGGGGGCGATCGGCGCGTTGAACAGGAACTGTTCCGGCGCGCCGCGTCCAAGGGCGGAGGCGTTGATTTCGGCCAGCCGCGCATTGACGCCCGCAGAATAGGCCCTGAGCGCGGCAAGGGTGGCCTCGTCCTGAACCTCGACCGACTGGCGCGCCAAGGTATAGAGATCAAAGCGGCGCAGCACCTTGTCGATGTTAAGGGTGCGCGCGCCGAAGACTTCGGACAGGCGGCCCTGAACCGTGCGGCGCATCATCATCATCTGCCAGAGTCGATCCTGAGCATGGGCATAGCCGAGGCCGAAAAACGTGTCCGGGTCGGTGGTGCCGAAGATATGTGGCACATTGGCATTGTTGCGCACGATTTCGACCGGGGCGTTTAGCCCGCTCACGCTCAGGCGCGCATCATAGTCCGGCAGTGAGCGCGACAACAGGAAATAGGCCCCGCTCAAAACCAGAACCGCAAGAAGAACGGCCCCGCCTGCAAGGCGCAATAACCACTTCATAACCTGTGACATGCCTGTCGCCCGCCCTATTTTCCACTTGCATCAGGCCTTGGGGATAGTCAGAAATCCTGGGCGAGACAATGGGAGAGGAAAGACAATGACAAAACTGGCGTTTCTTGGGCTCGGCGTGATGGGCTATCCGATGGCTGGGCATTTGCAGGCGGCTGGCCATGATGTCTGTGTCTATAACCGCACCGCGGCAAAGGCCGAAAAATGGGCGGGTGAGCATGGCGGCACGCATGCGGCCACCCCGCGTGAGGCGGCTGAGGGCGCGGATTTCGTTATGGCCTGCGTCGGCAATGACGACGATCTGCGCGGCGTCTGCCTTGGGCCGGACGGGGCCTTTGCGGGCATGAAGGCCGGGGCCACATTCGTCGATCACACCACGGTGTCGGCCAAGGTCACGGCCGAGCTTTACGCCGCGGCCAAGGCGGCGGGGCTGAACTTTGTCGATGCGCCGATTTCAGGTGGTCAGGCGGGGGCCGAAAACGGCCAGCTCTCGATCATGTGTGGCGGCGATCAGGGCGCCTATGACGCTTCCGAGCCGGTGATGAACACCTATGCCAAGCTCTGCCGTCGGATCGGTGAGAGTGGCGCCGGCCAGATGACCAAGATGTGCAATCAGATTGCCATTGCCGGTCTGGTGCAGGGGCTCAGCGAAGCGCTGCATTTTGCCGACAAGGCCGGTCTTGACGGGCGTGCCGTGGTCGAGGTGATCAGCCAGGGCGCCGCCGGCAGCTGGCAAATGTCAAACCGCTATGAGACGATGCTTGACGACAAGTTCGAGCATGGATTTGCGGTGGATTGGATGCGTAAGGATCTGGGTATCTGCCTGAGCACGGCAGATGAAACCGGCGCGAGCCTGCCGGTCACGGCGCTGGTCGATCAGTTCTACAAGGATGTGCAGAACATGGGCGGCGGGCGTTGGGATACCTCAAGCCTGTTCAAACGCCTGAACAAATTGGGCTGATACAAAAATTGGGGCCGCTCTTCAGCCCGGTTGGGCGGCCTCGCCTAGGGCCAGCGTCACGCAATGTGGCGCTCGCCCCTCAGCCATTTCACCGTATCGGCATAATCCAGCGCCAGTGAAAACAGATCAACCGCAAGCAGGATCATGAGATAACGCCCATATCCCGGCGCGAGATCGCCCTGCATTAAAAGCCACAGGATCAGCACGAGAAGCGGTCTCCAGATCACCACATGCGGCAGCGCCATCATCTTTGAAAACCCGCGCTCCACCAGCATGATGACACCATTCAAGAGCATCGCCCCAACCGCCATGACCGCCAGCCAGGCCCCCATCGGCGCCCCCCAAAACACCAGCGAGGCGGCATTCACCGGCACAAGGACCAGCGCGACCCAAAGCTGCACCCAAAGGGGCAGGCGCCGATAGCTTTGCCAGATATCCAAAATCATGTGATCCCCAATTCGGTTGGCGTTTGCGGCAGGCCCTTTGGAAATGAGTATTTCAGGGAACGATGAAAGAGCGCAACATGTCTTTCACCGTTCTGAAAATACTCAAACGCGACAGCCACCTCTAAGCGATCACGCGTCTTTCGGGCGCAGCATCAGCCAGATCAGCGCGCCGCCTGCCAGTACCAGGAACGGCGCCATGGCGAGATTGACCGCGGTCCAGCCGGCCTGAGCATCGCCGCCGGAGCAGTTCATCAAGCCGCCAGAGGCGAGCGAGGCGAAGGTTACGCCGCCAAAGACCAGAAGGTCGTTCAGCCCCTGCATTCGGCCGCGCTCGTGCGGGGCGTGGGCCCCGGCGAGCATGGTCGTGGCGCCGATAAAGCCGAAGTTCCAGCCAAACCCAAGGAGGATCAACGCACCGAAGAAGTTACCGATCTCGATGCCCTGCAAAGCCACCGCGCCCGCAGCGGCCAGGATCAAAAGGCCGGTCGCCACGATTTTCTCGACGCCAAACCGGGCAATCAGGTGGCCGGTAAAGAACGATGGGATATACATCGCCAGCACATGGGCGGTGACAATATCTGCGGCGCGATTGGCGGTAAAGCCACAGCCGACCACCGCCAGCGGCGTGGATGTCATCACCAGGTTCATCAAGGCATAGGCGACCATCGCACAGATCACGGCGACCGCGATGCGCGGGGTTTTCAGCAACTCCATCCGCGTCCGCCCGCGCGGCGCATCAAGCGACGGAACCGGCGGCTTGGGAATATCCAGCAGCAGGAACAAAAACGCGCCGCCAAGGTTGAGCGCGATCACCGCCAGATAGGTGCCGAGAAACGGGATCACCATCGCCTGCGACGTGAGCTTGACGAGTTGCGGGCCGATAATGGCGCTCAGCAAACCGCCTGCCATCACGTAAGAGATTGCCTTGGGGCGAAAGCCGTCACTGGCCGTATCGGCGGCGGCAAAGCGGTAAAACCCCTGCGCCGACATATAGGTGCCGGTGATCAGGCTTCCGAAAAGGAACAGCGGAAACGAGGCGACATATAACCCGTAGGCCCCGATCGCGCCCCCGACTGCGCCCGCCATTGCGCCAAGCATGAACCCCGCGCGCCGCCCGTAGGTCTGCATCAGGTGCGAAACCGGCGTCGCCGAAAGCATCGAGCCCAGCACGATCAGCGAAATCGGCAGGGTGGCAAAGCAGATATTGCTCGCCAGAGATTGCCCGGCGAGACCTGCCACGACAAAGATCATCGGCATCTGTGCGCCCAACACTGCCTGCGCGGCGACCAGAACGGCAACATTGCGCCGGGCGCGGCTATCGTCGGGGATGTCGGGGATAAGGACGGTGTCTGTCATGGGCAAAGTGCTAGACCGCGCGCGCAGGCGCCGCAAGCGCAATTAGCGCCGGTCGATCAGATGCGCGAACGAGCCACTGACCCGGCTGTGCTTCAATCCCATATCGGGCAGGGCGGCGCCCTCGGCGTCCTCAGCGGCAAACAGCGGCGGCCCTTCGGCGCGCAGGGTGCTGGCATAATGAAATTCATGCCCGGCCCATGCGCCGCGAAACGGCCCGTCAGGGGCGGTGAGCCGCCGGTAGCCAAGGTGCAGTTTACGTGCGGCGAAACTGGTCTCAAGCGGCAAGAGGCCTGCCATGGCGTGGCGCGTGCCCTCCGCGTCGACCAGGCCCTCACCCAGGGTCATGTATCCGCCGCATTCCCCATAAATATCAGCGTTTTGCGCGGCGAGTCTCAGGCTTTGCATGAAGGTGTGAGCGTTGCTGAGCCGCCCGGCATGCAGCTCGGGATAGCCGCCGGGCAGAAACACGAATCCGGCCTCCGGCACCGGCTCGTCTTCGAGCGGCGAGAACAACCTGACCTCTGCCCCTGCCGCGCGCCAATCGGCCAGCATATGCGGATAGGCAAAGCCAAAGGCGCGGTCCTGAGCGACGGCGATCACCTGCGCTGGTGGTGCAAGGCGGGCGGCTTTTCCGGGGGCGGGCAAGGGGCTGGCCAGAGCCAAAAGCGCGTCGCGATCAAGCGTGGTGTCAAGCGCATCCGCCGCCGTGTTCAGGAACGTCTCTAGATCAGCGCGCTCTGACGACTGCACCAGGCCAAGATGGCGCGAGGGCTGTGCAAGGGCGGGGTTGCGGCGCAGGGCGGCCAGAACCGGCAGGCCGAGGGGCGCAAGCGCGCGGCGCAGCATTGCCTCGTGGCGCTCGGAGCCGACATTGTTGAGAATGACACCGCCAACCCGAACCGACGCATCAAACCCGGCAAAACCGGCCACCAGCGGCGCGACAGAACCGGCCATGCGTCCGGCATCCACCACAAGCACCACCGGTAGCGCCAGCGTGCGCGCAAGATCGGCCACGGCGCCGCGCCCGTCGGGCGGGGCCCCGTCAAACAGGCCCATTGCCCCCTCGATGATCAAAAGGCCCTCACCGGATGCCAGATCGGCAAGCCGCTCAGGCGACATCGCCCAGGCATCAAGATTGGGGCAGGGCGCGCCACAGGCGGCTTCGTGAAAACGGGGGTCGATGTAATCGGGGCCGGATTTGGCACCACGCACGGCGAGACCCTCGCGCGACAAGAGCCGCAAAAGCGCCAGCGTCACGGTTGTCTTGCCCGCGCCCGATGAGGGAGCGGCCAAAATCAGCCCGGGCATGAGACCTCTGCCGGAAGGCCGCGCCCGAGCGGATCAAGATCGCGCGGTGCATCGCCCGCCATCATGCCCTGCCAGTCAAGCACCTGACGCATCAGCACGGACCGCCCGACGCAGAGGATCGCCGGCGGCTCCATCCCGCTGGCCTCGATATCCGCGGCCATCTGGCCAAGGGTGGTTTCAAGCACTTTTTGATCCGGGGTGGTGGCCGAGGATACCACGGCGCAAGGCTCATCCGCCGGGCGGCCCGCCGCGAGCAATGAGGCGGTGATCTGGGCCGCGTGTTTCATGCCCATGTAGATCACAAGGACCTGGCTGCCCTTGGCGATCGCCTGCCAGTCGAGGGAACAGGGGGTTTCGCCGGATTGATCATGGCCGGTGACAAAGGTTACCGATTGGTTGACGTCGCGATGCGTCACCGGGATGCCGGCATAGGCCAGCCCGCCGATGCCCGCGCTGATGCCGGGGATGATACGCACCGGCACGCCATGTTGCACCAGTGTTTGCGCCTCTTCGCCGCCACGCCCGAAGACAAACGGATCGCCGCCCTTGAGGCGCAGCACCTTGTGACCGGCGCGTGCCAGATCGACGAGTTGCAAAGAGATGTCGCGCTGTTTCGCCGAGGGTTTGCCGCCGCGCTTGCCCGCATAGATGTGGCGCGCCTGCGGCGCCCAGGCCAGAATATCCTGCTGCACTAGGGCGTCATAGATCACCACATCCGCCTGATTGAGCGCATTGAGCGCATGCAGCGTCAACAGCCCCGGATCACCGGGGCCGGCGCCGCAAAGCCAGACCCAGCCGGGTTTCAGCTCGGGCCAGTCATGCCCGGCAAGGCGGGTGGGAAAAGAGGGATGCGAGTCGGTCATGCCCCTATATGCCGCGAGTTTGTCCGGGGGAAAAGGTGGCAAGCGACGCAAGGTGGGGGGAAGAGCGACATGTTCACACTTCACGCGCTCCGCATGCGGGCAGGTGAGGAGCCTCCGGCGGGGATATTTAGGGCAAGAAGAAGGGGCGCGTAGCGAAAGAGCGGCGCGGTGGATTTGGCAATTGGCCTTGTGCGGCGGCGCGCCTATAGTCCGCGCTAGATATGGCACGCAAACCCGATACCCCCCTGCGCCGCGGCTGGACCACGGGCGCCTGCGCCACCGCTGCCACGCGCGCGGCGCTTGAAATGCTATGGGGCGCGCCTTGCCCGAAATCGGTGGTGATAACCCTTCCCAAGGGCGAAACGCCGGAATTTGCCATCGCCCATGCCGATCAGGGCGAGGGTTGGGCCGAGGCCGGGGTGATCAAGGATGCGGGCGATGACCCGGATGTCACCCACGGCGCGATGATCATCGCACGGGTGGCGCACTCCGAGGGGGGCGTCGTGTTTCGCGCGGGCGAGGGCGTGGGCGTGGTCACCATGCCCGGCCTGCCGATCCCGCCCGGAGAACCCGCCATCAACCCGGTACCGCGCCAGATGATCCAGGCCACCGTTGCCGACACCGCCGAGCGGCTTGGCGAGCGCCCCGATATCGAGATCACGATTTCGGTGCCCGGTGGCGCGGCGCTTGCGCAGCAGACTTGGAATCCGCGCCTTGGCATCAAGGGTGGTCTGTCGATCCTTGGCACCACCGGCATTGTGCGGCCGTTTTCCTGTGCCGCCTGGATCGCCTCTATTCATCGCGGGATCGACGTGGCGCGTGGTGCCGACCTGGGGCATGTGGCGGGTTGTACCGGGGCCACCAGCGAGACGGTGGTGCAACAGCTTTACGGCCTGCCGGATCATGCCATGCTGGATATGGGCGATTTTGCCGGTGGATTGTTGAAGTACCTGGCCAAGCACCCGCTGCCGCATGTCACGATTGGTGGCGGCATCGGCAAGATGGTCAAACTGGCGCAGGGCGCGCGCGACCTGCATTCCGGGCGCAGTCAGGTGGATTTTGACGCCTTGGCCGACGTGCTTGGCATGCCCGACCTGAAGTACATGAACACTGCCTTGCAAGCCCATGAAGAGGTTGGGGAAACTATGGCCATCTGGGTGGCGCAAACCGCGCTTGAAAAGGTGCGGGCGATGCTCCCCGAAGAGGTCGGTGTTGATACGGTGGTGATCGACCGTAAGGGCGTTATCCTTGCGCGCGCAGGTGTGCCGGGGCCGGGCGCATGACGATCCTGTTGCTGGCAGGCACCGGCGAGGCCCAAACATTGGCCCGTGCCTTGAGCGAGCAGGGGCATGCGGTCGTGGCCTCTCTCGCGGGGGCCACGCGGGCGCCGCGCGCGCTTGGTGTGCCGATGCGGATTGGCGGCTTTGGCGGCGAAGAGGGCTTTCAGCGCTACTTGCAAGAGGCGGGGATCCGGGCGGTGCTTGACGCGACGCACCCCTTTGCCGCGCATATCTCGAACCGCAGTGCAGCGGTCTGCGCGGCGCAGGGCATTCCCTATTGCCAGCTGTTGCGCCCCGAATGGACGGCAGGCCCCGGCGACAATTGGGTGTTCATCGACCGCGAGGAAGACGCCGCCGCCCATATCCCCGAGGGTGCGCGGGTGTTTCTGGCCACCGGGCGGCAAACGCTTGAGCGCTTTGCGAACCTCGCCGGGTGCTATCTTATCTGTCGTCAGATCGACCCGCCCGAGGCGGCGTTCCCGTTTGAAAACGGTGAATACCTCATTGGGCGGCCGCCGTTCAGCGAAGAGCATGAGCGCGAGCTGTTCAAGCGCCTCGCCATCGACTGGCTTGTGGTCAAGAATGCCGGTGGCAGTGCGCCGATGTCGAAACTCGTGGCGGCGCGCGATCTTGGCCTTCGGGTGGTTGTGATCAACCGCCCCGCCCAACCCGATGCGCCGCGCGTGCAAACCGTCGAGGCGGCTTTGGCCTGGGTCAACGCTCTATGACCGGGCGGATCATCGATACCGACGCCGATGTAGAGGAGGGTGCCGCCTTTCTCTCTGGCATCTGCCCGCGCTTGAGAATGGCCTATGCGCAGACCGGCCCCCTGCCTCTCCGGCGCACGGAGGACGGGTTTGAGCGGCTGTTGAGCGCGATCGTCAGCCAACAGGTCAGCGTCGCCTCTGCCAATGCGATCTGGACCCGGCTCAAGACCGCAGGGTTAAGCGAGCCGAAAGCGGTTCTGGCCGCATCCGAGGAGAGCCTGCGCGCCGAGGGTCTTAGCCGCCAGAAGGCGCGTTATGCCCGCGCATTGGCCGAGGCCGAGATTGACTATGCCGCGCTGCGCAGCGCGCCCGACGCCGAGGTGATCGCGACGCTGACCAAGGTGCCCGGTATCGGCGTCTGGACGGCTGAAATTTACGCAATGTTCAGCCTTGGGCGCGCCGATGTCTTTGCCCCCGGTGATCTTGCGTTGCAAGAGGCCGCGCGCCTGCTTTATGACCTGTCCGATCGCCCGAAAGAGCGTGCGTTCCGGCAGATGGCCGAGGACTGGGCCCCGTGGCGATCGGTTGCGGCGCGGCTTTTATGGGCCTACTACCGGGTCGCGAAGGACAGGGAAGGGATCAGATGACACGTGTATTGAAAGCAGAGCGCAAGGAACCGATTTCGGGCGAAACCCGCTCGGCTGTGGTGTTTTTGCACGGCTATGGGGCCAATGGCGCCGACCTTTTGGGGCTGGCCGATCCTTTGGGCGAGCATCTTCCCGACACGTTGTTCGTGGCCCCCGATGCGCCGGAATCCATTCCCGGCATGCCGTTTGGCTTGCAATGGTTTCCGATCCCCTGGATCGACGGATCAAGCGAGGAAGAGTCGCATCGCGGCTTGATGGCCGCCTCTGAGGATTTGAACGCGTTTCTCGATGCGTTGATGGTGGATGAGGATCTCTTGCCGGAACAGGTCGTGCTGTTCGGCTTTTCGCAGGGCACGATGATGTCACTCTATGTGGCGCCGCGCCGTGAAGACCCGGTGGCGGGAATCGTTGCTTTTTCCGGGCGCCTGCTGTCGCCCGAGATGTTGCAGGACGACACCGTGAGCCGCCCGCCGATCCTGTTGCTGCATGGCGACGCCGATGACGTGGTGCCGGTGCAATCTCTGCCCGCAGCGGCCGAGGCGCTTCAAGGGGCCGGCTGGCAGGATGTCTATGCCCATATCATGAAGGGCACCGCCCACGGGATTGCGCCGGATGGCCTGAGCGTTGCGCTTGCCTTTATGCGCGACAAGCTCGGGCTTTAACGCCGCCTTCCGCAAATTGCCCAAAGCCTGCCTTATTGCGATCATCTGTCGGCATTAGGACTTTACGCCATGACAGAGGCAACACAGACCCGGTTTCAGCCCTCCCGGGCGGTTTGGCTCGGCGCGTTATACGTGGCCGAGATGGTCGTGGTGATCCTCGCCTTTCAGGTTCTGAGCCAGATTGAATGCCGCCAGACCGCGATTGAGGGCGCCTGCCGAGGTCTGCGCGGGCTGGCGCTTGGGGTCATGTGCGTCAGTTTCCTGCTTGGCATCTACCTTTGGGCGCGACCGCGCGCGCGCCAAGACTTTGCCGATATCTGTCGCACCGCACCGGGGGGGCGGATGTCCGGGCTGGTGCATGGGCTTGGCTTTGCGCTGATCCTTGCGCCGCTTGGCGTGGTGGCCCCGGCGGATATGAACGCGGCGTTTCACCTTGTGTTTCCGGTGCTTGTGCTTGGCGCGGCTTTGGCCGCATTTGGCGGTCTTTTCTGGCTGGCAAGGCCGGGCGCTTGGCGGCACTGGCTGCGCGGGCGGGCGCGGTCGCTCCTGGCGCTGTTCGGGCTTGCGGCGGTCTTGCCGGGCCTCGTGGTTCTGCTCGGGCCGCTCTGGTATCAGCAGGTTCTGACCGACATCACCTTTATCGCCGTTGTCGTCCTCTTGTCGCTGGTCTCTGACCGGGTGACGGCGGACCCGAGCGTGCATGTGATCGGGGCGGATGATTTTCTGGTCAGGGTCGCCGATAGCTGTTCGGGGATCGAGGGCTTTGTCCTGATCACCGTCTTCCTTGCGCTGTTTGCGGCGTTGTTTCGCGACGAGTTGCGCTTCAAGCGGTTCTGGCTGGTGATCTGGCCGCTGGCGCTTTTGACAAGCTGGGTGTTCAACGTGCTGCGCATCACCGCGCTTCTGTTGATCGGCGCGCATCTGTCGCCAGAACTTGCGGTCAACGGCTTTCACAGCTTTGCCGGCTGGCTAATGTTCTCGACCCTCTCGATTGGCGTGCTGGTTCTGGTCAGCCGCAGCAGCTTTGTGATGCGCGATCTGGAGCGCGAACGAGAACCTGCTGCCCCGCTGGCACAGGATGACGTGGCCGGGCGGATTGTGCCCTTTATCGTATTCGCCCTCTCGGGACTTGTTGTTCAGGCATTCTGGTCCTCGCCGACACTTGGCTATCCGCTTCAGGTGGCGATGATGCTGGGCGCGCTCTAATGGGCGCGCGCGACCGCAATGCGCTATCTTGCCCGGCCGGGCGGCTTGGCGATTGTGGCGGGGCTAAGTGTTGGCGTGCTCTGGGTGATAAGCGCGCCGAGCGCGCCTGCGCCGGATGCTGGCCTGATGCCGCTTGGCGGGGCGGCTCTGGCGCTTTGGGCGGGTTTGCGGATTTTCGGCACGGTGATGCTTGTGCCGCTGATCGAAGAGATGTTTTTTCGCGGCTATATTCAGGCGCGCCTTGATCAGGGCGGGGTGGCCTCGCGGGTTATCGCGGTGCTGGTCTCGGCCACGCTTTTCGCCGCGATGCATGGTCGCTGGATCGAGGCCGGGCTTGCGGGGCTTGTCTTTTCGCTGCTTTACATGCGCAAAGGGCGGTTGGCTGATGCCATTGCCGCCCATGCTGTTGCCAATGCTGTTATCGCAGGTGTCGCCCTTTGGCGGGGCGACTGGTCGCTGACCTGATCAGGCCCGTGTGCGGCGCTTGATTTCCCAGGCCAGAACAAGCGCGGCCAGTACCACGGCAATCGCCAGCGTGCCGCTTGCGGCATCCATTTCGGGCACCGAAGATGCCGTTGTGGTCGAACCGCCGGAGCCGCTCGTGCTTCCGCCGTAATAATAGGTGAACCAATGCCACATGATGCCGTCTCCCCAGAATGCTTTTCGCTCTGTATGCCGCCACATATTTGCCAAGAATTGGTCACATTTCAAGGGCGGAGGCGTTTCTGGCACGTTGAGTGAAACGAAACGGGCCGGGGTGTTTGATTGTTTCCGATTTCGATCAAGTTAAGGGGGCTGTGTCGAAGAATCAGACAGAGGCCCCGCCTTTGAGCGACCGAGTCACTCGGCGGCGCGCAGGGGTTTGTTCGGGTCGCGGCTCTGAAGAATGCGCTTGAGGTCCTCCAGATCGGGGGGCGGCGTGTCGGCCTCTTCGACATAGCCGATGTCGGGCGCGCTCTCATCCGGCCAGACAAGCTCGGGGGCATGCACCCGGCGCGCGGCGCGGCTGAGCGCCCAATCGCGCGCGGCGCGGCTGCTGCGGCCCATCGACAGTTTCGCCAGCAATTGCGCCGCCCAGAGAACATAGGTGCCCGCCCAGACCCGCATCGCCAGCATCGCCGGCGTAAAGATCAACGTCAGCACCGTGGCAATGCCAAGGCCGAACACCACCGCCGTCGCCAGCTGTTTCCACCAGAGCGCGGTCGGGCTGTTGAAGGAATAACCACCGGCGACGAAATCAAGGCTGAGGCCGAACATCATCGGCGCAAGCCCCGCCATGGTGGTGATCGTGGTCAGCAAAACCGGCCTGATGCGCGCCTCGGCGGTGCGGGTGATCGCCTCGATCCGGGGCATGTAGCGGCTGAATTCCTGATAGGTGTCGATCAGCACGATGTTGTTGTTCACCACGATCCCGGCAAGCGCGACAATGCCGGTGCCGGTCATGATGATCGAAAACGGCTGGTTCATCACCAGCATCCCGATCAGAACGCCTGTGGTCGAAAGCACCACCGCCAAAAGCACCAGAACCGCGTTATAGACGCTGTTGAACTGCGCCAGCAGGATGATGAACATCAGACCCAAAGCGCCCATGAAGGCCTTTTGCAGGAAGGCGCCGGATTCTTTTTGATCCTCGGCGTCGCCGGTCCATTCGTAGGTGACATTGGCGGGCATGACGCCGCTCTCAAGCCATTGGGTCAGCTCTTCGATCCGCTCATTTGCGGTGATCGGCACGGTGATGTCATGGCCCTGCGCATCGGTGGTGGTCTTGCTCAGCCCGTCAACAATGGCGGCCTTGATGTCGAAAAACCGGGTCTGATCGACGCGGTCGATCTGGGCCAGCTTTTGCACCGGCGTGCGGGTGGTGAAATTGCTCAGCGGCACAAGCCCGTCCGCGGTGCGCACCTTGAGGGAATCAAGCGTCGAGAGCACCCGGTCCTTTTCCGGTAGGCGCACGCGAATTTCGATCTCCTCATCGCTGCTTTCGACCCGCATCGTATCAAGCAGGATACCGCGGGTCACAAGCTGCACCATCGCGCCGACGGTCGCCACATCGGCGCCAAAGCGGCCGGCCTTTTCGACGTCGACATCAATCTGCCAGTCGATGCCGGGCAGGGGCAGGGTGTCTTCAATCTTGTGCAGACCGGTCGTTTCATCGAAATGCCCGCGTGCCGTTTCGGTAAATCCGATCAGCGCGTCCCAGTCATCGCTCTTGAGGCGCAGATGCAACGGCTTGGCCGAAGCCGGGCCGCGGGCCTTGCCGAGGATCTCGATCTTGATGCCGGGGATTTTCTCAAGCTTCGTGGTCAGCTCTGCAATGATGGTGTCGCCGTCAAAGGCCTCGTCCTTGACCGCACGGCCAACCTCATAGCCAAGGAGCGGAATGGTGAACCAGGTTTCGCGCTTCACCGGGCGCTCATCCCAGGGGATGGTTTCAAGCTGGACCTGACCGATGGTGTCGCGGGGCGGCTGTGCGCCGCCGGTGTTGTTGTTAAGCCCGCCATCCCCGGCAAAGGCAAAGGCGGTCTGCACGCCGGGATGCGCCAGCACGACCTCTTCGACCTGTTTGACCAGATCGTCCTTTTGATCAATCGACAGGTTTCCGCGCCCGCGCACATAGACGATGGCCTGTTCCGGCTCTGATTCCACGAAGAATTCGGTGCCGTTGTTGTTGTTGACGTAATAGATCAGAACCGAGCCGACGAGCACGAAGATAGCGCAAAACGCCAGCAGCGGCGAGACCGGATTGCCGGTGATCAGATGGATCACCCGGCCAAAGAGCGAGCGGCGATAGCCCGCTTTGACGCGCGGGCGGCGATTGGGCAGCACGCGACGCATCATCGCGCGCCCCAGATTGCCAAAGCGGCGACCGATGGCCAGTAGCGCCATGAACAGCGTCACGACACCGCTTATCCCGATGATGGCCAGAACCACCACGCCAAGCAAAAGCGCAAAGACCGTGGCAAGGGTCGGCACCACCGATCCAAGGATCTCGGCGCTGTCCATTGCCGCGAAACTGGCGCTGACATTTTCCAGCAGGGTCGGCGCACCCGCGCCTGCAAGCATGAGCGCGCCGACCGAAATCGGAAACAACAAAAGGTGCCAGGGCCAGAACAGCCCGGCAATCTGCCCGATCCGCGTGTCAAACCACCGCTCGGTGCGCCCGGTGACGCCGCCCAGCACCGGCAGATAGACAAGCGCCACCAAAAGCGAGGCACTCAGCACGAAGATCAGCGTGACCGGCAGCATGCCCATGAACTGCCCCGGCATGCCCGGCCAGAACAGCATCGGCAGGAATGCGCAAAGCGTGGTCGCGGTCGAGCTGACCACCGGCCAGAACATCCGCTTGGCGGCCGCCACATAGGCATGCATCGGGCCGGCGCCCTCATCAATCCGCTTGTCGGCATATTCGACCACCACGATGGCGCCATCCACCAGCATGCCTACGGCAAGGATCAGGCCGAACATCACGATGTTGGAAATCGACACGCCCATGATCGCCAAAAGGGCAAAGCACAGCAAGAACGAGGTCGGGATCGCGAAGCCCACCAAAAGGGCGGGGCGGATGCCAAGCGTCGCCAGGATCACGATCATCACAAGCGCAATCGCCGTGAGGACCGAGCCTTCAAGCTGGCTTACCATCGAGGCGACGGTGCGCGACTGATCGTTCGAGGTGCCCACGGTCACCGCCGCGCGCACCTCGTCGGGCCAGCGGGCGGCGGCGCGGGCGACCTCGGCGCGCACCAGATCGGCGGTGTCGATGATGTTGAAGCCCTTGCGCTTGACCACCTGCAAGGCCACCGTGGTCTCGCCGTTGAAGCGCGCGGTGCCGATGCGATCCTCAAACGTCAGGTTGATCGTCGCCAGATCGCCAAGCCGCACCACCCGGTCGCCATTGGTCTTGATCGGCAGGCGGTAAATATCGCGGGTTTCCTCGAAGGACGACGGAATCTTGACCGAAAACGTGCCCTGCGCATTATCGACTTCGCCTGCGGCAATAAGCTGATTGTTGTTGCGCACCACGTTGATCAGCTCAAGCGCGGTGACGTTATAGGCCTCAAGGCGCAGCGGGTCGATCACCACCTCGACCATCTCGTCGCGGTTCCCCGCGATGCCCGCCTCAAGCACCGATTCCATGCCTTCAAGCGTGTCCTGAAGGTCCTTGGCAAGCCGCGCCATGGTGCGTTCGGGCACCGGGCCGCTGAGGTTGACGATGATGATCGGGAATTCGCTGAAGTTCACCTCGCGCAGGGTGTATTTTTCGGCGCCATCGGGAAACTCGGCCTCGGCGGTGTCCATCGCGTCGCGCACATCGGCCAAAATCTTGGTCTTGTCCCAGCCAAACTCGAACTCAAGCGCCACGCCGCCATAGTTTTCCGCCGCCGTGCCGGTCATGGTCTTGAGCCCGTCCAGATCGCTCAGCTCGGTTTCCATCACCTTGACCAGCAATTTCTCGCTGTCCTCGGCAGAAATTCCGGGGAATGGGACCGAAACGAAGAGCGCCGGCACCTCGATATCGGGCTCACCCTCCTTGGGCAGGCCGACATAGGCCAGCGTGCCCGCCAGGATCGACAGCACGACGAAGGCCAGCACCATGCGCGCGCGCGCAGCGGCCCAATCGACGATGCCGGTCATTGGCCAAGCTCCTGATAGGCGGGGCGGACGGGCACGCCGTCGGTGACATATTCCTGACCGATCACGATCACGTCGGCGCGGTTGGGCAGGCCGGTCATCCAGACCCCCTGCGGCGTGTCGCGCAAGAGGGTGATGGGCGTGAAGAGCGCGCGGCTCTCACCATCGACGATCCGCACCCCAAGCGTGCCCTCATCATCAAGCGTAAGCGCCGATTGCGGCAACAGATGCGCGGTCTTGCCCTCGGCGCTGATCATGATCTCGGCGGTTTCACCGTCGCGCAGGGTAAGGCCCGGGTTGGGCACCTCGATTTCTACGCGAAAGGTGCGGGTGGTATTGTCGGCGGCGCGCGACAGAAAGGTCACCCGCCCCTCGACGGTTTGACCCGAGGCAAGCCGCGCAGTGGCCATGGCGCCACGCTCGACGCGGGCAACCTGCATTTCAGACACAAAGCCGACAAGCGCGACCGGATCAAGTTGCAGCACCGTGGCGCAAAGCGCGCCGGGTTGCAGAAGGCTGCCGATTTCGGCGGTATCGGTTTCCAGCACGCCCTCGAAGGGCGCGGTGATCTCAAGGCGGGCAATCTCGCTTTCGGCGGCACTGATGGTGGCGCGGGCCGATTCGATGCCTGCGCGCGCGGCCTCAAGCCCGGAACTGGCCGATTGCACCGAGGCGCGCGCCGAGCTGAGTTCGGCGCGGGTGGCGGCCACGCGGGTCTGCGAGGCGAAACCGCCGCGTTCAAGGTTTTCGGCGGCGTTGACGTTGATTTCGGCCTCTGCAAGCTGGGCGCGGGCCTCGGCTGCGCGGGCCTCGGCCTCGGGGACGCGGGTCATCGCTTCGGCAAGGCGGGCGCGGGCCTCGGCCAGATTGGCGTTGCGCGCCGCCGGATCAAGGCGGCACAGAAGATCGCCCTTGGCCACAAAGGCGCCCTTGCGCAGCGGCTCCGAGATCACGAGGCCGGAGGTTTCGGCGCGCAACTCGACAAGCCGGTCGGCCTCGGTACGCCCGCGCAGGATCACCGCGCTGTCGATCACCCGCGCCTGGCTATGGATGGCGACGACGCCAACCTTGTCCGGCGCGGTGCTCGGCGCCTCTGTCTCGGGGGGGGCGCTTGCGGTCTCATCCGCCACGGGCGCAGGCGCGGGCAACAGCGCGACAAGGCGCTCGCGCTCGAACACAAAGGCATAGATCAGCGCCGAAACCAGGATGGCAATCAAAATAGGGACTATACGCATCTTGCAACTTTCCGACCGGGCGCGGCGCACCACATGACCACCATTATGCACGTCAACGGCGCATGCGGGGGCTTACATCCGTCATGCGCTAAACTGACCGGTTCAGATTAAACTTTTCTTCAACCGCTCGCAAGCCGCTCTGTCACGGCAGGGCCCGCCGCCCCTTGGCAGGGCCGGGGCTTCGGGTTAAGAGGGGAAAAATGCAGGGGGGCCGGGGCGTGAGCGACAGCGACAGTTTCATTGAAGAAGTCACAGAAGAGGTCCGCCGCGACCGTCTGTTCGGGTACATGCGCCGCTATGGCTGGATCGCCGTTCTGGCGATCCTTCTGCTGGTCGGCGGCGCGGCCTGGAACGAATGGAAAAAGGCGCAGGCCCGTGACGCAGCACAGGCGCTTGGCGACGAGATCATCGCGGCGCTTGCGCTTGATGAGCGTGACGCACGTGCGCAGGCCCTTGGCGACATCATCGTGAGCAACCCCTCGGCGCAGGCGGTTCTTGATCTTTTGGCCGCCTCCGAGACCGCGTCAGAGGCCCCAGAAGACGCCGCCAAACGCCTTCTGGCGATGGCCGAGCGCGAGGGTACCGATCCGGTTTATCGCCAGATTGCCACGCTCAAGGCGGTTGCACTTCCGGGGTCGGGGCTTGACGTTGCGACCCGCCGCACCCTGATGGACGGGCTTGCGCGCTCGGGCGGGCTTGTGCGGCTTTTGGCCGAAGAGCAACTCGGCCTGATTGATCTTGAAACCGGCGACAAGGATGCAGCGCTTGAGCGGATGATGCAAATCGTCGCTGACGCCGAGGCCACAGCGGGCTTGCGTCGGCGCGCCACACAAGTGATTGTGGCCTTGGGCGGCGAGCTGCCCGAAACCGCAGGCATTCCCCAGGTGGATGCGGCGGTAACCGAATAAGACGCGGCGCGCAAACGGGGACAAGCCCCCGATCGGCGCTAAAGGGCGAAAAGTGAGGGCAAGACTAGTGAAACGCAACGGATTGATCCTTGGGCTGGTAACGGTCCTTGCCCTGACCGCCTGTAACAAGAAAGCGCAGATCCTGCCCGGCGAACGCCAGGGGCTGCGCGAGGTTCTGCAAACCGATGCGGGGCAGGCCGAGGCCAATGTGACCCCCGAGAACAGCGTCGAGCTTGTCGCCTTGCCCGCCGCCACGGCGAATGCAGACTGGCCCCAGGCCATCGGCACGGCCTCCACCCGCACAAGCCATCCGGCCCTCGGGGCCAATCCGCAACTGGCATGGGCGGTGAATATCGGCGCCGGTGACGGGCGTCGCGTGCGCATCACCGCCGATCCGGTTGTCGCGGGCGGGCGTGTTTTCACGCTAGACGCACAGGCCCAGATCAGCGCCGTTTCGACCGCAGGCGCGCTGTTGTGGTCCACCGATATCACCCCGCCGAACGAGGGCGCGGCCAATGCCAGCGGCGGCGGTCTGGCCTATGGCGCGGACAAGCTGTTTGTGTCTTCGGGCTTTGGCCTGCTCACCGCGCTTGATCCGGCCACCGGCGCCGTCATCTGGCAGCAGAAGCTTGGCGCCGCAGGCACCGGCACCCCTGCGGTCTTTGGCGATCTAGTTTACGTGGTGGCCGGCGATGATGTCGCCTGGGCGCTGGAAACCGACACCGGGCGCATCCGCTGGCAGCTATCTGGCTCGCCCGATATTCACAACGTTCTGGGCGGTCCGGCCCCGGCGATCACCGACAAATACGCGGTCTTTGCCTTCGGCGCAGGCGAGCTTCAGGGCGCGTTCCGCAAGGGTGGCCTGCGTCTCTGGGATGCACAGATTGCGGGCGAGCGGCTTGGCGTGGCCAGCGCGCGAGTCGACGATATCACCGGCGATCCGGTGGTCGTGGGCGAGCGCGTCTATGCCGGAAGCCACTCGGGGCGCACAGTCGCGCTTAACCTTGGCAATGGCGCCCGGATCTGGACCGCGACCGAAGGCCCGCTCAATCGGGTCTGGCCTGCGGGTGAGTCGCTCTTCATGGTCACCGACCGCAACGAGCTTGTGCGTCTGGCCGCCGAGGATGGCCGCCGCATCTGGGGTCATGAATTGCCGCTGTTCAAGAACAAGCGGCCGCGCCGTCAGTCCGATATCGTCGGTCACTTTGGCCCCGTGATTGCCGGTGGTCAGCTGATCGTGGCCTCGGGCGACGGGGCGCTGCGGTTCTTCGATCCGGCCTCGGGCCTGCCGCGTGGCACGGTCGAATTGCCCGGCGGCGCGACCAGCAATCCGGTCGTTGCGGGCAACACGCTTTACGTCGTTTCAAAAAAGGGCCAATTGCTGGCTTTCCGTTGACCGCGCGATCCTGTATCAGACCGGCTTGATCCCGTGTCGGAGCAGAAATAAAGATGACATTTACCCTCGCCATCGTGGGCCGCCCGAATGTTGGCAAGTCCACGCTGTTCAACCGCCTTGTCGGCAAACGCCTTGCTCTGGTTGATGACCAGCCCGGCGTGACGCGTGATTTGCGCGAAGGGGCCGCGCGGTTGGGCGACCTGCGCTTTACCGTGATCGACACCGCCGGCCTTGAAGATGCCACCGACGAATCGCTTCAGGGGCGGATGCGCAAGCTGACCGAGCGGGCGGTGGATATGGCCGATATCTGCCTGTTCCTGATTGACGCGCGCGCCGGGGTCACCCCGCTTGACGAGACGCTGGCCGAAATCTTGCGCAAACGCTCGGCGCATGTGATTGTCGCCGCCAACAAGGCCGAAGGCGCCGCCGCCGATGTCGGCGTCAACGAGGCTTACGGCCTTGGCCTTGGCGAGCCGATCCGCCTTTCGGCCGAACACGGCGAGGGGCTCAACGATCTATATGCGCAGCTGATGCCGCTGTCGGACGCCTTTGAAGAGCGCGCCAAATCCGAGACCCCCGAAGTCGACGTCGCCCTTGATGAGGACGACGAAGACGAAGAAACCTATCGCAGACCCACCAAGGCGCGCCCGCTTCAGGTGGCGGTTGTTGGCCGCCCGAATGCCGGCAAATCGACGCTGATCAACAAGATCCTCGGCGAGGACCGCCTGTTGACCGGCCCCGAGCCGGGAATCACCCGCGACGCGATTTCGCTTCAGATCGACTGGGATGGGCTTCCGGTGCGGATCTTTGACACCGCCGGCATGCGCAAAAAGGCGCGCGTTCAGGAAAAGCTTGAAAAGCTGTCGGTCTCCGACGGGCTTCGGGCGGTGAAATTCGCCGAAGTCGTTGTGGTGCTGCTGGATGCGGAAATTCCCTTCGAGCAACAGGACCTGCGGATCGCCGATCTCGCCGAGCGCGAGGGCCGCGCGGTGGTCGTGGCGGTCAACAAATGGGATATCGAGCCCGAGAAACAGGAAAAGCTGCGCCATCTGCGCGAGTCGTTTGAGCGCCTCTTGCCACAGCTGCGCGGCGCACCGCTTGTCACCGTCTCGGCCAAGACCGGCAAGGGGCTTGATCGGCTGCGCGACGCGGTGGAAAAAGCCTATGAGGTCTGGAACCGCCGGGTCACCACAGCCCAGCTGAACCGCTGGCTGACGGGCATGCTGGAACAGCACCCGCCCCCCGCGCCGGGCGGCAAGCGCATCAAGATGCGCTACATGACCCAGGCCAAGACCCGCCCGCCGGGCTTTGTTGTGATGTGCTCGCATCCCGACAAATTGCCGGAAAGCTATTCGCGCTATCTTGTGAATGGCCTGCGCACAGATTTCGACATGCCGGGCACGCCGATCCGCCTCTATATGCGGAGCCAGTCGGACAAGAACCCGTATAAAGCCAAGAAAAAGGCTGGGCCCTCAAGCCTGCGCAAGCATCTTGGCAAAGCGCCGAAACCCTGAGGAGGTGCCCTTCGGGGCACCGCCGCCCGGCTTGGGTCAGGTGCGCGACAGGGCGCGCGCACCGCGCCATGTGACAATCGCGATGGCCGCAAGGCCCGCGACACAGAGCGTAATCACCGCCATGTTGCTGGTCTCAAGGTTGCGCATGATCACCCCGACCAAGGCCCAGCCAACGCCAAACCCATAGCTTGGCGTGCCGGGCCGGATCACCAGAACCGCAAGCGTGATCACCAGCGCCAGCCCGATCATCGCAATCGCCGCTGCCTGCGCACCAAGAATGCCATAACCCGCAAGCACCAGCCCAAGCGCCACAGAGCTTGCCGCCGTCAGCCAGCCGGCATAAAGCCCGATGGGCCCTTCAAGCCAGACGCGATCCCGGTAATGTGCCCGCAAAAGTGCCCAGATCGCGCCAGCCAGCATTGCCCAGATCATCACCGTAGCCCAGAGAACATTCACCTGCGCCACCGGAATCCAGAAGATGCCGATTCCAAGGCTCACCATCAGCGGCAGGCGCACGCGGCGCCAGTCGCTGGCGGCAACGCGCAGGATCGCGCCAAACCCCGCGCCAAAGATCAGCCAGAGGTAAATCAGCCCCCAGAGCGCAAAGGCATAGCCCGCCGGTTGCACCGGCGCGTTGATCTGTGGCACCGGAAACTGATCCGGACGAAACCCCGCAAATCCGCCGGTGGCAAACGGCGACAGGGCAAAGCCTATCGCCAGCACAAAGACAAGGATCGCGGCGGCGCGATCAGGCAAGTGTGCCATCCGCCTGAAGCATGGTTTTGCCCCCCAGATAGCCGTGCAGAACCTCGGGCAGGCGCACTGAGCCATCGGCGTTCTGGCCATTTTCCAGCACCGCGATCAAACAGCGCCCGACCGCAAGGCCTGACCCGTTGAGCGTATGCAGAAACTCGGGCTTGCCACCGGCGGCGGGCTTGAAGCGCGCGTTCATCCGGCGTGCCTGAAAGTCGCCACAGACCGAAACCGACGAAATCTCGCGATAGGTATCCTGACCGGGAAGCCAGACCTCGATGTCATGGGTGCGTTGGGCGCCAAAGCCCATGTCGCCGGTGCACAAAACCACCGTGCGATAGGCAAGGCCGAGCTTTTCCAAAATCCCCTCGGCGCAGCGCGTCATGCGGTCAAGCTCGGCGCGGCTGTGGTCGGGGTGGGTCAGGCTGACCATTTCGACCTTCTCGAACTGATGCTGGCGCAGCATTCCGGCGGTGTCGCGCCCGGCGCTGCCGGCCTCGGAGCGGAAACACTGCGTATGGGCCACCATCCGGCGCGGCAGGCTGGCCTCGTCAAGCGTCTCGCCATTGGCGGTGTTGGTCAGGGTCACCTCGGCGGTCGGCACAAGCCACCAGCCATTGGTGGTCTCATAGCTGTCCTCGCCGAATTTCGGCAACTGCCCGGTGCCAAGCATCATCTCGGGGCGCACCAGAACCGGGGTCCAGGTCTCGCTCAGGCCGTTTTCATCGACGTGCGTATCAAGCATGAACTGCGCAAGCGCCCGGTGAATGCGCGCCACGGCGCCCTTGAGCACGACAAAGCGGCTGCCAGAGAGTTTCGCGGCAAGCTCGAAATCCATGCCCGGCACGACCCCGGTCAGCTCGTAATGCTCTTTCGGGGTGAAATCGAACACCCGCGGCGTGCCCCAGCGGTGCATCTCGACATTATCGGCCTCATCGGCACCATCGGGCGTATCCGCATGCGGCAGGTTGGGGATGCCCATCAAAAGATCGTTAAGCTGCGCATCAAGCTCCTTGGCCTCGGCCTGCATCGCGGCGACCTCGGCCTTCTTGTCGGCCACAAGCGCGCGCAGGCGCTCGAATTCGGCCTCGTCGCCCTTGGCCTTGGCCGCGCCGACCTCTTTGCTGGCGCGGTTCTGCTCGGCCTGCGCGGTCTCGGCGGCATGGATGCGCGCGCGGCGGGCCTCGTCAAGCGCAAGGATCTCCCCCGAGATCGGCGCCACCCCGCGCCGCGCAAGGGCGCCGTCAAAGGCATCGGGGGTGTCGCGGATGGCACGGATATCATGCATGGGTCTGATCCTTGGCGTGGTTGAGTCGTCAGCGCCTTATGCACCAGTTTTTTGTGGGTGTGTAGGGTGGGTGAAACCCACGCGCCTTGCCGCATCATGCCGCAGAGGTCTTGCCAGCTGTTTGAACCGGCTTCTCATCCTTTCCCGGCGGGTCCGGCGGCTCATACCCCTCCGGGTCCGCCTGCCACTTTTTCCAATAGCCTAAGCCATACCTATTCCTCGATGTAGGGCCAACAATTCAGCCCCATATCCTGAAGGAACATTCTTCTTCCCGGTGCAAATGCCATGTCCCGACTAGCATCAAACGGAAACCAATATTTGAATCCAACATTTTCAATTATAGTAAGGTCGTCAATATCGCTTTCTGCTAAATTTTCCATTCTACGATAGATGTTCTTTTCCATTACGTGTTGATCTGGCATTGTGTGCTTCAAATTTCCAGATAGTATTGTATCGCTACTATCCATCATCTGGTTCATCTTGGATGCGGTACCAAGATACTGAAGTGCTGATAGATCGGCGCTTGGGAAGGAAACACCTTTCAGTTCAGCCATATTAATGGATGCCGTCCACCCGCCTGCTACCGGAACCGGTCTATTAATCACAACTCCGTCTAACTTCGCACCAGTTAAGTTACACCGGAAAAAATCCGAAAAATTCAAAACTGAATTATGCAGAATTGCACCTGACAAATCGGTATCTCTAAAGGTGCATGCTTCAAGCTTGCAACCAGCTAGGATTGCGGCGCTAAAGTCTCCTTTTGCGAAGTTGGCGAAGCTCAGATCAGTGCCCCGAAGGTCCAGTCTGTGTCTCTGTGCAATCTCTAAAGCTTTTTTGTCATTAGACCTCCGACCGATCACATCAATAGCCGTTTGAAGATCGACACGTAGTGCCGAGTTTTCGAATGGTGACTCTGTGGGAGTTAGATCGTTAGTTCGGGCATTCTCGCGGATATAGGCACAGAGGATTTCCATGATCTGGATATGATCGCGATCACTGTCCTGTGCGATCCGCTCCAATGCATAGATTGCACCGATCCTGACTTCCAAGTTGGGTACTGTTTCTTTGTATAGTTGCCACGGAACTCTTTGAATATCTTCCGCGTCAGGCGACAAAAGCAATTCTTCATCTTGCCACTCGAAGTCGCGTTGCACAACACCGCTGACTACATAGCTAAAGTCCCGTCCCAACCGATTTTTCTCTTTTTCCGCGCCAAGACCCAGAACCGCGGTGTTGATCCGGTCGGTGATGTGGCCCTGTTCGGTGACGTTCACGGTCTTTTGCGCCACGACTGAGCGCCAGATCACGAAGGGGGCGCCGATCAGGGCGACGGTGACGCCACCAACGCCAAGGCTGCTGCCGGGTACGTCAAGCAGCGAACCAAACACAGCGGCGAAGAGCAGGCCAAAGGCAGAGGCAAGCGCAAGCAGGAACAACCCGCCAACCACCATAAAGATAAGGATGGAAACGATAGGGCCCAACCACGGCGCGGCGGCATAGTTGAAAGGCGTCGCGAAACCCAGCCAGTCGCGCAGCGTTGGTTTTTAGTATCCACGCCGTGGAGCAAACCCTCCGACTTCCAGTCGGACCCGCTTCAGCGTGAAAGAATCGCTTTATGATCGTACCCTCAGAAAAATGAGCCGCAGCCGGGTCGGAGGCTCATTTTTCTGAGG